>CAWJEP010000001.1:0-226187 GCA_963841935.1 uncultured bacterium
GTGCGTACACCTAAAGCCTATCAACCTGGTAGTCTCTCAGGGCCCTTCAACGATTCCTAATCTTGGGGTTGGCTTCCCGCTTATATGCTTTCAGCGGTTATCCAATCCGGACATAGCTACCGAGCGTTCCACCTGGCGGTAGAGCTCGCAGACCAGCGGTCCGTTCACTTCGGTCCTCTCGTACTAGAAGCAAAGCCCCTCAAGAATCGAACGCCTGCAGTAGATAGGAGACCAACCTGTCTCACGCATGTTACCAAAGGTTCCCCTTTGCATTGGACTATAGCTTTTTCCGAAATAATTTGGAAAGTTGATGTTTAGTCTCTACGGCCGAGTTTTTCAACTCTTCCCTCGGTATTATCCCGTGCGGGACTCCACCGATATAAATCAACGAAGTCATCGAAATTAATTCTGCGACCGCCGTGTTGTGATTGGTTTTATACTCACTTAATTATCATTTAA
This sequence comes from uncultured bacterium, assembly GCA_963841935.1. Lineage (GTDB taxonomy): Bacteria > Patescibacteriota > Minisyncoccia > Phycocordibacterales > UBA6065 > DATKHE01. The sequence continues at coordinate 460 of CAWJEP010000001.1, forward strand.
TAAACGAAAAGCAAAATAACATTCGATTGATTCAGACGGTGCAGATTTCAAAATAAATTAAAATCTGTACGGTCTGAACCCAGCTCACGTGCCTCTTTAAATGGCGAACAGCCATACCCTTGGGAGCTTCTACACCCCCAGGATGAGACGAGCCGACATCGAGGTGCCGAACTCCGCCGTCGCTCTGGACGCTTAGGCGGAACGAGCCTGTTATCCCTAGAGTAGCTTATATCCGGTAATCTTCCGCCGCATCTAATGCGATCGGTCGGTTCACTTAGCTCTGCTTTCGCATCTGCTCGACACGTACGTCTCACAGTTAAGCCAGCATATGCCCATACGCTATCGGCACGGTTTCCATTCGCGCCTAGCTGACCTTAATAGGCTCCTCCGTTACTTTTTAGGAGGAGAGCGCCCCACTCAAACTGCCCATCAGATACTGTCTCCCGCGGTTTTTGCCCTCGGGGTTAGAATATACAACGGCGAAGAATGCTATTTCACTGGCGGATCCACGCTGCCCGAAAGCGCGCTTCAAATCCTCACATCTATGCTACGCATCGCAATCGTATACTCAATATCAAACTACAGTAAAGCTTCTAGGGTCTTTTCGTCTAACTGCAGGAAACCGGCATCTTCACCGGTATTGTATTTTCACCGAGCTGTTCTCCGAGACAGTTGCCCAGACGTTACACTATTCAACGCGTCAGAACTTACCTGACAAGGAATTGCGCTTATTTCTGTTATCGTCTTTTGGACGAGCGATGTAAGTCATTCATCGCACTCATTGTCGCCAATGAGATCGGACTATATCTTTTCCGCGCCGATATCGTGCGGAATCTAACGTGTAGTCTCTGAGGATTTTAAAAATCGAGATTTCTTTTTTCTATTCATCTGCTCTATGAGACGAGCAATCCTCTTCATACCTTTCTTATCGAGATGTATTCCCTCCGACATCATTTTCACGATTTCAGAAAAAATCCCGAAATCATTAATTTTGTTTGTCTTGAGAATATTTCTCTTGAAGAACGGAATGATTACTTGCTCTAAGTCTTTTTGGGAGCGGACACAATACCTATAGAGATGTTCTCTGTGGTTATCGTGTCGTTTGTTGATGAACAATTTGCCGCATTTGAAATAATTTTTAATTATTTCTAGCGCCGACAAACTTTTTTGTCCTTGGGTTATGACGAATTCCGGAAAAATCTGCCATCCGGTCTTTGTTGTTTTATTTTTGATAAAACTGACCGAAAAACATCCTTCTCCGTCCGTGAAACCGAGAATCCATGATTCGATTTTCAATCTTTCCTGCTGATTGTCTGCACCCATGATATTTTCACTATGGAATAATTATACCATAGTAATCCGAGATACTCAGATGTTCCAGCATTTGGTTAGATTTTACTAAGGCAGGCATTCCACCTTAGGACGATTATAGTTATCGCCGACATTCACCAGGGCTTACAACAGTCACCACGCACATATTGCTATGCACGCAACGCCGTTGGTTGACCTTCTGGCATTGGTCAAGTGTCACCCCCTATACATCCTCTTGCGAGTTCGCAGGGAGCTGTGTTTTTGATAAACAGTCGCCAGGCATACTTTCGCTGCGGCCCTTTGAGTTAACAAAGGGCAGGCCTTATTCCGAAGTTACGGCCGCTTTTTTGCCGAGTTCCTTGGAGAACCTTCACTCGTTCAGCTTGCTCTTCTCGAGCCGACCACCTGTGTCGGTTTTCGGTACGGTTTGCTTTCATTTATGCTTAGAAGTTTTTCTTGAGAGCGGGCTTTCCAGACCTTCATCTTGGCGAACCAAGACTTAGCGACCGCGCATCGGGGTCTAGGTATTTAAACCATATCCGTGGGATTTTCCTCACGAACACCCTCGCGCGGCCGACCTCAATCCAATAAGAGGCGCCGAATACTCCACTCCGTCCCTCCGTCGCAATGAAAGCAAGTCACGGAATATTAACCGTGTGTCCATCGTGTGCGGCTTTCGCCATTCACTTAGGCCCGACTAACCCTTGGCTGATCTTCATCGCCAAGGAAACCTTAGTCTTTCGCTGTGGGAGTATCTCACTCCCATTGTGGTTACTTGTGCCAACATTCTTACTTCGCAACGCTCCAGTGTGGGTCGCCCCTTCACCTTCATCGCGATGCGAAAACTCTCCTACCGCGTAATTTTTCCGAAGAAAAATTACACCCTCAATTTCGGTATTATGCTTAACCCCGATTATCTGCGGCGCAGACTCTCTAAGTGAGTGAGCTGTTACGCTTTCTTTAAATGATGGCTGCTTCTAAGCCAACATCCTCACCGTCTGAGAAAATCCACCACCTCCAGCGTACTTAGCATAAATTTTGGGACCTTAAGTTGAGATCAAGGCTGTTTCCTTTTTGACCTGTGGAGCTTAGCCCCCACGGTCTTACTGCCATGCTCTAATCCAGAGTATTCGGAGTTTGATAGGTCTCGCGTCCTTTCGAACTGTCGAGATCTTCCAGTGCTCTACCCCTCTGGGGAACGCATGACGCTAGCCCGAAAGCTATTTCGGAGAGAACCAGCTATTACCGAGTTCGATGAGCTTTTCACTCCTTACCACAGATCATTGGAGAGTATTGCACGTCTCTACCATTCGGACCTCCCCCTGACTTTCGTCAGGGTTCATCCTGTCCATGGCAAGCTCACACGGCTTCGGGTCTTTTGCATTGTACTTGTTGTCGCGCTATTAACACTCGGTTTCCCTATGGCTGCACTCATTCAAGAGCTTAGCCTCGCACAATGCAAAAACTCGTTGGCTCATTCTTCAATAGGCACGCAGTCGAGGATATAAATACCCTCTTCTACTCTTTGTAGACATATGGTTTCAGTTCTATTTCACTGCCCTCAACGGGCTGCTTTTCACCTTTCCCTCGCGGTACTTGTTCACTATCGGTCTTTTTATGTATTTAGCCTTGCCGGTTAGTTCCGGCGGATTCCCTCGAGGTATTCGTGTCTCGAGGTACTCAAGAACGGAGACAAAAGAGATGTACGATTTTCGGTTACGGGACTATCACCCACTGGGGTCAGGCTTTCCAGCCTGTTCTCCTAACCATACATTTTGTAACTCTTCGTGCTTAAAAGCACAGTCTCCGCCTTACAACCCCCGGTCTTAATCGCGTGACGCATATTGCTATACGCCGCACGATTAAGACCGAGTTTGGGCTATTTCGCGTTCGATCGCCTCTACTGACGAAATGTTCTCTCTTGCGAGAGTTTGTTTTCTGTTCCTCCGGGTACTGAAATGTTTTACTTCCCCGGGTCTGCATATACGCGTCAAGCGCGGATATTATAGGAGTTCGTCCTATAGGGTTTCCCCATTCGGAAATCTTCGGATCAAAGCTTGCTCAGCAGCTCCCCGAAGCTTATCGCAGCTACGCTACGTCCTTCATCGCCATAAAAAGCCAAGGCATCCACCATACGCCCTTGATTTCCCATTAGGAAATCTTCACACCACATTACGTTTTTGTTTTGCTTGCTCGTATCCGCCTCGTCGGCGGAATACAATTTGTTTCCTGATACAACCAAGTCCTTCTCGTTCTGTAAGGACTTGGCTTCGCTTAGACTCACGATCTAACGTAAGCCTAAACTCCGTCTCCGAACCGGTCTTTCACGGTTCGTGGCGGGATGATTCGAATGGATATTTTAGTTTTGCTTAGACTCAAGATCTAACTTAAGTCTAAACTCCGTCTCCAAATCGGTCTTTCACGATACGTGGCGGGATGATTCGAGCTTTACTCTCGAATTTTTTACAAAAAACTTTCCTTTTTTAAAAGAAAAACCGCTCTTATCGAGCGGCAATGAGAAAACGACGAATCGTTTTAGCTTTGCCGCTCGAAATTCGTGGAATTACTCATAATTAGGAAGTAAAGATAAGTATACTTATGGGCGATTAAGAGTCAAGCGAATTTAGAGGTAAATAAAAACAGTAAGCTAGTTATTAGATTCAGTTGTATAATATTTCAATTACCTTCAGATTAATGCTTACATTCCAACCAAAACCTGGCTCCGTGGTTTATTGCGACTATCGAGGATTCGTTCTTCCTGAAATGGTTAAAAAGAGACCTGTAATCGTGGTATCGAAGCACAGACAAAACTCTAAACTCTTGGCGGTCGTTCCTATAAGTTCCACTCCACCAACGAATCCTACAGATTATCATGTAGAAATGGACGTCCAATTTTGTTCTGCGCATTTATCAATTCAGAAATGCTGGGTTAAGTGCGATATGATTAACGTTGTTTCAACAGATAGATTAAATTTAGTCCGCGATAAGAAATCAGGAATCAGACATGCGCCAGATGTAGGAATAATATTTTTGGACAGAATTAAAGAAGGGATAAGAAAAGCTCACGGACTTTGAAAAAAGAAAACCGCACTATTGTGCGGTTTTCTTTTTTCTCTGAGGACACGACTAAGCTTGCTTTCGCCGTTGTGTCGTGTCCTGCCTAGTTTCCTAGGTCTTAAATGCCCCATAAGGGAACAAGGTAATTATACTACTCAGGAAATTAAGTTTGTCCACAGGGACAAACTATCTTTATTTTACTTTCTGAATCGGAAAACCGAGGAGTTTGACAAATCATCTTATAAAAACGAGTATGTGAATCAAATGATCTTACGACAAGAATATCCGCATCTGCTTGAGATGCTGATGCCGAGAAAAGAATTGCAACCGCAAGGACTCGATTGGTGTGGGCTGATTTTGGGCGGCAGTTGTGTCGCCAGTTTCTGGCCGAATAGAAAAGGAGTAAAAGTCGTCGTCCTCATAGATACATGGGACGGACCGAGCCCGTCAGGATGTTTGGACATAATTCCCTTCCACAACGCCATTATCGAGAAGGAAAATTTCGAGAAGACGAGGGACTCTCTTTTTCTCGCCATAGAACCGCGACATTATGGAATCCTAATGACGCTCTGCGGCTATCGTTACAAAGACGAGAGGCGTTTCGGTATTCAGCACATACCCAAGTCTTTCACTCTGACTTCCTAAAATCCCTACGAGTAATCGCTGGGATTTTTTATTTCTTCTCTTTCTTAGCCAAATACAATTGCGTATCGTAGCCTTTCGTCTCTTTCTGAATCGGGAAACCGAGAAGTTCGAGGAATTTGAGAGTTTCATTCGGCTTTTTCACATTGGTGACGATAGTCGTAGAGAGGCCGAAAACATCTTTGAGTTCTTCGTCGGCGGCTTCGGGGAAAATCGAGTGTTCGCGGATACCGATAGTGTAATTGCCCATCGCGTCTGCCGCTTTGCGCGAGAGTCCGCGGAAGTCTTTCGTGCGAGGCAAAGCGATGTGGACGAGTTTCTCCAAAAATTGCCACATCTTGTCGCCGCGCAAAGTCACTTGATAACCCATCGGGTCGCCTTCGCGACTCTTAAATCCTGCGATTGATTTCTTGGCGGCGCGGAGCACCGGCTTTTGTCCGGTAATCTTGCCTACGCGGTCGGCGGCAAGCTCTATTTTCTTTTTGTCTTTAAACGAACCGATGCCAGCTGATACAACGGCCTTCAAAATGCGAGGAGCTTGCATGGCGTTTTTATATCCGAATTCTTTGGCGAATACGGCGTGCGCTTCTTTTTGTTTTTCTACGAGTGTTGTGTGTTTGTGTGTCATAAAATTTTATTTTTTCTCCTCTAGCGCGACATTGCTCGCGTCTATCGGCATCGGATGTTCGACTATTGTGCCTTTTTCATTTGAGCGCTTCGGCTTCTGATGCTTTTTGACCATATTTCTTCCGGCAACGACGACTTTGTTCTCTTTCGGATATGCCGCGACGACTTCACCTTGCTTTCCTTTGTCCTTGCCAGCGAGAATCGTCACATGTTGTCCTTTTTTGATATGCATAAATTTATTTATACGAGCTTATACTATCTCGGGAGCGCGCGAAGCGATAGTTTGGAAACCTTTTTCGGCGATTTCGCGCGGTATCGGTCCGAATACGCGACCGGCGAGAGGCTCCTTCTTGCCTTTCTCCAAAATGACGACGGCGTTTTCGTCAAAACGGACATACGAACCGTCTTTTCTCTTGAAAGCGTTGACCGAGCGGACGACAACGGCATGAAGGACGTCTTTCTTCTTGACCATTTTGCGCGGCTCAGCTTTTTGGACCGAAAGCACGACCAAGTCGCCGAGCGTCGCGTAGCGTTTCTTTGAACTGCCGAGCACTTTGAAAATACGGCCTACTTTGGCGCCTGAATTGTCTGCTATTTGGACTATTGAGCGAGGTTGAATCATAAAATTTAGGCGAGTTTAAAATGTTTGTCTTTTGAAAGCGGTCGGCATTCGACTATTTCCACCATCTCGCCGATTTTCTTGGTGTTGCCGACATCATGAGCTTTGTATCTTTTAGAAATTTTCACGAATTTCTGATACTTGGCGTTTTTCACGAAGCGTTCGACTTTGACCACGATGGTGTCTTTCATTTTGTCCGAGACGACCACGCCCGAAAGTCTTTTCGGGTTCGAGAGCGTCTTTTTCACTTCTGTTTCTTTGGTTTTCATATAAATTATTTAGCGGTCGCGTGTTTCTCGCCGGCTATCTTATGATTGAGCGCCGTCAGAATGCGAGCTATATCTTTTTTCGTCGCCATTCCCTCTTTCATATTTTTGGATTTACTACCCACGAGACCGAAACGCCAGGCGCGAAGAGCCTCTCGCTTGTCGGCGAGGATTTTTCCGAGTTCTGCTGGTGTTTGTTTCATAAGTTCGTTCATATCCATAAATTTGATACTACTTGCCCCGTGTCTTTAAGCAAGCGTGCGATCAACTATCATCGTCTTGACCGGAAGCTTGGTGCCGGCTTTGCGAAGCGATTCGCGCGCCACGGCCTCGTCGACGCCGTCGACCTCGAATATGATGCGTCCCGGCTTTACCGGAGCGCAATATCCCTGAAGGTCGCCCTTGCCCTTTCCGAGTTTTACTTCCGCCGGCTTTTGGGTGTAAGGCATATCGGGGAAAATGCGAATCCAGATTTTGCTGTTTTTTCCCGCTTCGTGCGAAAGGGCTTTTCGCGCGGCCTCTATCTGCTCGCTTTTGATGCGGGCGGCGGTCGTGGCCTTGAGGCCGAACGAACCGAACGAGAGAGTAGTGCCGCGCGAATCAAATCCGATTTTCTTCGGATTCTTTCGCATTGTGTGCCACTTTCGGTATTTAACTTTTTTCGGGAGTAACATGGTATTAAAAATTATGCTTTCTTATTGAAAACTTCGCCCTTGTAAATCCAAACTTTGATGCCGATGTCGCCGTAAGTCATATGGGCTTTTTCGCGGGCGAAATCGACATCGGCGCGGAAAGTCTGAAGCGGCACGCGACCTTTTTTCATATCTTCGACGCGAGCCATTTCCGCGCCGCCAAGCCTGCCGCCGAGGAAAATACGCACGCCTTTGACATCACGGTTGGCCATAACCTTCTCAATCATTTGTTTCATCACGCGGCGGAAAGGAAGGCGTTTCTCGAGGGCTTCGGCGCACATCTGGGCGACAATCGCCGCGTTTGATTCCGGAGAGCGGATCTCCTCGATATCGATTTTGAGTTCGACGCCTTTGGGAAGCGCCATCTTGTTTTTCGCCATAAAAGAAAGCACATCCGCGCGCAGTTTCGTCGCGCCTTCACCGCTTCTGCCAATGAGCATACCTGGTCGAGAGGTTCTAATGACGATGCGGAGGGATTTCACGCTTCTTTCAATTTCCACGCCGGAAACATACATACCGCGGAAGCGTTTGTCGAACCATTCGCGAAGCAAAGTGTCGGATTTGAAGAAATCTCTGTATGTTTGGCCGTCGGCGAACCAGCGAGATTTCCAATCCCTGATGATGCCGAGCCGATGAGCGTATGGATGTACTGTGTGCGACATAAAATTATTTTTTCTTTGGGGCTTCGATTTTCTTTTTCGGCTCGTCGAGAGTGATGACGATATGTGAAGTACGCTTTTTTATCGGAGAACCGCTTCCGCGCGAGCCGGGAATCATTCTCTTGAGTGTTTGTCCCGCGTCGACGCGGATTTCGGAAATGGTGAGCGTATCGACATTCATTCCTTTTACTTTCGCGTTCGCAATAGCGCTAGAAAGAAGCTTGGAAAGAGATCCCGTCGCACGTTTTGGCGTTATTGAAAGTAAATCGAGAGCGTGCAAAGCGTTTTTGCCGCGGATGAGGTCCACGACTAGGCGCATTTTGCGAGGAGAAGTTCTTTGGTTGTGTAATCGCGCGGTGACCATAAAATTATTTTGCGGCGGGCTTCGCGGCGGCGCTTGAAGCGGTCGTAGACGCTTTGGCCGCCTGCGCCGCCGCGAGCTCGGCGTCTTTCTTCGCCTGTTCGAGCTCTTTCTGCATCTTGCCGCCGTGCTTCACGAATTTCCTCGTTAACGAAAATTCACCGAGGCGGTGTCCAACCATGTCCTCGGTGACCAAAACTTCGATGAAATCTTTTCCGTTGTGAACGCCGAACTTGAATCCGACGAATTCCGGCGCAATCTGGCATGCGCGGCTCCACGTCTTAATAACCCCGGTTTCCTGGGGCTTTTTTCCCGCGATTTTCTTGGAAACTCGCGGGTCTACGTATGGTCCTTTTCTAAGTGAGCGTGTCATTGAAACGAAAAAGCTCTCGAGGAGCTTGTCGAAACAGCTTATCAAAATAGCGGATTAAGTCAAATTATTCGTAGCGGAGGGCTTCAATCGGAGATTTTTTCGAGGCTTGGCGAGCGGGATAACCGCCAAAGACGAGGCCGATGAGAGCGGAAACTCCAAAGCCGAGAAAAGCGCCGTTCCACGGGAAAATGAATTGCCAATTGATGCCGAGAGCCGTCGAGAGAATGAGGGCGATGCCGAAAGCCATAATCGCTCCGAGAATGATGCCGATAATACCGCCGATGCAGGTCAAAAGTATGGCTTCAAGCAAAAACTGCGAAAGAATATCGCGGTCTGTCGCGCCGAGAGATTTGCGCAATCCAATTTCGCGAGTGCGTTCGGTCACGGAGACGAGCATGATGTTCATAATGCCGACGCCGCCGACAAAAAGAGCGATCGAGGCGACGGCAACGAGAAACCAAGTGAGAGCGGAAGTGATAGTGCCGAGCGTATTCGCCAAACTCTGCTGGGTTTCGATGGTGAAATCGTCTTTAGTCGGGTCGGTAATGCCGTGCGATTCTTCGAGGGTCAATCGGATGTCGGCGGCGGTTACCGGCACGGCTTGGTCGGAAATCGCTTGAGTGATAATGCGGTTGTAATATTTTTGGCCCGTGACGTATGTCTGGGCGGAGGTGTAAGGCATTATGACCATCGAATCGAAATCAAAGAGTGTGCCGCCGCCGGATTTCGGCAAGATGCCTTCAATGTGAAAATTGTGACCTTTGATGGTGATGTTTTGATTAAGTGGGTCCTGCGTGTCAAAGAGATAAGTCGCCACGTCGGCGCCGATGACGACCATATCGGAGTGCGAGTCCACGTCTGTCTGGTCGAAAAATTGTCCTTCGGACGGCACGAGATTGAAAATGCTAGCCATGAGGTCGGTGCCGCCGAAAATAGTCACTTGATAAGTGTTAGAGCCGTATGAAGCCGGCTCCGAACCGATGACAACCGGCATAAGCGAGACGAGATCCGGCACGTTGGCTTTGTCTTCGAGTGCCGTGACGTCCTGCGGTTTGAGCGAATCGCTGTAAAGAGCAGAGACGTTTGTCGGACTTGTCGAAACTTGTCCGGGAATGATTGCGATGGTATTCGTGCCAAGGCCTTGAACTTCACCTAAAATGAGATTCTGCGCGCCGGCACCAAGTGACATAACGAGCATTATGGAAGTGATGCCGATGACAATGCCGAAAATGGTCAGTATCGATCGCGACCTGTTGGTTGAGAGTCCCGTTGTCGAAGTTTTAAATAAATGTTTCCAGGTCATAAAATTATTTCACATAATCGGCGTCGGCAGAGAGGCGATTTTTTACTTTTTCGTCGCTTTCGATAGCACCATCCATCAGGCGAATGATGCGTTCGGCGTGTTCGGCGGTGGCCGTCTCGTGAGTGATGAGAATAATCGTCCTTCCCTCTTCCAAATTGAGCTTCTGCAAAATGGACATCACATTTCTGCCGGATTTGCTGTCGAGATTTCCAGTCGGTTCGTCGGCAAAAATAATTTCCGGGTCGGTAACTAGGGCGCGTGCGATGGCCGCGCGCTGTTTCTCACCGCCAGAAAGTTCGGAGGGCTGATGTTCCATTCTATTTCCCAAACCGACCGACTCGACGGCCTTTTTCGCCCTTTCATTCCATTCTCTTTCGGGGATTTTCGAATACATGAGAGGCAGTTTTACGTTTTCGAGAACGGTCGTGCGCGGCAAAAGATTGAAGGCCTGAAAAACGAAACCGACCTCGCGGTTGCGAAGTCCGGCTATCTCGTCGCCGGAATACGCCGAGGTATCTTTGCCGTTGAAATGATAAGTGCCGCTTGTCGCCGTGTCCAAAAGTCCGAGTAAATGCAAAAGCGTGGACTTGCCGGAGCCGGACGGACCCATAATCGCCAAAAATTCTCCTTTTCTTACGTTAAAACTCACGCCGTCAAGAGCCACGGTCGGTTCTTCGCCGTCGAAATAAGATTTCTTAAGGTCTTTTACTTCGATAATGTTCATTGACCCTGTACGTACGTCACGACTTTGTCGCCCGCTTTGAGACTGGAGAGCACGGCTATCGTGCCGTCGGAACCTTTTAGACCGACAGTGACGGGTACCGTCGTGTAAGTTTTGCCGTCTTTGTTTACCAACCTCACCGTCATCGAGCCGTCATTATCAATAATCGCGCGATAAGGAATAGCGACAACATTGTTTTCTTCGTGAGTAAGAATTTCGAGATTCGCCGTCATGCCGGAGCGGATACGCGAGTCGTTTTGCAAAAACATCAAAGTAACTTTGTACGTGGGCACGCCTTCGATTACGGTTTCAGCCGGGTCTATTGCCGTGACTTTTTCTTCAAAATCTATGTCGGAACCGTAGGCGTCCAATGTCGATGAAGCCATATCGCCAACGGAAATTTTCGCTATGTCGGCTTCGGCTACGTAAGCTTCGACCTTGAACTGCCCGTTGCTTTCCACGGCAAAACCTGAATCTCCGGCGGCCATAAACTCACCGACATTTGGGTCGGCTTTGGTCACGATACCGTCAATCGGAGAAATAATAGTGTCTTCGTTTAGCGCGGCTTTTGCCGCGTCCACTCTGGCCATTTGCGCGGCGATGGCGTCGGAAGAATTGCCGGCGAGCGAGAGAGCGCTTTGGGCGGCGGTCATGGAATCAATCGCGCCGTTTAAGGTGGAGAGTCCCGTGTTCATGGCGGCGACGTCGGAAGTAATGGCGGCTTGCGGCAATCCGGAATTACTCTGATTGAGTTCGTTTATTATAAACGACAAGTCATTCATAAATTGTTTTATCGTGGAAAGATATTTTCCGGAATCGGACGCGAGCGTTGAAGCTTGGTTTGGAGTGGAAGTCGAAAGTTCGTTCGACCAAGCGGAGAGAGCCGTGGAAACGGATAAGCGCTCGAAATTAATGGCGTTGGCGGTATCCGTAGTGTCGGTGCGAACGTTTATCGTTGGGTTTGGACTTTGAGGATTGTTAAAAAAATAATCCGTGTAATTTACGAGGGCACTTTGGGCTTTGGCGAAAGCGTCGTGAGCCGCGTTGATTGCGTTCGTGTTCGCGTTTGAAAGAGAGGTGGCCGCGGAAGAAACAGAGGGCTCGTCCAAAGACGCGGGTGACGGAGTCATGTCGGCGAGTGTCGCTTCCGCGCTTTCGAGGTTGGCCTCATCGCTCGCGCTATCAAGAGAAACTATCGGGTCGCCGGCATTGACCATTTGTCCCACGGAAACGTATATACGCGAGATTACGCCGGACTTCTCGAAAGCCAAGTCCGCGCTGCTTAACGGAGACACCGTGCCCGTGACGCTTACCGTTTCAATGACGTTGCCCACGGAAGCGGTGGCTGATTGAAAAGTCGCCGCGCCGCCGCGGCTTGTCATAATCAGAATGACGACGATGATTACCAAGACGACGATAGCGGAAATAACGTATTTTTTACCTAAATATTTTTTCATGGTTTTGTTAATTCGATTATAACAAAAACCGGGGCTTTTCGGAAATTTCCGAAAAGCCCCGGTTTTTTAATTTATTCCGTTTTCTTTCTCTTGCCGACTTGTCTGCGCGAAACGATGAAAACATTCGAGTATTTTTTCGGCGTACGGGTTTTCTGCCCCTTACCCGACGGCTTGCCCCACATGGTTTTCAAACGGCGAAGTCCTCTGCCCTGTCGCCCTTCGCCTCCGCCGTAAGGATGGTCAACGGGGTTCATTGCCGAACCGCGAACGGTCGGACGGATGCCGAGCCAGCGAGAGCGTCCCGCTTTGCCGGAGGATACGAGCCAGTGCTCGTCGTTTGAAACTTGTCCGACCATTGCGAAAGATTCGTCGTTTATTTTTCTGACTTCGGTCGAAGGCATCTTGACTTGGGTGTAACCTTGGTCGTTGCCGATGACTTGGGCGAAAATGCCGGCGGCGCGAGCGATTTTGGCGCCGCCGTGCGGATGGATTTCAATATTGTAGACGAAAGTGCCGACGGGAATTTTCTTCAATGGTAGTGCGTTGCCCGGCGCGACGAGAACGTCCGGTCCGGCAATTATAGTCGCGCCAACCTTAACATCTTTAGGAAGAAGAACGTATCGGCGCTCGCCGTCACGGTAGGCGGCAAGACCGATAAATCCGGAGCGGCTAGGGTCGTATTCAACGGATTTAATCGTCGCCGGAATGCCGACTTTGTCGAACGAGAAAGAAACATCGCGAAGAAGGCGCTTGTGACCGCTGCCTTTGTGGCGCACGGTGATGCGGCCTTGGTTGTTTCGTCCGACATCGCGTTTAATGCCTTTAGTCAGAGATTTTTCCGGATTCTGGGTAGTCAAAAACTTTCGAAACTCGATCGTCTGCATCTCTCGTCTGCCGTTTGAACGTGGGTTGTAGGATTTCATATGTTTAAATAAATTCTATGGTGTCGCCTTTCTTGAGATAGACGTAAGCTTTCTTGCCGCTCGAAGTCTTTCCGATGATTCCGCGAAGATTTCTTTTCTTCGAGCGAATTGTCGTGACCGAAACGCGAACCGGAACGACTTTGTAAAGCGCTTCTACCGCCTCGGCAATCTGTTTTGAACCGGCGCCTTTCACGACTTCGAAAGTATAAACTCCCGACTGGGACAAAGTTCCGCTTTTTTCCGTGATGTGCGGACGGACAATTACCGCCGCGGCGACTGTGGAAATATTTTTTGGTGCCGAAACCGCCGGCTTGCCCGCCGTAGCCTTGGCGGAGGCGGGCGACTTTACTTTCGCTTTCTTTTCCACCTTCTCAACCTTATTTTCCGTCTTCTTTTTTCCAAATAGAGCCATAATATTATTTTTTATTGGAGAAAACTTGGAGCGACGACTCCGGATTTTCGAAAATGACGAAAGTCGAATTGAGAATGTCCAGGGGATTTATATTTCTCGCTTCTTCGACTTTGACGCTTCCGATGTTTCTGAAGCTTTTTTCGGCCGTTACACTTTTTGATGAAAGGGCGATGACACCGGCGTTTACTTTTTTCTTTGAAAGTCTCTCGAAGCCTTTGATTTTCGAAAGCGATACGAGAGCGGATTTCGCCTCGGCCGTTTTCGGAGCGGCGAATTTGAAAGAATCGACGAAAAGGACTTCCCCGTCTTTCCATTTTCGCGAGAGCAAAGTGAAAAGAGCTTTGGTTTTCATTTTCTTGTTCACTTTGCGCTCGTAGTTCTTGTCTTTGCGAGGACCATGGGTCACGCCACCACCGACCCACAAAGGCGAACGAGTAGAGCCGTGTCTCGCGCGGCCGGTGCCTTTCTGTCGCCACGGCTTTTTGCCGCCGCCGCGCACTTCGCCGCGAGTTTTGGCGTGAGCTATCGGTCGGCGAGCGGTCGATTGCATGGAAGTCACGACCTGATGCACGAGGTCGGCGTTCCAAGGCAGACCGAAAATGCTTTCGGAAAGTTTTATCTTTCCCGATTCCTTACCTTTTATGTTGTAAATAGTTGCTTCCATATATTTAAATTATTTCGCGATGATTCGCACCAATGTACCTCGCTTACCGGCGACCGAACCTTTGACCACAAGGGTGTTCGTCGCTTGATCGACCTGAAGAATCGAAAGATTTCTCACCGTGACTTGGTCAGAGCCCATTCTTCCCGGCATTCTTTTGCCTTTCGCCACTTTGCCTCCGCCGCCGCGACCGCCACCGGCGATGGTGCCCACTTCGCGCTCGGAATGTTTCTGTCCGTGAGTTCGGCTACCGCCTTTGAAGTGATAACGTTTGACCGCGCCGGCAAATCCTTTGCCTTTTGATTCACTTCGCACCGAAATCATATCTCCGGCTTTGAAATTTGAAAGGTCAATCTTGTCTCCGACTTTCATGGCTTTCGAGTCTACGCGAAACTCTTCCATCGCGCGGAAGTTGCCGAGATCTTTTGTGTGACCTTTCACCGCTTTCGAAAGACGAGATTCTTTCTGAACGCCAAATCCGACCTGCACGGCTTCGTAGCCGTCGCTTTCTTTCGATTTGACCTGCGTCACGACAAGCGGTCCGGCGGAAATCACGGTCGCGGGAAAGGCGCGACCTTCATCGTCGAAAACTTGAGTCATATATTCTTTTGTTCCAAGAATGAATTTCATGTTCGTAATAGCGCGAGCGCGGGATTTGAGTCCTGTAGGCTCTCTATTCGCCTCTACGGCGAACCCGCCGATGAGGCGGGAAAAAGCAGTTCCCTGCTTAGTGAGAACATACTACACAGAACATGAAAATAATGCAAGAAAAACAAAAAGGCGCGGTCGTTTTCACGACCGCGCCGGAAGAGAGTTAGTTCAACCAAGTTTTGCCCACGCTCTCATCCTGAGGGCTTTGAGTGAGGTCCTACCCAACTCGGTGTCTTCAGAAGGAACAAACGACGGCTTCTGTGCCGGTAGCCCCATGTCAACTCGAAGGATATAAATATCAGCTTCGGTCAGATTTTTCCCCTGGATTTTCTCAGCGAACCGTTCTTCTGTTATAGGCATAAATTAAACCCTGTTCACCTGGAAAGCGTAATTGCCGTCCATGTAACAGGATTCAATTTTTAAAAGAGCTATCTTGGATATTACAAATATATTGATAAATGTCAATAGCACAAAAAACCGCCCTTGCGGGCGGTTTTTTGTTTACGCCATCTTTACATCTATATTGACGCCGGACGGAAGAGAAAGGTTCGTCAGATGCTTCGATGATTTTCGGGTTCGGGTTGAGGATGTCGATAAGGCGCTTGTGAACGCGCATTTCGAATTGTTCGCGGGCGTTTTTGTAGACGAAAGAAGCGCGATTGACCGTGTATTTTTTGATTTCGGTCGGAAGCGGAATGGGTCCCAAGACTTCGACATCATATCGGAGCGCCGTGTCGATGATTTGCTTGACCGAGGTGTCGAGGATTTTCGATTCGTAAGCGCGGACCCTGATACGAAGTCGCGGCACGACTTCCGCCTTGGCGACTTTGGCCACAGCTTTTACAGCCGGCTTTTTCGACACCGTCTTTTTCTTTATTTCTTTCGGTTCGGTTGCCACAGATTTATTTTACGACTTTCGTTACGACTCCGGCGCCGACAGTCTTGCCTCCTTCGCGGATAGCAAAGCGCTGTTTGTCCTCGAGAGCGATCGGAGCGACGAGTTTTACTTTGAAAGTTATGGTGTCTCCCGGCATAACCATTTCAACTTTTTCCGGAAGAGTCACTTCGCCGGTGACATCGGTCGTGCGGAAATAGAATTGCGGTTTGTAACCGTTGAAGAACGGCGTATGTCGTCCGCCTTCCTCTTTCTTCAAAATGTAGACTTCCGATTCGAATTCGGTGTGAGGAGTAGTCGTGCCCGGCTTGGCGAGAACTTGTCCGCGATGGACGGCGTCCTTGGCGGTGCCACGAAGAAGTACCCCGGCATTGTCTCCGGCCATACCGCTCTGAAGCTGTTTGTTGAACATTTCTATACCGGTGATGGTCGTTTTGGTCGTCGGGTGAAGACCGATGATTTCGACTTCGTCTCCGATTTTTACCTGGCCGCGTTCGATGCGTCCGGTGACGACGGTGCCGCGTCCTTCAATGGAGAAAATGTCTTCAATCGGCATGAGGAAAGGCTTGTCGGTGTCTCGAACCGGAAGCGGAATGTAGGTGTCGAGAGCGTTCATAAGATCTTTGATTTTCTTTGCCCATTCGTCGTTGTTGTCTTTCGATTCGAGAGCTTTGAGAGCCGAGCCGCGGATGACCGGAGAATCGGTGTAGCCCTGCTTGGCGAGAAGGCCTTTGACTTCCTCTTCGACGAGGTCGATGAGTTCTTTGTCTTCAACGGCGTCGCATTTGTTGAGGAAAGCGATGACTTTCGGCACGCCGACTTGGCGGGCGAGCAAAATGTGTTCGCGAGTCTGTGGCATCGGACCGTCGATTGCGGAGACAACGAGAATAGCGGCATCCATTTGGGCGGCGCCGGTAATCATATTCTTTATATAGTCCGCGTGTCCCGGAGCGTCGATATGAGCGTAGTGACGGGTCGGCGTCTCGTACTCGACGTGAGCGAGCGAGATGGTGACGACTTTCGTGGCGTCGCGGACAGTACCGCCTTTGGCGATATCTCCGTAAGCTTTGACTGTGGCGAGTCCGTCGCGAGCCTGAACCGCGAGTATCGCGGTCGTGAGCGTGGTCTTGCCGTGGTCAACGTGACCGATGGTTCCAACGTTTACGTGCGGCTTTGTTCTTTTGAATTCTCCTGCCATATTATTTTTAATTAATGCTTTTAAATTTATAATCGAAACGACGAAAAAAAGCGCATAGAATGCGTAGCGAAAAGTATATGCGAAAGGCCCAGCGAAGTCAAACGAAAGCCCCGCGGCACTTCGTGCCGCGGGGCTTTCATAAAAATTTCGGAAATTACGGAGTCGTGGTCGTCGAGACGGTCGTCGGAGCTGTCATAGTGCTCGAGCTCGATGAGCTTGAGTACCACCAGATGCCGAGCAAGACAACTACGATGACAATAATCCACACAACCACGCTCGTCGTTGAACCTTTGTTTACTGACATTGAATACTTTAAATTATTTTCTAATAAACGGACTTGCTCCCCATTGTATAACATTCGAACAAAAAAGATACCGCTTGCATCATCTCCAAACTTATTTGACATAATATTTTATTTATGTTAGTAAAGAAATAGTCCAGTAAAACCAACAACGGCTAAAGAGAATTCCCTTATGAACAAAAGCTCATTGTCAGTCCTGAAGGCGCTTTACGCCTTCGCCTTCGCGGGTCTTATCCCCGCTTTCACATCAGTCGTAAACGGTCAGACGGCCTCGATACAAGTGTCTCCCAATTCGCCTCCCGATGGAGCGTTCCAGCAAGATACGGGAGGCAACGTGGCTCTCGTTTTCGACGTTTTGAATCCGACCGGCGCCGACTTAACAATCGGTTTCGGTCTGACGGCTTCCGGTCCCGTAACGGATCTTGTCGTAAAAGACTCCGGCGGAACGGTGCGCCACGCGGATTCCGTAAACTCCACAGGTTCTGCAATGCAGTTTGATTTCTACTCACTCATCGTGCCGGCAAATTCCAATCAAGAATATTCCGTCGTGGTGCGGATAGGAAATTTATCGGCCGGACAGCAGGTATTGGTAGGCATGGGCTTTTTCAGCTCAAACGCCACAATCAATATAACCACTTGGCCGCTGGGAAATATTCAAACCATTGTCACCAAACTCGCGCAGAAAAATTCATTCCTGAATCTATCCGCGCGGGCCACAGTTACGACTTCGTCGCCGCTCATAGGCGGATTCGTCATATCGAACGACGAAAGCTCGAAGACAAAGGTTTTGATCAGAGCGGTGGGTCCGACATTGTCAGTGTTTGGTGTGACCAATCCTCTGAAAAATTCATACCTCACCGTCTACGATTCCCGTGGTCTTATCGTTGCTCAAAATAACGGCTGGTCCGGGAACGCTGATGTGACAACGGTAGTCAACACGGAAGCGGCAGTCGGAACATTCGGTTTTAACCCCGGAAGTCTCGACTCGGCGCTTGTTTTGTCGCTTTCGCCAGGAACATACACCGCGGAAGTTACGAGTGGCGACGGCACGTCGGGAACGGCACTCGTCGAGGTGTACAAGGTATCGGACGGACCGCTACCAGTGCCGGAGAAAGGATAGTTTCAAGACAGGTAAAAATTCAAACGGCGGTTCACATATAATGCGAACCGCCGTTTTTTCTTTGCGAAAATTTCCTGGATTATTTCCTCGCCTCCACAATCTCTTTTTCCACGTTCGGCGGCACGACCTCGTAATGGTCGAATTCCATTTGGGCGCTTCCCTGTCCGGAAGTCATGGAGCGCAGCTGGGTGGTGTAGCCGAACATTTCGGCGAGAGGCACTTTGGCGAGAATCGAAAGTACCGGACCTTTCGGCTGTGTGCCTTCTATCATTCCTCGTTTTGAAGCAATCGAGCCGGTGATGTCGCCCATATATTTTTCCGGCGCCACGACCTCTAGCTTCATTATCGGTTCTAGAATGACGGCTTTGGCGCGTTTCGATGCGTCTTGGAAAGCTTGCGAGGCGGCGATTTTGTAGGCGATTTCCGAAGAGTCGACGTCGTGATAAGAACCGAATGTAAGTTCGCAGGAAACGTTGACCATTTTGAAACCGGCGACGACGCCGCGATCCATGGCTTCGCGCACGCCTTTTTCGACAGCCGGAATAAATTCGTTCGGAATAACGCCTCCTTTAATCGAGTTGATGAATTCGAAATCGTCGTAGCGGGAGACATTCTTAGGAATTTTTTCTCCTTCGACAAGCGGCGGCAAAGGTTTAAGAATAATTTTCACATGGCCGTATTGACCCTTACCTCCGGATTGTTTGATGTATTTGTGTTCGGCCTCCGCGGTTCCGAGAATTGTTTCGCGATAAGCCACTTGCGGTTTGCCGACCGTGGTGTTCACGCCAAACTCTCTTTTCATTCGGTCAACCATAATTTCGAGATGGAGTTCTCCCATACCGGAGATAATAGTCTCGCCGGTTTCCGAGTTGGCGCTGATTTTAAATGTCGGATCTTCGTTCGCCAATTTGCGCAAGGCCATTCCCATTTTTTCTTGGTCGGCTTTGGTTTTCGGTTCGACGCGAAGAGAGACGACCGGCTCGATAAACTTGATGACTTCGAGAAGAATCGGTTTGTTTTCGTCGCAAAGGGTGTTTGATGTCAACGCGTCTTTGAGACCGACGGCGGCGGCGATTTCACCGGCGAAAACTTTTTTCACTTCTTCGCGTTTGTCGGCTTGGAGCCGGACGATGCGCGAAAGTCTTTCTTTCTTGCCCGTCGATGAGTTGTAAATATAAGAGCCGGCTTCCAAGGTTCCCGAATAAACACGGAAGAATGTGAGAGCTCCGACGAACGGGTCGTTTTGAAGTTTGAAAGCCAGGGCGGAGAATGGTTCCGAGTCGTCGGCATGGCGGAAAATCTCTTCGCCGGTATTCGGGTCGGTGCCTTTGACCGCCGGAATGTCTAGAGGCGACGGAAGATAGTCGACGACGGCGTCGAGAATGAGCTGGACGCCTTTGTTTTTGAGCGCCGAGCCGGTCATGACGGGGAAAATATGATTTCCGAGAACGGCTTTGCGCAAACCTTTCTTTATCGTTTCCAAATCGAAAACTTTTCCTTCAAGATACGCCGTCATCAGAGAATCATCGGTCTCGGCGATTCTTTCGATCATTTGAGCGCGCCATTTTTCGGCATCCGCTTTTAGTTTCTCCGGAATTTCAATCTCTTTGACATCCATTCCCATTTCGCCTTCGAAGTGATAGGCCTTCATACGAATAAGGTCGATGACGCCTTCGAAATTTTCTTCGGAACCTATCGGAAGTTGAATCGGCACGGCGTATTTGCTCAATCGTTCGAGGATTGATTTGTATGATTTTTCGAAAGACGCGCCCATTCTGTCCATTTTGTTTATGAAACAGATGCGAGGCACTTTGCTCTCATCGGCGTAGCGCCAGTTGGTTTCGGATTGTGGCTCAACTCCGGCGACGCCGTCGAAAACGACGACCGCGCCGTCGAGCACGCGAAGCGAGCGTTTGACTTCGACGGTGAAATCAATATGTCCGGGTGTGTCGATGACATTGAAACGGCATTTTTTGGAGGTGTCGGTCTTCGGCATGTATGAAGGATTCCAAAAACAAGTGATGGCGGCGGCCGTGATGGTGATGCCGCGCTCGCGCTCCTGTTCCATCCAGTCGGTAACCGTGTCGCCTT
Organism: uncultured bacterium; assembly: GCA_963841935.1. Lineage (GTDB taxonomy): Bacteria > Patescibacteriota > Minisyncoccia > Phycocordibacterales > UBA6065 > DATKHE01. The sequence continues at coordinate 20,800 of CAWJEP010000001.1, forward strand.
CGTGGACTTCGCCGATTTTATGCGTCATTCCGGTGTAGAAAAGAATGCGTTCTGACGTCGTTGTCTTGCCGGCGTCGATATGGGCGATGACGCCGAAATTTCTGACTTTATCTAGAGGATAATCTCTGTTCATTTTTATTTTTTATAATTTTTATAGAAGAAAAAATATTTTACCACGCGAAGTGAGCAAACGCCTTGTTCGATTCCGCCATTTTGTGGACATTTTCGCGTTTCTTGACTGCTTCACCTTCGTTTTTGCTTGCGGCGATGATTTCGTCGGCAAGTTTCTTGTGCATTTCAGTGCCTTTCTTTGAGCGAGCGGCATCAATAATCCATTTCATAGACAAAGCTTGGCGGCGTTCGGGTCGGACTTCGACAGGAACCTGATAGTTGGCGCCACCAACACGGCGTGAGCGGACTTCGACGTTTGGCGCGGTGTTTTTCAAAGCGTTTTCGAAAACTTCAACCGGATTTTCGACTTTAGCTTTTTCTTTTATGGTATCAAAACAGCGATAGACAACGGCTCGGGCCGTTTCTTTCTTGCCGGACTCCATCACATAGTTGATGAGCTTGGAAACTTTTTCAGATTCGTATACGCGGTCGGGGAAAAGGTCTCTTTTTGTGTTTATTTTTCGTCTCATGGTATTTTATTTAGCTTCTTTCTTAGGTTTCTTCGTGCCGTATTGACTGCGACCTTTTCCACGCTTCTCCACTCCCGCCGCGTCGAGCTTGCCGCGCACCACTTGATAGCGAAGACCGACATCCTTGACGCGACCGCCGCGAAGAAGAACCACTGCGTGTTCCTGCAAATTGTGTCCCATTCCCGGAATATATGCCGTGACTTCCATTCCATTTGAAAGGCGCACGCGAGCGATTTTGCGGATAGCCGAGTTCGGTTTCTTCGGAGTTTTCGTGGTCACCTTTATGCAGACGCCGCGCTTGAAAGGCGAATCAAAATATTTCGGGCGGTTTTCGATGGTGTTGAATGAGCGCGTCAAAGCGACCGACTTTGATTTGCGCTTGAGCGAAACTCTCTTTCTCTTTACGAGCTGATTGATCGTGGGCATTGATAAAACAAATTAAATAATAAGGACTTGGAACAGCGTGATTTATTCACCGACCCCCGCGAGATTTGGTGCGGAGAGCGATTACTCACCTGTTCCCTTAAATAACAAGCGTCGATGACGCAGAGATGAGACTACTATATGTATGAAAAAAAGCAAATTACCAAGGTTCTCTTTTGCCTTTGAACCAAAATCCACCTGTTTGAGGTCTTGAGACCGCCAATTTGAAAATATCATCCGCCGCTTCCTCTGGAATCATCGGCGCTTCGTCGCCGCCCATATTCGTCCTCACCCATCCGGGATGAACAGCAGAAACTATGAGACCTTCTTTCATCGTTCTGTCCGCCAAAGTCGCCATATACATATTGAGAGCGGCTTTGGAAATCTTATACGCCGGATAATATCCCGGTTCGTGACTGATTCCTTCTTCGGTCAGCGTTATCGAACCGGCTTCGGATGAGACAAAGACAATGTGAGCGTCTTTCGAAAGGTTCGGCAACATTTTTTCCGTGAAATCCGCCGTGCCGACGAGATTGACCTCGAGTGTCTGCCGAAGTTTGTCCGGCAAAAGAATTGTTTCTCCGACACACCGGCCGGCGCGGATACTGGATTCGGTCGCGGATATCCGTGAATATTCGCTGATTAACCTACTACCGCTAGGTATTATACAAAAGAAAACAGCATCGATCGAGATGCTGTTTGAGGATTTTAATAAAAGTTCCACAACTTATTTTTTGAAAGAGCCAAGGTCAGAGATTCTAGAGCCAGTGCCCAAGTTTCAAAGAACCTAGATCAACTTGCGGGAACGAGAGCCGGGCCGTCGCCGTCCCAGTCGCCGTCGAGCCAGATGAAGCTCCAGCGCCACCTGCCGCTGCCCCAGTCGAGGTAACGCACACAGAGGTCGCCGCCCGAGCCGCGGTATATCGTGCCCCAGAAGAACACTGCCTTGCCTTTCCACTCTTCGGGGATGAGGTGCTGATTTCCATTTTTGAGGAGGAAGTCCAGCAGATTGGCGTTGTAGGGGTTCTTCTTCGATATGAGTTTGCGAAGTTTGTGGCCCTCGACATACCGACGGTCCGTCTGACCTTCATCGAGATGAAGCCGGACTTTCGTCGGGTCCCAGACGAACTGGCCGCCCTTTTGGTGTTCCTCGACGGACCAGCCGTCGGGAATGAAGGGAGTGGCGGAGAGGTCGACGGTCTGGCTCAAAAACGGATCTTCGCCGCGGAGAATTTTCTTCAGAGCATCGAAGACCTGATCTCCGTTTTGCCCAGCAAGTTTGGTCTGAAGATCGTTCAGAACAGGAACCACTTCCACTAACATGAGGTTGTTGCTCATATTTCCTTTTCTCTGTCATTTGCATGTCAAGGTCTGCCTATTGGCAGATTGTCCCGAGATGCGCGCCGATATGTTGATGTTACGGCGTTTTTCGGAAGCTCGCGCGAAGCACCCGAAAAACGCCGTACTCTTTCAAATTTCAATGTTCTATTTGCTGTCTATTATACACCAAACATATCTATATTGTCAATAGCAATGAAATATCATCTTTTTCAGAAATCCAAGAAATACCTAAATAGAGCCATTATACGAAATAGAGCTAAAAATGAGTCACTGGCTACCAAGGCTCGCGTTTGCCTTTGAACCAGAAACCGCCGGTAGCAGGTTTTGAAATCGCCAATTTGAAAATATCTGCCGCCGCTTCCTCTGGAATCATCGGCGCTTCGTCGCCGCCCATATTCGTCCTCACCCATCCGGGATGGACGGCGGAAACTATGAGACCTTCTTTCATCGTCCTGTCCGCCAAAGTCGCCATATACATATTGAGCGCGGCTTTTGAAATTTTATACGCCGGATAATATCCCGGCTCGTGACTGATTCCCTCTTCGGTAAACGTTATCGAGCCGGCTTCGGATGAAACGAACACAATGTGCGCGCTTTTTGAAAGGTTTGGTAACATTTTTTCCGTGAAATCCGCCGTGCCGACGAGATTGACCTCGAGTGTCTGCCGAAGTTTGTCCGGCAAAAGAATTGTTTCTCCGTCATCAAGCATCACGCCGGCGTTATTTAAGAGGATATCTATTTTCTTTCCCATTTTCGAGATTTCTTTGACGCAATTCGCCACGCTTTCCTTTTTTGAAAGGTCCAAAGCGACGGAAACAAAGTTTTTTTGCTCGTCCGGCTCTTCCGAATTGAAAGTTCCGACGACAAAATATCCTTCGGAGAGAAATTTCTCTTTGAGTGCCTTGCCGATGCCTTTGCTTACGCCCGTGATGAGAACTGTTTTCATATTTTTAAAAAGGTATGCCTGTAATTAAAGTAAAAAGCCAAGACACGACGACTGACGCTATCGGCGCGAGGATAAAAATCAGAAGAATCACTATGACAAGACCCCATTTGTCCAAGATTCGCCGAACATCTTGAAAACGCGCGGGCAAAAGCGCACCGAAAATTCTCGAACCGTCGAGTGGCGGAATGGGAATGAGATTGAAAGTGCCGAGCATCAGATTGACAATGACAATGGTCGCGACGAGCCCCGCCGCCGCGGACGCCGCTATCGCCGGGGAAAATCGCAGGATGAGTCCGAAAACTATGGCGAGCAAAAAGTTGGAAGCCGGACCCGCGGCGGCGACGATGGCTTCGCCCCATTTCTTGTTTCGCAAATTATAAGGATTGAAGGGCACCGGTTTCGCCCAGCCAAAAATAAACCCGCCGAGAAGTAGCGACAGGGCGGGGAAAATTATCGAGCCGATTGGGTCTATGTGCGGTAAGGGATTGAGTGTAAGTCTCCCACTGTCTTGCGCCGTCCTGTCGCCAAGAAAAAGCGCGGCGTAGCCGTGAGATACTTCGTGAATAATCACGGAGAAAATCAGGATGATGAGCGAGAACACGAATGTTAGAACTGAATTGTCCATCGTTGATTCATTTTAACATATGTGTTAGCCTCTTAAATCTATGGCAAGAACATGCCCAGTATCAAAAAGAACCTCTCTCGTAGGCGGAAAATTTTCCAACCGCACCCGCGCGACCCAATTCAATCCGACGGGAAAAGTCCGGAAGCAGCTCAACATGCAAAAAAAGAAAATTTACATTCCCGAACTGAAAAAATCCATCACCATAAACATTTCCACTCGCGCTATCAAGACCATAAACAAAAACGGCGCTTACGCCACTCTCAAAAAAGCCGGCATCATCTAGTAATATTTTCTCCGTCGGATTTTAAAATTATATCGCCGGTGGAAGACGCGAGATTCGGAATGTCAGCGGGAATCGAGATTGAAGTTTGTCCGTAAATTATTTTCCCCGTAATTTCCGCGCCGGAAGAAAAAATAACAAAACTCGCGCCGTCTCCGAGATTTATGGAGTCGCCGATCTGCGCCGTTATGTGCGGAATATATTTTTGAGAAACTTCAGCCAAAAGATTTCGGTACGTCGTCGTTTTTGAAAAAAGTCCGGAATCAATGAAAGCTCCGAGGTCAAATCTATCTAGAACGAACGGTAAACCACCGACATCCGAATTTTTCTGCGAAGTTGCAAGAACAATGTCTAACGAATGGACATAAAAAGGCAGAGTCCTTCCCAAAGCCTGGAGAACACTCTGGTCCGGACCGCCGTCTATAAGCATCCTGTTTCCGGAAGGTGATGTGATTAAAATCGCGTCGCCCTGCCCGACATTAAGAAAAGCTACTTGTAATAAGGGTGTTTTCAGGACGGAGTAAGCTCCGAAAGCGCAAACGCAGGTCAAAATTATTAAAATAGACAAAGCTAGCCGCCGCATAGTGATGATTTTAGCACGGCTATGGTACAATTTTTATATGCAAAAATTCGAAGAAAAAAAATTCAATATTCCGGCTTTAAAAGGTATTTCGGCGAAAACAATCGAGGAACATTTGAAGCTTTATAGTGGTTATGTAGCGAACGCCAATCTCGTTATGGAAAAAATCGCGACACTCGGCGCAGATCCGGCGAATGCGTACGCCGTGAGCGAAATCCGCAGACGTTTCAGTTTTGAATTCAACGGTATGCGCAATCATGAAGTTTATTTTTCTTCTTTCGAGGGCGGAGCAAAACCTTTACCTGCCAATTCCCTTCTTAAACAAACGGTTGAAGCTGGGGGAGGAACACTTGAAGCTGGTATCGCTTATTTCAAATCACTAGCCCTCACTCGCGGTATCGGCTGGGCAATGCTTTGGTATGACCGCAAAGACAAAATGATACTTGCGTCATGGGTCGACGAACAGCACCTCGGACAACTCCAAGATTGCACACCCATTCTCGCTCTCGACATGTGGGAACATTCGTTCGTCGCGGACTACCAACCCTCGGGAAAGAAAAGTTACGTTGAAGATTTTTTCGCCAATCTCAATTGGGAAGTGATCGAGAAGAATTTCCTAAACGCGCGATAAAAAATATCATCGCGGCGTAGACAATCACAACCGCCGAAAAAGGAAAAGGGATCGCGACTGACGAAAAAGGAATCGCCGAAAATATTTTGGCGACAAATAGCTCGTATGAAGTGAAAAAATAAGCAACGACGGCGAACGGAAAGGAGAGAATCGGCGAAATTAGACCGATCACACCTGACAGAAGTCCGAAAAGCATGGTCATGGGCAGTACCGGCAAAATTAAAATATTGGCCGGCACGGAAAAAAACGACAGCGAGCCGGTAATATACAAAATATAAGGCAAAACGGCGACTTGCGCCGACAAAGTCGATATAAAAATTTCCCTAAAACCGAATCTCTCGGGAATTTTCACTAACTTTTTTTCGAAAATGGGCGAAATAAATATAAGGCCGAGAACGGCGAGAATGGAAGCCTGAAAAGACGAGTCGAAAATCAAAATCATTGGGTTCCAAAAGACCATCAGGAAAATCGTCAGTGCCAAAGCGCGCACGGCGTCGTGTTTTCTCGCCAAAGCTTTGGATAAAAAAGCGAAAAGCGCCATGATGGAGGCGCGAACGACCATGGCCGACGCTCCGGTCATCAAAACAAAAAGAATAATTGAAACCGAAGCGAGAACAAGCGACGTCCGAAATCCAAATCTCGCAAAAAACCTTCTGACGGACTCGGCAACGATTGCGATGGCGTAGCCGGAGAGGATAACGATGTGAATCGTGCCAACTTTTCGAAGCATGTCTAGAATATCCTGCGGTACGGAATGTCTTTCTCCCAAAAGAATGGCGTTGACCAAAGATGCGTTCGGCTCATTTATCACGCGGTCAACGCTATCGGCGAACGCGTGTTTTATCGAAAGAAGAAAGGATATCGCGGGATTGCCTTTGTTTGACGCGACCAAACTAATAACCGGTTGGTACATTACGGAGTAGATTCTGTCTTTTTGAAGATATGAAACATAATCGAAAACCTCACCTGTCGCGTCATCAGAAAAATTCCTCGGCGAAACCAATGGGCCGAGAACGGCGAGCTCGTCGCCGTAATTTCTTTTCGGAAAAAGTCCGGCTTCAATGAGAATATTATTTTCTCCGGAAAGTTTTTTGCCGTTTACCGACTCCACGCGAAAAGTAATAAGCTGTTTGTCTTGCCTGACATCCGGGTCTTGCGAAATGTAACCGGTGATTTCTATTTTGCCTCTCGCGCCGGAAAGAATCGGGTCCGGAGTTTTTGAATATGTCTCGTATCGCAAAGCGCCGAGAAAGAAAAATATCAATGAAAGAGAAACGAGCGCGGGAAGTGCGGCAGTTTTTCGCTTGTGCGCTTCGCTCCGACTTACGCGCTCAAAACTGCCGCACTTCCCGCGCTCTAAATTCGGTCTTCGTTCGAAAATACATACCGCCGCGATTGCCGAAGCTATTAATAATACAAAAACTAGCAGAAAAATATCGGCGTTCGTGAAAGTTTGAAACGCGATTCCCGCCGCGAAACCTATAACCGCTATATAAATGGCCGCCGCCATATTATTTTTATTTTATATTCTTATCGAATATTTTTTTACGTCTCCGGAAAAGAGCGGAACGGGCATATTGTCGGCAAAAGACGTGGCTATGACATCGCAGCGTTCGTTTGCTCCATGACCGCTGTGACCCAAAACCGTTTTCCATTCGATTTTTAAACCTTCGGACAGCGTCGAAAGTGCTTGCCAATATTCTTGATTCAGGACCGGCTTTCGCCCGGCCGTTCTCCAATTATTTCTTTTCCAATTGGAGAGCCACTGCGTCATTCCTTTTACGACGTATTCAGAATCCGAACAAACAACGATTGACGAAGGATTTTTAATTTCTTTTTTTACGAATTCAAGCGCGGAAATCGCGGCTGAAAGTTCCATTTGATTGTTCGTTGTGTGCTCGCTAGCTCCGCCAATTTCTCTGACTTTGCCTTCATAAACGACAATCGCTCCCCAGCCGCCCGGACCGGGATTTCCTCTCGCGCTTCCGTCGGTAAAAATCAAAATTTCTTTCATACAAGTTTCAAAATTCTAACACGGAGTTCCGTCCTGTTTCCAAATGTCGATTTTTCCAAATTGCCGACGAAAGTTATCTTGTCGCCCTCTTTTATTTTTCGGATTTCCTCGTCGGCGAAAAATTGTATGGCTTTTACCGTGCCGTTTCCCGCCTCTCCGGCAGTAGGGCCCTTTTTGAAAAGAACCTCAAAATGATTTTTTTCTTTGCCGAAAGTTTTCGCCGAAGAAATTGAGACCCCACGGAAAAGAAACGCCGGCTTTGGATTGCCCATACCGTACGGTGAGAGTTTTGAAAGCGCGGCATATAAAGAAACCGAAACATCGTCGGCGGAAAGTTCCGCGTCGTATATATCCGCCGGAGAGGTTTTTTCGACCGGCGGCAAATTGCCGAGAGCGACTTCCAATTCTTTTTCCAAATTGAAAACGGCTTCATTTGAAATGCTGAATCCGCCGGAAAACGCGTGGCCGCCGAATTCCATAAACACTCCCGGGCGCGCGGCGCGCATAAGTTCGATGAGATTTACTCCGCCACCCGAACGAGCGGAACCTTTTATCACATTGTCCCCGTCCCTGCCCCAAAGAAAAACCGGGCAGGAAAATTCTCCGGCGAAAGTGTTCGCGGCAAGCCCCAAAAGCGACGGTCGCCAATTTGGATTGCCTAAAACGATGATTCTTCTCGAGGTCGCGTCCCTTTCGCCTACGATTTTTTTGATTTCTTTGACTAGAGCGGCAACGGTACCTTTGCGTTCATTGTTCACGTGTTCAAGTCGCGCGGCGAGTTTTTCAATCTCATCGCCCTCCTTCGCGGATAACAGATTGAAGGCGTCGAGAGGCGTGCCCATACGCGAGGCGGCGTTGATTCTCGGGGTAATGGAAAATCCTATGTCGTCTTCGCTTAAATTTTTCTTTTCCAAGCGCAAAACATTTATCAAGGCACCGAGTCCCGGTCTCTGGGTTTTTCTCATAACCACAAGCCCGTAGTGGGCGAAAACCCTGTTCTCGCCGACAAGGGGCACCATATCGGAAAGAGTGGCTATGCCGACCATGTCGAGGAGCCATTTTTCCCAGCCGACGGGAACATTGAATTCCTCGCCGTGTTTTTTTATAAACGCTTGCACAACTTTGAAAAAAATCGCCGAGCCGCATAGATTTTTTTCCGGATACGCGCACCCATCCTGTTTGGTATCGATGACGGCAAAAGCTCCGCTCAATTTTCCGTGAGTTTCGTGGTGGTCGGTAATAATGACGTCAATATTTTTGGACTTGGCGTAGGAAATTTCTTTGGCATCGGCAATGCCGCAGTCAATGGTGAGCAAAACTTTCGCTCCGCGCTCGGCTATTTCGTCTATGGCGCCCTCATTTAGGCCGAAACCTTCATCGTGGCGATGCGGAATGTATATTTCAAAATTTTTATGGCCGACTTTTTCCAAAAAATCCTTTGCTATGACCGCGCCTGGAATGCCGTCGGCGTCGTAATCGGAAAAAATCGCGATTCGCTCGCCTCCTTTCACCGCGCGATACAACCTCTCTATTGTTTTTTCCATCCCTTTCAAAAGAAAAGGGTCGTGGGTGTGAAGTTCGTAATCCGGATTTAAGAATTTTTCCCTTTCTTCGCGCGTTTTTATTCCTCTTTTTTCGAGAAGTAAATCAACGAGACCCTGCACGTCAGTTGCCATACATATTCTACGAGCCCAGCGCTGTTTTTATCGCCGTTTCAATGTTCGTGGTCGGTTCGGCGCCTACCAAAAGCTGTTTACCTATAATCATGGCTGGTGTGCCGTTGACGCCAAAAGAAGCGCCTTCGGTTTTATCGGCCACGATTTCATTTTCATATGCCGTTGCCTGCGAAGTCATGAGAGATGACACCTGCGTCGCGTCAGAGGCGCCGAGGACTTGCGTGGTGATGGACATGATTTTTGCCTGTGTCGCCCAGCCGGAATTTTCTTCTCCTTGATTGTCGAAAATCGCTTTGTGCCAAGCGTAGAATTGGCTTGGCGCGACCGCCCAGACCGCGCGGGCGGCGATGGAAAGAGTTTCGGAATCATTACCAAGGAACGGAAAATCCTTGAAAACTATTTTTACTTTTCCCGTGTCGACGTAATCCTTGATAATTTGTGGCAAAGCTGTCTCTTCGTCCTGCTTGCAGAAAGGACATTGATAATCAAACCAATAAGCGATAGTTACCGGCGCGCTGGCGTCTCCGATGAACGGTTCGCCGCCGGTTTTCACGTTGCTTATGTCGACGGCTTGAGCGGACGGGTTGGCTATGTTTTGCGCTGGCGCGGTCGGCGAACCGGACGACCCGGGATGAAGAGCCCAGACGATGGCTAAGGCAATGATAATGGCGCCGAGAAGAATAGCCGCGGGAACGGTGAAAGCGTTTTTTTGTTCTGTATTCATGCTTACATTCTATTTGTTATAATCAGCCGATGCAAGATTGCGTTTTCTGCAAAATCGTAGCGGGAAAAATACCTTCGGAAAAAATTTACGAGGACAAAGATTTCCTGGCGTTTATAGATGTGAACCCTCTTTCTCCCGGCCACGCCCTGGTCATTCCGAAAAAACATTATGCGTGGGTCTGGGACGTGCCGAACGCCGGCGATTTTTTTGAAGTCGCCAAAAAAATCGCCTTGGCGCAGAAAAAAGCTTTTGAAACGGATTTTGTTCTATCGAAAATCGTCGGCGAAGATGTGCCTCACGCCCACATTTGGGTTTATCCGGATAAAAACGTTAAAGGCGACAAAAAAGATTTCTCTGGTAACGCAGAAAAGATAAGAAAGTTTTTGAAATAAAAAAGCGGCGCGGGTTTGGATAACCCGCGCCGCTGAGTACTGCTATTTGCCGCTGCCGGCAAGAACCACGCGCGTATCGAGGTCGAACGTGCCGTCCTTCGCGATATACGCTCTGGGCTGAAGCTTCTCGAGTCCTTGAGGAAGCTCCACGAATCTGACATTGTCGGTATTAACCTCGCGAATGACGGCGTATGTTCCCGCCGTCCCTTCGTTTGTGACGTACCCGACTGTATAAACGTGGCCGTCGGAGATCTGGTCTCGCAGTGAGCTACTCGTCCCGCTACCGCCAATCGTTCCCGAGAAAAGCAGGAATGTGCCCCCAAAGAAGAGGGCTAGTGGCGATAGAAAAGGCCGTCTCTCTGAGCAAACTCGAGACAAAACAAGGAGTAACACGCCGCAAACAAACAAAGAAGACATAAACATTTTTTCCTTTCTCCGCGCGAATGAAGCTTTTGCTTCGGTTTAGGTCCGCACGGTGACCTCCTTTCAAAAAACTACTGATTAGGACTCTACACAAATATAGAAACTTGTCAAGACTTCAACGCGTCGATCCCCGGCAAGGTGCCGTTCGCCAAAAATTCAATCATCGCGCCGCCGCCGGTCGAAGTAAAAGTAAATTTGTCGAGCATTCCGGCTTTTGAAACGACGGCGACCGTGTCTCCACCGCCGACGATGGAGCGCGCGCCAGAATCAATGACAGCTTGTCCGAAATCGACCGTGCTTTGAGAGAAACCTTTTTCGTAATCGCCGAAAGGTCCGTTCCAAAGAACGAATTTCATTTCTTGGAGAAGGTCAGCAAGCTCGGCGGAGGTTCTCGGACCGGCGTCGACGATAACATCGGCCGGAGCCACATCTTTTGCCATGCGATCGCCAGAGTCATAAGCGTTTTGAACGATGACATCGGAGGGTATGATGAGTTTCGGACTATTGGCAACGCGACGGAGGTTCACATAAACTTTGGAAATTTTCGAGCGACCGACTTCATAGCCTTTTTCTTTAAAAATGTCGTTCGCAAGCGCTCCGCCGACGAAAATATAGTCGGCGATGTCCAAGAATTTCTCGATGAGAGGAAGTTTTGTCTCGAATTTCGCTCCGGCAAGCGCCAAAAGAAACGGTCGCGAGGGATTGAAAGCTTCGGAAAGAGCCGCGACTTCTTTTTGGAGCAAAAGTCCGGCGTAGCAAGGTATAAGGCGCGGCACGCCAACGATGGAGGCGTGGGAGCGATGAGAAACAGAGAAAGCATCGTTGACATAAATGTCGGCCAAAGCCGCCAGAGATTTGGAAAAGTCGAGATTGTTTTCCTCTTCGCCCTTATTTCTCCTAACATTTTCGAGCATTATGACATCTCCGGCTTTCATCGCGGCGACGGCTTTCGGCGCCGACAAAATATCAGGAACGAAAGCGGAAATAGTGTAAAAACTGTTCAAATATTTGGACACGGGGAGAAGCGTGGCGTCGGCGCTATCGTCAATGTGGCTTATGATAATCGTTTTGGCTTTTTTTTCTTTGAGATACGCGATCGTCGGCAGAATTCTTTTGATGCGAAAGTCGTCGCGCACGCCGCCGGCGACTATCGGTACATTTAAATCCAGGCGCAGAAGGACTTTTTTGCCTTCGAGGTCTTTTATATCCTGCAGTTTTTTAAACGAAACGTCAGGCATTTGCCAGTTTGATTATCTCGGCGAAACGCTTGGGGTCGAGAGATTGGCGACCGACCAAAAGTCCGTTTATGCCGCCCTTCAAAAGCATTTCTTTGGCATTTGCGGCGTCGACCGAGCCTCCGTAAAGCACCGGAATTCTCATTGCTTTTTCCTTCGGCAAAAATTGCGCGCAGGTTTTCTTTATGAAAATCGCCATGGCCCGCATCTCCTCCGGAGACAAAGCCTTGTCATAACTGCCCCCGACGGCCCAGACTGGCTCATAAGCTACGATGAATTTTGGAATTTTATTTTTCGCCACAGCTTTCATGACCACGGAAAGTTCTCTGGCTATATCGGAAAAATAATCTCCATCTTGATCGCGTTTTTTTTCGCCGACGCAGAGGATAGGCACGAGTTTGGCTTCAAGGGCGCGGACGAATTTCTCGGCGACAACCTCGTCCGTGTCGCCCGCGGCTCTTCGCTCGCTGTGACCGACGATGGCGAAATCCGCGCCCGCGGATTTCGCCATTTTCGCGCTCACTTCTCCAGTGTGCGCGCCGGAAAGATGGACGGAGACGTCTTGGGCCGCGAAAAAAAGCGAACTTTTTTTCGCGGCCAGTATTGGCAAGAAAACTGCGGGCGGAGCAATGATGACTTTTGCGCCGCGCGCGCGGGCTACCGCGCGCGCGGCGCCCGTCGCTATCTCTTTCGCCTCTGAAAGCGTCATCGGATTCATTTTCCAATTACCAATGATAAACATGGACTTTTATTATATCCTTATCCACATCAACTTGCATCGGGAGGGAGCTTTTTTGCTATACTTGAGCCAAAGATTATGTCTAGCCACAAGAATACAAAAATAATATCCTGTCTTTTGACCGCGGCCGCCGTGTTTATGTTTGCCGGAGCGGCAAATGTTTTCGCTCAGACCGCTCTGCCTTCCGGCGCGGCGCCGGCGGCCAATCCGACCCTGTCATCTAGCCCGACAGTATCGACCGGGCCGACGGTAAGCCCGACTCCCTCGAGCGTAGCGCAATTGTCCAATTCTTCTTTGTCGAGCGGCGTGACGACGGCCCAAGGATCCAAGCCGACGGGAAACGTTAGCACGGGCGTTACCAACTCCGGCGTGACGGCGCCGAGCGGTAATTCAAACGTGACGACGAACCTCAACCCACCCACGATAATCACGTCGTCCGGCAACACGGTAATAAACCCAACAACCGGCAAAGTCCAAAACGCCGCGCCGTCGGCAACGACAAACGGAAACGTGCTTTCCTCGCTTTCAGCCGGCGGAAGCGCCGTGACAAACACCGCGGGAAGCGTCACGAACGCGACTGGAGCCATCATCAATCCCATAACACCCCCGCAAAATCAGACTGTCTCGCAAGCGGCGACGCAACTCGGAAACAACGTCTTGCTTCTAGAAGAAAAATTGAACGGTGCCATATTCAAACTTGACGGCGCGCAAGCTAAAATCATAGCCCGCGCGAACGCTCTCAGTTCCACGTCGTCAATTTCCGCGAAACTTTCCTCGGCGGACCAAGCGCTGACGATAGCGGCGCAAAAAGTTTCGGCCATACAGCAGATTTCCATACCGGCGACAAATCCCTTGTCCTCTTTGACGGCCCTTGAAGCGGCGGACACGGCGGCACGAGCGGCGATCGAGAACGCGGAGCAAGCTCTCGATAATGTCCTCATTTTGGTCGAAAAAGCCGAAGGTAGCCAGCTCATGAGTACGACGACCTTGCAGTAATTTTTAAAACTTATGGACCCAATGAACATAATGCCGCAAAAAAAATCCCACGCCGAACTCATAACAATAATCGTTGTCGTTGTGATTATCGCGAGTGTCGGATTTTATTTCTGGGAAACACTTCCGCGCCAATCTTCCGCGATTCCGCCCGCGAACACCGTGGTTCCGTTACCTCAAGTACAAGCGCTTCTAAATGGAACAACCACCGCGGAACAAGACCTGTCCACGGACGTCTTGAACGGCACGAACGTCGACCTGACTTCCGGAATCAGCCAGTAAATTATTTATTCTCCAAAGCTTGAACCTCGGCTTTTAGCGAGTCTATTTCCGTTTGCTGTTCCTTTACCGCTTCTATTAGAGGCGCGACGAGATTTTGATATTCCACGGATTCAAGTCCGGTTTTGGGGTCTGTCTCCACCAAGTCCGGGAAAACTTTCTGCACGTTTTGAGCGATTAGACCTACCGACGGCTCGCCGTTGGCTATCCAATTGAACGTCACGCCGTTTAATTGTTCGATTTTTGAAATGGCGTCCGTAATCGGCTCTATGTTTTCCTTCAACCTTTCGTCCGAACCTTGAGACCATGTGCCCCAATACGTACCGTTGCCATAGAGACGGAATATTCCCCCGCCGTTCGCTCCCGTATGCGCGCCGATGTCTACTTCGTTGTCTACTTGAAGAAGTCCGGAACAATTGCCGCAACCGCTCGTCGAGCCTTGAATCCAAGTATATCCGTCAAGATACGTGGTAACGCCCGGCGTTACCAAAAACTGCAAGCTCGTAACGGCGAACTCTCCATCCGATTCCCCGCCGCCGCGTAGCCACGTGTAACCGGGCAAGTATAGCGAAGTCGAATTGTTCGGAGAATAAATAGTCCAGTTGCCTTGATTATTCAAAAGTCCGAACTCGCTCCCGTCCGCGTATATGTAACCGCCACTTCCTCCGCCGTAAAGAACGTGAATGTTTCCGTTGACGGATAGAGATTGGTCCGGAGAAGCCGTGCCTATGCCGACAAAGCCGGGAAAATAAGTGTAGCCGCTCGTGCCGCCGTCGATTTCCAAATAACCGGCGGCGTCGCTATGAATACCGCCACGGGCTTGGAGTTGCGACTGAAAATATACCGTCCCACTATTGAAATACGCGCCACCGGGAACTATTATGTAGGACGAGGCCGAGATGTATGGGTTAGACGGATAGAAAGACATGTTGCCGTAAAACTCCGTCCCCGTTTGGTTGGCCGAAACATTGAGAGCCCAATTACCCTGATTGTTTAGAAGTCCGAAATTGCTTCCGTCGCTGTAAATATATCCCAAAACGCCGGAATTATTGACCAAATCGATATTGCCGGCGACGGAAAGTTTTTGACCTGGACTCGCCGTGCCGATGCCTACGTTGTTGTAGACTTCCAATTCGAGAGGATACGAGGTTATGCCTGTTTTGACTGCCTCGATGTGTCCGACGGAGCCGTCAAAAGATACTCCGACTCCCCCGGAAGTGCCGTCCCCGGGGTCGTAGGAGCCGCCGGCAAAAAGTCCCCTACCGGCCACGTCGAGTTGTGTGGAACTGCCCGGCACCACGTCCACGCCAACGCTGCCTCCGCTGTAATATATATTCGAACCGGAAGTCGTCCACTGACTACTCACGACGGAAGGCCAAGAGCTTATACAATTTCCCGCGAGACAAATCTCCGAACTCGCCCATAAATTTGCCAAGGCAAGTCCTTGTCCGCCGTAGACACTGCCGTTCGCGTCGCTTTCATAAAGCCATCCGTTAGAATAAAAATTGAGACATTGTGTGCCGCTCCCGCCGCAAATAACGCCAAGATTACCGTATCCGCCGGCGGTGGAATGAATAGCGTAATTTGAACTAAGGGCGCCAACGGTAACGGAGTTCGGCATTGACACGTTGTCCGTGCCATAAGGCACTTCCACCGCCCAGTTCGTGTTGCTACCAAGCAGTCCGAAACCGCCGGTGTCGCCGTACAAGACGCCCGAGCGCGTGGAACTATTAACAAAAGCATCTATTCCGACACTTCCGCTGGAAGAATTTATTCTCTCAACATTGTTCCAATACGAACCCGTGACATCAAGCTTGTAAGACGGACTCGTGTTGCCTATACCAACGTTTCCGTATTGGACGATGAGACCGTCTGCCGCGTTACCCGTGTTTAAAAGAAGACCTCCAGTCTTTGCTTGAGCCGTGCCGGAAATATTGAGAGGTGTGGAAGCGTTATTGCTCGGCGGAGTACCGGTCGGCCCAACCCATTGAGCGGATGCTATGACTGGAAATAAAAGAAAGAGGGAGATGCTAGCGAGGAGTATGAAGCGCTTTTGTGTGTTCATATTGGTATCATAATAATACTACTATTTCGCCTGAAGTGAGTCGAGAATGTTCTGTTCGCTTGAACTTGAGGTCGTCTTTTGCGGCGCAGACGTGGCGTTCAGACTGTAGAGAGCGCGTTTCTGCGCCGGCGTAACTCCCTTGAAAAAATTCGGTTGCGCCGACAGATTCTCTAGGGTTGTCTTTGTGATTTGCGATTGGTTTGAAATAAGAAAGTAGCTGACAACAAAATAAATGATACCGGCAAGAGCGAGAACAATGATTGCTACAAGTATTTTTTTCATTATATTTCTTGAAATTGTGGATTAAACGTCGTTGGCGTGATGATTAGATTTTTTACCGAAGAACTGACGCCCGATGACGTGCCTTGGAGAGTGATGTTGCAGGGATTCGGACTCCCGGAGCAATATGAAGCGGTCAATGGTTCATTGATTTCCAATTGGAAAGTGAAGCTGCCGTTTGGACCGATGATTACCGGGCTTGGGTTCGCGGTGTAAGCGCCGCCGTTTACCGAGTAGAGCGCCGTGGTCGAAGCATTGGGCATCGTCGGATAACCGGAAATGGAAACCGTGACGTTGCCGCTAAATCCGCCGACGGGATTTACCGTTATGGTTTTTGTCTGCGACTGTGACCAGCCGGCGGGCAAGAAGCTTATTTTTATCGTGTCGTCTGGACCAAGAGAGAAACCCGGCGGCTGCGAGCCGACGGCGAACGAGACGTTTGACGATGCCACGGTGTTGCCGCCGGACGTGCAGGTTATATTGAAAGCGTAAGAACCGGTGGTAAGTCCTTGGGTTGCCGTCGAGCCGGACGAAGTGATGCCCGTCACGGTGGTAAACTGCGTGGCGCCCGAAGAAGTTTTCGAAAGCGTGCACGTGGCTCCGGAAAGATTTACCAGAGTGTAGACAAGATTCACGACCGTACCGTAAGGCACATTATTGTTGTTGGCGACCGATGTCCCGAGTGGAGATTGGGCGTCGAGGCCGACGCTCGAAGAAAGTTGCACGCCGTTCGTCCCGGCCGCGTTGAAACTTACCCAGCCGAGAAGGCCGCTGTCCCAAGCGTAGCCGTCGAAAAAAGAACCCGAAAGCGTGACGCCGTAATTCGTGCCGGAAAGAGAAATCCAGCCGTCCCAACCGTTTCCGTCGGCGGAAACGGCCTTCGCCCAGCCGATGAGATTTGTGCCGCTCATCTGGGCGTTCTCCGCCGACGTTCCCGAGCCGCTGGGGAATCCGGAGAGACCGCCAAATTGTATCCAGCCCACGGAATCGGACCACGCGTAGCCCGTGAGTGTGCCGTCGTTGTTGTCCGTCACACCATAGTCCACGGCGCCGCAGGTGCTCGTGTTCGTGCAATTGAAACTAATCCACCCGGCATCATCGGACCACGCCCAACCAGCCATATTGTTTTCCGTTCCTGCGTGGGCAAACGCCGGTAGGATAAAAATAGAAACCGAAATTAAAAATAGTGCGAACCTCTTCATCCTTCTAATAATATCATTATTTCAAAGTTTCCTGTCTCGAATGCCTAGTTTGTATCCGACAAAGCAAAAAATGGGGTGAATGGCGAGTATCAAAAGGACGCTCAATAAATAAGCGGAAAGCGTTATGTATCCCATGAAAAAAACTATGGCGCCGGTAAAAATTATGTAATTACCGTGGTCTACTACCGGCACATAACCGCCGTCGGGAACATGAAATCTTCTTTTTATGAAACTGCCGAGAATGTGGCCGAAAAAACAGCCGAAACCTATTATGATACCGACCGGGGAATAAAAAATCTGAATTAAAATTCCGACAAGAAGAGAAACTACCAGCCCCCACCATGTGGCGGATTTTCCGATAAGTCTCTCGCCCCAAAGACGGAGCCCTCCGTCGAACGGCGGATCAAAATTTTCCAAATGATAAAGTTTTTTGAAGGCTCCGAGAAAATTGTGGGACATATTCACCAGTCCGCAGAGAATGGCGAACCGTAAAGCTTCCATGAATATAAAATAATTCATCATTTAATATGTGACCACGAAATTATTCACCGGAAAGGCTTCCACGGTATGAATTCCTCCGGCCAAAATCAGGAGTTCGCTCTCGACATCGACGATTCTCGGTATGCATATAAAATAATCAAAGGTCACGGCGTAATAATTCCATCCGTTTTTCTGTCCGAATAAATGGATGTCGGAAATGTTCGCGAGACTGTGTGTCGCGGCCGGCTTCACGAGTGGCTCCTTGGAAACGACAAAAAGAGTGCTCGTGGCATTCACGCGCCAATTGTCACACACAACATTGTCAAAAGATATCGGGAAACGATTTGTCGGGTCGCCGGTTTCTTTCGCTATATTTCCTATGGTCACGGGACTTGTCGTGGCGATGTCATAGAAATACAAATCCCCGATTTTTTCCAAAAATCTCCCCGGCGCGGACGCGTCATAAGTTCCAAGATAAACATTTTGATAAGCTATGGACGTCGTGTCGTAAGAAATGTCTCCTTCCGTTGAAACAAATACCGGGACTAAAAAACAAATACCCAAAAGCAAAACGGCGGTGGCGCCGAAGACGCGAAAGCGCGAGGCGCCTCTTTCCGCGAGAAAAAACCATCCGAAATACACGAGTTCCATGCCAAAAACATGTTCAAGATACACCGATACTTGAGTGTGACTTATGGCGCCGAAGGGATAGGCGATAATAACGGCGATGGGCGTGACTAGAGAAAGAGCAACGGGGAAAATCCAGCCGCGGAAACTTTTAGGTGCGTAGCCGTAGCACATAACGAGCAGGATGAGAAAAGCCGGAATAGCTTCGGAGTTCAAAAGTCCTCCGTCGAAAATATTTTTCAAAAAAGAAAGCAGAGCGATGGCGAAAAGTATCTGGAGGCCGAATCTTTTTTTATTTTTCCCGACAAAATCGAACAGGAGCCATATTCCAAGGATAGACACGGTAAGACATCCGGCAAGTCCGACCCAGCCGACCCATGTCGGCAAAATATTGAGGTACGCGAAACCAAAATCGGCTTTTGTCTCGAGCGCGAGCCGAAGCTGGGTCGGAAAAAAAGATGAAACCAGACCGAAAGGAAATTTCAAAACATGAGTGTGAAAGAAATGCGTCGTAGAAATATCCCTTTCCCCTATCGCTGACAGAACATAGTTCGCCGGAACGGCGAGCATTTTATAAAAGTAGAAAGTTACGCCAAGACCGAGAAGGAAAATCGCCGTCGAAACGATGAAAAATATATTTTTCAGGGGAAATTTCCGCGCGACAGGCGTTTCGACGGCGATTTTTTTTCGCCACGCGATGATATTTACGACAGCCAAAAGCAGAATGGCGAAAAGAAAGAGAAAAACTTTCACGTCACTGCGACCCGCGGCGAAAAGGTCGGTAATAATGTGCAGAAAGAAGAAATAATTCATCGAAACTTATATCTCCTTAAAATTCGGATTGAAACTGTTTGGACTTACGGTGAGGTTAAATGTCGTGGATGTGTCGCCGCCGGAAGCGTCAAACGTCACATAGCAGGAATTGGTAAAGCCCGAAGGGAATTGTATTTGGATATTGAGACCGACATTTCCGGACGGCGCTCGATAATTACCGGAACCGTCGTCGCTCATTACCGTGGAAGGACTTTGAGTGAATGCTCCGCCGTCAAAAGAGTAGCCGGAGGGATTCGGCTGGCAGGTGGTTGATTGAACGGTCACAGTTACGGGAGAACTGAATCCTCCCGTAGGATTGACTTCCAGCGTGCTTACGTTCGTCGTGCCGCCTTCGTTGGCTACGAACTGTATGCTTGCCGAAGACGGGCCGGAAAGAGTAAAACCCGACGTGGGATTGTTGCCGTTACTACCGCCATTGTTACCGCCGTTGGTACCGCCGTTGGTACCGCCGTTGGTACCCGTTCCAGTCTGACCCGATGGATAAGTGCACGGAGCGGTTCCCTCATAGTTGGTTGCGTTTGGATCTGTGCAAAGCTCCGAATATGTGCACGGTAGAGCGCCTCCGTAATTATTTGCGTTCGGGTCGACGCAAAGTTGCGCCGACGGATATGTGCACGGCGCGTAGCCGTCATAATTCGACGCGCTCGGGTCCGTGCATTCCGCCGGACAAGAAGCCGTCGTGGAAATAACCGACCCGTCCCAACACGTCTGGGTTGTGGGATTTGTCGTGCACGACTGAGTGTTGCAATCCTGACTTTCCGAACTGCTTCCGGAACAAGTCGCGCCGCCGTTTGCCGGAGTGGGATTCGTGCAAGTTCTGGTCTGTGTTTGATTTCCGCCGCCACAAGTAGCAGAACAAGTTCCCCATCCAGACCAAGCCGACCAGCCACCGTTTACGGGACATACTTGGGTGTTGCAAGTTTGAGAACTGCTTCCGGAACAAGTCGCGCCGCCGTTTGCCGGAGTGGGATTCGTGCAAGTTCTGGTCTCCGTACCACCGCCGCAAGTTTCTGAACACGTTCCCCAACTTGACCAGCCGCCGTCGACTTTCGTGGGCGGAGTAACGCACGCTGGTTCAGTACATGTTTGAGTTTGCGTGCCTGTGCCGCTAGTATCTCCGGAGCAATCAGCACCGCCGTTTGCCGGAGCGGGATTCGTACACGTTTTGGTCTGTGTACCGGTACCGCAAGTTACACTGCACGTTCCCCAAGCCGACCATTCGCCATTTACAGGACACGCTTGGGTATTGCAAATTTGAGATTCGGAACTGTCTCCGGAACAATCGGCTCCGCCGTTTGCCGGAGCAGGATTCGTGCAAGTTCGCGTCGCGGTTTGCGTGCCGCCACCGCAAGTGGCTGAACATGTTCCCCAACTTGACCAGTCGGACCAGCCGCCGTCCACCTTTTGTGGTGTCGGATTTGTTGAGGGACAATCGCTAAGAGCGCTTTGAGAGAACTCATTCGTCACGCCGTCGGGACACGTCCAGTAACAAGGTTCTGTTCCGCGGTAGTTTGTTGCGGTGTGATCTAAACACGCGTTACCGCAAAATAGTCCGCACTCGCCATTTGGATACGATGTTGTGGGGTCATTGGGACAAGTGCAGTCCGGGAGACTTCCGCCGCCTCCATAACCGCCACCGCCAAAAGGACCGCAGTTAATGGCTGAGTTACTGCATGCGCCGCCATAATACCGCCAGATTCGCTCCCCACTTGGGCAAAAGCTAAATGAGAAGATAAAGAAAAAATCAGAGAGAAAATAAATATTCTTGATAAATATAATCTGGTATTCATATTTTTATTTTTATATGTTTCCACTCATGGTCGGTGGTTGAGGCAAGGGCTTTTTCTTTTTTAACACAACCACAATAGCCAAAATAACAAGAACGCCTGCGATTGCATAATATATGTACATCGTGGTGTTGGATGTCCATTGAGTCTTCGGTGACGGACACCTGTTCGCGTCACATATGTACAGAACGGATGAGGACGCGAGGATTGTCCCGTACTGGTCGGTAGTCTTTATGCTGAGAGTTAATGGTTCAAAAATATTTGTCGTGGGAGAAAAATGAATCTGGAAAGGATAGGATGAGGCGTTTCTTTCGGAGAAACCTCCGGACCAGACGCTCTTGCCAAGAGAATCAACAAGAGAAAGGTCAACCGTCGTCGTGGCCGCGGTGTTGGAGTAATTTTGGGTGAGGCATCCTGCCACGCTGTTTGAAACTCCAGCGGAAATTGGAAAATTGGAGAGGTAAAGCGAGCGGGCGCCCGGCTCCACGATGTCACTTCGACCTATGCGAAGAGAGAACATTGATTCTTTGTCGCCATCCTTTAGTTCTCCGACCAAAAGATATTTTGCGTGGACAAAATTGTTGTACGTGAAAGAAACGACACTATTTTTGTTCGGCGAAAGTTGAACGGAATCGGTTTCCGTGGCAACAAGCGCTGTGGGATTTATAAAATTGCCGCTATATAGATACCAACCGACCGTGACATTATGAGAAGCGGTGTATGTATTCTCTACGCCAACTGAAGTAACCGCCGTCGGCACGGTAATTGTCGAAAGCATCTGCGTCATCGGCACAACGCCGTTCACTTTCATCGTCGGCAAATCAA
The DNA here is from genome assembly GCA_963841935.1 of uncultured bacterium. Classification (GTDB taxonomy): domain Bacteria; phylum Patescibacteriota; class Minisyncoccia; order Phycocordibacterales; family UBA6065; genus DATKHE01. The sequence continues at coordinate 42,841 of CAWJEP010000001.1, forward strand.
AAAATGATGTTTGTTCTTCCGTTCCGGTAACGGCCAACGGATATGTGGCTAGCGGAATATTGAGATATTCGTTTCCTCCAATGGCAAATTGGTCGGAACCATTTAAAAACAAGTCAACTTGATATGGTCCGGTAACTAAATCTCGTGGCACGGGGTAATTGAAAGAAAATGACGCTGTTGCTTTGGGGTTTAGGTATATTCCCGTCAAAGGAATAATCCGGTCCACCGTGTCTGTCGCCATATCATAGGAAGAACCGGATTTTTTTTGAAGTTTTACTACGCGAGCGACAAGAGTTAAGTCGGAAACCGGATAACTGTTGAGATTATCGATAGTGCCGGCAATAATCACATTGCTACCGGCAGAGACTTTGGTATTACCCACAAGAAAACTCGCTCTAACGAGAGAGTTAGCCAAAAGACATGTCGAAGGGAAAATCAGTTGCGTCGGCGTGGTGGACGAAAACGAAATACCGGCTCCCAACTGAGAAACGTCGGCCGCCGAGACAAATTGAAAAGAAAGGAACGGTAGGAGAAAAAAAACAAAAGAAAATATAAGACGCCTAGAACTCATGCCGAAAAGTATACCAACTGACATGGAAATAAAAAGGGCTTCTCTTCGGTATTACTACCTTGGAGAAGCCCTTGAGAACTAATACTACTCGTCATTGGAAGTCAGTCCTTTACTTGTCGATTGCCCTAGCACCTTCTTACGAATGCGTGCCAGTTCTGCGTAGACGATTGGTCTTAGAACATGAGCGCTCGCCGCTTCCTGAAGAAACAAACGAGCCGTTTCGTCCTTGCCAGCTTCCACATAGTAAAGACCAATAACGGACATGAGCGCCGGATCGCGAGAACCGTCACTGTACGGCTTGAGCAGAATTGCCTCTGCTCGAGCGCCGTATAGCGGAATGTATGGCGACAACACCGAACTCTTGGCCATATATCCCATCTCCTTAACGATGAAGTTGCCCTGAATCCGAGCGCGAGTGACCGGGTCGGCATCCGATAGATGCAGTTCCGGAATCACGACCGAATCAACCTTCAAGAGGTTGAGTGGATTCTCCATCGCCTGCGGCAAATAGTCCGAAAGCTCTTTGGTCACATCGGCGAAACCCATGCCGAAACACTGCCTAAACAGTGCCTCGGTAGCAGGCTCGCGCGATGACTTGTCGACGAAATCCCACAGTGCCTTGCGGCGCGCGTGAGTCTCGTCTACAAATACCCAATACAAGAAAAGAGAGCCTTCGTAATGCCACAAGTCCAGCTGGTACTGCGACCCTTGCTGCGCCTCGCCGAACGGTCCGGTAAGGAAGCTTCCCATAGGTATGAGTGACGCCGGTTCGACTCTGTAGAGCTTGCCGTCGTCATCCTTGAATACCTTATAGCCTTGTGGATTTGGGGTTCCAGCGGTTACCGGAACATTAATCCTCGGCCAATACACCGATGGAATCGTCAGTGCCTCCTCGTCAGACCAGCGGATTTGCTGATAGAGAGAAAACACCGTCGACTGGAACCAGTAAGGAAGCGTAGGGATCCGACGCTCAAGCATGTTGAGCACATAGCCGATGGTTAGGCTGATGCCCCTGCGATCGCCATCATTTAGCTCGACCATCATCGTGGTGGATTCGGAATCCGTGAGACTGACTTGGGGAACCATGCCATAAAGCGATGATACCCTGCCGTTGGAGGTTACTCTCGAGGATCTTTCCGAAGACTCGGAATCTCCAACGGCTTTCACGATTTCCTTGCCCATCTTGTCTCCCATTTCTGGGGGGATGAGGATGAGTGTTATTGGCGCGGTGCGCTCGAACTGTAAACGCGACGGCAGAATCTCTTCCAACTCCGCTAGTCGTTGCGTAAACTGTCCGACAAACCACAGGGTCGTACTGTCGCTACACTTGGAGATGACTTCGAGGCCCGGAACAGATAAGTATGTCCAAGGCTTCGTCCCCTTCTGCGGATTTTCCTCCGTAACCATAAATGGCGGGAGATCTACCCTCTTACCTTCGCGAAACGCCTTGAGCTCTTGGTCGCTCCTGGCATCCGCGTTGATGTTCCTGACAAAGAGTCCGAGTGCGACGAATGCCGCAACAAGAACTCGAATCACTAACTTGTTGTTGAGATGCATTTTTGTGCACTCCTTTCTGTTTTGATTGTTACTTTGTGTGTGAAACTGACAAAAATGTCAATGTACTATCACCTACATTATACTACAATGACTAGGCACTTGTCAACTACCCTAAAAAGTGTTCTGCTCATTGACTCCCCATTAGCCCCGTGGTAGGCTTATTTCGTTACAAGTTCGCCTCGCGGCGGACTTCTTTTATTAATAGACCACATATATATGTTATTCGACCTTAAAACAATCCATTCCGTCTTGGGACAACTCGAGGAGGAGCGTGGCATACCGAAAGAGAAAATCATCGAGGCAATCGAGGCGGCTCTCGCGACCGCGTACAAAAAAGAATACGGCAAGCGAGGCCAAATAGTGCGCGCCAAGTTTGATCTCACCACGGGTGCCACGGAATTTTATCAGGTGAAAGAAGTTGTCGACGATTCCAAGGTCGTGGTCATCGGCGAGGAAGAAGAAATGCCGGAACTCGCGGAAGGCGACGAACGCGAACGCTACAATCCGGAGAAACATATTCTCATCGAAGACGCGCGCATGATGAAAAAAGGCGCGGGACTCGGCGAGGAAATAATCTTCCCGCTCGAAATGAAAGCTGATTTCGGCCGCATCGCCGCTCAAACGGCGAAACAAGTCATCATTCAGAAAATCCGCGAGGCCGAGCGCACTTCCGTCATCGGAGAATTCGGCAAACGAGAGGGCGACATTGTCACAGGCTCGGTAGAAAGAGTCGAGCGCGGCACGATATTCGTAAATATGGGCCGCGCCGTCGGTATTCTTCCTTTTGAAGAACAGATTCGCGGAGAACATTTCCGCCAAGGAGAAAGACTTCGCGCCTATCTTTATCGCGTGGAAGAAAATCCTCGCGGCGTCTTTCTCCGTCTCTCGCGTTCGCACCCGAAATTCTTGGAAAAACTTTTCGAAATGGAATCGCCGGAAGTGGCCAACGGCACGGTCGTAGTCAAAGCCGTCGCTCGCGAAGCCGGAAGTCGTTCAAAAATCGCCGCGGTCTCGACCGACGAACACGTGGACCCCGTCGGCTCACTCGTCGGGGGCCGTGGCGTTCGAGTCTCGACCGTCATGAGCGAACTTCACGGAGAAAAAATAGATATTATCGAATGGAGCGCCGACCCGAAAAAATTTATCGAGGACGCTTTGTCCCCGGCGAAAGTTCTAAAAGTCACGACCGACGAAGCCAGCAAAACCGCAATCGTCGAAGTCTCCGACGACGAGCAGTCGCTCGCCATTGGCCGTGGCGGACAAAATGTCCGCCTCGCCGCCAAGCTTACCGGCTGGAAAATAGATATTCGCGGTCAAGGAGGCAAACAGCTCGTTGGAGCGGAGGAAGTTGCGAAAGAAAATTAATCGAATAATATTTAGCGTATGAATTCATACATTATTTTCGCCCTCGGAAGCGCGGTGCTCGCGATTGTTTACGGACTCGTATTGATAAAAAATATTTTGGCGAAGCCCGCTGGCAACGACAAGATGAAAGAAATCGCCCTCGCCATTCAGCAAGGCGCCAAAGCGTATCTCGCGAGGCAATACAAAACTATCGCTGGAATCGCCGTCGTTCTCTTTATCGTTTTGTGGCTCGCGCTCGGACTTACGCTCGCTTTAGGATTCCTTACCGGCGCGATACTTTCCGCTCTTGCCGGATTTATCGGTATGAATGTTTCCGTTCGCGCCAATTCTCGAACGGCTGAAGCCGCGAGAGGCGGTATTGACGCCGCGCTCAAACTGGCTTTTAACGGCGGCGCGGTCACGGGACTTCTCGTCGTCGGTCTCGCCCTTCTCGGCGTCACTTCTTTCTACGCGATTACCGGCGGCGTTGATTCGCTCATCGGGCTCGCCTTCGGAGCGTCGCTTATTTCCGTTTTCGCCCGCCTTGGCGGAGGTATTTTTACAAAAGCAGCCGACGTTGGCACCGACCTCGTCGGTAAAGTCGAAGCTGGAATCCCCGAGGATGACCCGAGAAACCCCGGAGTCATCGCCGACAACGTCGGAGACAACGTCGGAGACTGCGCCGGCATGGCCGCCGACCTTTTTGAAACTTACGCCGTCACGACTATCGCCTCGATGATGCTCGCGTCAGTGATATTTCCGGGAAATCAAAACGCCGTCATATATCCTCTCGTCCTCGGCGGTGTGGCGATAATCGCTTCCATCATCGGCACTTGGTTCGTACATATGGGCAAATCAAAAAATATTATGGGTGCGATGTACAAAGGCCTCGCCGTTGCCGGAGTTCTCGCCGGAATCGCTTTCTACTTCGTGACGAAAGTTTTGATGGCGGCAAACGGACAATTTTCCACTGGCAATCTTTTTGGTTGCGCCGTCATCGGACTTCTCGTTACCGCGGCACTTGTCGTCATCACCGAATATTACACTTCAACCAAATACGCTCCGGTTAAATCCATCGCCAAAGCGTCGGTCTCCGGTCACGGCACGAATATTATTCAAGGTTTGGCCATGTCGATGAAATCAACCGCTTGGCCGCTCATTAGCATCGTCGTCGGAATTCTCTTCGCTTATCACTTCGGAGGCCTTTACGGCATCGCTATCGCCGCGATGAGTATGCTTTCGATGGCCGGAATCATTATCGCCATTGACGCTTACGACCCATCACCGACAACGCCGGTGGCATCGCAGAAATGGCCGACCTTCCGCAAGAAGTCCGCGATGTTACCGACCCGCTTGACGCCGTCGGCAACACGACCAAAGCCGTTACCAAAGGTTATGCCATCGGCTCCGCCGGACTCGCGGCTCTCGTTCTCTTCGCTTCTTACACTCAAGCTACTCACGGACTTCATTTCGAGCTCGGTGACCCGCGTGTCATCGTTGGACTCTTTCTCGGAGGACTTCTTCCTTATTACTTCGCGGCGCTTTCGATGGAAGCCGTCGGCAAAGCAGCGGGACAAGTCGTCGAAGAAGTGCGAAGGCAATTCCGTGAAATCAAAGGCATTATGCAAGGCACGGCCAAGCCAGATTACGCTCGTTGCGTCGACATCGTGACTTCGGCGGCAATCAAAGAAATGATTCTGCCGGCACTCATTCCTGTTCTCGCTCCGATTGTCGTCGGTTTCGTCCTCGGACCGGTTGCTCTCGGCGGACTTCTCGTCGGCTCGATTGTCACCGGACTTTTCGTTGCCATCTCGATGACTTCCGGCGGCGGCGCTTGGGACAACGCGAAAAAACTTATTGAACAAGGCGAGCACGGCGGTAAAGGCAGCGACGCTCACAAAGCGGCAGTCACCGGCGACACCGTCGGCGATCCTTACAAAGACACCGCCGGTCCCGCCATCAATCCGATGATTAAAATCCTGAACATTGTGGCGCTTCTTATCGTCAGCTTCTTAATCAAATAGCAAGTCTCGACAAAGTTACTCGGATTTCCTACACTACAAAGTAGTGTTCGAAATTATTAATAACCAAACAAAAGTATGAATCCTGAACAGCAGAATCAGCCGAAAGAAAAATCTTTTGGCGCGACCATAGGCATCATAGTCATCGTCATCGTTCTCGTGCTCGGAGCGCTATATTTCTGGGGCGGCCAGTCCGGCAGCCAGACTTCCGCGCCGATGCAGACTACGACCACCACGACAGCAACAACGACGGCTTCCACGACTACGGCCACGGTTGGACAATAGGACAAAAAAGCCGCTAGTAAGATATTTTTTCGCTTGTGCGCTTCGCTCCGACTTACGCGCTCAAAAATATCTTACTAGCGGCTTTTTGTTTGCCTAAACGGAAATCCTAAGATAAAGTGTTTTTCTATGTCACACAATCATTCATACAAAGTCTCGGTAAAAAAGCTTCCAAAAAGCCAGCTCGAAATCGAGTCTGAAATTCCCGCGGACGAGTTTTCAGCCCATATCAAAGACGCCGTTGACGAAGCGGTGCGCGAAGCGGAAATAAAAGGCTTTCGCAAAGGCGCCGCGCCGGAGAAACTCGTCCGCGAGAAAATCGGCGATGACGCGCTTCTTCACGAAGCCGCGAGTGCCGCCATCTCTCACGCCTACGGCCACATCGTCGAAGCGGAAAAAATAGACGCCATCGGCAGACCGCAAGTGACCATCACGAAAATCGCCGAAGGCAATCCTTTGGGATTTAAATTCGTCACCGCCGTGGTGCCGGAAATAAAAGATTTCGATTACAAAGAAATCGCCAAAAAAGAAAATAAAAAAGAAAAATCCAAATCGGAAGTTACCGAAAAAGAATTTGCCGAGACACTTGAAAATGTTTTGAAAAATTATCAGCCGAAGCGACAAAATTGGAAAAAGCTCCGGAACTTTCGGACGAGCTCGTGAAAAAATTCGGCGAATTTTCTTCGGCCGACGATTTCAAAAAGAAACTTCGCGAACAAATGCTTGCGGAAAAAGAACAAAAGGAAGTGGAGAAAAAACGCGTAGCTCTTATAGATGCTTTGGTCTCCGGAGTCTCCATAGAAATTCCGGAAATACTTGGTGCAAAGCGAGCTTGACAGGATGCTTTCGGAAATGAAAAACGACGTTTCACGGATGGGACTTTCGTGGACTGACTATCTGAAACACTTGAAGAAAACCGAGGATGATATGAAAAAAGATTGGAACGAAGCCGCGAAAAAGAGAGTGATGCTCGAACTCATCACCGAACACATAGCCAAGACGGAAAAAATTTCCGCCGACGAGAAAAAAGTTTCGGAGGAAGTAAAACACATTCAAGAACACCACAAAGACATAGACGCCGCGCGCGCCCGTTCGTATTTTGAACACATTTTCCAAAACCAAGCGGTCTTCGAATTTCTAGAGGGACAAAAGTAAAGCTGCTGCCGCAACCGACGCCGTTTCGGCGCGCAGAGTTTGCTCGCCGAGCGACACAGACGGAATTCTGCGCGCCGAAAAATATTCTTTTTCTTCTTTGCTCCATCCGCCTTCGGGGCCGATGAAAATAGAAATGGCGCGCAAAACATTTTGCGCCGAGGGAACTTCCGCGCGAGAGTTTTTCTCGCTTGTGCGCTTCGCTCCGACTACGCGCTCCAAAAACTCTCGCGCGGAAGTTCCCGAGTGGCCTCCAGAAAAATGTTTTGCGCTTCCTTCTAGAACCACAGGATTTTCTGCCTGCTCTAGCGCTAGTTCCAATTTTTCTGGCTCAAAAATTTCCGGCACTCTTCCCCACCCCGATTGCTCCGCGGCTTCTTTTACTATTTTTTCCTCGCGTTTCAAATCAAAACCGAGTTTCTCACTTCGCTCCGCGACGATTGGATGAAAACTTGCCGCGCCGAGCTCGGTGGCTTTTTGCAAAACCCATTCAAGTTTGTCTTTTTTTATAAGCGCCGGATAGATGTGCAAAGCGACGCTCGGCGCGGCGATCGACGGCGAGCTTTCTTCCACGTGAAAGACGGCGCCGTCCTTCCTAAGAGACGCGAGTGTGGAAACATATTCAAATCCGTCCCCGTCGAAAAGTATCACCCGCTCCCCCGCTCCCATCCTGAAAACTTTTCCGAGCTGGTGCGACAGGGCCGGATCGGCGACGACGAGGTCGGCGCCGACTTTGGCTTTGTTTCTGACGAAAAATCTTTGCAGTTTCATATGGAGTATTATATAGTCTTTTTATGTCAATCTTAATTCCCACGGTTATAGAGAAAACAAATATGGGCGAACGCGCCTACGATATTTACTCGCGCCTCCTCAAGGACAACATTATTTTCTTGGGCGGCCCTATCGACGACAATACGGCGAACATCGTCATCGCCCAGCTTCTTTTCCTCCAATCGGAAAATCCGAAAAAAGATATTTCTCTTTATGTAAACTCCCCCGGCGGCTCCGTCACCTCGACTTTGGCCATCATCGACACGATGAATCACATAGGAAACGATGTTTCGACCGTCTGCGTCGGCATTGCCGCTTCTGGCGCCGCGATGATTTTATCCGCCGGCAAAAAAGGCAAACGTTACGCACTCCCCAACGCCGAAGTCATGATCCACCAGCCGCTCGGCGGCGTCGAAGGCCAAGCCACCGACATCGCCATCACCGCCAAACATATTTTGAAAACAAAGGACCGCTTGAACAAGATGCTCGCCGAAAATTGCGGCAAACCTCTAGCCGAAATCGAGCGCGACGTGGAAAGAGACTTCTTTATGTCTTCCGACGAGGCCAAAAAATACGGCATCATTGACAAAATCCTTGGACAGAAATAGAATACGGCTGTTACTCAATTTAATTTTTCGATTTCACTTTTACTTTATAGCTTTCAAATTCAATGAGCGTATAAATTCCAAAATTCTGTTCGTATACTGAAGCAAAAAGCACGGTAGGGGCGAAATCGCCTTAACAAATGTCATTAAAAGAAGTCAGTTTGATTGCGAGCGCCGCGGGCGTCCTCGGCATCGCGATTGGTTATTACTTGCGCTTCATTATCGCCCTTGGAAAGAAGCGCTCCATAGAGCTTGAACTAAAAGAAGCCAAAATCACCGCCGAAGGCGCGGCTAAAAAGATTATTCTCGAGGCCGAACATAAAGCGGCGGATATGATTTCGGAGTCCCGCCGCGAAACCAAAGAAAAAGAAGAGAAAATTCAGGCGACCGAAGAGCGCCTCATCAAGCGCGAGGACGGTTTGGACAAACGCCAGACGGACATCGATGCCGAGGCTGAGAATCTGAAGACCAAAGCGGTGAAACTCACCGAAATGGAAGAGAAAACGGCGATTCTTCTGACAGAACGCGCCGCCGCTTTGGAAAAAACAGCGCGGATGAGCGAAAGTGAAGCAAAAGAAGAATTAGTCAAAGCCACCGAGCGCAAATACGAGGAGGATTTGGCGGTCAGGTTCGCCAAACTCGAACAGGGCGGCAAAGAAAAATTCGAAAATCGGGCCAAAGACATCTTGGCGACGGCCATTCAACGCCTCGCATCTTCCGTTGCCTCCGATATTTTTTCTAGTGCCGTCTCCATTCCGTCCGACGAAGTAAAAGGCAAGATTATCGGCAAAGAAGGCCGAAATATCAAGGCTTTTGAGCGCATGACCGGCGTCGAAGTCATCGTCGACGACACACCTGGCGCTATCACCATCTCCTCTTTCGATCCTATCCGCCGCGCCGTTGCCAAAGTGGCGCTTGAGAAACTCATTGTCGACGGCAGAATTCAGCCGGCGAAAATAGAAAAACTCGTCGAAGAATCAAAAGAAGAAATAAATAAAATCATCAAAGAAAAAGGCGAGCAAGCGACATTTGAAACAGGTGTCCTCAATCTCGACCCGCGCGTCATTTCTATTCTCGGCCGTCTTTATTTCCGCACGAGCTACGGTCAAAATGTTCTCCAGCACTCGATTGAGATGACTCACATCGCCGGAATGATTGCCGAGGAGCTCGGAGCCAATGTTTCCATCGCCAAAGCCGGCGCCCTGGTCCACGACATCGGAAAAGCTCTCGACCACGAAGTTCAAGGCACGCACGTCGAGATCGGCCGCCGAATTTTGCAAAAATTCGGCACAGATGAGGCTGTTATAAAGGCAATGCAATCCCATCACGAGGAATATCCTTTCGAAACGCCGGAATCTATTATCGTTCAGGTGGCAGACATCATATCCGGCAGCCGCCCCGGCGCTCGCCGCGACTCGGTCGAGAACTACATCAAGCGTCTAAGCGACCTCGAGGCCATCGCCACCGGATTTAAGGGTGTCGAGAAGGCTTACGCCCTCCAAGCCGGCCGTGAAATCCGCATATTCGTGAAGCCGGACGAGATTACCGACATCGAAGCCAAAGATATGGCTAGAAATATCGCCCTCAAAATAGAACAAGACCTGAAATATCCGGGAGAAATCAAAGTTCACATCATCAGAGAGTCGAGAATTGTCGAGTTTGCGCGATAAAATGGCTAGGTATATACTTATCCGCAGTCACTGGTTATTAGTTATTAGTTAATTTTCAATTATTTATGAACAAAGCAGCTATCGTTGATGCCGTTCACGGCGTCCTCAATACGACCAAAGTTCAGGCGGAGCAGGTCGTAGACAAGGTTTTCGATTCAATCGTCGCCGAGCTCAAGAAAGGTGGCGAAGTATCGGTTGCCGGCCTCGGTATTTTCTCTGTTAAGACCCGCAAGGCCAGAATGGCACGCAATCCCCGCACGGGAGAAGCCATTTCCGTTCCGGCTATGAAAGTTCCGAAGTTCCGCGCCGCAAAGGCCCTCAAAGACGCGGTTAAATAGAACAAATAAGCCGCAGATAAGGTATTTTCGAGAGCGTAAGTCGGAGCGAAGCGCACAAACGAGAAAATATCTTATCTGCGGCTTTTTGTTACAATAATTGCCTATGACCGACTGCCACACATTGGTAATGAGCGATCTGCATCTCGGCTCGCGCGTCTGCCGCAGAGACAAAATCCTCGGCGTTCTAAAAAATAGCCGCCTCCACACCCTCGTTATAAACGGCGACCTCTTCGACAGCAACGACATAGAGAAATTGACCGACAAAGACTGGGAAATCCTCGAAACCCTGCGCAAAATAGCTCAAAAAAACACCGTCCTCCTCGTTGGCGGCAATCACGGCAGAAAGCTCGACTTATTCGCGGAGGATTTCGGCGTGAAAATAGTGGATGAATACGCTTTCACGCTCGGCAAAAACAGATTTCTCTGTCTTCACGGCGACGAATTCGACCTTTTCGTCAAACACTTCCCTATGACTAGCAATATGTTCGGCAAATTATATTATTTGATACAAAAATTGAGCCGGAAAAAGCAAAAAGGTCCCGTGATGGTGAAAATGATTATGAAGAAAGTCTTGCGCGTGCCGCGCAGACAGGAGCGCCTGGCGCTCAAGCGAGGAGCAAGCGACGGCGCGGATGTTGTCATCTGCTCGCATACGCATATTCCTCATATGGAAACCAAAAACGGCATTCTCTTCATCAACTCCGGCTCTTTCTGCGACAATCCGAGCAACTATGTGGCAATTAGTCCGACTGGTGAGACGGAACTTGTGGGGGTTTAAAATCTACTTAATTTTCTTCTTTTGTGCGCTTGGTATGTGTTTATCAAGTGGCTCGTGAATTTCACGCACTATCTCGCTGGTATTATTATCTTTCACAACCTCATCGTATCGGTTGTTTTCTTTATCTATAACACGATCTACCGTTACTCCATCCGGGTGTTTAATTAAATCCCCACTAATTTTCCAACCTGTATAAACTCTTTTCAAAAAATCTTTAATGCCAGGACGTTTATGCGTCATACTAATTGAATGTAACCTAGTCTTATAGACTCCTACTGAAACATTCATTACAAAACGATTACCCGTGTCTTTTTTACAAGATTCACAGTATGAGTTTTCTTTTTCTTTGTTACACACAGAACAATATCTCATAATATCTTGCTGTTATTCTAGACCTGTCTGATTACAAATTTCTTTCTTTAATTTATAAACTGTCTCTAGCATCAAATCTGTATCGAACCGATCCATTTGTACAGCAGTCTCACCAAAACGAGTATCAAGAGTGTTTTCATACTCCCTGATAAGCTCAAACAGTCTTTTATTCTGTGCTATTTCGGCAAATACCGAAATCTTGTTTTCATAGAATGAAATTATCTTAGTGACACTATGACCTAATCCTTCTTTTTTTGCGTCAAATTTTAAATTTTTATGTGCAGCAAGAGATTTTGTAAAAAGTTCCATGGAAAAATACAAGGCGTGTGGATAGACCCAAAAAGAAATAAGTCTCGACCCTTTCTTTTCTCTTTCATCTTTCAAAATTAAAAAAGTTTGAAGCCATTCTGTACCGACATGAAAAAACATCGACCACTTTGGTGGAAAAGTATCGTTAAATTTCGGAAATTTTGTTGGCATATCTTATGATAAAACCAAAACTACTATTAGTCCGAAAATAAAAACTCCGATGGCTGTCCATATTCCCCAGTACAAGGCTATAAGACTGAGTATGATAACGATTACCCATTTACCTATTTTCAAGAAACTTCTCTTCTTATATTCTGTAACTAATTTTTTTATATTTTGTTCCGCTTCTCGTTCAATTTTATCCGTAACTTCAATCTGATTTTTTACGTAATCTTCAGTCTCACCTTCGCGACCCTGTTTCTTCAACATCTCAACTGTCCCTTTCATTAGATTATAACCAGCACGCGCCATATCATTTTTATAATTGCGTTCAGGTATATTATTCATAATTTCTATTATTGAACTAAAACCTATTTCTTCCCATGCTCAAACAAATCCCCTGGTTGCCATGGAGTGCCGCACGCGGGGAGAAGCCAATAATCGACGCCGAGGTAGCCAGCGACGCGCCAGGCGAGGATGAGACCGATAGCCAGAGTGAAAAGTATCGGATTGACGCTTACCGTACCGGCGAGGAGATAGTTGAGATTCATAAAGAGTCCGAAGAATGCCGCGATGCCGGTAAAAGCGCCGATGATGAGAGCGATGCCGACGAGGAGTTCGCCGTAGGAGACGACGTACGACCAGACGACCGGATGCGTCAGTATTGTTGATTTGAGAAAAAGTGCATACCAACTCTGTACGTCGGGATGATCCCCTGCCGCTTTGCCGAGTGCACCGTTTACAAATCCCGTGAGCGCCGTGCCTGCCGCACTTCCCGTCCACGCGACGCTTGTGACTTTTTCCCACGCCGCAGTCACCCACTGATAGCCGACATAGAGCCTGACGACAAGCCAGAACCAAGAAAGTTTCGTGTTCGCAAAAAGTGCCATTACCGCCGGAGCTTCATTATATGTTCTGTGTTTCATATCGAAATTATACACCTGCATATCTTTCGAGCGAATAATTTATAAAGGAGTACACTTACCATATGATAAAAGGAAATTTCATCGGCGCGGCAATCGTCGCGATAATTTATACGGTCTATATTTTGTGGAATCCCCTTCCGTCAAAATCGCAAATGGTAATAACTTTGGTGGTTCTCAACGCCCTGACCATCGTCCTGATGGCTTTCGCTTTCAGACCGTAACCTATCAAAATGATGCGGGATGGGAGAATCGGTCGTTACACGACCAGTATCCCAATTGGATTTTTTATTCGTGAACATTCTAAAAAATCTCAATCGGGCTTCGATATCTCCCACGGAAGCATAATATGCTTCCTATCCTCGCAAAATATATTCGCTGCGCTCGTTATTTTGCGGGATGGGAGAATCGAACTCCCGACCACAGTTTGGAAAACTGTTGTTATACCATTTAACTAATCCCGCCTACGCTATCGCTTCGGCGGGCAGGCCCGCTTGAGCAAAAACACTTTACCACAAGACATCAAAAATCTCACTCGCTCTCCCCTTTTGAGAGCCGCACGACTTCGTCGAAATCGTCTTCGGCGGATAATTTATTTTTTTTCTCGAATCCGCATTTCACGCACTGCTGAATTATGGAAAAATCCCCTTTCGTTTTGATTACCGAGATCGGTTTCATCATTCCTCCGCACTTTTCCGCCCGATCACCAGGATTTTTGTCGACATGTTTCGACCAGAGGCAATGCGGACAATGATTTGTGTAACCATTACCGACGACTTCCCTTCCGCAATTCTCGCAGACGAAATTTTCGACCGTTTTTTGGAATTTTTTCGTGTCCTTTAGCATTTTTCGGGGCGCCGGGAATCGAACCCGGGCCGCATGATCCCAAATCATGAATACTACCTCTATACTACGCCCCGTGAAACATCATACTAGCACACTCGCCCCGCCGAAGCTTCCGCGGCGGCGGGCTACTCGGTAATATTTACTTTTTCTATCATTCTTACTCGGGCTTTTCTCGTATTTTGGTCTAGTTCAATGGCCAAAATGTTCCAAAAGAAATCCATATCCCGAAAATCAGGCCTTTGGGCGAAATATATTTGCGTTACGCGCGAAAGCTTTTTCATTTTGGAGTAAGTCATATTTTCCTCCGGTCTAAAGGTTTCATGTGAAACCTGAATATCCGTTGTTTCACGTGAAACACTTTTTACCTCAAAAAAGTGAATTTCATTGCCTTTTCTGGCGACAATATCGATTTCTCCGGCTTTTCTAGTGAAATTCCTTTCGATTACCGTGAAACCCTTATTTATCAAGTATTTACAGGCAATTTCCTCGCCGATTTCACCTATTTTCTGTGTTTCAGAGGTAAATACTTTCATTTTGTATGTTTCACGTGAAAAGTGTTTCAATTGAAACTATTTCTCTATATTTCTCCGTAATTATAGGACAAATGTCCTTGATAATGTGATGTCTTTTACACCTAATCCACAATGTTATCCACAGAAATATAAACAGACGGTGATTCGGAAAATCCGCCGATTTTCAGAGGGTGCGGGTAGGGAGAATCGAACTCCCACCTCATCCTTGGCAAGGACGTGTCCTACCACTAAACGATACCCGCGTGAAAGCAATTCTAAACGAAATAACCAAAAACTCCAAATCCTATTTGTGCGCCCGGAGGGACTTGAACCCCCAATATCGGTTCCGAAGACCGGTGTGATATCCATTTCACTACGGGCGCGCAAGCTCATCATAATCCAAGCAAGCCGTTTCTCCAATGTTTCGCAGTGTCGATAAATGAATTATGATAAGCCAATGAGACTTTTTTTTCCGATACCGGACGAAGTGGCAAAGGCGACCAAACGATTGAAAGACGCCGGTTTTGAAGCATACCTCGTCGGCGGCTGCGTGCGCGACTTGTTTCTCGGACGAAAGCCGGCGGATTGGGACATCACGACCAACGCCACGCCGGAAGAAATAATGTCCTGTTTTCAAAATACTTTTTACACGAACGATTTCGGCACGGTCGGCGTCGTGTCCGAGACGGACGACGAATCTCTAAAGGTCATTCAAATTACTCCTTATAGGACGGAAAGCAGATACAGCGACAACCGCCGACCGGACAGCGTAAAGTGGAGCAAAAAATTGGACGATGATTTGGCGCGCAGAGATTTTACGGTCAATGCTTTGGCGCTTTCGCTTGTGGAAGAAAAAGGCAATGAGTGGGCGACGGAGATAGTGGACCTTTTCGGCGGACTGAAAGATTTGAAACAAGGGATTATCAGGGCGGTGGGGAATCCGGACGAAAGATTTTCCGAAGATGCTTTGCGAATACTTCGCGCCGTGCGTCTCTCGGCGGAACTTGAGTTCTCGATTGAAAACGAGACTTTTATGGCTCTGTATAAGCACAGAAATCTGCTCAAAAATATTTCCGCCGAGCGCGTGCGCGACGAATTCGTAAAAATAATTATGTCTCCGCATCCTTTGCCGGCTTTTGAAACGCTAAAAGTCAGCGGTATTTTGGAAATTATTTTGCCGGAACTACTCGAAGGCGCAGGAATGGAGCAAAATGCCGCCCACAGCTTTGATGTTTTCGAACATATCATGCGCACGCTCGAACATGCGGCAAAGAAAAACTTTTCTCTCGAAATACGACTCGCAGCGCTTTTCCACGACATAGGAAAACCGCGCACGAGACGTTGGGGAGAGAAGACGAAGCAGTGGACTTTTTACGGACACGATGTGGTCGGTGCGAGAATGACTAAAGTGATAATGGAAAGAATGAAATTCCCAACGAAAATGGTGGATACCGTGACGAAACTTGTCCGCTGGCATATGTTTTTCTCCGACACGGAGGAAATCACGCTCTCAGCGGTGCGCAGAATGGTGGCAAATGTCGGCAAAGAGCACATCTGGGAACTTATGGATGTCCGCATCGCCGACAGGATAGGTACGGGCAGGCCGAAAGAAAGCCCTTATCGTTTGCGCAAGTACCGTTCGATGATTGACGAAGCGATGAGAGACCCGATTTCGGTATCAATGCTCAAAATAGATGGAAAGAAAATCATGGAAGTGGGGAAGATAACGCCTGGACCGTCGATTGGATTCGTTCTGGCGGCGCTTTTGGAGGAAGTGCTAGACGACCCGAAGAAAAACACGGCGGAATATCTCGAAAAAAGAGCCGTGAAACTTTTGGAACTGCCGGAAATGGAATTGAAGAAATTGGGAATGATAGCCAAAGAGAAAAAAGAAAACATCGAGGAAGTGGAGATCGCGAAAATAAGAGGCAAGCACGGGGTGAAATAGGGAATTAGAAAACCGCTCAGCGGTTCGCGAGCGGTTTCTTCGTGAGAAAACCCAGAGTGAGGCCGCGCCAAGCCTCCGAAGAGGTGGCCGCGATAAAAAAATTATGTGCCGCTTTGCAAGAGGCCGACTTGGCCTCTCTTCGAGGTTTTTCACGGTAAAAATGGGAGCTGAAACGAACAAATCGTGCCCTTGATTTCTAGAGGAAATCAATAAGACACCCGATAGAATCCTATGTCCTTTATAATCATTTGTAAAGGACATAATGTGGATAACCTGTTAAATGCTTGTAAAATCAGGATATTTGGAGAAAAATAGGACAGTGGTCGGAACCGAAAACTCCGTCTAAAATCTTGGCGGATTTCACTTTCGAAACTAAATCGGAAGAAACGAAAAAATAATCTATGCGCCAGCCGACATTTCTTTCGCGCGCGAAAGTTTTCATATCCCAGTACGTGTAAGCTTCTTTTTTATTCGGATTGAGTTGCCGAAATATGTCAACATAGCCTTTGGCGATAACTTTATCTATCCACGCGCGTTCGATGGGAAGAAATCCGGTGTTCTCTGCATTTTCTTTCGGCCGAGCCAGGTCGATCTCGGTGTGCGCGGTGTTTACATCTCCGCAAAAAATAATTCCATAGCCTTTTTTGCGAAGTTTTTCTATGTATTTCAAAAATTGATCGTAATATTCTAATTTGTATTTCAACCTGTCCGGTCCACCGCCTCCATTTGGAAAGTATGTGTTTATAAAAGCCAGTTTTTTGCCTGCCTCGCCGGCAGGCAGGCCTTTTTCTTCAAAAAGAAGGGTGATCTGTCTGCCTTCTTGGTCTAGTTTATGAACTCCAAAGCCGTATTCAACCTTCACCGGCTCTTTCTTGGTCCAAATGGCCACACCACTGTAGCCTTTGCGCAGTTTCGAGTGGTCAAAATACGAAAAATATCCCGGCGGCCTTAAAACATTCTCTGGAAGCTGGTCGGGATGAGCTTTTGTCTCTTGGACGCAAAAAATATCGGCATTTTCCGATACAAGCCAGTCAAAACCGCCTTTGGTGATATTGGCTCTCAAGCCGTTGACGTTCCAAGAGATTATTTTCACGGATATATTGTAGCCCGCCTCGCGTCGACGAGCGAGTGCGAGTCGAGGCGGGCAAATGGAAACGCCCGCAACCGTATGCGGGACGTTTACAGGCGATGAGTTCGAAAAGAAAGAAAATCCCCCTCACGAAGCATTATGAGCCGCGCGCGTATCTTGCCTATGGAAATATCGCAGTGGGCGGTTGCCTCGCCGGTCAGGCGATACTCTATCGGATGCCTACGCGTCACGTCGCATCCCCATTTGCGATACCGGTTCTCAATGTTAGAAAAGGATTCTTCCGTATTCGTGCCCTCGCTTATACGAGTAGTCATTTTTTAGGTTCTCCTTCCGAAACCCATACTACGCTGGCTCGTGGGGGAGTCAAGCCGAGACGGGTTTTATGATTTTTTGTTGTGAAATTTTTTGTGGACGTCGCGCAGATGTTTGTCGGTGACATGGGTATAAATCTGCGTCGTCGTAATGCTCGAATGGCCAAGGAGGGTCTGGACGCTTCTAATATCGGCGCCGTTACTGAGCAAATCCGTGGCGAAAGAATGGCGGATAACATGGGGCGTGACTTTTTTGGAAACGATACCGGCTTTGGTCGCGTAATATTTCACGATGCGCTCGACACTGCGACGGGAAAGAGGCATCGATTCGCCTTTGAATTTTTTCTCCGTCGCGATTTTCACGAACAAAGCGTCATCGACATCGTCTCGTTTCGCCAAATAAGCTTTAACGGCCTTTTTCGCGTCGTCGGAAAGGAAGACCACGCGGACTTTTTCACCCTTTCCTCTAATAGAAAACTCGTCTCGGGTAAAATCGATGTCTCTGGTGAGGGAACAGAGCTCGGCAACGCGCAGTCCGGTGGAAAAAAATAGCTCGAGGATGGCTTTGTCGCGGAGAGACTTCATATCGGAGCCGTTCGGAGCGTCGAGAAGCCGACGAAGCTCTTCTGACGTGATGAAATCGATCTGCCTGTCGGAAACTTTAGCAAGCTCAATGCGGTCGGAAGGAAGGGAGGTGATGTTTTGTCTGGCCAAATATTTCAGAAACGAGCGCAGGGCTATCAAATAATAATTTTGGGTTTTCTTTTTGAGTGTCTCGCCGGTGGCTCGCAGGTTGCCGGCTTTCTGACGGTTGAGAAAGAGGCGAAAATCACGGACGGCCTCATCCGTGATTTTCGCCGGATCCTCGCTCTTCAAAAATCCGAAAAACCGCGTGAGATATCGGTCGTAATTTTCGATGGTCTTGAGCGACCGACCTTTTTCTATTTCGGTATATTCCAGAAATCGTCTTTTAAGTTCGGATAGTTTCATGTCGCACAATATTATATCATACTTGCGTTTTTTAGTTATGTATGCTACGCTCATTTGGCAATGATTTCGAAAACAAAGAAAACCAAGGTCATAAAGGAAGCCGCTCGCCACACGGGCGATACTGGCTCGCCTGAAGTCCAAATCGCCATTTTGACCCGTAGAATCGAGGAACTTGCCTCGCATTTGAAGGACCATAAAAAAGACATTCACTCGCGACGCGGACTGCTTTCCATGGTGGCCAACCGCCAGAAACATTTGAAATATTTGGCGAAAAAGTATCCCAAGCATTACAGCGAGATAGTGAAGAAACTCGAGCTTAAAAAGTAGTTTTGTTTTATACTTTGTCGGTGTCCGTCTTTTGTTCTTTTCGGAATCATTTTTAATAATTTTATTTAGTTTATTTTTATGTCAGCAATCAAACACTCTTCCCAGCGCGTCGGGATTTTTATCGACGCGCAAAATCTATACCATTCTGCGAAAAATCTATACCACTCGCGCGTTAATTTCGGCGCGGTAGTCAAAGACGCTCTCGGTGAGCGCTCGCTCATTCGCGCTATCGCTTATGTTATCTCGACGGAATCCGGCGACGAACAGAATTTCTTCGAGGCTTTGACCAAAGTCGGCATCGAAACCAAAACCAAAGACCTGCAAATATTTTCCAGCGGTGCCAAAAAGGCCGACTGGGACGTAGGACTCGCCATGGACGCGGTAAAAATGGCGCCGAAACTAGACGCGGTAATTTTGGTCACGGGCGACGGCGATTTCGTGCCTCTCGTAGAATATTTACAGAACACTCACGGTTGCCAAGTGGAAGCCGTAACTTTCGGCAAATCAGGTTCGGCCAAACTCAAAGAAGCCGTGAACGATTTTCTCGACCTCGACGAAAATCCCAGAAAATATCTCATATCATCCGGCCGAAGAAAATAAAATAGTGCAAGCTTTGACCTTTTGGTTTTTCGCCTTACACTTTGAATATGGACGAAAACGACAATAACAACGAAAACAATACTTCGCAGGAACAATTCACGGCGGCGGAAGCAAATGAAATGATGGCCGAGGGCGTGGAGATTATGGGTCAAGGTGAAACGCCTTCATATAGACCAGAACCAATAAAAACTCCCGCGCCCGCGGTCCCGCAGACGCCAGCAACACAACCTGTAATAACACCTGAACCAAAGGTTGTCCCACCGCCAGCGCCAGAGCCGATAATCACAGAAAATCTCGCTCCGAAGAATTACGCGAGTTTCACGCCGCCGAAAAAGACTGCTCCGGAAACTATGCAAAACGACGTAAGGTCTATCCGCACCTACAGAAGCGATGCCGAGGAAGCCGTGCAAAAAGGTCACACATCGGTCATTGATATAGCCGTGGCGGAAAACAAAAGAAGGCAGCAAACACCTGCGGCTTATGAAAAAAAGAAATCAAAAGCTTTTTTCTTGCCGTCGATAATTCTTATATTAATCGCTCTCGTCGTGGCCGGAGGAACGTACTATTTCTGGATGGTGGGTTCGCAAACCATTTCCGAGGCCGGACAAAGTGCCACAACCTCGTTTATTCAATCCACGAACACGGAGATTTTTCCCATAGACCCGAAAAATCCGATTGTTTCCCTAAACGCGGAAATAAACAACAACAATTCCGTGCCCATAGGTTCCATAATCAACCTCGTACCGACAGGGGCGAACGGCACGGCCATCGCCACATCGACGGATTTCTTCTCGTCCATAGGCATAACGGTGCCGACACAGATCGCATTGTCGCTTGACGGCACATACATGCTGGGTAGTTCCATTTCCGTCCCGAACCATCCTTTCATCATCTTGGGCGTGTCTTCTTTTGAGAACGCTTTCGCCGGAATGCTCTCGTGGGAAAAGACTATGCGTCAGGATTTTGGCGGGTTCATAGAAATCGAACACCAAAGCGAGCCACTCGTGGCGCTTTCGCCGGAAACATTTAGCGACACGACCATAGAAAACCAAGGCATCAGGGAAATTCTTGATGCTTCGAGTAGTCCTCTGTTGCTTTACGCTTTCGTGGGCACCACAAAACTTGTCATAACCACGGATGAAGCGACCATGGCCATGATAATCACAGACCTAAATACGACAAACACCACGAGATAATATATAATCCTTTCATGCTGAGGAAATTCAAAAACTTATTTTCAAAAAAACAGAAGCGCGAAGACATAAATGTCGGTCGCTTCAAAAAAATTCTAAAAAAGGAGTTGAGGCGGCTTGAGACGGAACTGAAAACGGTGGGTCACAAAGAAAACGCGGCCGGTGAATGGGAATCCAGAGCGACCGACGTGGATGTATTGGCGAGTGACGACGCGGACAAGGCCGACAACATAGAAAATTACGAATCAAACGACGCTGTGCTCAAACAACTTCAAATCGAGTACAATGAAATTCTTCACGCCCTGGAAAACATAAAAAGGGGAGTTTACGGCATATGCGAAGTTTCCGGCGAGCCGATAGAAGTCGGCCGCCTCGAAGCCAACCCGGCGGCCCGGACCTGCATAGCCCATAAAAACATGAAAATCCAGCAATAGAGGAAATAGAATTTAGGTTTCGGCGGAAAAATAAATTCAAATGTCATTTTCAAAAGTTCACAGCGCCCAAAATTTAATCCTTGAACCCCATATCATAGATATCGAGACCGACATTTCGCGCGGTCTTTTTTCTTTTTCCATCGTCGGTCTAGGCGATAAAGCCGTAGACGAGGCGCGTGACCGAGTGGTGGCGGCGATAAAAAATTCCGGCTTCGCGAGTCCTAAAAGCGACAACCACAAAATAGTCGTGTCGCTCGCGCCCGCCGATATGAGAAAAGAGGGCGCGAGCTTTGACGTCGGCGTGGCGCTTGGGTATTTACTTTCGAAAGAACTTATTGACTTTGACCCAAAAGACAAAATGTTCCTCGGGGAACTCGCTCTCGACGGAAGTATTCGGCCCATCGGCGGAGTCTTGCCGCTGGTCGATTTCGCCAAAAAGAAAGGTTTCAAGGAAATTTTCGTGCCGATTGAAAATGTCGGCGAAGCGGCAATCGTGCCGAACATAAAAATCTTCGGCGTGAAAAATCTGAGGGAACTTGCCGGACATCTGGACTCTAAACTTCGCGAAGAAATCGGCGGTGAGGAAATAAAAACAGCGAAACATATTCCATACGCTCCGGCGCTCGAAGATTTTTCGCCTGACTTCGACGACATCGAGGGGCAAACAACGGCAAAAAGGGGATTGGAAATCGCCTGCGCCGGCGGACATCACATTGCCTTTTATGGACCGCCGGGAACAGGAAAAACGATGCTAGCCAAAGCTTGCGTGTCCGTTTTGCCGGCGCTTTCTTTTGAAGACGCGATAGAAGCAACGTCAATTCACTCGATTGCCGGCACACTCCACGGCGATTATTTGTCCGCGCCGCCGTTTCGCGCGCCGCATCACACTTCTTCATACGCGGCACTTGTCGGAGGCGGAGGAAGTATTCCTCATCCGGGAGAAATGACTCTGGCTCACAAGGGAGTTTTGTTTCTCGACGAGTTTCCGGAGTTCGACAGACGTGTAGTCGAGTCGCTTCGCGAGCCACTCGAAGAAAAATCTTTGGCAATTTCAAGGGCCAAAGGTTCGGCGCGTTTTCCGGCGGACTTCACGCTCATCGCGGCAATGAATCCGTGCCCCTGCGGCATGAGAAACGTCAAAGGCAAGCGTTGTATATGCACCGCGTCTCAACTTTCAAAATACGAAAAGAAATTGTCCGGCCCAATAGTCGACCGAATTGATATGTGGATAGAAGTTTTGCCTGTCCGACACGAAGGACTTTTGAAAAAACGAATCGGACAATTTGAAACCAAAGCCATGAGAGAAAAAATCGTCCAGGCGAGAAGACAGCAAATGTTTCGTTTCAAAAATCATCCAAGAAAAATCAGCAAAAATAGCGAAATGAACGCGAGGGATGTCAAAGATGTTTTGGAAAAGGGAAGCGAAGCGGAAAAAGCCTTAATCCAATCGGCGCAAGTTCACAATTTTTCGCCGAGAACTTTTCATCGCATTGTAAAACTCGCTCGGACAATAGCAGACTTGGAAGGCAAAGAAAAAATCGCTCCCGAGCATATCTACGAAGCGATTCAATACCGACCTAAAAACACTTTTTTTACTTCCTAATAACAGCTCGGATATTCTGACAGGAATGGGTTGTGAGCGCCGCGGACTTCAATGTGGAGATGCGGACCGGTGGCCTCTCCCGTCATTCCGACTAGACCAATTTCCTCGCCTTGCGATACTTCTTCGCCTTGGCTAGCGAGAACTTTGGTCATGTGGGCATACAGAGTCTGTGTGCCGTTGTCGTGAGAAACGACGACGTAATTTCCATAGCCACCGTTCCAACCGCCGTTGTTTTTCGCCACGATGACCTCGCCGGCGGCTACGGCGTATATAGGCGTGCCGCGCGGAGCGGCGATATCGACGGCGTTATATCCGTGAAGACCTTGCGAAAGACATGCTGTGGCGATTTTTATCGGCATTGAATAATAACTGTCGTAATCGGGACCATTGGTGTTGTGCGCCGGTTCCGGCGGAAGATTGGCATTCGTAATTTTTCCCTGGCGCAGAATCGTCGGCTCGGTGGAGTTGAGTTCGCCGTTCGGAATGACAATTGTTTCTCCTACGGATATGGTGGAATCCGTGACGCCGTTGAAAGAAGCTATGTCTCCGGCGTCGCTACCAAACTTCTTGGCTATATTCTCGACCGTGTCGCCCTTTTTGACCGTGTATTGAACTCCGGTTATCGGTAAGATGACGAGTTTATCTCCCGGATTTATGGGGCCTGTGATGTCGTTCGCCCAAATGATGGTGTTGACCGAGACGCCGAACATTTTCGCGATTTGGGAAAGGGAGTCGCCCTCACGTACGACATAGAGACTAATTGTTGTGGTCTGAACATCTGACTGAATATCCGAGGCTGTGCCCGAGACGCCGCTCGCGGCGACAAGGGCTCCGTCATTCACTGCCAACTGGTCTCCGGAAGTCGGGTTTGGGTTGGAGTTTGCGGCTGGTATAGGGAGAGTGCCGGCAGCGGAAGGGTCCGAACCAGAAAGAGATGTGCCGGCAGCCTCTACGGTATTTCCAAAAATAAATGAAAGAATCCCAGCGTTGGCGACGACTGGGACGGTTAGGGTAGAAAAAAATACAAAACCGGATACGACGCCGGCCGACCAAAGCTTTTTCATCTTTCCCGAACCGTTTTTAGAAGATGCGGGGAAAGAATCACGAGAGAGAATAGATATAAGCCTTATTTTTAGCCACTATTGCGGTATTTGCTGTATAACGGCTCCATAGAGCCATTTACTGAATCTCAACCTTTACAGGGTATTAATGAGTATAGTCATATGAGATTTTTAGTCAATCAAACTATCCACCTAGTATCCACAAACCGAAAATGTGTCCAAAAAACCTTGGAAATTATGGCTTTTTTGGGTTTTCTGATATATTTAACAGGTGGAAAACTTAAGCGATAAACAAAAGGAGGCTGTCGAATACACTGAAGGGCCACTTTTGGTCATTGCCGGCGCCGGAGCGGGAAAAACTCGCGTAATTACGGAAAGAATCGCTTATCTCATCAAAAAAAAGAATGTCCTACCGGAAAAAATCCTCGCCGTAACGTTCACAAACAAAGCGGCAACGGAAATGCGCGAACGGGTGTTAAAAATCCTCAAAGAAAAGTCCGGATACTTAAATGCCGCGCCTTTCATCGGAACTTTTCACGGACTTTGCTCTTTTATCTTGCGAAACGACGCCGAAGCCGCGGGATTGAGGAAAACTTTCGTTATTTTCGACCGAGACGATTCAAAACGGCTCATTCGAGACGCAATGAGAGAAATCGACCCGGACATGCCGAAGCGTCTCGAGCCCGGAGCGGCACTCGGAATAATTTCCAGGGAAAAAGACACGGGAATGGACGCGAGAACCTTCCTTGAAAGCCGAAAAGACGAGTTTGGGAAAAATATCGGCGTCATTTGGGAAAAATACGAAAGAAAACTTCGCGAAGAAAACGCTTTGGACTTCGACGACTTGCTCGTGCGAGCGGTAAAACTTCTAAGGGGCAACGAGGTTGTAAGAAAAAAATATCTTTCACGATTCGAATACATAGAAGTCGACGAATACCACGACACCAACGCCATTCAATACGAATTGGTGAAACTTTTGGCGGGCGAAAAGAAAAACATAATGGTTGTAGGCGACGTAGACCAATCGATTTACAGTTGGAGAGGAGCGGACATAAAGAACTTAATCAATTTCGAGCGCGACTTCGCCGGTGCCAAGACAGTGCTCCTCGAAGAAAACTATCGCTCGAGCAAAACCATTCTCGACGCCGCGAACGCCGTCATAGTGAAAAACAAGAACCGCTTCGACAAAACTTTGTTCACGAAAGCTTCAAGTGGCGAGAAAATTTCCGTCTATGAAGCTTACGACGAAACGGAAGAAGCAAACTTTATTACAGAAAAAGTCCGTGAGGCGATTTCTTCCGGCGTAAGCTCGGAAGAAATCGCCGTCCTTTATCGCGCCAATTTCCAATCGCGCGCCCTGGAAGAAGCTTTTCTCTCAAAACAAATCCCGCACATCGTTCTCGGCACCAGATTCTTTGAAAGAAAAGAGGTCAAAGATATTATTTCTTACATCCGCGCGGCGCAAAGTCCCGAGTCGCTTTCCGACGTAAAACGGGTGATAAACTTGCCGCCGCGCGGCATAGGCAAAGTTTCCATAATGAAAATATTTTCGGAACAGGAAAATCTACTTTCCGGTTCGCAAAGAGACTCGTGGAATAAATTTAAATCGTCGCTGAAAAACATTGACGAAGAAATAAAAAAATCTCCGCCATCAAAAGTCGTGAGGTTTGTTTTCGAAAAAAGCGGTATCAAGGAAATGCTGAAAAATCAGGGCGACGAAGGGTTGGAAAGAATGGAAAACATCGAAGAATTGGGGGCTTTCGCCGCGAGATACGACGGTTTGCCGTGTCCGGAAGGCATAGCGAAACTTTTGGAGGATGCCGCGCTCGCGACTGACCAAGATTCGCTCGATGGAGACCCGAAAGGAGTGAGACTCTCGACCGTTCACGCTTCAAAAGGCCTCGAGTTCGACGTTGTTTTCATTACCGGACTCGAACAAGACCTTTTTCCGCACAAGTCCACGGAAGGCAAAAGTAAGGGTCGGGACGAAGAAGAAGAACGACGGCTTTTTTACGTGGCGATAACGCGCGCCAGAAAAAAAATATATCTTTCACACGCTTCCACCAGAATGGTTTTCGGTTCGCGACAATGGAACGCGCCGTCGGAATTTCTTTTTGACGTGCCGGAAGATTTGATCGAGCAGGAAGAAAAAGTCGAAGGCGGAGGAAAAGTGATATATTTCGACATATGAGAACCAAAAAATCACTCGGACAAAATTTCTTGATATCGCCTCGGGTGTCGCAAATGATCGCGAACGCCGGTGACATAGAAAAAAATGAAGTTGTCGTCGAGATAGGTCCCGGCAAAGGCGCCCTGACGAAAGAACTGCTTTCCGCCGGCGCGAAAGTCATTGCTATTGAAAAAGACTTGTCTTTAATTTCGTTACTCGAAGAAAAATTCACGAAAGAAATTTCAGAAAATAGATTGCAAATAATTTCCGGCGACGCGCTCGACGAAATATCTCTTCCTAAAAAATACAAACTCATTGCTAACATTCCTTATTACATCACCGGCGCGATTCTGGAGAAATTTTTGGGCGGAGAAAATCCACCGACACTCGCGGTCTTAATGCTTCAAAAAGAAGCGGCGGAAAGAATAGTCGCGCGAAACAAAAAAGAAAGCATTCTTTCGATTTCGGTGAAAATTTTCGGCAAGCCGTCGATTGTAATGAAGGTCTCGCGCGGAAATTTCTTTCCGATTCCCAATGTAGATTCCGCCGTCCTGAAAATCTCAAATATAAAAAATCCTTTCGCCTCAAAAACTGAAGAAAAAAAGTTTTTCGAGCTGGTGAAAAAAGGATTCGCCCACAAAAGGAAAAAACTCACGAGTAATTTGCAATTGTCCGCCGCCCAAATAGAAAAATTGGCTATTCCTGAAAATCTTCGCGCCGAGGACGCTTCTCTCGATTTTTGGAAAAACCTCGCGGAGAAATTAAATATTTGAACCTACTATCGGAGTGATCTCGCCCTCGGAACCTATGACCGTGCAGCCGTAACCTATGTATTCGTAGCAACCTTGGACACCGGGTTCATCATCACCCAGAAGTTCCGTGGCAAAAGGAATGTTGTAATACTCAAAAGCCTGCGTTCCTTCTTCATAAGACAAAACTTCGTCGGATGTCGCCGGATTTGATGTCGGGCCAATGTAAATAAGCCACGAGTCACTGCAATCACAATATTCCGCGCTGTCGAGCGGTCCGCCAAAAGGAAGAGTCGCGACCGTTGCCAAAGCCTGTTTTGGCTCAAATATGGAAGAAAGAAATAACGCGATGCCATCAAAAAAACCGTTAGAAGCCGTTGTTTTTGTTGGACTTTTTAATTTTGCCTGATTGTCTTTCATAAAAAGCCACACCATATCGGTAGTGGTGGATAAATCCTGACGAATTTTGTTTTCTATCGCCGGAAGCTCCGGGTTGTTTTTGTTTTCTTTCGCAACCGCGCCTAGAAACTTGTTTAAGTAAAGCTGGTTTGGAGAATAATTCGCGGAAATTCCCGTCGCGTAAGAGGAAAAAGTCGCCTGGTTTGCGAACGCGGCGCAGGGTAACAAGAACAATAACACCGATAAAATAGTGGTGAGTCTTTTCACAAAAAAATTATAACCCCAAAGCGATATTTTTGATATACTTTCCGTATGCCTCGCATCGTAGCCGCTCTCGCAATCGCCGCCGCTCTCATCATCGGCGTTTTCATAATAAAAAACAAAACCGCCGCGCCGTCGGCCCCGACGGCGCTCATCGCCGAACAAATCCAAGACGCGAATCAATCTTCGATAGCTGCTTATGGCGCCGAGCTAGAATCGGAAGGTGTGGCGACTGACACAAGCATCGTCGTGCCGCCGCCGACGTCCGACGTGCCGGTAGAGCCGCCGAGCTCGGCGCTTCCGCCGCCGACGGCGACCGACAAACTGGCGCAAAACATTTTGGAAACTTATGTGAACACAAAAGAATCCGGTGTGGATATAAGCAGTGATGTGGCGACACAGATAGCCGACAACCTTCTCTCGGAACCATACATGGACTCTTCTTCGGCAAAAACATATTCAGCATCGGACATAAGGACAGAGGATTCATATTCAGCAAGCGACATTAAAAATTACGGCAACGCCTTCGGTTCCGCGCTTGCAACGCCGCTTCCCGCCGGCGCCGAGGAAGAACTTTCTATATTCTCCGATTTTGCCGCCACAAACGACGAGACAATACTCACGAAACTCGACCTAAACATCGCTCGTTATCAAAAAATAATTTCCAAAATGCTGCTTATTCCGGTCCCCCGGGTTTTTGTTGAAAACGACATCGCTTTCATAAACGCAATATCACAAATCGTGTACGAACTGCAAAAAGCCCGCGACCTGCCATCCGACCCGGTCGGGGGAGCAAATGCCATGCAGGAATACCAAACGACTTTAAGTTCCATACTGACGATACAAGGCCAAGAAAAAGCCATTTTTACGGCCAATAATATTATATTTTCGCCAACGGACGCCGGTTATTCCCTTATGCAGTAGTGATGTATAATTAAATCAATGTCTTTGCGCTTAAAAAAATCTCTAGCGTCAATCCTCTTATTCTCAAGCGCACTTCCCCTCGTCGCCCTGATTTTATACTCTAATCCGATACCAGTAGAGGCACAAACCACCGACTGCGCCGCGGTAATCGGTGGGGTTATAGCTGGTTTCGTCGCAACTTTTGTCGGAAGCTCGGCGACCGCTGTGCCAAACGAGTCTAAGGGAAGTGATGTTACCGGAGCTAGTACCGCCGGAAGCGCTTATGGGACATTTTTCGGCGACTGCGTCGTAAAACCGCTCGTTATAGATATGGCGCAGAGGATTCTAGCCAACATCACCAATAGTCTGGTGACGTGGATTCAAAACGGCTTCAACGGCAATCCGTCGTTCGTCACAAACATAGACGACCTCGTCTCTAATTCTGCTAATCAAGGAATAGGAGAATTTCTAAACAGCACGGCTTTGGGAAAATATCTCTGCCAACCTTTCGCCACTCAAGTGCGAATCGCTTTAGCCACAAGTTTCAGTCAGCAACAATACGCCGGATGCACGCTCACCCAAATAGACCAAAACATTCAAAACATCGGCGCTAGTCAGCAAGCATGGCAAAGTTGGATAAATATTTCCACCGTGCCGGCGAACAATCAATACGGAGCTTATGTCCAAGCGAGCGGAATACTAAATGATCTGTTGAGCACGCAAATCGCGAATATCAACAACCAAGTAAATCGAAACGGCGGATTTTTGGATTATCAAGTCTGCGATACATATGGCCCCTCAAATGGCGTAACTCCAACCGCATCAAATCCGTTTGGTATCGATACAAGTATAACCGCGCAACCAGTCACGCAAAACTCTTCAAACCCATTTGCCGTAAATAGTACCGCCGTAGGTTCTCTGCCAGCAAACACGACCGATTCTTGGGGAGTAAATACTAGCCTCGTGTCATTCCCAAACCAAGGCTCGACGCAAACTTGCATACACTCTCACACCACTACTCCGGGTCAAACGATTTCAAACGCCCTTGCCGGAAAATATTCTTCGGAATTCAACCAAATTGGCGTAGCCCAAGATATCAACCAGATTATGGGCGCTCTGATAAACGAAATGGTGAGCCAAACCTTGACTGGTGCCGGGGGACTTCTCGGTGGAAGCACGCAGACTGTCAACAACACACAGAGTCTCTCAGCAACGGTCACGGCTTCAAGTACAAGCGATGCTGACAGCGTCAACACTCTTAATTCAAACATTAACAATGCGTCAAACAACCTGAATACCAACATCACTAACGCGTCTCAAACAAACAACAATCCGACCGGCACCGTTTCTTTCGTTGGAACTCTGTCAAACGGCTCACCAATATTGAGCAAGAGCGCCAATACCACAAACACTTATTCGCTCGTGATTTCCCCGACATCATCAAGCACGGTCATATCGACGCCGGTATCCGCGACAATCACACTGACTTCGGCGACCGGCGCAACGGCAAATTCGACATTTAGCTCGGCTTCGATTTCCAGAATGGTAAACGGCCAGTCGGTAAGTCTCGAACAAAACGGCTCACTCCTGAACACGGGCACATTGTCGGTAGACAACCTTCCTGTGCCGGTAGAAATTGACCTGTCGCTAAAGCCGAACACAAGCGCCGTGCTCGGCACAAATTTCAACTTTACCGTGACACTCACCGACGCGAACGGCGCAACACTCGGCAGCAACACGGAGACATTCACTATCATTCCATAAAATGAAAAGCTCATCATTAAAAATAATCACCGCGCTCTTCATCCTGACGGCAGTCATCGCGCCGCTTTCGGCAGCGGCGCAACAACCACCACCTTTCACCAGCCCCACAATTGACGTCGGAGGTACGAGTGCCGTGGGCGGCACAAATCAAAGCTCGGGTTTAACCGGAAGCAATGCGGGGAGTGGTTTGTCCGCTACGGGAATTCAGACGCCGAATAGTCAGACGGCGCAGACAAATCCGCCGGCTTTTACCAGCACGGGCAACGAGTTTAACGTAGGTTCCGGCGGTCCAACCGGAAATACTTCATCCGGGGCGTCAGCCTCTGCGGCTCAATCAAATACTGGCACCGGCAGCAGTTTTTCTTGGTCAAACCTCATTGCTGCGATTGACCCGATAACTTGGGTACCAAAAGCTCTGGATGCTCTCATGGAACTCGTGGTTCTGCCGGTTGCGGGAGCAGTACTGGCTGTCGCCGGACTTCTTTTTGATAAATCGGTTCTATATTCTCTTGATATTTACAATCTCATAAGTGGAGCTACCGGAGCAGGTGGCGCTATAGTGCTCGGCTGGACGGTCATCAGAGACATATTCAATATGATGTTTATATTCAGCATTATTTGGATATCAATAGAGACGATGCTCGACCTCGGTAAGTGGCACGGGAAGCAAGTACTGACAAAAGTAATCATCGCGGCAATTCTCATTAACTTCAGTTTCTTCATAACGGAAGTCATCATAGACGCCGGAAATATTTTCGCCACGTGGTTTTACAATGGCATTCAGACTGCGATAAGCACTACGGGCACCACTTCCGTAACCAGCGGCGTGAGTAGCATCGCCGGCGCGCTTGCCGCGTCACTCGGTCTTTTTGGTATTTACGGCAACGGAGTTAGTGGAGCCGGCGGAGCTAGTGTACTCGGTTCAATCGCGTCAGGCGGACTCAATGCGTCTGTCAATCAACTTCTTGGTTCATTCATAAGGCTCGGTGTCGTAGCTTTCGCGACTTATATATTTGCCTATGTTGCCGTGCTTTTCTTTGCCCGAACGATATCTCTGATGTTTTCACTCGTGCTTTCTCCCGTGGGTTTTGCCGGTAGCGTCTTGCCGCAGACACAGGAATATTCGAAAAAGTGGTGGGATGAACTTCTAAAAGACGTCCTGCTCGCGCCAGTGTTTCTTCTGTTCCTTTACGTCATAATAGATTTCACGACCACGCCTCTTTTTAAAGGACTCAATTTTTCAACCATCGGCGCTTTTGATGTAACTCCTTATTTCAAATATTTCCTCCTAGCTGGAATGCTTCTCTACGCTCTAAAAATGGCAAAAAAGTTTAGCGGGTCATTGGGTGAGTCGGTAAGTGGAATAGCGAAACAACTTGGAAACATGGCAGCTGGAGTTGCGGTCGGTACGGCGACGGGTGGTATTGGTCTGGCTGCCCGGGCAACTATTGGCCGGGCGGGTGCGGCGTTATCTGGAAGTGATCTTGTAAAAAATCTTGAGGGTAACAAGTACAGCGGTTTGGGTGGCGCATTATTAAAGAACGTTGGCGCGGGTATTCGTAAAACCGGTGAGTCGGCATCAAAACAGACATTCGATACGAGTGGTATAGCTGAAGGCGCGCTCTCCGGCATAGGACTAAAAACTCCTTCATTTGCAAAAGCGCCAAAAGGCGGGTTTGCTGGTGCGCAGAAAGCCAGAACGAAAGCAGAAAGGGAGAGGGCGGCGGAATTGTATGCAACGGATGCGGAAGAACTTACCGTGAAACAAGCTCAGGATCGTAAACGTGCTAGGGCGGAAATCAATACCGCTAATACCACAGGAGCACAAGCAAACGTGAGGAATCGTAACAGACTAGAGGCCAATATTACTGCTCTTGACGTAGACATAGCAAATTACTCAACACAAATAAACAACGCAAAAACGGCTGGCAATACAGTCATGCAAACCCAGTTTGAGGCAGCAAAGAGAGACGCCGAGAAACGAAAAGAGGAAACACAAAAGGAAATCGAGCAAAAGAAGACCGATTACGAGAGTATGGTGAAATCAGAGATTGACAGTATGGTCGAGCAAGAAGCGAAAACAAACACATCTCTAGCTTCAGCTCTTGAAGCAACACAGCGTCTCGAAAATTTTGCTCGACATACCGAGGACGCTGTCGTCAAAAAGACATTCGCGGCGGCAGCAGGAGCTGTTGTTGGTGGTTTAGCAGCAAAGGGTACGTGGCAAAGGGTTTCTAAAGAAAATAAAATCCTTGCCGACCAATTCCGAAAAGATAAAGAAACTAACTGGGCAAAGAATCAGAAGAGTATCAACGCTCTTGCGGCACAACTTGCTGCAGCAACTGCTGGTTCAACACCTCCTCCTACGACCCCACCGCCTACTGGTGCCCCGTGTTGGGTAGCAGAGGTGCTCTACGGAGTTGATGACCAGAAAACACACGCCGCTAGACTGTGGGCAGCAACAAACGATAATTGGTTTACAAGAACGTATAGGACTTATGGGCGATCCTGGGCAAAATTACTTATTACCAATGGATGGGCACAAATCATGGTTAAACCTGTGTGGAATATTATGGCAATGAAAGGCCGAGGGCTTGCCATAAAAATTAGAAACGGCCAAGCAGTGTTGGATGAAAGATTTGGTTACCTGTTGGAGAAAATAAAATAAAATGGATAATAACGCTACAAAAAAAATAAAAGAAAAATTCGACACGTTGCCAGACGATATAAAAAAAGCAATCAACGAGGCAAATCTTCCAGAGAGAGTAGAAAAAATCTCGAAGAAAAATGACCTACTTATAGACCAAACTAGTGATCTTTATATGGAAATATTTCTTGCGATGCTTGGGATTGAGCCGTTGGCCGACCTTACAAAAAACATTTCAAAAAATGTCGCTGTTTCCGCAGCAACGGCCTTAGCAATATCTAAAGACGTAAACACGGAGATACTTCTACCGATAAGAGAATCCTTGGAGAAAATCCAACTGCCTCAGGAGGAAGATGTTACTGACGGAGAATCATCACAAATTCCCGAGCGCGACGAGATTCTCCGCGACATAGAAAATCCGCAGCCGGTAGCGGAAAGGGCGCCGATAATTGACCCGGAAAGGGAACTCGAGACAAGAGCCGCGGCGGAAACTTTCGTCGAAAGCAAAATCTCCGCTACAAAAGCACCTGCGGTGGAGAAAAAATATTCCGCCGACCCGTATCGCGAGCCGCTAAATTAATATGAGATTTCAAGTACCGCAATTTATCGAGGTCGAGGACAAAATATTCGGACCGCTCACCTTCAAACAGTTCGCTTACCTCATCGGCGGCGCGGGACTTTGCTTCGTCATTTATCATTTCATCGACAACCTGTACATAAGCGTCATCTTTATGCTTCCGGTCGCCATACTCGCCGCCATGCTGGCTTTTTACAAATATAACAGTAAGCCATTCGTCGAGCTTGTGGAGTCCGCGTTCAAATATTTCTTTGGCAGTAAGCTTTACATTTGGAAAAAAGAAGAAAAGGCGCCGGTAGCGAGAAAACAGTCAGCGGCACGGACGGAAAGCGCGCCGGATTTGTTTATTCCGAAACTTTCTGACAGTAAACTAAAAGAGCTCACTTGGTCTCTGGATATTAAACAAGCGGAAAACCCCGTAACAGACACGAGCGGCGGAAGAAATGTCTGATATAATTGCCATATGGCGACTCCCTCAAAGACAACGCAGGAATTCGTGCCGATAAAAGAGATCCGGCAGGGGGTCGTCATTCTCAAAGACGGTTCTTTGCGCTCTATTGTCATGTGTTCGTCGCTAAACTTCGCCTTGAAATCCGCCGACGAGCAGCAATCCATAATTTTTCAATTCCAAAATTTCCTAAACTCGCTCGACTTTTCCATTCAGATTTTTATTCAATCGAGAAAACTCGATATTCGTCCGTACATCGCTCTTCTCGAGGGAAGAGAGAAGGAGCAATCCACGGACCTGATGAAAATCCAGACTCGCGAATACATAGAATTCATAAAAACATTCACGGAGTCCACGAACATCATGACCAAGACGTTTTTTATCGTCGTGCCGTACGCCGCGCCGGTGGTCGAAGGCGGTTCCAGCGTGAAAAATATCTTTGGCAAGAAAAAAAATCAGAGCCAGACGGACGCCGAGACGGAGTTGGCTTCTTTCGAGGAACACAGGAGTCAACTCGAACAGAGAACCGGGGTCATAGACCAAGGGCTCACGCGTTGCGGCCTCCGCACCATCAATCTCGGCACGGAAGAAGTCGTCGAACTCTTCTATAAAATATTCAATCCGGGGGACACGGAAAAACCGATACCGATTTCATAAAATTATGGCATTATTTTCAAAATTATTCGGAAAAAAAGACGACAGCGTGAAGATGGCGCCAATACTGCCCCAGGAAATATACGAGGCCGGCGTTCTCGAACTAAAAGATATCATCGCTCCGTCGGCGCTAAAGATTTCTCCGCGCGAACTTTCCCTAGGCGACAAAATCGTCAGAACTTTTTTCGTCATTTCGTATCCTCGTTTCCTTTCCGAGAGCTGGTTCGCGCCAATCATCAATCTCGACAAAGTTTTTAATGTTTCGATTTTCGTCCACCCCGTGGACACGGCGAAAGTTTTGAAACAATTTCAGAAAAAAGTCGCCGAGGTCCAAAGTCAAATCTCCATCCGCGAACAAAAAGGTTTGGTGCGCGACCCAATGCTCGACACGGCTTATCAGGACCTCGAAAGCTTGCGCGACAGTCTGCAACAAGCACAGGAAAAATTGTTTGACGTCGGACTTTATATCACGATTTACGCTGACAGCGACCAAGAATTGGATAAAACCGAATCGGAAATAAAATCAATCCTCGAGTCCAAGCTGGTCTACGTGAAACCGGCACTTTTCCAGCAGGAAGAAGGTTATATTTCCAACTTGCCAACGATGACCGACGAACTGGCCGTGCATTCCAAACTTAACTCCTCGCCCCTTTCGTCGCTTTTTCCCTTCGTTTCATTCGATTTGACTTCGGACAAAGGAATCCTTTACGGCATAAACAGACACAATTCTTCGCTCGTGCTTTTCGACAGATTTTCTCTTGGAAAACTACAACTCAATAACTTTCGCCAAATCCGGCGCGGGAAAATCATACGCCACCAAACTTGAAATACTGCGCACGCTTATGTTTGATACCGATGTCATAGTCATCGACCCGGAAAGGGAATATGAATTTCTCTCCGAAGCGACCGGCGGAAAATATTTCAACATTTCCCTAAATTCCGAACACCATATAAATCCTTTCGATTTGCCGATTGCGCGCGAAGACGAAAGTCCGGCCGATGTTTTGCGCTGAAACATCATAAATCTCGTCGGGCTTTTCCGCATTATGATGGGAGGACTTACTCCGGAGGAAGACGCGATTGTCGACCGAGCCATCACCGAGACTTACGCTCTCAAAGACATCACGCCGGATTCGGATTTCAAAAATATCGAACCTCCGCTTCTCTCGGATTTCGAATTTGTTCTCGCCGGAATGGAGGGCGGAGAATCATTAGTCCAGAGACTTTCAAAATATACCAAGGGCACATGGTCAGGATTTATAAATCGTCCGACAAACGTGGATATCGAGAGCAAGTTTATCGTCTTTTCCATCCGTGATATGGAAGACGAACTCAAGCCAGTCGCTATGTATATCGTCACGCATCATATTTGGAACGCCGTGAGAAAAAACTTGAAGAAAAGACTAATGGTCGTCGATGAGGCATGGTGGATGATGAAATCCGAAGACACGGCGTCGTTTTTACTTTCTATAGCGAAACGCGGACGCAAATACTACCTTGGTCTAGCCACTATCACCCAAGATGTTGATGACTTCCTCAAGTCTCCATACGGCGTGCCGATTATCACCAACTCATCTATCCAGATACTTCTAAAGCAATCACCAACGTCCATAGACAAAATCCAGCAGACTTTCAACCTTACCGACGAGGAAAAGTATTTGCTTTTGGAATCTGACGTCGGCGAGGGAATATTTTTCGTGGGACTCAAGCATGTGGCCATTAAAATCATCGCCTCTTACACCGAAGACCAAATATTGACATCCGACCCGTCTCAAATATTGGCCATAAAAGAAGCCAAGAAAAATGCGTGATATAATTTTCACATGAAAACGCTCCGGTTTTTTCTCCTCTTCGTCTTTCTAGTGCCGATCTTTTCCTTCGCCCAAAGTATTCCGGGCATAGCCAATCCAGTTTCTATCATTATGGAGCCGACTAATCCCGGACCAGGAGACACGGTGACTTTGTCAGCGCAAAGTTCTTCTTTCGATGTAAATTCCGCAACGCTTACCTGGACGGCAAACGGTTCGGTGGTGGCAAAAGGCACCGGTCAAAAGACAATAACACTCTCCGCCGGAGGTTTGGGGAAGAAGACCGTCATCGGACTATCGGCGCAAGTGTCCGGTCTTGGAACTTTTACCGATTCGCTGACCATAAATCCGGCTTTGGTCGACTTGATTTGGGAAGCGCAAACATCCGTTCCACCTTTTTATCAAGGCAAGGCGCTTCTTGGTTGGGGAGCGACCTATAAAGTCGTTGCCGTACCGGAAGTTTACGAAAATGGCGCGGCTGTGAACCCATCGCATCTCGTCTACACGTGGAGTAAAAATTATTCCGTGGACGAAAACTCTTCCGGCTACGGAAAAAACGTCTATCAAAGCGACGGGTCGATAAATTATACCCGCGGCGGTGACGTTATAAGCGTCACCGCCGCGACCGTGGGCAGCGCGGCTACGGCCCAAGGCTCTGTCACTGTTTCTCCGGTATCTTCAGCAATGCTTATTTATCTTGAGAGTCCTATTTACGGAGTACTTTACAACCAATCACTCGCTCAAGCATCGCTATCCGGAGATTCCATCACCCTCCACGCCGAGCCGTTTTTCTTTTCCGATATTTCTTCCGCCTTAAGCGCTCTCACGTGGACAATGAACGGCGCGGCTGTGCCGAATTTTACCGGCAATCCGTCGCTCACGCTTGTGAGGCAAGATAAAACTGCAGGTACAAGCGCTATCGTGGCTAATCTGAACAATCCTTACGCTCTACTTCAAGGCGCGCAAGAAAGCGTTACAATAAACACCAATGTTGAACAATAAACATTTATACAAAATATTTTTTTCTGTGATGTTTTTCGCGATTTTGTCTGTGGATTTCTCTCATTTGGCTCACGCACAAAATACCTATAACTACCAACCACTAGCAACAATTCCCTTGGGTAACGGGGGCACAAACCTCACCACTTCCGGACAAAACGTCGACCCGGCAACCTATGTTTCTGGTTTGTACACACTGGCGTTTGGCATCGCAATAATCATAGCTGTCGTTTCCGGTGTCTGGGCTGGAATCGAATGGATGCTTGGCGGAGACAACCCGTCGAAAATATCCAGTGCTAAAAATCGTCTCCAAAACGTCGGCTGGGGATTTCTCTTGCTTCTTTGTTCGTACACCATCCTCTATATAATCAACCCGCAATTAGTCACTTTTAATTTGGACCTCGGTAGCGTAAATGCCGGCGCGCAAATATCCGCTGAAGAAGCTGAACAAAAAGCTACCCAAGCGGCTATCAACGCGCTTGCGACTACCGCAAACAACGCCGTTATACAATCTCAGTCAGATGCCGCGGCTGCTGCCACTGCGGCACAAGCGTTAGCGAGTTGTCTTGCTGCTAATAATAACAATGCAGCTAATTGTGCCACACAACAGACAGCGGCTAATCAAACACAAACAACATCCACCCAAAGCGCCGAAAAGACTACGGTAACTCAAGCGAACCTCATGGTCTCCAGCGACATCACGCAAATCACAACTGATTTGAATAGCAATAATGGAAACGCCGTGGCAGATCTTCAAAAATTTCAAAGTGACTATAATGCGGCTCTAACAAAACTCCAACAAGAACAAGTTGCTGCAAGTAATGCTGGAAACGTCGCCCTTGCGAACCAAATCACAAAAGATGGAATTGCTCTTGTCAGTTCAATAACTCAGAAATATGGTTGCACCCCATCACAACTTCAGGTAAGTAATCAACAACTTCAGCTGAATAATACGGCTAGTTATGGTGGAAACCAAACGATTGGTTGTAGTCAATAAATTTATGTCCAAAAAAAATCTAACGTGGACCGCAATAATAGTTCTCATAATTCTCGGCCTCACCGCCTGGTGGTTTTTCTCGCGTGAAAGTTCCGCCGTGCCGGCAAATCAGCCGACACAGACAAGTCAAAATCTTTTTCCTTACGGAACAAACTCTACTTCGTCGGTAAACAATACACAAACTAATCCCCAAGGGACGGTGGTTCTCGGTGGTTCGTCCGCGACTCCTCCTCCGGCGCTTATCCACATTACCACCGCGCCGGTATCAGGAATGATCTTCCTGCCGGAAACGGCAAGTTCATCGGTAACACTTAGATATATAGACAGGGCTACGGGACATATATACGACTATTCATTCGGCACCGGTACGTCCACGGAGACTACGGAGACCACCGTTCCGAAAGTCTATAACGGAATTTTTTCAAATAACGGCACTCGTGTTTTGTTACAAACATTGGGGACGAGTAATCAAATAGAGACGATAACTGGTAGTATAGCCGAAACAAATACCGGTCCGGTGGCACTGGAAAACGTTACGTTTTTGCCGACGAACGCCGTATCCATCGCGGTGAACGGTCCGTCGCTTTTTTACCTCGTATCCGTCTCGAGTGGCTCGCTCGGATACTTGAGCGCCTTGGACGGAACTAAGCCGTCGCAAATTTTTAACTCCGCGCTAAATGAGTTTATATCAAAATGGCAGGGAACAAATCTGACACTTCAAACAAAAGACAGTGCCTCCGTCGGCGGATATTTCTTCGACCTAAACACAAAAACCGGCGCGCTTGTCCCGATCCTAAATAATATATCGGGATTAACAGCGCTGGAAAATCCTGCGGGAACTTTTGTTTTTGGTTCGGCTTCGAACGGGGGTGTATTGCAGTCATTCATGTATGACGAGAAATCCGGTTCGGCACGGACGATACCCCTCTCGACGCTCGCGGACAAATGCGTGTGGAGTGACACCGATCCAAACTCTCTTTACTGCGCCGTGCCGACATCATTGTCGGGAACTTTGCCGGATGACTGGTATCAAGGTAACGTCTTCTTGCCTGACAACAATATTTGGAAAATAACCGCCGACACCGGGGTGACGAACGTTGTTGACTTTCTTTCGGAAAGAAACGCGAACATAGACGCGGAGAACCTTGTTCTAGACGGCAAGGGAACTTGGCTCGCTTTTATGAATAAAGAGGACCTCACACTATGGGCTCTGCGGATTTCGGAATAAGAGCGTTGGGATTTTTCTTAATCTGACGCCTGACAAAAAATTCCTGACCTATCATAAACAGGTTACTGACCGTCCAATATATGGCGACGACTCCGGTCGTGGAGTAAGCGATGAAAAAAATTACCACCGGCATCACGTATTTCATTTGGAGCGTCATATTTCTGGCAAAACTGTCGCTCATGGATTCTTTGCCGTCTTTTTTCGCCGGAGTGGGAGGAATCACAAGCTTCGCTTGAAAATATTGCGAAACGGCGGCAAGAAAAGCCAAGATGTAGCTCTTTTGCGTAACATCAAAAAATCCCAAAAAAATCGCGCTGGTGACGTGGGTCGGCATAGGTACGAACGGATAGAGAATGGCGGCGTCTATGTGTGTGAAACCCGCGAATAAAAATATCCTGTAAAGGGCGATAAGTATCGGCAATTGAATCAAGAGAAGTAAAACGCTGGCGAAAGGGTTGAGTTTGTATTTTTTATAAAGGGCGAATGTCTCGAGAGACTGTTTTTGTTTGTCGTTTTTATATTTTTCCTTTATCTTTTCCATTTCCGGATTTAGTTCGCGCATCAGGGCCTGAGTGCGCACGGATTTTTTCGCCAAAGGAAAAAGTACTAATCTGATAATCACCGTGAAAATCATGATTATCACTCCAGCGTCGAAGAACGGCAAAGCGTCAATCAAGAGGACGAACGCGTTGTAGAGGGGATAGAAAACGAATGTGTGGTATATGAATGTCATTTTGATATGTTAACACGAAGAAGGAGACTCTCTATGTCTCTTTTTAAAGTTTCAAAAGGGATTTTTACGATTTCTTTCTTCGGTAGGAAAACAATGTGGATGTTTGGCGGGTATTTTTTTATTTCCGACAAAGCGGAGTAGACGCGGCGGCGGATTTTATTCCTATCCGAAGCATTCTTCATAATCTTTTTCGATATACTCACACCGAAAGCAGTCCTGCCTGACGAAATACAAAAAATCATAGAAATAACCGACGACGTGCGACGGGCGCCTTTCTCAAAAACCTCTTTGACCTCTCTAAATCTGAGTCGGTCTATTGATGGAAGCATTTTTTAAGCTGACAAACGCTTTCTGCCTTTGTGCATTCGTCTTTTTATCATCGCCCTACCTTTGGCGGTTTTTGTTCTCGTAAAAAATCCGTGCGTTCGAGCTCTTTTTCTTTTATTCGGTTTGTGGACTATTGCCATAAAATATTTTCTTGAAAATTATTAACAACTTGTTCACATATTATTAACATAGTATGCGGTTCAAGACAAGTTCTAAAATGCTTTTGCGCGTATATACTTACAAAACAATGATTGACCCGAAAAAACTTTGGGAGAGCGTTCTCGGAGAAATAGAACTTCAAGTTTCTAGGGCGAATTTCGCGACATGGTTTAAAGACACTTTCATACTAAAAGTCACCGACGGCACGGTATATGTGGCAGTACCAAACCCTTTCGTTAAAGATTGGCTGGCCAGCAAGTATCACAAACTCATCCTCAAGGGTCTGCGGGACTTCGGTGAAGACGTCAGGGTACTTGAATACGCCATATCACAACACCCATCGAAAACTTCCAAAGAGGAGGAGGCCAGAAAGTCCGTGGACGTGACACTGGGAGCGCTCCCCCTAAACGATCACTACATAAATCAGGACGACAACCTCAACCCAAAGTACACCTTCGAAACTTTCGTCGTTGGTCCTTTCAACGAACTCGCTTATGCCGCGGCCCAAGCGGTCGTAAAAAATCCCGGACTTGTTTACAACCCTCTTTTCATATACGGGGACACCGGTCGCGGTAAGACGCACCTCATGCAAGCTGTCGGAAATTACATAAAAAAAACAAATCCGACGAAAAAAGTCTTTTATCTGACTTCGGAAAAGTTTACTGTTGATTATCTAAATTCTCTCACGGCCGGCAAAGCCAACCAATTCAAAGAAAAATACAGAAAATACGACGTTTTGATAATGGATGACGTGCAATTCTTCTCAAGCACGGAAAAAACTCAAGAGGAACTTTTCCATTTATTCAACACCCTACACGAAAACAACAAGCAGTTGATTTTTTCTTCGGACAAACACCCAAACCATATTCCAAACCTTGAAAATCGCATCCAATCGAGATTTAAAGCCGGCATGATAGTGGATATTGCCGCCCCAGACCAAGAATCCCGCACGGTTATACTGCGAACCAAGGCCTTGCAACAGAACTTAAACCTTTCAACCGAGGTGGTTGAGTATGTCGCTCAAAACATGCCGAGCAACATACGTGAACTTGAAGGAATCCTAAATATTATAGCCATTAGAACAAGCACTCGTGGCGTGCCGGTAAACATAATGGATTTGAAAGAAATTATAAAAGACCACGCCAAACCACAAAAAAACATGTCGGCAAAAGACATCGTGCGCGTCGTTTCAAGTTTTTATAACATAGACGAACATTCCATATACGAAAAAACCAGAAAAAAAGAAGTGGTCAAGCCACGACAAGTCATCATGTATTTGCTTAGGGAAGACATGGGTGTATCTTATCCTTCGATTGGGGAAAAACTGGGGGGAAGAGATCACACGACGGTGATACATTCCTGCGAAAAAATCAAAAACGACATAAAAAGCAACCAGGGTCTCGTCCAGGAAATAAACCAGCTTCGTTCGCTTATTGTCTGAAAAATAAAAATCAACATGAAATCAACAGCCAGAGAAAAAAACAAAAACCGCGGCGGCTTGCGTGGTAAGATTATGTTTAGGTTATCAACATACCCACAGCCATATTAGAATTATTAGATATTAAATTGAAATAAGTTATCCATATATGAAGATCGAGTGCATAAAAGAAAAACTTTCCTCGGCTTTGACTAAAGCCGAAAAAATAACCAGCAAGAACGCGACTTTACCTGTCCTTTCTTGTTTGATTTTGGAGACAAAAAACCAAAACATTATTGTTCGTTCCACAAACCTGGATTCGGCGCTGGAAATAGAGGTTCCCGGAAAAGTCGCCGTTCCCGGAAAAGTCGCCGTTCCCGGAACAATTTTCTCTTCGTTTATATCCTCGCTCAAAGAAAAATCAGTGACTCTTGATACCAAAGAAGGTAACCTGCTTGTCACGACGGAACACCACCAAACAACGATAAAAGCTTTAGCCCACGACGATTTTCCGGACATTCCGAGAATAGATAACGGTCATTCTTTTTCCGTTCCGGCAAAAACTTTTCTCAAAGCTCTGCGTTCCGTGTCGTACAGCGCCTCCGTTTCTTCCGTCAAGCCGGAATTGGCCAGTGTTTATATATACGGTAACGGGGACTTTCTTGTTTTTGTATCAACAGACTCTTTCAGACTTGCCGAAAAACGCCTAAAACTCAAAGAAGTTA
Source organism: uncultured bacterium (assembly GCA_963841935.1). Classification (GTDB taxonomy): domain Bacteria; phylum Patescibacteriota; class Minisyncoccia; order Phycocordibacterales; family UBA6065; genus DATKHE01. The sequence goes on from CAWJEP010000001.1 coordinate 85,573, forward strand.
AAGACGTCAAGGCCATGGTCGTTCCCATAAAAAACGTCGGGGATATTTTGAAAGTTTTCGACGATAGCGATGAGGATATAAAGATTTCTTTCGAAAAAAACCAGATATCTCTTTCGACAAGGTCCGTGTATTTCGTTTCCCGCCTTGTCGACGCTCCGTTCCCCGACTACAAAGAGATTATTCCGAAAAATCCGACCACCGAGGCCACGCTTCTCAAACAAGACCTTACTGACGCCCTGAAGACACTCTCTGTCTTCTCAGACAAATTCAATCAGGCAAACATAAAAATCGTTCCATCTAAAAAGTCATTCATTCTTACGTCGAAAGCCAACGATATTGGTGAATCACAATCATCCGTTGACGCCGCAGTTTCTGGAGAATCCATAGACATGAATTTCAATCACAGATATATTTCCGAGTGTTTGCAATCCATAGACAGCGACGCGTTGTCTCTTTCTTTCAGCGGAGCGACCAAGCCGCTTGTCATAAGAGGTGTTTCGGATTCAAGCTTCACGTATCTCGTGATGCCGATGAATAAATAATATGTTTAATATTTCCGGGTATCTCCAAAAATTCAAAAAGCTCGGCGAGGACAAAGAAAAAACAAGACAGGTTATAGCGGACTCCTTCGGAAAAGAGACTGGGTTGGAAATAGATCCTTCGTCCATCCGCGTTTCTTCGGGAGAAATATCCATTTCCGTCCCGCCCGCGACCCAATCAGTGATTTTTATGAGGAAAGAGCGGATATTGAAAAATATAAGGGAGTCTTTGCCAAAAATTTCTATTGACCGGATACGCTGCCGTTGACGTTTATTGTCGTCGTGGCGTCCACTTTGTTGAAGACGGAGTCCACGACTTCTATTTTTATGGTGTTTGTCGGCGACAGGGAATAAATATTTTTTATTGGGAACTTGAATACCGACTGGTTACCGTTTATGGTCGCGAGGATTCCGCCGTTCCCGTATATGAAAATCTTTTGGACGGGATATTTACCCGTCTCTGATATGTTTATAGTCGCGGTGTCGTTTTGGTTGTAAGGCGTGCCATTGTTTTCGTCCGTGACAGCTATGGAAGGAAAATTAGTCGGAACGTGTACATCGTCGTATTGCGTTGGCATTGAACCTGGTGATTCGGTCACATATCCGTTTTGAACCGCCCAATCGAGCACAGGTTTCTCCCAATTGGCGAATTGGGAGTCCGATGCTGGATTTGCCGGTGGCGGGCCTAGAGGGTTGTTTTTGTCTACCCAATAAAGAATAGAGTGAACGTTCGTTATCGCGATTTCTTTTTGCGTCTCCGGCGGGGTATATTGCGTTGCCAATTTTCCCGACACGGTGTCTATGGTATACGTTTGTCCGCCTTGCCATATACCGCGGAAAATCGGTTTGTCCGCGGACAAATCTTCCGGAGCGGGTTTTATGAAACTGTCAGCGGAAGTACTCGCCAAGGCGTCGGTCATAAGAGTATTCCAAAGGGGAGCTATCATTAGACCGGCTATTTTTTTGACCATCGGCGTGTCGTCGTCATTGCCGCCCCAAACTCCGACAACGATGTCAGGCGAATACCCTATGGTCCAGACATCATCATAATTGTTCGTCGTCCCGGTTTTTGCCGCGACATCATAGCCGGGAATATCGAAAACAGAATGAAGGCCGTATTCCGCCGCTCGCGCCTGATCATCGCTTAAAATGTCGGAGATTGTTTCCGCGATGTTCGCCGGCATAACAGATATTGGTGTTGGGTATTCGGCTTGTTCCAGAACATTGCCGCTCCCGTCCGTGACTTTTAGTATTGACCTGTAAGGCACGTAATTTCCGTTGTTGGCGAAAACATCGTAGGCGGTTGTCATTTCAAGTAGCGACACTCCACCACCACCTAAAACCAACGTGAGGCCGTACTTGTTTGGGTCAGTTCCAAGCGACGTGATACCCATTTTCTGGGCGAGGTTCAACGAGTCTCCAAGTCCGGCGAGATACGAAAGTTGTATTGACGGGATGTTTATTGATTGGGCCAAGGCGTCGCGCAAACTCATTGGTCCTCGATATAGTCCGTCGAAATCCTGCGGCATATAACACTGTGACGGGTCGGTTGAAGACGAAAGTGGTTGGCCTTCCGGGGAACATGAGGAGTCAAATTCCGTAGGCAAGTCGAATAATACCGTTTCGGGAGTGTAACCTTTCATGAAAGCTTCCGAATAAACGATGGGTTTAAACGTCGAACCCGGCTGACGGTTGTCGGCGGTCGCCACGTTAAAATTGCCCGGAGTTGTTGTTGAAAAATAATCGTATGAACCGACCATTGTGAGAATGTCTCCGGTTTTCGGGTCAACGGCGACCGTAGCGGCGTTTGACATATTGAAATTGGGTCCCTGATTTTCTATGTATGATTCCACCGCTTGCTCCGACTGTCTCTCTAGAGAATAATCCAAAGTCGTGATTACATTTAGTCCGCCGTTTTCTACTGCATCCGTGCCGTATTTTTGTTCGAGGTATTGGATAACGTACATCACAAAATGAGGCGCCTTTATACTCTGCGAAGAACCCGGAAGGAAGGTCACTTTCTCGTTTATGGCTTGGTTGTACTGTGCCGCGGTGATGAAACCCAGCTGCTCCATTTTTTGAAGCGTCAAATCCGCTCTGGCCGTGAGAGCCGCCGTGTTTGTTCCGTAGGGTGAATAGTAAGTTGGCGCTTGGGGGATCGAGGCAAGATAGGCGGCTTGAGCGATATCGAGACTACTCGCGTCCATACCAAAAAATTCTTTACTGGCTTCTTCGACACCGTAAACATTTCCTCCGTAGGGCACGTCGTTTAGATAAAGCGTCAGAATATCATCTTTGGAAAAAATTTTTTCGATTTTTATCGCCAGAATCCACTCTTTTATTTTTCTAGCGATGGTCTTATCGTTGTTAAGGAGGGTATTTTTTATAAGTTGTTGGGTAATTGTCGAACCACCCTGAGCGAATCCGCCGGACAACACATCGTCCACCATCGCCCTAATGATGGAAAGCACGCGAATGCCGCCGTGGCTGTAAAAACCGGCGTCCTCGATGGCGACAGTCGCGTTTTTTATGTTCGTAGAAATTTGGTCGGAAGTCACGACCGTGCGTCTGGCGTTTCCGGACACATCGTAAAGAAGCACCGCGCCGGTGCGGTCGTAAATTTTAGTCGATTGGTCCACTTCGCTTTGCTGGAACAGACTTATATCCGGAATGGAAAGAGAAGAAAACCAGAAAAAAAACACACTGCCAAGCAGGAGAAAGAAACAGAGGACGGCCATGAAAACATCCCGTTTGGTGTGCGCCTTAATATGAGTCAGAACGGCTCTGAAAAATTCCATACCAAGGTATCATAACGCCAAAATTACGTTGCTACAATCTGTTAAAGAAAATTACCACTCATCTTCCTCAAATGTTTCATCATCATCGTCATCACCGATGGTCTCACCCTCCATTTCGTCATCGTCACTCGCGACTTTCTTTGGGTCGACATCCTCGTCGTCTTTTTCTTCCAGCCCCTCTTCTTTTTCCTGTCGCTCGTCTTCGTTTTTTATTGATTTTCTTGGCATAGGTCTTGTTCGTAGATTTAGACTGACTATTTTTAGCAAATCATTATTTTTTTGAAAAGACCCAAAAGAGCGTACCTGTGGATAAATTAAAACCGACCACTTGCCGCCAGAGCTATAGCCACAGCCACCGCGTCGCATTCATCGTCTTTCGCGTTATCAAACTTTTTTCTAATAATGATTTCTATCATTTTTCGCACTTGGTTTTTGTCACTCCCCCCGTGTCCCGTGACGGCTATTTTTATTTGTCCCGGATTAAATTCGCTGACGGGTATGGCGCGGCCGGCAATCTCGGAAAGTATCACGCCGCGAGCCTCGGCGACGCCGAAAGCAGTCTTTTTGTTTTTGGAAAAAGTCAGACTCTCTATGCCGGCCGCGCCGGGAGAAAATTCCTCAATTATTTTTTTTATTTTTTCTTTTACCAGATTCAACCTTTCCGCGTGGGCGATTTTCGCACTTGTCTCGAAACACTCCGAATGCACTAAAATCTCTTTTTTGCCTTTTTCGGCGTCAATGACGGCGATACCGAGTCTGCCGTATCCCGGATCTATTCCCAAGATTCTCATTCCGCGTTCGTGAAAACCTCCTGGACTTCGTCGCAGGCCTCGAGATTATTTACCAGATTTTCAAGAAGCGACAAATCAGCGTCGGAAAGTTCGGTGGTTGTCGTCGGATTCCATTTACCGTCTTTTTTTTCAAAAGCCCACGATGCGCTGCCGATGGACGCGAGAGAAAAACCATTTTCCACCAGAGCGTGTTTCACTTCCTGCGCCGCTTTATTTCTGTTGTCAGTCAATGCTTCGATAATCATCGCCACACCACCCGGACCGTAAGCTTCGTATACAATCGTTTCAAGCGCGGCACTACCAGCTTCCGTGGCTTTTTTTACAGCTCGGTCAATGACATCGTTTGTGACATCTTCCGCCCGTGCTCTTTCAATGACAGCACGGAGACCCGGAGCATTTCTGTCGCCCTTGGCTAGCCGCGCTTCGCTCGCTATGAGTTTCGAGTATTTCGAATACACCTTGGCCTTCGCGCCATCGGTTTTCTCCTTTTTGTGCTTTATTTGTGACCATTTATTGTGTCCGGACATATTTTTACAAATTATAAAGCAAGCTTCTGACTATGTTTTGAGCCGATATGTTCATAAGCTTTTGCCGTCGCCGAGCGGCCGCGCGGAGTGCGTTCGATGAGTCCGAGCTGGAGGAGGAAAGGCTCATAGACTTCTTCTATGGTGCCTTGGTCTTCCGAGAGCGCGGCCGCGAGAGTTCCGAGGCCGACGGGACCGCCGTTGAATTTGTTTATTATTACCGAAAGAAATTCTCTGTCACTTCTGGTGAGCCCCAGAGAATCAATTCCAAGTAAATCTAGTGCTTTTTTCACGGCAGGAAGCGTGACATCAGATTTTTCCAATTGTGCCAGGTCTCTGGCGCGTTTTAGTAGGAAGTTTGCCGTGCGCGGCGTAGAACGGCTTCTTGCCGCTATCATTTTTTCTGCGTCTTTGGGGATGGAAACACCGAGAATTTTCGCCGAGCGAGAAATTATTTTTTCTATTTCTTCCGGGGAATAATATTCAAGGCGGAAAGTACCACCGGAGAATCGTGAACGAAGCGGGGCAGATAGGAGTCCGATGCGCGTCGTGGCGGCAATAAGTGTAAACGCAGGAAGTTCCAGTTGTATGGTTCTTGCCGACGGACCTTTTCCTATTATTATGTCGAGTGACCGCATTTCCATCGCCGGATACAAGACTTCCTCAATTGTTTTGTTCAGTCTGTGTATTTCGTCTATGAAAAGTATGTCGCCCGGCGAAAGATTCGTGAGAATTGCCGCGAGGTCGCCGACTTTTTCGATTGCCGGACCGGAAGTGGACTTCATTTGGGTTCCGGTTTCCTTGGCTATGAGGTGGGCGAGGGTGGTTTTACCGAGTCCCGGCGGTCCGTAAAACAATAAATGTTCCGGGGTATGTTTTCTTTCTTTCGCCGCGGCGAGAAGAATTTTTAGATTTTCCTTTATATGGTTTTGGCCGATGTATTCGTCCCAAGAAACAGGCCGGAGCGAGGAATCCAAAGATATATCGGTTTTCTCAAATACGGCTTCTTTTAAGCCTTTTTCTCCGGCGCCAGCATCTTTATTATGAATATTACTTGACATAAAGTCTACTATATGATAAGCTTTCGACGAAAGACTGTTTCGATATACAATATCTTTTCTTTCCAGGCCATAAATCTCTAAGCGATTAAGCCTCGTGCTTACTAGCGATACCTCTAAGGACACTCTGGTTTTTGTCTTCGGACAAATTACTGTGGTTATCCTGTGATTGTTGCTTAACTTTCACCGTCCCGGTTTAAGTATCGCTTAGAGATTCATGTTCTGGAACCTCTCCGTTTGAAATGCTACCCCCATCGTTTTTTTTGTCTACAGCATTTCATCAAGGTCAATCACTCGGCGCAATTCGTCAAGCGAGGTCACTCCTCTCAACACTTTGACCACGCCATCTTCGCGCATATCGAGTATTCCTTGGTCTTTCGTCACCTCTTTTATCTCTCTGTCGCTCGGATTTTGCACGAGGATTTTTTCAAGCGCCTCGTCCGTAAGTATCGCCTCATAAAGTCCCGTTCGGCCTTTGTATCCCAAGTTATTGCACTTTGGACAACCGACGGGTTGATACATAACACTCGCGTCAACGCCTGTTACGAGTGATTTGTCTTTTATTCCTGCGAGGACGGTATCTATGGTTTTTTTCGCGTCGCCCTCCACGGCGACTTTTTTCTTGCAATACGGACAAAGTTTTCGCACGAGACGCTGGGCCAGAGAAATATTTATGGCCGAAGTCATGACTTTTGGGTTTACGCCGAGGTCAATTAAACGCGGATACGTGCCGGCGGCGTCATTTGTGTGGAGCGTTGAAAAAACCAAATGTCCTGTGAGGGAAGAATTTATGGCAATGCTGGCCGTATCGGCGTCTCGGATTTCGCCGACCATTATAACGTCCGGGTCTTGCCGAAGCGCCGACCGGAGTCCGGAAGCGAATGTGTAATCATTGCGTTCCGATTCTTCGTCTTCTTTTGTTCGTTGTCTTGCCGTGTGGACTTGTGTTTGAACGATTCCCGGCAAATGGTATTCTATCGGGTCTTCAATGGTAATTATTTTTATTTCCGGAGAATATATTTTTCGGAGAAACGCGTATAGGGTAGTTGTTTTTCCTGAACCCGTCGGGCCGGTGGTGAGTATCATGCCGTTTGGTCTGTCTATTTCTTTGAGCAAGATTTTCAGAAGTTTTTCCGGAATGCCGAGGTCTTCCAGGGGTACTTGTATTGATTTGGGGTTTAGAATACGCATGACAATTGACTCATCGTAAGCCCCGGGAAGAATGGAAGTCCTGATTTCTATTTCATCGGCGCCGATTTTCACGCTGAAACGCCCATCCTGCGCTTCGTTTTTCACATTGAGCTTCAAACCGGACAGAAGTTTTATGCGCGAGAGTAAAAGTCCAAAAGTTTCTTTGTCGAACATCAAAATATCGGTGAGCACGCCATCGAGACGATACCTCAGACGCACGTTTTCTTCCTCCGGTTCTATGTGCACGTCTGAAGCATCCGTTGCGAGTCCGCCGGATAGCACTATTTCCAATATTTTGGAAATCCTGAAACTTCTTTTTAATTTAATAACATCGCCTATGAGTTTTTTCACGTCCCCAATGGACTTTATCTGTGACATAAATTGCTCTATGTCGTAAGTGGAAATATCCAAAACACCAGCCGAGGTTTCTTTGGAGAAAGAAAGGTCGGCGTAACGCGCCCAAACTTTTTCCAAGCTTTTTGGGGACGCTATGGCGACCGTAACCTCATATCCTTTGTCCGAAAGCCCGTTTATTACCTCTTTGGCTTTCAAATTTGTCGGCGAAAGGACGGCAATTTTTACTTTTTTGCCTATTTGGTTTGCCGGCGCCATTTGGGCTTCGCGCGCGACTTTCTCCGGTATGAGACGCAGAGAGTCCATGTCTACAGGTACGGCCGAAAGGTCAATATATTCAAGTTCGAAACGGCCGGCGACGTCGCGCGCCAAATCCTCCTCCTCTTTTTCTTTCAGCTCGCCAAGTTTTCTGTTCTGTTTATCTTCGTCGAATTGGACTGCCATAGCCGAATTGTAGCGTGTTTAAGCCGTATAGCATACCTATTGACAATATATACATATATGATACAATAGAAAAGTGGAGCAATTTTCACAAGAACAGAAACACTAAAACGAAGGTAATTCAGTCATGAAGATTTACAACACGGTTCTTTTCATCGTCATTTGCGTCGCGACACTGTCTTCCGGTGGTTGTCTTTGCGTGACACCGGTAGGCTACGAGCCAGTGCAGTACATGGCGCCGGTAGTCGATGTAGACTCGGGTTTCTATTACTACAATGGTTACTACTACGGCTACGGGTATCGCCATTATGGTGGTCGGTCACACAATCGAAGGCCGGCAGGCAACGGCAACGGACACAGAGCCTCGACTACTACGACAAAGGGGACCGTTCGCACCCAGTCGACAAGCTCAAAACACTGACCAGCGTAAATGAAGTTTCGGGGCCCCGGCGTTTATCGCTCGGGGCCTCTTAGTTTTATCTGATAAAATGTATGTATGATTTCTCATTCACTCGCCGAAACAGAAAAAATAGCGAAAAACTTTGCCAAAGATTTAATCACGCGAGGTAAAAAAAAGACCGCGACGATTGTCGGACTTTATGGAGATTTAGGTTCCGGCAAGACGGCTTTCGTTCAATCGGCGGCGAAAATATTCGGTGTTGAGGAAGTCGTGAGTCCGACATTTATAATAGAGAGGATTTATAAAACTAACGACGATATTTTTTCCACACTAATACACATTGACGCGTATCGGTTGGACAATGGCGAGGATTTGAAAAAACTCGGCTTCGAAAAAATCTTGAAAGACCCTTCGGCACTTATTTTTATCGAGTGGCCGGAGCGCGTGGCCGAAATTTTACCCGACCACATCCGCGTCATGTGCGAATTTGTTTCGGAGAAAGAAAGAAAATATGAAATCATTTTCTAAAAAACTTATTCTTCTCGATTCTCACGCGATTTTGCATCGCGCTTATCACGCTTTGCCTGATTTTTCCACGGCCGCCGGGGTGCCGACCGGCGCGCTTTACGGACTCTCGCTAATGCTTTTGCGGATTATCGAGGATTTCAAACCGGACTACATTGTCGCGGCTTACGATTTGCCGAAACCAACATATCGTCATGAAGCGTTTAAGGATTACAAAGCCGGTCGGGCAAAAACAGACGAAGCTTTGATTGAGCAAATAAAAAATTCCAGGAAAATTTTCGACGCATTCAATGTTCCGATTTATGACAAAGAGGGTTTTGAGGCAGATGATGTTATAGGCACAATCGTGGAAAATACGAAAAAAGACAAAAACCTAGAGGTTGTTATTGCTTCCGGCGACATGGACACGCTCCAGCTCGTAAGCGGAGAAAAAGTGGAGGTTTTTACCCTGAAGAAAGGTATTAAAGACACTATTTTATATGACGAAGGAGCCGTGAAAAAAAGGTTTAGTTTCGGTCCGGAACTTATAACGGATTACAAGGGACTGCGTGGCGACCCTTCGGATAATATTCCAGGAATCAAGGGTATTGGAGAAAAAACCGCGACAATTCTCATATCGAATTTTGGCACAATAGAAAAAATCTACTCGGAACTTAAAAAAGGTGACGAGAAATTCCTGAAAGCAAAAATCACGCCGAGAATCATTGAGCTTTTGAGAAACGGCGAGGAAGACGCGGAATTTTCGAAAATGCTCGCTACTATCCGCCGCGACGCCCCGATAAATTTTTCCTTACCGAAAAAAACTTTCACGGAAAATATAGATTTTAAGAAAATCGATACGCTTTTTTCGGAACTTGAGTTTAGAACGCTTGGGCCGAGGTTGAGAAATATTTTGGGTAAAACCGAGGTAGGAGTGCCCGCCGGCGAGCGCGTAGTCTTAGCAGAGTCTTCGGAGCGCACAAGCGAGCCGGCGGGCACTCCGAACGAGGTTGTAGATCAACAGAAACTCAAAGAAGCCCAAGTGATGCTTTGGCTCGTCAATTCAAATATCAGTGACCCGAAACTCGAAGATATTTTTGCCCACACGAATACGGAAAATTTTTTTGAGGCTTATGAAAAACTCTCGAAGGAAATTGCAGAGAAAAAACTTTCTTTGGTTTACGGAGAAATAGAAAAGCCACTTATTCCGATAGTGGAAAAAATGAATGCCGTTGGCGTGAAATTGGATACGGAAATTTTGAAAAAGTTATCGGTCGAATACGGCAAGGAGGCAAAAAATCTTGAAGAAAAAATCTGGTCGGCCGCGGGCAAAGAGTTCAACATTAATTCACCAAAACAACTCGGTGAAATTCTTTTTGTCACACTTGGTTTGAAAGCCAAAAACCAAAAGAAAACATCGGGTGGAGCTTTTTCGACGAAAGAATCTGAGCTGGAAAAATTGCGCGACGAGCACCCGATTATCGAAAACATCCTGAATTATCGGGAGTTAAAGAAACTTTTGGGCACCTACATAGAACCCATGCCGACTTTGGTAGATAAAGACTCTCGGCTTCATGCTACTTTCATTCAGACTGGCACTACCACAGGCAGAATGTCGTCGGAAAATCCGAATTTGCAGAATATTCCTAACAAAAACGAGCTTGGACAAAATATTCGCCGAGCTTTCGTCGCCGAAAGTGGAAACGAACTCCTATCCTTGGATTATTCACAGGTAGAATTGCGCATAGCGGCGTTTCTTTCCGGTGATAAGAAGCTTATTTCTATTTTCAAAAACGGCGAGGACGTACACACCGCCGTGGCGGCAGAAGTTTTCAGCGTGGCGCAAAAAGACGTGACGAAAGAAATGCGCCGCCGCGCCAAAGTCATCAATTTCGGCGTGATGTACGGCATGGGAGTAAACGCTCTAAGGATAAATCTCGGCACCGACCGCGCGGCGGCGCAAAAATTCCTGACGGATTATTTCGAAAAATTCTCCGGTCTCGCTTCCTATTTGGAGAAAATAAAAAAAGAAGCCGCGGAACGCGGTTACACAGAGACTTTGTTCGGCCGGCGCAGGTATTTTGAAGGTATAAAATCCAAAGTGCCATTTATTAGGGCTTCCGCAGAACGCATGGCGATAAACGCGCCGATTCAAGGAACCGAAGCGGATATTGTGAAGTTGGCGATGATAAAACTAGACGAACTTATTCGATCCGAATCGCTCGAAAACAAGGCGAGACTCATTCTCCAAGTCCACGACGAACTTGTTTACGAAATCGAAAAGGGAATAGCGCCGAAAATCATGCCGAAAATTAAAAAAATAATGGAGTCCGTCGTTCCTTTGGAAAAATCCCACGGCATTGTCTGTGTCGCCGAAGCCAAAGTCGGGGACAACTGGCAAGATATGGAGGAGTTAAAATAAACTCATGATTTATCTTTTTTACGGGCCTGATGTTGAGACTTCACGGACAAAAGCCAGAGCGCTTTTTGAATCGCTCAGGGCTAAAAAACCAGACGCGGCATTCGGAGAGCTTGTTGCCGAAGGACTGATCGAAGACAAAATCAAAGAACTTGTCGGCGGCCAAGGACTTTTCTCTAACAAATGCGTCATTTTCTGCGATAATATTTTTTCCGACACAGAGGCACGGGAAATCGCCGAACCATTCATTTCAGACCTCAAAGAATCGCCGAACATTTTTATTTTGCTCGAAAAATCGCCGATAAAAAAGATTTTCGAAAAACTGGAGAAAAACGCCGAGAAATCGCAGGAGTTTGAGGGAAATAACGTCGATACTAAAAAGGAATGGAACGATTTTGCTTTGGCTAATGCTATCGGCGCTCGAAATCCGTTCAAGGCCTGGAAAGAATACCGCGTGCTTGTCGAGCGAGACCCGGAGTTCGAGAAAATTCACGGGCAGATTTTCTGGAAGGTGAAGCAGATGATTTTTTACGGGAGCCCCGTTTTTTCGTCGAAAGAACTTGTATCAATGTCTCGGACCCTCGCGATCATTTATCATCAAGCCCATAGGGGTAATTGCGACTTCGAGCTTTCCTTGGAAAAATTTTTGCTCAAATTGTGATTTTGTGGCTTTGTGATAATATCGTTTTATTCCGCCCATAGCTCAGTCGGTAGAGCAGCTCCCTTTTAAGGAGAGGGTCGTTGGTTCGATTCCAACTGGGCGGACAATGTCTTCGACTTTAGAAATCAAAACGGCGGATCATATATGAAGCGGATTTATATCGTCCTGCCGAACCTGAGAAGCGTGTACAACGTCGGCGCGATTTTCCGAACCGCCGACGCGGTTGGTGTCTCCAAAATATATCTCTCGGGCACGACACCGACACCACTCGACAGGTTCGGAAAATCGCGCAAAGATTTTTCCAAGTCCGCTCTCGGAGCCGAGAAAAATATTGAATGGGAATACATAAGAAGTCCGCTTGTGTTGATGAAAAAACTGCGAAAGGAGAAATTCGATATTATAGCCGTTGAACAGGCGAAAAAATCGGTTGATTACAAGAAACTTAAGCCAAACAAAAAAACGGCGATTGTTTTCGGAAACGAAACGAGGGGGATATCAAAATCACTTTTGAAAAATGTTGATACTGTCGCCGAAATACCCATGAGGGGGACGAAGGAATCGCTAAATGTTTCCGTCGCCGCTGGGATTGTCCTCTTCAGATGGTTTGACCGATAGTTATTTTTTCAAACCAGGAACTATCACGGTTGTGGTAGCCAACGGAACGTTCTTAATCGGCACGCCGCCATATATTTGTCCCGAACCGTTTGCCGCCGGCGGTGGCTTGATAAACACGCCCTCCTGTGAAGTCGCGCGGTTTGGACCGTTGGTGAAAAGCCACAAACAGAAAACCGCCGCAAAAATGATAAAGAAGAAACCGATTTCTTTCCAAACTTCTTCTGACATAATTGAATTATATTAGTTTTTGGTGTTTATCGCAAAAATGTGCACTTCTGCCACCAACCTTGATTCGCCTGATTATTCCGGCGCAACCGCTCTTTCTACATTTTTCTCCCGTGCGTTGGTATGCTTCATGGCGCAATTGAAACTTACCTTTTTCGCCTAAAATATTTCTGTAATCCGACATCGAGTCACCACCGAAATTCATCCCGAGTCGAAGAACCTTTTTCATAGCCCAAAAAAGCCCTTGCGCTTTTTTGGGCGTGACCTTATTTATTTTTTGGAGCGGATGGATTCCGGCGCGCCAAAGCATTTCGTCCGAGTAAATATTTCCGATGCCGGAAATCACGGACGAGTCCATCAAAGTCTTTTTTATTGGCCAGTTTGGCTTTGTTCGCAATCGCCCAATAAATTTTTCAAAAGTCAGTTTTGGATCGAGGGCGTCCGGGCCATGTTCTTCCAAGTGCTCTGATTTTTCTATGCCTCGCGTTTCTTCTATCGAAACTCGCGCGAATTTTCTCATATCGGAAAGAGCCAGCGATTTTTCGTCCGAAAGAGAAAAAATCAAATGGACGAATCTGTTGAAGGGGTCGTCTTTAAGCGGTCCAGCGCCGGTCGCCAACCATTTATTTTCTTTTTTATCGAATTTGTATTTACCATAAAGTAAATGGCCGGTCATTTTCATATGAATAAGTATTGTTTTGCCGTCGGAAAGATTTATCAGAACATTTTTTCCTACTCTTTTTGCCCCAATGATTTTTTTTCCGACGACCACGCGCTTAAATTTCTTGAAATACTTTGGATTTTTTATGTTGTCTTTTCCGGCGTGAAAGGAACTGTTGTAATCAGTCCAAACTTTACGGACCGTAAGTCCGCTCATATACTTTTTTATTCCGTTTACCGTTGTTTGAACCTCCGGAAGTTCTGGCATTTTATTTCAAAATTTTTCTTAATTCCTCCTGTGCCACGGAGGAATCGCTCCACGGTATTTTGCTTCCGTTCGCGGTCATTATGTATGGGTCCGTGCCTTTGCCGGTGATGAGAACCGCGTCGCCGGATTTAGCCAGAGAAATGGCCTTATTTATAGCTATTCTTCTGTCCATTATGACAAGCGGCTTCGCGTCAGGAATTGCCGCCGCCATTCCCTCGACAATTTTCTGCGGGTCATCATCATAAGGGTCTTCGTTGGTGAGGATTATTTCGTCACATTCTTTTTCGGCGATTTTCGCCATTTTGTCTCTTTTCCAAACATCGCGGCCGCCGCCGGTATTGCCGAGGACGCAGATTCGGCGGCGGCCTTTGAATGCGTCATACAAAGCCTGAAGCGATTCCGGCGTGTGGGCATAATCGACGACGACATCGAAATTTTGTCCCTCTTTTATCCGTTCCACACGACCAGGAATGTACGAAAATTTTTCCAAGGCCGCCACTATTTTCTCTTTCGGTATGCCTTGGGTTTCGGCGTATGTAACGGCGGCAAGTACATTCATCATATTGAAATCGCCGGTGAGAGGCGTCTTGTAACCTTTCGTGTCGGAAAGGGAAAAAGTCAGCTTTCCGCCGAAATTTTTGGCCAAAAATTTCGGCGTTTCTTTGTCGTCCGCGTTTCCGACGAAAATAGTTTTCGGTTTTTTCGATCTTACGACAGCGTCGGCTATGGAAAGCTTGGCCGCGACATAATTTTCATATGAGCCGTGAGCCTCGATGTGTTCTGGCGCCAAGTTTGTGAATATGAGTCCGTCAAAATCTATAAATCTGTGTCGGAAAAGTTCCGCACCTTGGCTGGTCACTTCCAAAATCGCATAATCACATTTCGCGTCCACGGCGTGCCGCAAAAATCTTTGGACGAAAAATCTTCCGGGCATAGACATCTTATACATATTCGGTCGCGACTCACTTCCAATTTTAAATCTGATGGTGTTTGAGACAGCGGTTTTATATCCAGCTTCCTCAAGAATCGCGTTTAAGATTTCCGTCACGGAACTTTTTCCTTTCGTCCCCGTGACGGCAATGACTTTTATATGTCGAGAAGGCCCGCCTCGACTCGACGTCTTCGGCGAGGCGGGGAAGCGATATACAACCGCCGAAAGAAAGGCCAAGGAGAAATGATACGCCGGAGCGAATGCCGAAAAAATCTTTGCCGGTATAAATTTCTTGGTCTTTTGGAGGAATGTGTCCATCATATTATTTACCCAGAATTTTCAAGGCTTTTTTCACTCGTTCGCCGGTATCCGTGACTTTGTCACCGACTTTTTCCAGAGCTTCGCGAGATTCGGCGTGGCCGAAACCGAGAGATTTGAGCGCCTCGAGAGCGTCGGCCTCGTCGGCCGGCATAAGGCCGCCGTCTTCACCATCAAGCTTGCCTTTGAGTTCCAAAATAATTTTGTCCGCTAATTTCTTGCCGATGCCGGAAACACGCGTGAGGTGCGCCGTGTCGCCGGAGAAAACCGCACGACGCAAAGCTTGGGCAGATGAGACATTCAGAATATTTAACGCTGATTTTGGACCGACGCCGGAGACGGCTGAGACCAAAAGCTCGAACAAATCCAAGTCCTCTTTCGTCAAAAATCCGTACAAAGTTTGAGAATCTTCTCTGACCGCGAAGTGCGTCCAAAGGGAAATGTTATTTCCGTCTTTCACGCCGCCGAGCGTTTTGCCCGTGACGAAAACCTTATAACCGATATCGCCAACTTCCACGACGAGAGATTTTCCGTCTTTATATATGATTGTTCCTGAAATATGGGAAATCATATCTAAATCATATACCATTTGCCTTTTCCAGTCCTTTTTGTTAATCTCACCTCACAATGCCGATAACAAGTTCAGCGAAAAAAGCTCTCCGCGCCAGCAAACGCAAGCGCATCTATAACATTCGCCACCGCGATTCTTTTGCCGATGTCATAAAGAAAATAGAGAAGCTCGCCGTCGTCAAAAACGTGAAAGAAGCCATGAAACTTCTTCCGCTCGCTTACAAAGAAATAGACAAAGCGGCCAAGACCGGTTTTATAAAGAAAAACAATGCGGCTCGCAAGAAATCCCGCCTTTCGGCTCTCATCAAGAAAATAAAATAAAAAATCCCCGGAGAGGGGATTTTTACTAGAGAGCTTTTTTGATAATCTGATTTGCCGCGTATAGTCCCGTTATGAAAGCGTCCTCCATAAGGCTGAAGTTGTAATCCGAGGCTAGATAAAATCCCGCACCAAGTTTTTGTTTTATGACATTTTTGTCCGGGAGGTTCATTCCAGTTTCCCAAAATATTTTGTCCAAGACCTTAAAATCTTCATAATATTCAGTTAAATCCAAATCACCGGTTTTTGCATAAATTAAATCGCCACCAGATTTCTGTTTCCACAACAAATACGTATTATGAGATTCAGGTCGAAGAACAACACCTTTTTTATGGGCATATTCTGCTTTTCGATCGCCCATTACGTAATATGTAAAGACAGAGGTGGTTTTATAAGGTTTTGGAACGTCGTATGCAATTTTAATATCCAAATAAGGCGCCGCCACAACAACATTTTTAGCAAGAAATTCGTTTTTGTTAGTGGTTATTAAATAATCACCGACTTTTTGTTTTTCTATGGAAATGACCGTATCAATAATAATTTTTGACTCAAAACCACGCGACAATCGTTCGGCGGTTCTACTTGTATCCACGATATACGCCGGCCGAATCATGGTAAAAAAGAGATAGAGGTAGTAGAAGGCATTCATGTCTTTTGAAGTCGTGAACACGTTTGTCCCCGCAGTTGGCTGTCCAAATTGATAATCTAATTCTTCAAAACTATACAGCTTCAAAAAATCACTTGCCGATAAATGCCAATATTTTTTAAGTAGGGGGTCGTTTTCTATAAGAGTATATAGTTCCTCATGCTCGGCATTTTTTCTCATGATATTAAGCCGACTCCTAAACTGTTTCAGTAAATGGATAAATCGAATGATTTTTGGAAGATATTTTAAATTATTGAAAGAAAATATTGTTCTATAATTTTTACCGTTGAAGAAATAAAAATCACGCACGCGAAAAGGTTCTATGATGTCTACGAACGGCATCAAGTTGAAATAATCCGAATTAATGTAGACCCCACCAAGGCTGACCGCCGAGTTTATTTTTGAAGTTTTAATTCGCCCACCAATATCTTTTGAAATAACGATGAAATCTTTGCCGGCGGAGTGTAATTTATTGGCACACGCAAGACCAGAGATACCGGCCCCAACGATTACTGTTTCTACAGATATAGCCATTTGCGGATGGGTGAGATTCGAACATAGCAGACAATTAAATTATATTAAAAACACAACGTTTAATATAGTGGTATAATGGACTAATGGGTGAGTATATTAGAAAACCAAATATCAAATGTTTTGTTTGTGGCAAATCCGTCTACAGGAGACCAATACAAATAAAACAGAGCGACGGAAGAGCTTTTTGCAGTCAGGTTTGTTATGGAATTTATTGCAGGAAAGAGAAACCTTGTATAATATGCGGGAAGCCGATTTTGGCTGGTCTTCACAAAAAGACCTGTAGTAGAGAATGTTCGAATAAAAATAGAGCGGGGATAAAGTATGGAGCCGGTAGACCAAATGATAAGGCAAAACAATATCGAAATCTAAAAACAATATTGTTTGAAGAACGAGGCAAGAAATGCGAACGGTGCGGATTCAATAAGTTTGAAATTCTCGAGATACATCACAAAGACAGAGATAGACGACACAATACTCTCAGAAACCTCGAACTTATTTGCCCGAATTGTCATGCCGAGGAACATTATTCAAAAAACGGCTTGTTGAGAAAAGGCGGAAAATAAAATGGAGGAATGGCTCGAGAGGTTTAAGGCACCGCTCTTGAAAAGCGGAATCCCCGCAAGGGGATCGTGAGTTCGAATCTCACTTCCTCCGCAAATATATCAACAAACTATTTTGTCTCCGGAGTTTCTACGGATTTGTTCTTTCTTATTTTCGAAAAAAAGAATATGTAGAGGATTTCCAAAATACCGGCGGTGTTGACGATGAGGAGAATGACGAACCACCAAGGGCTTTTGTTTCTCGCTGCTTTCCACAGGGCGTAGCCCTTCCACGGAATGGTCCAGAGCGCCAGGATTATCAATAGCGCCAACAAGAACGGATTATTAAGGGAACTGTGAATGATTGTCGTACTTTGCATATGTAGAGTTTATCATGAAATAAGTGGTATAATAATGCCGATGCAACCTTTTGTTTGGGAAACTCACGAATATTTGCACAAGCCAAAGACCTCGGATTGGTTTTGGGCTATCGGCATTGTCGCGGCCGCCTGCGTTTTCATCTCCGTTCTTCTCGGCAACATCCTTTTCGCCATTTTCATTGCCCTCGCGGCTTTCGCCCTGTCTCTTTACGCCGCGAGGAAACCCAAGAAAATAAACGTGGAGATAAATTCCAAAGGCATTCGCGTGAGCGGCACGGTTTTTCCTTTCGCCCACATAAAAAATTTCGCCCTTCTGGTCGAGAGCCGTTCGCCGTCCTTGATTCTCACCGTGGACAAGCTTCTAATGCCGCACATTCTCATACCTCTGGGAGATATCGACGCCGAAGATGTTCGAACGCTACTTTTGCCGAGACTTCCGGAAAGTCACTACGAAGAACCGATTTCACAAAAACTTTTCGACGCTTTCGGCTTCTGATTTTCATTTTTCGCCGGTTTGGTGTAATTTGAATACGCGCTCTTGTCGTTCAATGGATAGGACACTCCCCTGCGAAGGGAGAAATGTAGGTTCGATTCCCACCAGGAGCACATGAGATTTCTCGGCATTGATTACGGTTCGAAAAACATAGGTCTTTCGCTTTCCGACGAAAAAGGCGAGTGGGCTTTTCCGCATTCCGTTTTGGAAAATAATAAAAAAACTGTTGGCGAGATTTTGAAAATCGTTAAGGAAAATAATGTGAAAGATGTGGTGATAGGAGAGTCGAGAGATTTTAAAGGAAAAGCCAACGAGGTAATGGCGGCGGCGAAAGATTTGGCCAAATCTTTCGCCGCCGCCGGCCTCACTATTCATTTCGAACTGGAATATCTGACCTCGCATCAAGCTCAACATATCCAAGGCGTGAACAAGATGCTTGATGCCTCGGCCGCCACGATAATCCTCCAAAGTTTTTTGGATAAAAGGAAAAATAAAGTAGAATAACGAAATGATTTCATACGACGAATTCGCCAAAGTGGAAATACGGGTAGGGAAAATATTGTCGGCGGAAAAAGTTCCTGACACGGACAAACTCCTCAAGCTCTCCGTTGACTTTGCCGAAGGAGCGCCGCGGCAAATCGTTTCCGGCATCGCCCTTTATTTCCCGGACGCCGCGGCGCTTGTCGGCAGAAAGGCGATGTTCGCGACGAACATCGAACCACGTATCATCCGTGGACTCGAATCAAACGGCATGCTTTTCGCCGTTTCGACGGAAGACGGAAAATTCTCTCTTCTTGAGCCGTCGCAGGAAATTCCCGAAGGCACGAAAGCGAAATAGTTTTTGTATTTACAACTTGTTCTTCGTATGTAATTGATGAGACTGGTATTAACCCCCTGTAGTTAAATGGATATAACTGCGGACTTCTAAGCCGTTATGTTGGTTCGATTCCACGCGAGGGGATAGCTCTCGTCGTTTAATGGATAGGACACGGGCCTCCGAAGCTCGAAGTCGTGGTTCGATTCCACGCGGGAGCAAAACTATCGGTGCGCCCTGAGGGACTCGAACCCCCGACCTTGTCAGTGTAAATGACCTGCTCTACCAACTGAGCTAAGGGCGCGTGCTTTTTATCGCAAAGTAACAATATATGAGAAATATTGATTTATCAACGCCGCTGTGATAAATTGACGCCTCATGAAAAACGCAGTCAAAACAAGTCCGATCAAGATGGAAGAACGCGTGGCGCTCGGTCTTCGCTCCGGCGACACCATCCGCGTTTGGCAGAAAATAAAAGAAGGGGAGAAGTCGCGCCTTCAAGCTTTTGAGGGTCTCGTTCTCGCGCGAAAACACGGCGACGAAGCCGGCGCGACCTTTACCGTCAGACGAACTATCGACGGCGTCGGCGTGGAAAGGATTTTTCCCCTATATTCTCCGATGATAGATGAAATAGAAATCGTCCGTCGCTCGAAAGTCCACCGCTCGAAACTTTATTTCGTCCGCGAGAAAGCCGCTAAAGAAATAAAACGCCAGATGCGACACACGAGATTTGTCGAAGAGCTCGCCAAGACCGTGAAAGCCGCCCCCGAGCCGAAACCGGAAGAAAAAATCGAAGAGAAAAAATAATTCTCCTCATCGGCGAACCAAAATTGCCCATCGGGGCGATTTTTGTTAGCATACGCCTACGCTCGGGTGGTGAAATTGGTATACACGTACGCTTGAGGTGCGTATGCCGTAAGGCGTGGAGGTTCAAGTCCTCTCCCGAGCACCATGTTAGTGGTGTGATGTGTAGATATCGCATAGCTACCATGACCACGGTGGCTATAGTTTAGTGGTAAAACTTCGGTTTGTGGAACCGATATCGAGAGTTCGATTCTCTCTAGCCACCCCAAAATAAAGGATCAATTATTTGTTGACAAAGTTCATGAAAGGTTTAGCTTATGAAACTAGGGGGTTCCTCGAAAACTTGTTACTAACGAATATGAAAACTAAATATCCGCTACGTGTATTACTCGTGCTGAGCATGGTGGTTTTTTTGGGATTGGTCATGCATCGTCTTACGAAACCGAAAACATCGGCAAGGACGATTCCTGCAATTGAAATTCAAGACGGTGTGACAATCGATTTCTCTACGGGCAAGCCGGTGATAGTCAATACTCCACAAAACAAGGCTGCCATAGCCACCGCTGTTAAGGAGATAGATGAAGCGGTGACGGATGTGAAATTCAAAGCAACGAAGCCCTAGGAAGGTTAGTTCTTCAAAGCCGTCTCTACCGAAAGGTGAGCGGCTTTTTATTTATAACAAGTTCTAAATCCATCCACCCAACGACCCCACTTGACAACTATTTTTTTTGTTATAGTATTCGCAATCGAACAGGTTATTTGAAAAGAATGTGCATTGAAACTTCCAACTTCTAACAACAAAAGGAAAGGTGAAAAATGAAACTTGTAAAATCGTTATTCGTTCTCGTTATCGCGTTGTTTGTCCCGATGACCTACGCGGTCTTCGACCCGGCGACGCCTACAATGTCGACCGCGGTTCCAAAAGGCGAATACCTCGGCGTTTACGTTGAGATACACGATAACACCGGCAGTCGCAAGATTGAGTGTCTGCCAGAAGACGGTCTGGTCGAATTCAAGTACCCATACCCGTTCTCGGGTATAAAGAAAGGTTTGGTTCTTCTCCTGAGGGGTTCCCCAGAAGGTGTCATAGATCGCGCTGACAAGCAACTTTCAAACGGAGAATGGTTGACCAATAATGGCCGACTTGTGACGGAAAGGAATTTTCTTGCTGTCATGACAAGGGTCATATCGATTAATGGGATGAAACGAATTCCTTCTTCTTGCTGGGGTAATACTCCGGTACCCGAAGGGAGCGTGAGAGCCCTATCGATTACTTGCGGGCTATCAATGTGGCCAGAATTTCCGGCGTGTTCTCTAAACACAGTCATCATTGGTTATCCATGGGACAAACTACACTATGGGCCGGTTATTTATTGGAATGTTTACTGGGGACCCATCAACCACAACCTTGTTATCAAATGGCCAAACAACAAGTGGACCGTGCGGGGTCATGGTGTGGGATTGAAAAAACCCATGCAGGAAGTAATGACCCCGGAAAATTTTGTGGCTGTGACGTGCCGCGTTTACAAGAAACTTCCCAAAGGTCCAGACACCGACTTGGCAGTCCTCTTGTCACCGAAGTAAATCATTATTTGCGTAAACCCCGCCCAGAAATGGTGTCGGGGTTTTTTATTCCTCGAATATATCTTCGTCTTTTTTCCGCCCACGGCGGAAATTGTAAACACCCTTGAAAAAGTTTTTCACTCGCAGAGCGCTTCGACGGGTGAAGTGAGACTTCTTCTTTTTTTGTTTTTGCAGGGCCGAGGCCAATTCTCTTTTGATTTCGTCCAGAGCTTGGACCGGAGTCTCCCCCGTGGAACGCGCGGATATGTCTATATGTTCGGCGCGAAAATTTACCCGAGCCTCGAATATTTCCCCGGAGCGATGGTGGTTGGTGGCCCGGCCCACGTCTATGTCGACAATCGCCGAACCGTCTCCGTCATACACGTAGCGCTCCAGATTTCGCGTGATTTTATTTATTTGTTTTTCGATTTCTTGGTTCGTTTCCACTCCTCTCAAAGTGACGGTCTTTTTTATCATAGGTTACATGAAACCTTTATAGAGCAAGACGATACCTATGACAAAAGCCAAAATACCGGCAAAGGCGAACAGACCCTCCTTGTTCATTTTTCTGTAGAAAGAAGACGCGGACTTCGGAAAGACGAGAATATATATTCCTTTAAGCAAAGCCAACCAGCCGATGACGCTGACAAGCGACTCAAGCCCCGAACCCCACAAGTTGTTCATCGAGACAAGCACGGCGCCGAAAATCAAAGCCGAGAGCCCGTAAATCCAAAGAAAACCTTTGTCGTGAGTTACTTCTACCATGAGCGCCGCGAAAGTTTTTTTGTTTACGAGAAGCGACAAACCGACGACGGTAATGACTATTCCCAACACCTGAGCCAATACAATGGTGTGACTCATATTATTTGAGATAATGATAATGATGACCTATTCGGCTATCATTATAACTCCGTGGTAAGATAATCTCCAATGACAGCTCTTGCTTCAGACACGACGGCGATATTGTCTTGGGCGACGCTGGTTACCCAGATTGTCATTGTCTGCGCCGCAATAGTTCTTGCGGCGGTAATATTCGAACACCCGAACATCCGCCTGCATCATTTGGCGAAAAAAGCCGCCGACCACGCTTTTCTCATCGGCTTTTTCGTAAGTTTTTTCTCTCTTATCGCCAGTTTTTTTTATTCGAATATCATCGGTTTTTCGCCGTGCGAGCTTTGCTGGTGGCAGAGGATTTTTCTTTATCCGCAAGTCGTTCTTTTCGCCGTGGCTTTTTATAACGAAAAAGTTAAAAAAGTTTCGGACGAAATGGTCTTTTTGTACAGCTTCATTCTTTCTTTAATCGGCGGTGGCATAGCTTTATTTCATTATTACGCCCAAATGTTTAACCCGGACGCTTTAGCCATCTGCGGCAAGACCGGCGTCTCTTGCTCGCAGATTTTTTTCGTGTCTTTCGGCTACATTACGATACCAATGATGTCTCTCACGGCCTACCTGATTCTCATTTTGGTTTATTTTTTCCGCAAACACCACGTTCGCAAAGATATTTCCCGATAAAAACAAAAAAAGATGAATTCCAAAGCTCAAATTATCGCCACTATCGGTCCGTCATCCGAGCGACCGGAGGTTTTACTTTCGATGATTAAGCACAAGATGGACGTGGCTCGGCTAAATTTTTCCTGGGGAGATTTTGATGAGAAGAAATCGCAAATAAAGACGATTAGAGAGACGTCAAAAAAGGCCGGGAGAAAAATAATCATCATCGGCGACCTTTCCGGACCTCGCGTTCAAGAAAAAATCGGCCACACTTACGACAAGAGTGCCGTTTCGTCGCTTACGGAAAAAGACAAAGATTATATCCGTTTTGGAATCGAACAGAAATTGGATTATTTCGCCCTGTCTTTCGTTGGTTCGGCAAAAGACGTGTTACTTTGTCGAAAAACAATAAAATCCTTCGGCGGCAACCAGCCAATAATAGCCAAAATCGAGCGCGCTTGCGCCGTCGATTTGATTGACGAAATAATTTCCGCCGCCGACGCGGTCATGGTCGCGCGCGGCGACCTCGGCAACGAAGTACCGCTCGAGACTATTCCGTTTATTCAGGCGAGAATCATAGCCAAGGCCAAAGCCGCGGGCAAGCCCGTCATCACCGCCACCCAAATGCTTTTGTCCATGACCGAAAATCCGACGCCGACTCGCGCCGAGGTTACCGACGTGGCGAACGCTATCCTGGAGGGCTCCGACGCGGTGATGCTTTCCGAAGAGTCGGCGTCGGGGAAGTATCCCATTCAATCGGTGGCAATGATGGAAAAAATAGTTTTGGAAGCCGAAAAACACCTAAAAGGCAGAGCGCATTTTAATATTCTTGCGTAATTTCGCAACTATGTAATTATAATCAGTATGTTGACCCTGAAAGACGAGGTCGTGAAGTTTCGCAATAGTTTGTCCCATGGAATATACGGTTCCATTCTTAAACCCATATTTTTCAAGAGCGATCCGGAGACCATTCACGAGTCAATGGTCTCTTTTGGTTCTCAACTCGGAAGACACGCCGTTTCGCGTGTCGGGACAAAAATCCTTTTCGGTTATTCCGATAAAAAATTGGAGCAGAAGATTTTGGGTATGACTTTTAAAAACCCCATCGGTCTTGCCGCCGGTTTTGACAAGAACGCAGAGCTAACCGACATTATTCCCGATGTCGGTTTTGGTTTCGAGGAAGTCGGCTCGATTACGGGTCGCAAATGCGAAGGCAATCCTTTGCCGCGACTCTGGCGCCTGCCAGAGTCGCGCGGCCTTGTCGTTTATTACGGACTGAAAAACGATGGAGCCGTGAGAATCGCCAACAGACTGAAGCGTAAAAATTTTAAAGGAATTTTGGGAACAAGTATCGCCATGACCAACTGCTCGGACAATTTGGAACTGTCGAACGCAGTCAAAGATTATGCCGAGGCCTTTGAAGCACTTGCCGATGTCGGAGATTATTTTACTTTAAACATAAGTTGTCCAAATACCGAAGGAGGCCAGCCGTTTGTCGCTCCTTACAAACTTGATTATCTTTTGGATATCATCGACGAAATACCGACGGAAAAACCGATATTTATAAAACTTTCTCCGGATATGTCTTTTAGGGAAGCCGACGAAGTTTTGGTTATCGCCAAAAAACATCGCGTTGCCGGTATCATAACCACCAATCTGACAAAAAAAGAGACGACCGCAGAATCCTTGATGAAAACGTACCGTCCGTCGGAGGAATTTCCGGCAAACCCGTTCAAGAATCAGCCGACAAGCTTCTTTCATATATTTACAAAAGAGAAGGCAAGCGTTTCGTTCTCATCGGCACGGGCGGCGTATTTTCCGCCGCCGACGCTTACAAAAAAATCCGGCTCGGTGCTTCCTTGGTGCAGATGATTACCGGAATGATATACGAGGGACCGCAAGTCGTGAGCGAAATAAACAGGGGGCTTGTCGAACTTCTAAACCGCGACGGATTCAAGAACATAAGCGAGGCGGTTGGCGTCGACGCGTGGTAATCTATATATATGGCCGAAACAAAAATGGGCGAACTGATTATCGCTCGTCATCATGAATCAGACTGGAACAAACTCGGACTCTGGACCGGCATGCGAGACAGGCATTTGACCGATTATGGATTCCAAAAATCCAGCGAAATGGGCGAGTGCATAAGAAACATTCACATTGATTACGCTTTCGCTTCAATGGAAGTCAGAGCCATAGAAACGCTCTCATCAATGCTCGAAGAAGTCGGCGACTACAAAGTTCCGACCGAACACTCAGATGCTTTAGACGAACGCGATTACGGCGACTACACGGCGAAAAACAAATGGGATATGGAAAAAATCCTAGGGCAGGAGAATTGGGACAGACTTCGTCGCGAGTGGAACTATCCGGTGCCCAACGGTGAGACTTTAAAAATGGTTTACGAGAGAACGGTGCCTTTTTTTCTTTCAAGAATTCTTCCGCTTCTGAAAAAAGGCAAGAATGTTCTGGTGGTCGCTCACGGAAATTCTCTGAGGGCTTTGATGAAATACGTGGAAAAAATATCCGACGACAATATCAAAAACGTCGAGATGCCTTTCGGCGCCGTTTACATTTATGACCTTGATATTGACGGTCATATGATTAAAAAAGAAATTAAATCCGTGCCGTCGACCGTTAATGCTTAAAAATATGAGTAAAAAAATTTTCGTCACGAGAAGGATTCCTCAAGTCGGTCTTGATATGTTAACGCAGAAAGGTTTCGAAATGGATATTTATCCGAAAGACGAGATTTTGCCGCGGAAAAAACTTTTGAGCATTCTCAAAAAAGGAAATTACGACGGTGTTTTATCTCTCATCACCGACAACATAGACGCATCGGTTTTTTCCGCGGCGGGGGCGGTGAAAATTTTCGCTAATTACGGTACCGGTTTTGACAACATTGATCTTGCCGAAGCAAAAAGACGCGGAGTTACGATCACGAACGCCCCGTCGGACACCGCGTCAGAGGCGGTCGCCGAGCACGCCATCGCGCTCACGCTTGCTTTAGCGGCACAGATTGTGGATGGAGACGAATTTATGCGAAAAAACAAATATAGGGGCTGGGATCCGATGGGTTTTATCGGTACGGATATTTTAGGAAAGACTTTGGGCATCGTCGGCGTCGGCAGGATAGGTAGCCGTGTTGCGCATTATGCGAGAGGCTTAGGACTCAATGTCACATACACGGATATTGCCAGGAACGGACAGCTTGAAAAAGATTGTGGCGCAATATTTTGTTCATCGGTCGAAGAACTTTTGCCGAAAGCCGATGTCGTAAGTCTTCACACACCGCTTCTCGATTCCACTCGCCATTTAATAAACGAAAATCGTCTGAAAATGATGAAGCCGACGGCATTTCTCATAAATACTTCCCGCGGTCCGGTCATTGACGAGAAAGCATTAGTCACGGCGCTTCAAAACAAAACCATAGCCGGCGCTGGACTCGATGTTTTTGAATTTGAACCGAAGCTTTCACAAGGACTTTCGAAACTTTCAAATGTTGTGCTCACGCCGCACATTGCGTCCGCAAGCATTGAAGCTAGAAATCAGATGTCCGTCATTGCCGCGCAAAATATTATTGATTTCTTCGACGGCAAAACTCCCAAGAATAAAGTCGCTTAGCGTTGCTTACGCTATTTCGCAGACTCCCGCGACGCAAGCCAATTCTTTTTTGATGTCGAGCTCGTCCGTTTTCTCGTAAGTGATGATTCTCGAATAGTCGATGTGGGCGAGGGCGGCGGAAAGTTCCAAATATTTTTTCTCGTCAATGGCTTCATACGGCGCGAGCTGATAGATGTGGTTGTCTCGCGGCAGGAAAGACAGACCGCCGACGATATCCCAGTTTTTGTACACCCAATTGGCGACCTCTATCCATTCGTCTTCGCCGACGGAAACAGTAACCGACGGATTGTGCTCGGTATAATTCTCTTTTACCACTTTCCAATGCTCCAGCTGGTCTATGGCCGATATATCGTCTTTGTAGACGGACCTTTCAGGAGCTTTAACGGGGAATTCCAATACGAATGTCGTAGCGTCATCTTCAGATTGTCCGACCTCGGGGTAATACGGCACGCCTTGGTCCTTGAGCATTTTGAAAAGTCCGTCAGTCGCCGAGATTCTGATTCTTCGAATGTAATACGGAGCGTGTCGCGGGTGCATTCCCGAAGAACAATCCACGACTTGAGACAGCGTGCCCGATGGTTTGACCGCCGTCGTGCAGGTCGAAACGCCAATGCCGAACTTTTTCGCGTAGATTTCGTTGACTTTTATAACTTCTTCTTTCAATTTTCTTAAAATTTTCGGGTCGCGAGCCACGGTCGAGTCCCATTGGCCGGTGAGAGAGACGCCCAGCAACCTTTCTTCCTCGCACCGCTCTTTCCATTCTTTAGAGAGGTAAGGGAAATGGGTGAGACTTGCTTGGTAGGTGCCGAGAATCGTCGCCAGACGGATTTTTTTCAAAAGAGATTTCTCGTCGTCTTCCGCTCGAGTCACGACTTCGGAGAGATTACAGAATTGTTTGGACTGCAGAATTATTTCCCCACAAGGATTCGTTCCGATGGGACCGATAATATTTTTTCCGGAAGGGTCGAAATAGCCGCTGTGTTTCTTGAGAACTTTTATTCTTCTCTCCGGCAACATTTTGGCCAGTGAGCCGCGATTAAATATGCCGCGTTCGCCCGAGCCGGATTTCATTAAGGCGGTCCACTCCTCCAAAAATTCGACGTTTGACGGCTTCTGAATGTAAACGGCGGAATTGTTGGCAAGCATTCTTTGCGGTTCGCTTGTGTAAAAGGCGCCTTTTTTTGAATCACGAATATCGTTGTCGTCTAGGTCGGAAAGGGAAATCATCGCGCTGCGTCTTACTCCGCCTGAAACGACACAATCGCCGATCATGCAAATAATATCGTGGATGTCGATATTTCGGAGGCGTCTGCCTTGGCGGGAGAGCATTTTTTCACGGGTGGAGGTTAGAAGTCTCTTTAATGGTTCTGGACCGGAAGCTTTGCCCCCCATTGTCTTTAATCTCGTTCCAGAAGGCCGCAATGCCGAATAGTCAAAATCCACGTCGTTGCCATCGGCCCAAACGCTCATGCCACAAGACAGGGAATCCGCCCAACCCTCCTTGCTGTCCGGAATTAGGTAAGTCGGAAGTTTTTTTCCTGACTGAAGTTTTATTTGCGGAAATTTCTGAACGTTCTGACTCTCAACCGACCAGCCGGCGCCGGTGCCGCACATTGAGATGTACATAATTTCTGCCAGGTCCTGAAAACATTCGGGCGCCACATAAGAACAGTTGTAAGCGCAGACGTTTGTTTTTCTCGCCGCCGTTCCGGCGAATTGCATGAGCCGCATCGAAGGCATAGCTTCGTGTCGGAGAATTCCTTCGCGAAGCTCCGCGTATTCTTCTGCCGAAAGTTTTTCACCAAGATTTTCTTTCATAAAAGAAATATATCTCTCGACCGTCTCTATCCAAGTCTCGCGTCTGCTTTCTGAATCTATCCAGCGCGAGTAGGTGCGGTAGTAAACAAATTCTCCCAAAGAGTTTCTGAAATATTTTTTGCTTTCCTCCGCCAACTTTTTTATTTCCGGCGGCACCTGTTCCGCGCGCATGCGAAGTTTCGCTCGTTCTTCGCGATAAAGGATGTAAGCTTTGGCCGTCGTCACGTGTTCACTCAAAATAAGTTGTTTCTCCACCATATCTTGAATGCCCTCGACGGTCGGAATGAAATTTCCGTACTTTTTTGTCATGTCGAGGAGTTCGTCTTTGACTTTGTTCGCCACAATCGCGGCGTCGGACTCCTTTCCCTCACCCGAAGCGCTCATTGCCTTCAAAATCGCGTTGGTTATTTTCTGAATATCAAAGGATACGATAGTCCCGTCTCTTTTTTGAATTTTTTTTATCGCCATTTCCGTACCCTCCGCGTTCTTTTTTGGTGCCATGAGCTGTTAGTTAATTGATTAATTGATTTTGAAATTAGTATAGCACCGACACTATCGATTTAAAGTGGAAAAAAGTGATTTTTTTCTTCCCACATCAAGCTTTTCGCCCTGTCAATCCGGATTTGAAAAATTTTTCGGAACTTGATACACTAAAACTACTTAAATATCGAAATTATGAAATTGAAATCCCCGCTTCCGCAGGAGGCATATCACAAAAACGCCAGTATTTACAAGATTCTCGCCAATTCCAAGCGGTTGGAAATGCTAAACATCCTCAAAAAAGGGGAAGCCGGCGTGGATGAGCTCCTAAAAATCACCAAACTCTCGAAAGCCAACCTTTCTCAGCACTTGGCGCTTCTTCGACACAATGGTTTGGTCCAAACTCGCCGCAGCGGACTAAATGTCTTTTATAAAATCGTTGACCCGCGAATCGTGGAGCCCTGTAAAATTCTCCACCAACTTCGTCATCGCCAACTTGTTTCTTAGTTGCCCGGTCGCTCCGCGACACTTGATTTTTTTTCGTATTATAATATAGGTGTGAAAAATCTTTTGCGAGATATCCTTTCTTTTGTCCCAAGTCTCTTGCTGGCATTCTGTCTGTTATTTTTTTTGACCACGCCGGCCGCCGCTTCTTCTATCGCGTGTACAAACCTAGCGGCAGACCTTTCTTACGGCGAGACGGATTCTTTTTCCGGCGGACCAATAACGTTGCTTCAAAATTTTCTTTCGGCCGAAGGATATATGTCGGCGACGCCGAACGGCCATTTTGGTCCCGCGACGCTCTCGGCCGTAATTCTGTTCCAAACTTCGCGAGGCATTTCTTCCACCGGATATGTCGGACCGCTTACTCGCGCCGCGATTGGGGCCGAGAGCTGTCCTTCGAGCGTCGTGCAACAAACGAACGCGTCGACGAATGTCGCGGCGAATTCAAACACGGAGACGCCGTCGTCAAATATTACCGCGCCGCTTGCCGGAGCGAATCTTTCGGTCGGACAAAACTACACTATCACTTGGAATGGTCAGAGTAATACCGGCTACACTATAGTTCTTGAAGACCAAAACGGCTTGAGCCAAGGTTTCATCACTCCGAACACCCAAACTTCCGGATCTTTCGTCTGGCAAGTGGGAAACGTTCTTTCCTCCATTACCGACGCGTATTCCGCCGTGTCCTCCGGCACTTACAGAATTCATTTTGAGAGTCTTTCAAGCAACGCGCCGGACATGTACAGCGGCATTTTTACCATCGTTACTCCGCCGGTCTCGATAAATTCCATCATGCCGCAAAGTATTTCTTTGTCCGGCAACCACACAATAGTCGTTTACGGTTCAGGTTTTAATTCACGCGCTGAAATAAATATCGACGGATATTACAACTCGTCGTTCAACGCCCTATACGCTTCGCCGGACGGCACGATTCTCGTTTTTTCTCTCCCGTCAGGTGTGCCGGCCGGCAATCACACAGTGGACGTATCAAATTCCGTTTCCTTCGCCGTTTCGCCGTCTTTTACCGTAACGCAATAACAAATGAAAGATAAAAAAGGAAAGAAACTTGTGGGCATCGCCATCATAGCCATGATTGTCGCGGTTTTTGTGCTTTCCATTTTTCTTGTGGTCGGTGTCCGCCGCGCCGCCCACGAAAACTCGATATCGTCATTTCGAGACTTTCTCTCCGTTAGACGCGAAAGAGGACCTCTGCCAGACGCTGACGCCGGGCTCGTCCGTCCTTGGATGACTTTTGATTACATCAATCACCTGTTTTCTTTGCCGACGGATTATTTGAAAGCGGATTTAAACGTGAACGATTCACGATACCCAAACCTTTCTGTTTCCGAGTATGCCGAATCGCTTTCCACCAGCTCACCCTCATTTCTCGACGCCGTTAGGGAGGCCGTTTTGAAAGCCACGACCACACAGCAATGAATTTCATTCTTTCCGGATTGCTTTCTTTTCTTCTCGTCTATAAATATCCGGCGCTTTTTTTTATGGTTCTTTTGTCGGCGATTTTTTTGCCTCTGCCGATAGACACTTCTCTTGTCGCCGTCGGTGCTTTCGCCAGCCAGGGATATTTCAGCGCCGTCATTGCTTACGCGGCGGCGTTCCTGGGTAATGTCATCGGCGACGTGACGAGTTACGTCATCTGGAAACGTTACGGCAGAGACATAATCCGCGACAAGTACGCAAAAAAGTACAGATTTTTCTCCAAACTCGAGGAATACGTTAAAACATACGCCGGTCCGACGGTTTTCGCTTCGCGTTTCGTCGGAGTTTTCGGTCCCATAGTCAATTTTCTCTGCGGCTACGGCCGCGTGAGTTTTGAGATTTTTCTTATCGGGAGCATCTCAGGAAACGCCGTAGACACAGTCTGGCCGATAGCTCTTGGCTACGCGGTAGGGAGCTCGTGGGAGAATTTTTCCGGTCTTATTGGAGTCTTCGGCGCCGTCATTGCTCTCATCGCCGTCATCGGTGCGCTTGTTAGAGTTTATTTAGAAAAGAAATAACGACGATTTCCGGGTCTGTGCCTATTCTCATGGGCGGTCCCCAAGTGCCGGCGCCACTCGACGTGTACACCGTCATTTTTTCCAAACGCGAGAGTCCGTAATTTCTGTCTTTGAAAATAAGAGGCGTGATGAGATTGAAGGGGAAAACCTGTCCGCCGTGCGTGTGGCCGGAAAGTTCCAGATCGACGCCGAGTTCCTCGGCGACTTCGGTAAATATCGGAGTGTGTTTGAGGAGGATTCTCGGCGCGGTTTTTCTCTCCCCGACGATTTTCCGGAGAATTTCTTCGTACACTGGTTTTTTCGACGTATCGCCGTCGGAAACGCCGATGATTTCCATTCCGTCGACGAGAATTTTTTCGTTGTCGAGAACTTTGAAACCGGCGCGCCGCATGGCGGCGCCGTATTTTTCGGCGGAATTTTTCCTGAATTCTTCATGATTGCCGGTGACGAAGAAATTTCCGAGTGGCGCGCCGATTTTCGATAGTGGTAAAAGGCATCCGTCCTCATCCGTCTTGGCGCCGTCGAAGATGTCTCCCGCGAAGAAAACGATATCTGGACGCACACTCCGAATGATGCCCGAGATTTTCTCCGAGAAATTTTCTCTTCTGGTTTGACCGAGATGCAGGTCGCTTACGAGCACGGCTTTTCTTTTGGTCCACGATACCGGCAGATTATGAATTTCCACAGAAATATTTTTTATCCTGATTTTATTCGCGTTGACGAGACCGAATATTCCCATAGCTGCGGCAAAGGCGAAAAAAATCGCGCCGGCGAAACTCGTTTCAGTTCCGGAAATTTCTTTTCCACCCAAAATGACCACAAGCCAATAAAGCGCCGATGCCAAAAGAAAGTAAATCATGAATCCGAACCATACGGCTGAGACGGCGTATGTCGTTCTAGAGATTTTATTGTAAAAAATCTGGGCGGTTATCGAAGTGAGTATGAAAGACACGGACAAAATTCCGAGAATTATTTTCATAGTGGAAAGAATTTCGCCGTTTAGTCCGAACACGTCTTTGACCGTCAGATATATGAGAAAGTGCGCTTCGAAAAGTATGGTCTGGATGATTATGAGAGAAAAATAAAACATAAAATTATTTTTTCCTAAAAAATTCCGGCGTTATCGGCAGAAAGGATATTATCACTATGGCAAAAGCGATAAGGGTGATGTAATTTCCGGCGCTCGGCAATACGTTGCCTAGAACAAACCCTCCGCAGATGAGAACAAAAGACCAAGCGATACCCCCGACGATATTGTACGAAAGGAATTTCTTATATTCCATATTTCCGACACCGGCCAGTATCGGAGCGAAAGTTCTGACCACCGGCACGAAACGGGCGAGGATTATAGTTCTAGAGCCGTATCTTTCGTAGAATTTCTTGGTTTTTTCCACGTGGCTTTTTCGGAAAAATTTCGAATCTTCGCGAGAAAATATTTTCGGCCCGACTTTTTTGCCGAACCAAAAGCCGACGCTGTCGCCCAGTATGGCGCATATGGATACAAAGACAACGAGTTGCCACAAGCCAAAGACCCCCGTCGCCGACAGGAGTCCCGCGGAAAAAAGCAGACTGTCGCCCGGAAGGAAAAATCCGAAGAAGAGTCCGGATTCGGCGAAGACGGCGAGGCACAATCCGCCAAGGCCGAGGGTTTCGACTATTACCGTTGGGTCGAGGTGGGTAAGTGACATAAGTGGGAGGTTGTATTATATTCGTAAGAACCATCTAATGAAAGCTCACGTTCAAAGGATAAAGAAATCTTACCTTTCTCATTTTGGTAACCGACAGTTTGTCGTTTCCTTTCTCGTGTCTTTAGGGTTTTTGATTATTTCGCTCGCAATAAGTTTTTACGCGTCGAATTACGCTCTCGACAAAGCGAGTAATCCGGTCACGGATATAATATTGAGCAACACGCGCGTCTACGACGTGGATTGGTCTTTTATATATGGTGTCTTGATTTTTTGGATATTTGTCGTCTTGCTTCTTTTGAACGAACCGAAACGCATCCCTTTCACGCTCAAATCAATAGCTCTTTTCGTTATCATTCGCTCGGCTTTTATTACTCTCACCCACATAGCCGTGTTTCCGACACACGAGATAATACCGACTACCGGTTTTATGAGCTATTTTATTACCGCCGACGATTTATTTTTTTCCGGCCACACAGGTTTGCCTTTTCTTCTCGCGCTTATTTTTTGGGATGAAAAAATTCTACGATATTTTTTCATCACGGCCTCCACTTTTTTCGGAATCGTGGTTCTTCTTGGCCATTATCACTACTCAATAGACGTCGCCGCGGCTTTCTTTATTACTTACACGATTTATCACATCTCCAAAATCTTTTTTCGCAAAGATCTGGAAATTTTCAAAAAAGAAACGTAATCATTTTCCCGACGAAAAAAGTATTCGAAAGAAGTGAAATATATATCTCGCGCCTATTTTTATCGTTCCTTCGGTCTTGAATCTGCGCGCCGACGTCTTAAGTACGAGTGAGCCGTCGAAAATTATTTTTCCTTTGGAGGATAGTCGTTTCGGCAAGTCGGTGTCGTCGCCGTAGAAAGTGATTGCCGTGTTGAAGCCTCCGATTGAAGAGAGCGCCGAAGCGCGAATAAATGTGTTTCCGCCCAAAGTTATGCCGCCTATGCTGAGCATCGAAAGGATTACGTTGACCGGCGAGTAGACGTATTTTTCTAGGCCTAAAGCGAAATATCTGAAACCAGCGGGACCGTCGAAATAATCGTAAGGCCCGCTCACGACTACGACTTTTTTGTCCATGAAATGTTTTGCTCCGCGGGAAAGCCAATCAGTTTCCGGCAGGCAGTCGGCGTCAAGCCTGACTATTATGTCGCCGTGGGCCACTTTACGCCCCGCTTCGCACGCCCACATGGTGCCCTTTCTCTCCTCGCGAACGACTTTTACGCCTTTTGCCCGCGCTATGTCAGAAGTCTTATCGGTGCTTCCGTTATCGGAAACTATGACTTCGAAATTCGGATAATCTGACGAGAGAATGGCATCGATGGCTTTTCCGATATTTTTTTCTTCGTTTAGGGCGGGGATGATGACTGATATTTTCATAATCTATCTTATTGGTTTCCACTCTTTGGATTTGGTCTTTTTGAAAAACATTCTGTACAAAGTGTCCACGAACCATGTCCATAGAAGATGGATCCAACCTATCTGGTTTGCCCGACGATTTGGGTGGAAAACTCGCAGCCGTGGGTCTATACGGGTTTTTCCAATCGTCGCCAGTTTACCGAAAAAGTCCATGTCCTCGCCGGCGGCTAGCTCCGGATTAAACCCACCGATTTTTTCAAACGCAGTTTTTCTTACCATCATAAATTTGCCCCAAGCACTGCCTCGGTCTATGACATTGTTCAGAAACCAGTGTCCGCCGTTTATTATGCCGGACATCATTTTGTCCACCCAAGTGGCGATTTCCGGCATGACTTCTATTTTGCCGGAAATCGCCACGATTTTTTCGTCCTTAAAATTTTCTAGGGCCTGGTTAAAGAAACTGTCCGGGTCCGTGATGAAACATCCGGAATCTATAAAGGCAAAAAATTCTCCTTTAGCCTCCGCCGCGCCGCGGTTCCTTGCTCCTCCGCCGTATATTCTTTTTTCTTCCGAGTAAGTGATTACTTTGTCCGCGCATTTTTTCGCGATTTCCACGGTTTTGTCGGAACTGTTACAGTCGGATACGATAATTTCGTTTTGAATAGTTAGCCGCGACTTGAGCGCCACGACCGTTTTGCCGATCCATTTTTCTTCGTTCAAAGTCGGTATAATGATGGAAATCATTTTGAGTATTTTTCCACGGTTCGGTCTCGCAAATATTTCGCGAAACCGACCACGCCCACACATAATACTACGAGCACCGCCGTTACCGCGACCTCTTCAAGAAAGTTGTTGGCCGTGACATAAAAATTTCCCAAATAATATCCTATGCCGACGAGTAGCGCGGTCCAGAAAAATTGTCCGACGATGTTTATCGTCATGTATTTTGCGAAAGACACGCGCGACATGCCGGCGGTAAAGAGGACTAAGGGAGCAAAGCCGAAACCGGTTGTCAGTTTGGAAATGACCAATATTTTCGAGTGATATTTGTCGAACATTTTTTTTACCACGGCGACATTTCTGTCGGTGACGGAGACATATTTGCCGTATTTGGATATGAACCTTTCGCCGTATCGGTATCCCAGCCAATAATAGATGACATCGCCTATGAGGTCTCCGGCCATCAGGGCGAAATAAGTCGGGATGAAATCAAGCGGCCCAAATCGCACCACGAATCCGGCAACGAGGGCGACGAGAGGGCCTTGGACGACGGCCAAGGGCGTAATGATGGCGTATCGGTATATGGATAGAAGGGAAATAATCGCTGACATTCCTGAAATAGTAGCATTTTTTTGGGTCGTGTGGACTCGTCGAGGATTTCTTGGTTATAATCAAGAAGATGAAAAAGACGCTAGTTTTTCTCTTAATTTTTCTCGGAATTTTTTCAGTTTTTTCAATCGCCGGCGCGCACGAAGTCTATGTTCTGTCGCCGGCCGAGATCACTCAAGCCATCGGCACGCCGCCTTTCAATATGATCGCGGTCGTCGCTCAAAACCTCGGCGAGTTTACTTTTTGGGCCTTTATTTCCGTACTTGTCGTTTTCATAGTTTTTTTCTCGTCGATTTCCAGGTGGCTGGAAAAAAAGTTTGACCCGTTTTTCGTCAAAATAAAAAAATACGCTCCGGCTATAGCGCGCGTTACCGTTGGTGTCTCGTTTCTCGCCGCGGCGTATTATCAGGCAAGTTATGGTCCGGAACTTCCTCTCGCGCCGGCCTACGGAATATTTACTCCAGCCGTGACGGTCGTTCTTGTGGTAATCGGGCTTCTGATTATTTTCAATTTATGGACGAGGTGGGCGGCCCTCATCGCGTTTTGTCTTTTTTGTTACGCCGTTTATAGAAACGGCTGGTATATGTTCACTTACACCAACTATCTAGGAGAAATAATAGTGCTTCTTTTGAGTATAGAGGTAATGAAGGTCGGCAAAAAACTTTCAAAATACGGATTTCTCACTATTCGAGTATGTTTCGGTATATCGCTTATTTTTGCTTCCGCCTACGCCAAGGTCATTTATAACAATCTGGGACTTTTCACGGTCGAAAAATATCATCTGGACAAAATTTTGGGTTTTGAACCCCATTTTCTGGTCCTCGGAGCGGCGATAATAGAAATTTTAATCGGCACGTTTATCATTCTCGGTATCGAAATCCGCTTTACGTCGGTTTTCTTTCTCTTTTGGCTTACACTCTCGCTTTTATTTTTCGGCGAGGTCGTCTGGCCGCACATCATTCTCATCGGCATTCCCATCGCCTTGATTTGTTACGGCTACGACAAATATTCCATTGAAGGATATTTTTTTAAACGTGACGGCAGGGAACCGGTTCTCTGATGCGAGTTTTTCTTTTTTGGGGTAGCATAGCCGCATGCTTATTCTTGACGGAAAAAAGGCCAGAGACTTCTACGCGCAGATGTTGGCGGCGAAAATCCGAAACCTCGGATTTTCGCCGCGCCTCGCTATTATCCAAGTCGGTGACAACCTTTCTTCCACTTCTTACATAAACCAAAAGAAAAAATTTGGAGAAAAAATCGGCGCCGAGGTCGTTTGTGTGAAATTTCCTACGAGTATTTCTTTCGAAGAACTGAAAAAAGAAATTTCCACATTAAACGAAGAAAAAAATATTCACGGCATAATCGTTCAGCTTCCTTTGCCGGAACATATAGATAAAATTTCGCTTATAAATCTGATTTCTCCGAAAAAGGACGTTGACGGACTCACTTCACAAAGTCCTTTCACTCCAGCAACCGCTCGCGGCATCAAATCGCTTTTGGATTTCTATAAAATAGAAGTTAAGGACAAGGAAATCGCGGTTCTTGGCCGCTCGATGCTCGTCGGCGCGCCGACGGCAAAGCTTCTGGAATCGTTCGGCGCCTATGTAGCCGTTTGTCACTCAAAAACAGAAAATACCAGAGAGATAACGAGAAACTCCGACATCATTATCGTTGCGGTAGGCAAGGCTCGGCTCGTTGATGAAACATACATAGGAAAAAATAAACCTGTCATAGTAGATGTCGGTTTAAGTTCTCATGACGGTAAACTTAAGGGCGACGTGAATTTCGACAGAGTCGGAGGCATTGTTTCGGCTATCACGCCGGTGCCGGGCGGGGTAGGCCCCATGACAGTACTTTCTCTTTTTGAAAATCTTGTTTTGGCCGCGGAGAAAGAGTAAAATTAAGTTTCGATTAATTCTAATAAAAACAATATGAACGAAGATAAAAAATGCGACTGCAAAAAGCCCTGGCACAGAAACCGCTGGATAATCAAGATTCTGGGAATTTTTCTTATCATTTGGGTCTGGGTAAATATAGTAAATACCATTGAAGCCTCGCATTATATCGGCGAGACGAACGGGCCGGCGACCATCACTGTTTCCGGTACTGGCGATGTTGTTGCCACACCGAATATTGCCACTTTCGATTTCACGGTAACGAATACCGCCGCCGCGGTCGTCGACGCTCAAACCCAGACGACGAACAAAATGAATTCCATCATAGATTTTCTGAAGAAAAACAACATTGCCGCCGCTGATATTCAGACCACGGATTACAGCATTTATCCGCAGTATGAATATCAGAATTTCGCCTGCCCAGTCTACAATTCGGCAAATTCTGAGGGAAGTGTTTCAAACGGCGCAATGGTTCCGACTACGGCGATGCCCGTTTGTCCTCCAAGTCAAAATATTTTGACTGGATACAATGTCAGCGAATCAATTACCGTAAAAATCCGCGACCTTTCGACCGCCGGTACGATTCTTTCCGGAGTAGGGGAGTTTGGGGTGACGAATGTCAGCCAGCTTTCTTTTACCGAAGACAATTACAACGACTTGGTAAAGCAGGCCGAGGCCTCGGCGATAAATGACGCCAAAGCGAGCGCGGAAACTCTGGCGAAAAATCTCGGGGTGAAAATCGTCAGGCTTCAAAGCTATTCAAACCAATCGCAAGGACCGATTATGTATGCCGTTCCGATGGCGGCAAACGCCGAATCTAAATCCGCGGCGCCGGAAATTTCCGCGGGACAAAATAAAATTACGGCAAACGTAACGCTAGTTTACGAGATAGAATAAGTAGTTGACAGGAAATTGAAAGTGTGATATGCTATCAGGTATGAAATCAATTAAGGGTCTTGCTGGGTGCAGGAACTTGGTTGAGATTGGCCGAATACCGAGACGTGTTTGGTGGACAAAGAAAAAGGCGGAAATTCTTACGGGCCTTATTGTCCTAATCGGAATTCTGGCAATCGCGCTCTTCGCACCGGGGCGATAGGTTTTAAATTCGGGGGCGCAGTCACGGGACTGCGCCCCCTTTTCGTTTCAGCTGTTTCTTGTTATATTCCACAGACGATTGCGCGCATAGCTCAGTTGGTAGAGCACATCACTGATACTGATGGGGTCCTAGGTTCGAATCCTAGTGCGCGCACATTTTGGCCATAAATATAGCCACAGCTTGGCTATTGACTTATTTTTGTATATGTGATAATATTAATAGGTAAGGCAAAGCGCTTTACATGCTCTCTGTCAGTTAAAAATCAACCAAATCCACAGAAAGGTAAATCATGAAAACCGCCAACGGCAACGTTGTCAGTGTTAAGTTGTTCAAGAACAGCGACCTAGAAATCACCCCAAGCGTACACGGACACATCGGCAGTTTCAATTCCGGCGATGTTATCGAAATGCGCATCTCGATCGCCGAGCCCACGGTGGGCAAGGCGATGTTTATCACGACCAATCGCGACCGTGACGACGCCCAGCTTCTTCATGGACTCGCCAGCGGATACTTCAGGCACACGGTTCCGGTAATTCCGGCGCCGCAGGGCACGAAGTTCGACAGGGATGACGCGAACAAGAATTGCGTCCACCTCGTCGAGATGAGTCCGACCGGACTCGTTTCCGTCACGAACATCGTGATCAGCGCTCAGGACGGGGAGTTCTTCCTCGTCTTTCACCCGACATACGTCGTTCAGGCGTACAAGGGCGAACAGGGTGTCGCCGTTCCGTCGCTATGGATCGAGCCCGGTTTTCCGGCGCTCGTCCCGTTCGTCGAGTACGGCTACATTAGGACAATCAACTCGCTTCCGCCCATCTCCTCCTACAATGGGGACGAGGGCGCGAAGCCGGAAATCCTCGAGGCTGTAGCAGCCCTCTCGGACGAAAACCATCTGGTGGTCAAGTTCTGGTCGGTTCGCACCGGCACCGGTGGCGCGCTTCGCAAGCTTGCCAATGGGGAAACGGAGATGGTCAAACTCTACTGGAAGAATCTCAATGTCGCCGACAGGTGCCCCAGGCACCTTCTCGAAGGCGAGACGATCCATGCCAAGGGATTCCGTTCGACCCGTTCGGGCCGGATGTCTACCGAGGCAATCGGGATTACCCGAGTCGAGTTTAACGCCGCGGTTTCATCGTAAACCGCGTTTCAAAGACCTCTAGCACAAGCGCAAGCTCGTGCTAGAGGTCTTTTT
The DNA here is from genome assembly GCA_963841935.1 of uncultured bacterium. GTDB lineage: Bacteria > Patescibacteriota > Minisyncoccia > Phycocordibacterales > UBA6065 > DATKHE01. The sequence goes on from CAWJEP010000001.1 coordinate 125,429, forward strand.
GTTTGTATAATTGTCATATGAAGTCAGTGGAATCGATATACATACCTTCTCGCCCTCAACCAGACACCATCGTCGCGATTTTTTTGCTGAAAACTTTCGGCAGAGAATTATTTCCCGGAGTTGAAAAAGCCAAGGCGGAGGTTTTGTCGGACATTTCGAAAACCGCGCCGGAAGGCGGCATCGCCCTCGATGTCGGCGGCGGAGAGTTTGACCATCACAAAAAAATTCCGGCGGTAACATGCTCTGAACTTGTCGCCGCCAAGCTCGGCGTAGCGGAAAATCCGGCTATAGCAAAACTCCTCGAATACTCTCGCAGAGACGATATGGCGGGTAAGGGCACGATCTCGAGCGACCCACTGGACAAAGCATTTGGTCTTTCCGGTCTGGTCGCGGCCCTCAACAAAACCCGACCAAACGACGCCGCCGGAATCGTCAGAGACGTTTTGCCGCTTATCGAAGGACATTATCTTGAAGAGATTCAGCGCACGATCGAGTTGCCCAAAGAATTTGAAAAGAAAAAATCTGAAGGCAAAGTCGATATTTTTGAAGTTAGACAAAGAGACAAAAAATTAAGCGTCATTATTTTGGAGTCGGACAACACGAGTATGCCGGGGTTTTTGCGCTCGCAAATCGGCGGCAGATTCGATGTGGTCGTCCAAAGAATGAGCTCCGGTCATATGAACATTCTCACCCGACCGACGAAAAGAGTTGATTTAAGATCACTCGCTTTAGTTATTAGACTTGAGGAGGCTAACCAAGCTGGCTTACAAATGAAAGACGATTCAAGATATCTGTCGCAACCAGGAAAAATTAGCGAAGTTTCAAATTGGTATTACGACACCGCGACGAATTCAATACAAAACGGCGGTGCGAATCCCAAAGATACTGCGCCGACCAGAATAGATGCTTTTGCGATGAGAAAACTTGTTGAAGTAGGTCTTGAAGAGAAAATTTGGAGTCCGATACCGAGATAGATTTATTTTCCGCCGATTATGCAGACGATCGAGCCGGAGAATTTCCGGCCGGCGGAGATGGCGCGGCAAAGTCCGGCAAAGGAGAGCGCTCCGTTTGGCGTCGTAGGGACGCCAAACGGGGCAAGTTTTTCTTGCGCCGATTTTATTTCCTCGTTTGAAACAATCCAGCCGAAGCCATTTGTTTGAGATACGAGAGCCATAACTTTTTCTCTTCTATGGGCGACTTTGTCCGTTATCGCGCTCGCGACGGAAGTTTCTCTCAAGTCTTTTCTCTCGTCGAAAATCGCGGCCATTGGATGACAAGAGCTTGTTTGGACGATGTGGATTTCCGGCGAATTTTTTCTCGCGAGGAAAAATTCGCCCAAAGCCTCGGCCGTCGTGCCGGAAGAGGTCGCTATAAATACCGCCAACAGGTTCGGGATTTCCGAGATTTCTTTGGCCAAAGATTCGTAGCCGATGAGGGCCGTGTCGTCAGTTGATTGGCGCAAACTTCGCGCGCCAAGATGAATTGTTTCGAGCAGTGCTTTCAGAGGTTTTTCTTTCTCCGAAATTTTTATGTTTTCGTCGGCCAAAGAAAAAAGAGTAGATTTTTTATCCAGGGATATATTTTGTCCGACGAAAATTTCAAGAGAAAGTCCGGCACCACCAGCGTTTTTTTCTTTTATGTGGCGCGCCGCGGCGAGAGCGGCGTTGCCGGAGCTTGATATGGAAAACTTCTTTTCACCGCGGCGCGCGTACTCGTCGATCATTACGGGGATCGAACGGCCTTTATGCGAGCCAAGGGGGTGCAAGTCTTCGCGCTTCAGAAAAAGTCTAGGTATATTAAGTTCTTTGGCGAGCGCTGGATATTCTTCCTGTGGAGTAACCATTCTTGTATAGTATCTTTTTTCACGTATCATATAAAGCACTTATGAAATGCACGTGTCCTGAATGCAAAAACGAAATAGAACTTTCGCGATACCCGAAACTCGCCGCCGGTCACACGATAGAATGCGGCAGTTGCGGCATACTTCTTCAAATAAAAAATATTTCGAAAGACGGAATTGTGGAAACGGAAATCATTGACGAAGGAAAGTAGCGCTTAAACTTTCGCCAGCTTTTTTACCGTTTCCTCAATCATTCCTCTAAAGCCGTGAGAGCCCAAGAACGCGATACAGCCGTTTTCGTCAGGATTTTTCGTTATTTCTTCCACGAGTTTCGCGTCATCGTCAACGTAAATGACGTTTTTGTGAGTTTTTGAAATGATTTTCGCCAGTCCGTCGCCTTCAAAAGTCTTTTGAGGATTTTCTTCGTCAACTTTGAGTTTCGTAAGTTTGGGAATGACGACAAGGTCGGCGTTTTCGAAAGCGCCGCCGTAGGACGGCGCGGATTCTTTCGTGCGATTGCCGGTGTTTGGTTCATACACGGCGGTGATTTTGCCTTTGTAGATTTCACGCAAGTTTTTCAGTACGGATTTCACTTTTTCCGGAGAGTGAGCTATATCGTCAATGACCGTTATGCCGTGTTCATATCTTTTCTCCATACGGCGCTTCATCCCTTTGAAAGTTTTTATGGCGTCGGTGATATCTCCAGGCGCGATGCCAATTTCTTTCGCCATGGCAAAACAACCCGTTATGTTTTCCGCGTTGTAGGCACCGAGCAGGGGGCTTTTTATTTTGTATTTTTTCCCGTGATAATCAATGTCAAACTCAATGCCGTCTTTTGATTGCCTAATATTTTCATAACGATACGTCGCGTCTTCTTTTTTGCCGTAGGTAACGGGCGAAGGAAGCGGCATTTGCGAATTTTCAACTGTTTGAGCATTCATCTGATTTGGCGAGTTTTGAAAATTCGCAAATGCCGCCTTCCGGGCCTCTTCGTTATCTGCGCATACTACGATTTTTCCGTTTTCCGGAATCATTTTCAGAAGTTTCTCGAAAGCCGAGAAATACGACTCTTCCGTCGGATACATATCGGCGTGGTCCCAAGATACGGCGGTGAGCAGGAGGTGCGTCGGCTTGTAATGAAAAAATTTCGCTTCATTGTCCCATTTTGCCGTTTTGTATTCGTCGCCTTCGACCACGCTCCAACTCCCTGAATCAATAGCCGCCGACGGTGCACCGTCTTGCGTCAATCCGCCAATCATGTATGACGGATGCATTTTCGCGTGTTTCAAAATATGCGAAAGAAGCGCGCTCGAAGTCGTCTTGCCCCAAGTGCCGGTGCAGACGATTGAATTTTTCTTTATCAAAACTTCCCCGATGATTTCCGGAAATGATTTAAACGGAATTTTATTTTCTTGCGCGTAAACGAATTCCGGATTCGTCGAACCGATGGCGTTACCCACGACGACGAGGTCCGGCACGCCGTCAGCGATCATTTTTTCCGGATGCCAGCCGCTATAGTAGGGAATGCCGATGTTTTTCAAATGCGTCGAAACCGGCGGGAAAAATCCGGCGTCGCTTCCGGTGACTTTCCATCCTTTTTGCCAAAGCGCCGTCGCGACGGCGCTCATAGCCACGCCGCAAATGCCTATAAAATGGACCCGCCTCGACTCGACGCCTTCGGCGAGGCGGGCTTTTTTAGTTACCGATTTCATTGGAGTGTAAGTATAACCTTTAGCGGCTCGATATCTGTTCGCCACCCGCCTCGCGTTGACAAGTCTCCGCGAGTCGAGGCGGGTTTTTCGCCGTCGAACCACTCTCCTCCGCGGAATTGAAGTTTATATGTATCGCTCGAGCGTTGAAGTGAGCCGAGATAAATATATTTTTTGCCGAGTTCTTTCGCACGCTCGATGGCTATTATCATCATGCCAAGTCCACGCGACGGTTCCCGGGGATTTTCCATATAGAATGGATAGCTATAGTGAGAAATGTTTTTTGTTTCAAAACATATCGCGTAGCCGATAGTTTTTTTCTCCTCCGTGTAGATCAGAAATTTATTAAAGTTCGAAGCGTCTCTGTCGGTAAGCAACTCTTTTATTTTGTTTGCGGAAAAAACGGCGTTGCGTTTTTCGTAAAAATCTTTTGCGAGTTTACTGATAGACCAATCATAATTTTCGTAAGGAATTTTCGCGGTCGAAAGGGAAATATTTTCCGATTTTTTCGCCACGCGCCTGTTCTCACTCGTCATTTCGAATTTCGAAAGGTCTACTCGGAAACTTCGCGTCTTATTCATCACGCCTTTGCCCACGCGGGTGAAAACATACCCGGCGTCATACATTTTCTCGATGTTTTCCGCCGAAAAATCGGTAATTATTTTCGTGTCCCAGTTGAGGTACGGCATAGCATTAATGAAGCGCTATCCAGATACCGAGAAGAACGAAAGCTAAATGAATAACCCAGAAACGCATTATCGTTTTCTCCTCGCTCCAGCCTAAAAGTTCGAAATGATGATGAAGCGGCGCCATCTTGAATATTCGTCTGCCGAAAAAAACGCGACCGATGACTTGGACGACGACGGAAAGCGCCTCGACATAAAACATAAAGGCAATGAACGGAAGAATTGCCATAGCGTTGATGACCAAAGCGTTTATGGCGAGAAGCGTGCCTAGCGCAAGCGACCCCACGTCGCCCATTTGGAATTTAGCGGGCTTGACGTTGAAGAACGTGTACGCGACCAAAGCTCCGGCCGTGACGGCATTCAGTATCGCAAGCGGTCCATAGCCGAAGATGGCGCTCAAAAACGAAAGGGCGATAAATGTCGGAATGAGCATGCCGCCGGCGAGACCATCCATGCCGTCGGAAATGTTCACGGCGTTTGCGGTAAACATCACGACGATTATGATGAGCGGAATAATCCAAGCGCCGATATTTAGAAATCCGTGAAAGGGGATGTAAATTTCTTTCCATGTTTCTCCTAGTTTGAAGTAAATCCACCAAGCGGTAATGGCGCCGGCGGCGAATTGCAGGAGCAATTTTTCGTGCGCGTGGACGCCCGTGCCGCGCTTACTGCCAAACGACGAAGCAAAAGTCTTGAAAGCGGCCCACGGCAAGACGAGAGCGTACCAGATTCTCGCCAAAATATTTTTATGGACGCGGACTAGTATTAATGTTTGCCGAAAAGACCTGTCGCGGCGTTTTCTTCCGAGGACGGAGAACATATCGTCTAGCGCCCCGAGGACCGCGGCGATAAGCATGCCGCCTATCGGTACCCACGTAAATTGTCTATTCCAGTTAAAAAGAAAAGTCAGAAGTCCGACGGAAAGAACGACGATAAGTCCGCCCATAATCGGCGTGTGAGCTTTACTTGAACGGCCGTCAATGCCAAGAGTCGGGTCCGCTTGGCCGTTCGTTCGCCAGATTTTGAAATGGTAAAGAAAAGCTACGACAATAGGCGTCAAAAGCAGACTCACAAAAAGTCCAAGCAGGCCGAAACCTATGGTGTGAGAAACTACGGCAATCTGTTCTGGAGAGAATTCGGACATAAATGAAGTCTAAATCAGCTTTCGAGAGCCCGCAAACGACGAATGGAAATATCTTTGGCTTCCGAAGAGGACACGAAAGTGTAATTCTCTTTTCCAGTTTTGTCTTTTTCCGTCCAAACGCCGTTCACTATAGGTTCGTTATTTTTTACGAAAATCGTTCCGCGCCTGACGCCATGATTGTATAGTCCGTCAGAAGGCCACATATACGAGTGAACGTAATTTATTTTTTTCGCGTCGTTCAAAACCTCGACGGACTCGACGACCATCATATGATTGTATTTTTTTTCTGGACCCGTACCGATGACCGAGATGAAATCTCCGGCTTCCACCGCGGATTCCGACACGGCGTTTGAATTCCGACTGTGGGAGAAGTCGAGACGCCCGTGTTTTCCGCCGGACGAAGCCAATGTTTTAATTTTCTTTTGAAACCGCTCCACGGTTTTACCGACGAAGACAATTTCTTTCCGGTTTTTGCGGATATTTCCACCGAAAGGACGTGGTAAGCGAAGCCGGAGCAATCGACGCCGAGATTGTGCTCGACGAGAAACTTTTTCAATGCCGCGGAGTCCATTTTTTTTATGCCGGCGCGGTCTCGGATAGAAAACATCTCCGCCTCCTCGGCGATTTCTTCTGGGCGCCCTTTGCCGACGAGGGCGCGTAGACCAGCTCGGATTTTCGTCCGGCGGTTGTTGAAATACGGCGTCTGACACCCCGCTCCGATGGGGAGAGACAAGTATTTTTCCACGACTTTTTGGGCTTCGGAAGATAGGATGTTCATTTTTTGAAAATTATTGAAGAAATTTCTTCTCCAACGGAATTGAGTTTTCCGTGTTTTTCCATAATACCCTTGTCGGAGCGGACGCGCGATAGGTCGGCGTTGTGCTCGGTATTTTCGTATTCGATAAAGGAAAATCCAGCCTCGGGAAGCCGCTCAACAGGGACGGGGTGATTTTCCTGCTTCGCTTTTATTCTCAAAACTATTTGCGCCCCATCTTTTATTTTTTGAATCTCGCTTACGTTTTCGCCGAGTAGCGCTTTTATATGAGCTTCAAAAGTCGTCATATTTTTTCCGGCGGCTTTTTGCAAGATGGATTCGCATGTCGTAGATGCCGGCTGGCGCGCGTTTATCTCAAGCAGATATATTTTTCGTGATTTCTCGTCGAGAATGACATCAATACCGAAAAGCCCGCGCCAACCGTCTTTTTTCATTTTTTCTCCGACTTTCTCCGCTATTCCAAAAATATTTTCTTTTTCCTTGTCGGACAAAATTTTATTCGGCAATTTCCAATCGTTGCCGACCGTGGAAAAAGGGTTGTCCGTGAAATCGGGAAGGCCTGTGATCTGATAGCTTATGTTTGCCGGAAAGATTCCGTTTTTTGCCGCGATGACATTTAGCGTGAATGGAATACCTTCAATATAATCAGCCACACGCACGGGTCTTTTGGGAAATTTTGTTTTGAATTCGGAAAGTTTTTCTTTTGACTCGATGAGAAAAGTGCCTTCACCCGTGTGAGAAAAATTGAATTGGAGGATAAACGGTTTTTTGTAATCGATATCATCGAGAATTTTGATTTCGTTTTTCGGCATCAAGTCTGCCAATTGACCAAGCCATTTTGATTGGGAATTTTTTCCTTCGATTTCCGAGGCTTTGTCCGCCGATGGATTGAGAAGATTTAATTTTTGCTTGTTAACGGCTTCTTCCGCGCTTTGATTGCCGACAAAAACGACAACCGAAGCACCTTTGTCGTCTATGAATTTTTTTGTTTCGGCCAACAGAAGAATCCTGCTAGTCGGCAAGAGTTCATCACTTGACACCAAGTGAACATTTTTCGGATATTTGGCCTGAACCACCTTCCCATATTCCGTGTTGTTTGAAACAACAAAGTAATTTCCGGCTGGTTCTACGCCCAAGGCGTGTTCAATATCGCGCGTCACATAGACGATAGGTTTGTCCCATTTCATCCCTCGTATGCTACCAAAATATGGCCAAAATGCTATTGTTCTTCAATATGAAAGGCAACCTATATATTGTCGCCACGCCGATTGGGAATCTCGAAGATATGACTTTTCGCGCGGTTAGGATTCTTTCCGAAGCAGATTTGATTTTGTGCGAAGACACGCGTGTCACGGCGAAACTTTTGGCAAAATACGAAATCAAGAAAAGCTTGCGTCGTTTTGACGCGCACTCAAGCGAAAGCGGCAGAGAAGCGATAATCGAACTTTTGCGCGAGGGAAAAAATATCGCTCTCGTGACCGACGCCGGCACGCCGGGGATTTCCGACCCCGCGTCGCTTCTAGTGGAGGAAATCAGGCGAGAGTTTGGAGCCGAGGCGCCAGTCGTTCCGATTCCAGGCGCCTCGGCTCTCACGACGGCGCTTTCCGCCTCCGGCGTGCCGGCGTCGGATTTTCTTTTCTTGGGGTTTTTGCCGCACAAAAAAGGCAGACAGACACTCATGAAAGAAATCGCCGAATCAAAAAGAGCTGTGGTTTTTTACGAGTCGCCGCATCGTATTATGAAAGCTCTCAATGAGCTCGACTTGGTCGTACCCGAAAGCAAAATTATTATTGCGCGCGAACTTACAAAGATTTACGAGGAATATATTTCCGGCACGCCGAGAGAGATAATAAAAATACTTACAGATACGCCTGAGAAGCAAAGAGGGGAATTTGTTGTTATAATCTCCGCATGATCAAACAATCGCTCATATCCGGAATATTGCTCGTCATTTTGCCGCTTTTGGGTATTCCAAACGAATGGAAAACATACGCTTATGTGATTGTCGGGCTTTGTTTTATCGGTCGTTTTATTTATGAAAAAAGAGCCATCTTCGAAAAATATTTTGGACAAAAGCCGAACATATCGGTAGAGTCCAATACGGAAACAACGGCGTCCAATTAACACCCGCCCTTAGCTCAGTTGGTTAGAGCATCGAGCTTATACCTCGAGGGTCCTTGGTTCGAGTCCAAGAGGGCGGACAAGAGATATCCATGCACCACGGATTTGTCTGTTTTCGTATTTTTAGGTAAGGTCGAAGAGGGTTTTTCGACCCAAAATTGAAGGCCCTGCGCTGTCCGCCGCCGCGGACAGCGCAGGGCTTTTTTATTCGAAATAAATTTCTTTTTGCCTGCGCCGAAGCAAGCTCTTCGTTAAGCGCCGGAAAATCCGACAAGTTTTCGTCTTTTTCGACGATTTTCTCCGCTTCGGCGCGGGCGGCTTCGACCATTTTCAGGTTTTGCAGAGCTTCCATGCCGACGTCCGAAATGCCCCATTGTTTTCTGCCGTAAAGCTCGCCCGCGCCGCGGAGTTTCAAATCCTCCTCGGCGAGTTCAAAGCCATTTTTGGCGTTTACTATGGCACTAAGTCTCGCGAGAGTTTTTTCTCCTGCCGTTTCAGCGTAGAGGAAACAATAAGCCTGATGCGTGCTTCTGATGACCCGGCCGCGCAGTTGATGAAGTTGGGCGAGACCGAATCTTTCCGCGCCTTCGATGAGGATGACCGTGGCGTTTTCGACATTGACGCCCACTTCGACTACGGATGTGGCGCAGAGAATATTTATTTTTCCAGCTTTGAAATCGTCCATGATTTTTTCTTTTTCGGCGTCTTTCATCTTGCTGTGGAGGATTCCTATTTCATATTCCGGAAAAATATCTTTTTTCAGGCGTTTGGCTTCGGCTTTGACCGAACGGGCAATGAGAGCCAGGGCTTTTGTTTGGTCCGGTTCGTCGATGCGCGGACAAATGATATAGGCTTGCCGTCCCGATTTGAGTTCTAGTCGGATTTTTTCGTACATTTCCGCGCGGGAATTCTCCGTGACGACCTCCGTGATAATTTTTTTCCTGCCACTTGGCATCTGGTCGAGAAGAGAGAGGTCAAGGTCGCCGTAAATCGTGAGAGCGAGAGTGCGGGGAATGGGCGTCGCGGTCATTGAGAGCAAGTGCGGGACGATTTTTTCTTTTTGCGTCAATTTTTTCCTTTGCGCGGTGCCGAAACGATGTTGTTCGTCGATTATGACATATGCGAGATGTTTGAAGCGGACTTTTTTTTGAATCAAAGCGTGTGTGCCGATAAGAACAGGGATTTCTCCGTTAGCCACCCATTTCAAAAGTTGCGGACGGGATATGTCGGTCCAGCCGGCGGGATTTACTTTCGACGGAAATTTTCTCGCCCCGCTTCCGGTAATGAGGGCGATAGGAATTGGGAAATGGCGAAAGTATGAAATGAAAGATTCGAAATGCTGTTTCGCCAATATTTCCGTCGGCGCCATATAGGCGACTTGAAGAGTGCCGAAATTCTGATTTTTTGGCCTCGCCGCCGCCACGGCATATGCCGTGGCGGCGGCCACGGCGGTTTTCCCCGAACCGACGTCGCCTTCGAGAAGGCGCGCCATGGGCGCGCCGCGCTTGAAATCAGTGAGAATCGTCTCGATGCTTTTCTTCTGCGCTTCCGTCGGCTCGAAAGGAAATTTCGAGACGAAGTTTGCGAGTTCGGCGAACGACTTGTCGATGACGAATGCCGGGTCTTTGGCCCGGACAGCCCTTTCTTTTTGTCTCGCTAGCTGAATAAAAAATATTTCCTCGAAAGCGAATCTTTTTCTCGCGGACATTGCGTCGTTTTGGTCCTGCGGCGCGTGAATCCAAACCATGGCCGTTTGAAAATGCGGCAGATTATATTTTTTCAAAATTTCTTCCGGAATCGGATCTTTCACCTCGTCCAAAACTCCGCTTTTGAAAATTTTCTGGACGGCGTGATATATCCAATTACTGGAAATTCCCGCAGTTTCCGGATAAACGGGATAGAGAGAGTGTGTCATACCGTCTTCACCGAATAGCGACGAGCCGGCGACATCCGGAATTTTCGGCACGCGTTCTATTTTCGGATTGGAAAAATAAAGTTCGCCTTTTCGCTCGGCCACTTTGCCTTCGACGCGCACGATTGAACCCTCGGCGATCATCTTTGCGATGTACGGCTGGTTGAACCAGACGATTTTCATTTTTCCAGTCTCGTCTTCGACGTGAGCTTCGGCCATCGTGATTCTCGTGTGAAATCCTTTGCTTGCCTTGAGTTTAGAAATTTTTCCAAAAATCGTCGCCGTCGCTCCTTTGGCTAGCGAATCGATTGTCACGAAGTCCGCCGTGTCGCCGTACCTTACGGGGAAGTGATAAAGCAAATCCTCTACCGTTTTTATTCCAAGTTTCGCCAGAGCGGATTTTTGTCTCGTGTCGGTCCGAAAATGCTCTTCGAGGGAATCCGTGAGATTCATTTTCATGCGGAGACGATGGGATTCGAACCCATGAGGCCCTTGCGAGCCTAACACCTTAGCACGGTGCCGCTTTCGACCACTCAGCCACGTCTCCAATATGAAAGACATTAACACGCTGGGGTGTTTTTTTCTATACTGCACCCTTGCCATCTCCGCCGGCGTATGAATAGTACGCGGGCTTCACGGCTCGTGTTTAAGAACAAAAAAATACGGCGAAAGATTAATAGATTAAAAATAAAAGTTATGAATAAAAAATATTTTGGACTCTTGACGGGATTAGCAATGATTCTCGGTTTTGCAGTAGCTATTCCGGCCTTCGCTCAGACGACGGGCGCTCCTTCCGCTCCGCAAGGCGGATGGCAAGGACACGGCGGATTTGGCGGTGGAATGCGTGGCACGATGAAGCCGGGCGTCTTTGGAACGGTCGCTTCGATAAACGGCGACATTATTACCGTTACGGGCAGAAGCGGTTTCGGCGGACATCGACCGACGACTACTAGTGGTACGACACCTGTTGCTCCTACAGCTCCGACGCCTGTGACTTATACCGTTGATGCCACAAACGCGGTTGTAAAGAAAAATAACGCGACGTCGACTCTCTCGGCTATTGTTGTTGGCGACACCGTTATGGCACAAGGCACGCTCACGGGTACAAATCTCGTAGCGACGATGATTCGCGACGGCGTCGTCCCGACAATGATGCGCGGCGGTCAAAATGGTGGCGGACAAAATCATGCGACTTCAACACCGGCATTTACCGGTAACGGCGAGCCGGTGACAGCAGGTAATGTCACGGCAGTAAACGGCACAAGTATTACCATCACGAACAAAAGCAATGTGACGTACACGATAGACGCTACAAACGCGAAAATCGTCGGCGGATCGCTCTCAAACATCGCCGTCGGTGATCCCGTTGTAGTGCAAGGCACGGTCAACGGCACGTCAGTCACGGCAACGACCATCATCGACCAAGCCGCGCCGACCGTATCTGCGATAGCGGGAAAGCCAGCTTCCAAAGGTTTCTTCGGAAACATTGGCTCATTCTTCTCCCACCTCTTCGGATTCTAAATTAAAAGTCTAAAACAAAAGGGCGGCGCGCTTCGCGCGCCGCCCTTTTGTTTTTCCGCCTTTGGTATAGAGTGGTGTCGTTATGACAAAACACAAACAATTTATCGAGGAACTTCTCTCCCACGCCGACGTGAAAATCGGCGGCACGCGGGCATGGGACATCACGGTTCACGACGAGCGACTCTACTCGCGACTCATTTCCGGCGGCTCATTAGCTTTGGGCGAATCATATATGGACGGCTGGTGGGACTGCCAAAATATCGACCAGCTTATCGCGAAAATTCTCTCCGCTCATCTCGACCAAAAAGTGGCGGTCAATATTTCAAATGCCGCAAATTATATCTCGGCTTTCTTCGTAAATGGCGGAGCGAAAAAGCGCGCATTTGAAATCGGTCAAAAACATTACGATATCGGCAACGATCTCTTCACCGCTATGCTCGACAAGAGGATGGTCTACACCTGCGCCTATTGGAACGGCGCCAAAAATCTCGATGAAGCTCAAGAAAATAAACTCGACCTTGTCTGCCGAAAATTGGGACTCAAAAATGGCGACAGAGTTCTCGACATCGGTTGCGGCTGGGGAAGTTTCGCCAAATTCGCCGCGGAGCGTTACGGTGTCTCGGTCGTCGGCATCACCGTCTCGCAGGAGCAAGTCGAATTGGGCAACAAACTGTGCGCCGGATTGCCCGTGGAAATTCGCCTGCAGGATTATCGCGACGTCAACGAGAAATTCGACCACATCGTTTCGCTCGGCATGTTTGAGCATGTCCACGTCAAGCAATACGAGACTTATATGAAAGTCGCCGCGAGATGTCTCAAAGACGGCGGACTTTTTCTTCTTCACACGATTGGCAGCAACGAGACGACGAACGTCACCGACCCGTGGATTTCAAAATATATTTTTCCCAACAGCAAACTGCCGTCCATCGTCCAAATATCCAAAGCCATCGAAGGAATATTTATAATGGAAGACTGGCACAATTTCGGTCCCGACTACGACAAGACTTTGATGGCGTGGTTTCGCAATTTTGACGCGCGCTATCCGCAACTGAAAGACAAATACAACGAGCGTTTCTACCGAATGTGGAAATATTATTTGCTCTCGTGCGCCGGCTCTTTCCGCGTCAGAAATATTGAACTCTGGCAGATTGTCCTTTCAAAAGAAGGCACCCTGGCGGATACAAGTCGGTGAGATAGTTTTAGCGATTCAAAAAGAAAATGGCGAAATTGAGATAGGCGGCAAACGTCGTCCAGAGAAGATACGGCAGAAGAAGCCATGCCGCGCTTTTCGAAACTTTCCAAAAGGCGACGATAGTCCAGACGATAGTAAGCCAGATGAGTGAGACGTCGATGAGGCCGAGAAGCGGATTTTGCATACCGAAGAAAAGAGGCGACCAGATGGCGTTGAGGATGAGTTGGAGAGACAAATATGTTTGACCGCGTGTCTTACTTTTTTCTCCCGTATGCCTTTTTTCCAAACGATAAACACCGCTATGCCCATGAGAAGGTAGAGGAGACTCCAGACGGGGCCAAAGAGAAACGACGGCGGGTTGAGTGCGGGCTTCACGAGCGTCGAATACCATCCCGTTATATTCGGCGCGACAAATATCGCTCCCACTCCGTTAGTGCGATCAGATTCTTAGTAATAAAAAAGTCTGCCAGTTTCACTAGCAGACTTTTTTATTTACAAATTTACAAAAATCAAAATTTGTGCCAAAATCCCACAAATGCAAGTAATAACAAAGAAATTTTATCTAGAACTTGGCGCTTCAGAGGAAGATCTTTTGGCTATCAATAAAGAACTCGCGTTGCCCGTTGGACTTGAAGCTAAGTCCGTTTGCGAGGCCTCGACGTGTAGAAATGTTAAAAGAAGCAATTGAGTGGCCAAAAGGCAGGAGTCAGGAAAGCAGAAAAATTACACAACTTTATGGAATCGATGATTTTGTTGTCGCTGTTGGTAAACCAGGAAAAGAAGCCTCACCCGACTTTAAGCGCAAACATTATGTAACGGGTGTAACGATGAATAATCCAAATGACATGAATCCTTTTGTCATGAAAAATGGAAAAAAAGTCGGCGAAGATTTAACCTTTGAAGCCATGTTCGAAAAAATTGAACATCTTATGCGAGCAGATATGTTTGGGCTAGAACTTTTAGGAATGCTTATATTTAGAATGGCCTTTATGTTGGACCATGAAAAAAAAGAAGGTAAATGGAGATATGTTCCGCCAAAAAATTCTTTAGTTATATTGGAAAAAAGACTCCCTAAAATTGGCGACGTTCCATCCGGTGTGTTTCTTTATTTTCTTGATGTACTAGCTCTTAATGAAGATGTGAAGGTACATACGATGGGACACGAAAATGCAGAAGGTGATTATGGACGCGTTAATACCTTGTTAACTTTCTCGCATCTCATTGCTGTTTTATTGGCTCGTCGGTCATTAGCAAAGTTTGCTGGCGCCTTTGCTCGTCCGCCTGCGGGTATGGCCGCAATGCCAAAGATTAAAGGACTTTTTGAGACCTATCCTTTGTTATCTCCCGATTTTTCTTCCTCGAAATAATTTATATTTCGGCGCGATAAAACCCCTGGCTATACGATCGTTTATGATATCGCAATATTTTTTGTCTATTTCGGCAGAAATGAATTGGCGATTTAAGTTTCTGCACACATCTATTTCTGAACCACTACCGCCAAAAAGGATTAGTGCGATATCTTGAGGCTTGGTTGTTGCTTTTATAAGCATCTCGGTTAATTTTTGCGGTATTTGACATGCGTGATAAGTTTTTTCCTTACTTACATTTTTTACTAAATTAAACTCGAACCAAGAATACGGCATTCTACCTTTTGAACCATTCGCTAGATTTTGTTTTATTCTTCTGTCGTTTAGGTTTTTATACGGAAGAGCAATTTCGTCTTTGAAAAATTTGTTATCAGCGCTTTTTCTGACGTGGAGGATACTTCTATGTGCTGTCGTGAGTCTTTTTGGCGTGTGCCCGACATTTGTATTGTAGACCCAGACGTACTCATTAATATGAGGGAAATGTATATCTAGATATTTAACACGGAGATGAGCATTCTGTTGCGGATAGTTCATCATAAAAAGATTTCCGTCATTTTTTAGTACACGCATGGCTTCTTTCGTAAGCTCTACGTACCAATTTATGTAGTCATCGAACTCTCTCGTGTAATTGTTGTTGCCATATTTAATACCGACATTGTAGTCAGGATCTCCAAAAACCATATCGACACTATTGTCGGGCAAGTTCCTCAGTACGTGCATTATGTCACCGTTATAGACCTTATTGAGATACTCAGAAATCTTTTCTTGTCCTCTAGCAAAAGTAGATTTCGGTAATAATACTTGTGTAGATGTTTCAATCATAATTATTTATCTATTGTATCAAATACTTGTTACACAATCCTCTTCACCACCTCGACAGCTGTGCCGTTCACGCGGAAATCATCGTCTTCATGGATAAAGATGGGCGCGTAATCTTGGCTTGATTCGGAAAGGAGAGCGATGCGGTTGTTCTTCGAGTCCTTACGGTACTTTTTTATGGTGGCGAGGCCGTCGATGATAGAGAGCACATAGTCGCCGTCTTTGGGTGTGCCGCGCGAGGAGTCGATGAGCACGTAGTCGCCGGTTTCTACTTGTTTGCCCGCTATCTTTGCGCGGTTGAGGGAATTACCGTCTGCCTTTATCGCGAACAGATTTCTAAATCCCGTGACGAGACGATGGGAGAGTTTCAGGTAACCTTCGATGTTCTCGTCGGCAAATATCGTCGCCGGTCCGCAGTTGGCGGAGCCCAAGATGGGAATAGAGACGAAGAGGCCGCCAGCCGCGCGCGACTCTTGTCGCGCGCGGCGGATCGTCTTAGCTCTTTTATCTATGACGACGAAGCCTTTGCGTTCGAGCGCGCCGAGGTGATGTTTCACCGCTTGCGGCTGTTTTTCGCCGATGAGAGAGCCTATTTCGCGCAGGGTGAGGTGGCCGATATTTTTCTCGTCGATGAGCTTGAGCAATTTTTCTTGTGTAGGATGCATACGAATATTATAAGTCTTTGTCAACAATAGGCAAGAAGTTATCCACAGGTATGTAACATTTGACAAACTTGACAACAAATACGGCTCGGCGATAAAATAGACCGGTCGGATTAATATTTTTCAAAACATTATGAACAAAGTCATAGAAATAGTTTCCGTACCGCTCGCTATCGCCGGCGCGTACGCATTCATCACTTTTTTCTTCATCGTTTTCCCGAGATAGGGGATTCCGCCTCGTCGTCGGATGAGCACACTTTAAAAGTTAATTAAATAGTTATGAAAACATTTACGGCGGTATTTGTTTCACTTTCAGCTCTTCTTATTTTATTCTCGGCATCCACAGCGCAGGCGAGCTATCATTTTTCCGATTTCCAAGGTCACTCGCCGATACATATATACGCAAGCGACACGAAAAGTCCGCAAGGTATGACGCCTAGCCAAGTAAAAAATATTTACAATCTGCCCGCGACAGGCGGTAAAGGCACAATCGTTATTGTCGGAGCGTATGACGATACGACTATTGAAAACGACTTGGCGACTTTTGACGCGGCGTTTGGCTTGCCCGCATGCACGACGGCGAATAAGTGTTTTACCAAACACAAAATGAGTTCGAGCGTGAAAGCCGACAGCGGCTGGGCGATGGAAACATCTCTCGATATTGAATGGACTCACGCCATCGCGCCGAAAGCTAAAATAATTTTGGTCGAAGCGACGACGCCAAGCGGGGCAAACCTTCTTTCCGCGGTGGACTATGCAGCGAAGCAAACTGGCGTCTCGGCGATATCAATGTCTTGGGGCGGGGGAGAATTTTCCGAGGAGACGACGATGGATTCGCATTTCGTTTCGAAATCTCACGCGCCGTTTTTTGCATCATCGGGTGATGACGGCACGGGAGCGAGCTGGCCCGCGAGTTCGCCGAACGTCATCGGTGTCGGTGGCACATCTTTGTCCCTAAATACAAACGGCACGCTCAAAAAACAAACAGCTTGGAGCGGCTCTGGCGGGGGAATCAGCGCTTACGAAAAAGAGCCGAGCTTTCAAAATGGTTACAATATTCCGAAATCGGGCGGAATGCGGGCGATTCCCGACGTTTCTTATGACGCGGATCCGGCAAGCGGGTTTCCGATTGTCAAAAACGGAAAATGGTACACGGTTGGAGGCACTTCGGCAGGCGCTCCGCAATGGGCCGCCATTGCGGCGCTTGGAAGCGGCGCAAACAACGCTGATTTCTATTCCGACAAAGCATCGGCGGACAACGTGAAATATCTTACAGATGTTTCAAGCGGAACAAACGGTTCTTGCGGATATCTTTGCGCCGCCCGGAAAAATTACGACTATGTGACCGGGCTAGGCACGCCAAACACGGACATCTTCTAGTGGGCGATGGCGAGGAAAAGGGTTTCGCGCGCTCCGCAGGCGCGGAGCGCGCGGCCGGCTTCTTCAATAGTCGCGCCGGTGGTAACGACATCGTCTAGAACAATCACAAATCTGTCTTTGACCGATTCCGGATTTCTGACGGCGAAAGTATCTTTGAGATTTTTTAGTCTCTCGGCGCGGCCTTTGCCTACCTGGTCGCTCGTGTTTTTGTTTTTGACCAAAACATTCTTTCTGACGGCGAAGTTTCTCCCGCCGTCTAACTTTTCAAGTTCATTCGCGATGATTTCGCATTGATTCCATCCTCGTTCGCGAAATCTTTTCGCCGAAATCGGAATTGGTATGAGAAGCGGCGGCTCGCCAAGCGAGCCGCCGCCAAACATTTTCTCTTCCGAAAGTTTTTCCAAAAGTTCGTCGTATAAAATCGTCGCGAGAAGTTTGGCGATTTTATGATTGCCTCGGAATTTTATTTCCCAAATCGCTTTGCGAACCAAAGGCGAGCCGTATTCGAAAAGTATGAGGGATTTCGGAATTTCTCTGCCGATTTTAAGCGCCGCCGCGCGCGACAGAAAATCTCCGGCACTCATATTTTCCAGCTCGCCGGTTTCAATATCCGACGGCGATATGATGGATAAAATAAAATCTCGGATTTTAGAGAAAATCCTCATATATTGTGATATAGTATAGCTTACACATCGCTATGACCAATCCTTTTTCAAGCTTTCTGGCTTCATTCGGCAAGAAAGGCGGAAACGTCCTCGGTGTTGACATCGGTTCTTCCGCCATAAAAATTGTCCAATTGAAAAAGCAGGGCGCTCGCGCAATACTCGAAACTTACGGCGAATTGGCTCTAGGTCCGTACGCCAAAGCCGAAATCGGTCAAGCAACCAATTTACCGCAAGACAAAATCATCGAGGCCCTCAAAGATATTCTAAAGGAAGCCAATACTACGACAAAAAACTCTTCAATCGGCATAGCCGCCGGCGCTTCTCTTTTGTCTTTCATAAAAATGCCGGATGTCGGCGAGAAAGAACTCCAGACGATGATTCCCATCGAGGCCAGAAAATATATTCCCGTGCCGATTTCCGAAGTTTCCCTCGATTATTGGGTCATTCCGAAAGAAGACAGCGCCGTTTCGGATTTTGAAACGCCCGACGCGCCGAAAGTTCCTGAAGAAAAGAGCGTTGAAGTTCTTCTCGTCGTCATTCACAACGAAACTATCGCTCGAGTAAAAGAAATAGCCGAAGGCGCCGCGCTCAACATGGCTTTTTTTGAGATCGAAATTTTCAGCTCGATGCGTTCCATCGTCGAGCAGTCGCTCGACTCGGTAATGGTCTTTGATATGGGCGCCGGCTCGACGAAACTTTACATCATTGAGCGCGGCATATTGCGCAGCGCCCACACCATAAACCGCGGCAGTCAAGAAATCACTCTTTCCATTTCGCGTTCCTTGGGACTTTCCGTCGCCGATGCCGAAAAATACAAAAGAGACGTCGGCATATCGGCTGAAGTCAGGGACAAAAATGCCACGGATATCATCACTCTCACTCTCGATTATATTTTTTCCGAAACCAACCGCGTGATTTTCAATTATCAAAAAAAATACGGTAAAAACGTCAGTCAGGTCATACTCACGGGCGGAGGTTCACTCCTCAAAGGTTTCCTCGAACTCGCGCGCGAGCGTTTCGAAACGGAAGTCATTCTCGGCGACCCGTTTTCCAAATGCGTCGCTCCGGCCTTTCTCGAGCCGACTCTGCGCGGCGCCGGTCCCGAGTTTGCCGTGGCCATAGGACTTGCCCTTCGCGAGCTCCAGGAAGAACGTTAGATGTGGATAGCCCTATTGGTAAACGAATAGTATAATAAAGGCAATGGATCCTCGATTTCAATCTTCATTCATACCCAAAAAGCCCGCTGCACTTTCCATGGCGTCGCGCCGCGGTCCCATCAATCTTTTGTCGCTCATATCGACAGTCGTCATTATCGTCGTCATCGCCGGCGCCGTGGCGGTTTTCTTGTATCAAAATTATTTAAACAGCGCCATCGCTAGCGACAAGCAAAGTCTCAACCTCACGCAGGGAGAATTCGACCCGGCGACCATAAACGAAATCATTCGCTTGGACTCGCGGCTCAATACCGCGGGCGCGTTGCTCTCCAACCACGTCGCTTTATCCAACATTTTCACGACTTTGGAGAATTCGACTTTGCAGACCGTGCGCTTCAACGATTTTAATTTTTCTACGGGAGACCAAAACGCGATGACTCTTACCATGAAAGGCGAAGCCCAGAGTTTCAGCGATGTGGCCCTTCAATCGGCGGCGCTTAACCGCTCGTCGTATTTCAGTAATCTCGTCACGGGCGACCTTACCGTCGAACAATCCGGTCTTGTGTCTTTCAGCATGACAATGAAGGTGAACCCGTCATTGGTCGCTTACGCGCCGCCCTCGACTACGGCAAGCGCGCCGTCTTCGAACGCGAATTCTCTTTCGGCGCCGACGCCGACGCCGACGTCGACCTCGACTTCAACTGCCTCAACCGCGACCTCGAGCGCTAATACCACCCATCCATGAGCACCATCGTATCAATAATTCTTCTTTTGGCGTCGGTCGGAATATTTTTCGGCTATATTGACCCGACGTACACCAATACCCAAAGTCTTTCTTCCGAACTCGGACAATACGAGAGCGCTCTTTCCAATTCCAAACAGCTTTTGACCGAACGTGACGCCCTCATCGCCAAGCTCAACACTTTCAATCAGTCCGACGTCAACAAACTCGAGACTTTATTGCCGGACTCGGTGGATTCCGTCACGCTTATCATCGAGCTCAACTCCATCGCCTCGCAGTTCGGCATGAGCATCAGGAATTTCGCCGCCGCCACTCAAGACCAGAGCGGCACGCTCGGGGCAAGCAACACGCCCTACGGCACTTTGTCTCTGACTTTTACCACGACATCGTCATTCAGTACTTTTGTGGCGTTTTTGAAGGCCCTGGAAAACAATCTTCGTCTCATCGACGTCACGGGGCTTTCTTTCAGTTCGGCTTCAAACAACAGCGTTTACGACTTTACCGTGACAGTTAATACTCACTGGTTAAAATAACATGGCAAAACTTTCAGCACACAAAAATTTGCTCATTACCATAGGCGTTATCGTCGTACTCGCGCTCGCTTGCTACTGGTATTTCAGCTCGAGTTACGTCGCGCCTGTTCCCATATTGTCCGGTTCCACCGCGGGCTCAAGCGACACGCTCCTCGCCACTTTAGACCAGCTCGAGTCTCTGTCGCTCAATCCGGCGATTTTCTCCAATCCTTCGTTTGAAGCCTTGAGCAACAACACAGTGACTCTTCCCGTGGTGTCTAGCGGCAGGCCCAATCCTTTTGCTCCGCTTTCCGTCGCGGCGACGCAAAGCACTTTGGTGGCGCCCACCCATTAATCTCATAAAAATTTAGACGCATGGACATTCTCGACGTTTTGGCCACGAAAAAAGTCATCGACAGGAAAACCTTCGCGACTCTTCGCGAGGAGATGCGCATGACGCACCTTTCGGCCGAACAAGTGGCGCGCAAACACGGCGTCTCCGACGAAGCTTTGGTTGACGCCAAAGGCGAACTCCTCGGCATTCCGACCAAAAGCGTCGGAGATAAAAGTATTCCTTTCGAAGTTCTCCAGTATATTCCGGAAGAATCAGCGATACATTATCATTTCGTGCCTATCGGCGTCACGGACAACGTTTTGGAAGTCGGCGTAGTCGACCCGGACAACATCGAGGCGCGAGATGCGCTGACTTTCATCGCGAGCAAGATAAAAATGCCCTTCAAGATTTTTTTGATTTCCGAAGAGGATTTCAAGCAAGTCATAACTTTATACAAAGGCCTATCGGGCGAAGTCACAAAGGCGCTTTCCGAGCTCGAGACGGACATAGCTGATGTGGATATAGGCGGCGGACCAGACAAAGAAGAGCTGCCGACACAGACAAAGATAATAGAAGACGCGCCGGTGACGAAAATCGTGGCGACAATTCTCCGCTACGCCGTCGAAGGAAACGCTTCGGACATCCACATCGAACGCCTAGACGATAAAGTGCGCGTGCGTTTCCGCCTCGACGGCGAGCTTCACACCTCGCTCATATTGCCGATCAAAGTTCATGACGCCGTCGTCGCCCGCATCAAAGTTCTCTGCAACATGAAGCTCGACGAAAAAAGAAAGCCGCAAGACGGCCGTTTCGGCGCGAGAATCGACAACAGAAAAGTGGACTTCCGTGTTTCGACTTTCCCGGCGTATTACGGAGAAAAAGTCGAAATGCGTATTTTGGACAAAGAAAAAGGCGTCAAATCCCTGGAAGACACCGGATTTTCCGGAGACAATTTGCGACTCCTGCGCGAGGCCATACAAAAACCTTACGGCATGATTCTTATCTCCGGTCCGACCGGTTCGGGAAAATCCACGACTCTTTACGCCATATTAAACGAAATCAACGACGACAAGAAAAATATTTTGTCTCTTGAAGACCCGGTCGAATACAATGTCGACGGCGTATCCCAGTCACAAGTGCGCCCGGAAATCGGCTACACTTTCGCCAATGGACTCCGCACAGCGCTTCGTCAAGACCCGGACATCATTATGGTCGGCGAGATTCGCGACAAAGAAACCGCCGACCTCGCGGTCCAAGCGGCTCTTACCGGACATCTCGTGCTTTCGACGATTCACACCAACAACGCAATAGGCGTCATTCCGCGCCTCGTCGACATGGGCATTGACCCATACCTTATCGCGCCGACGGTCATTCTTTCCGTCGCTCAGCGTCTTGTTACCCGTCTTTGCGACGGCGGCGGGGAAGCGGTGCCGGTCGAAGGCAGCATCAAAGTGATGATAGAAAAAGAATTCGCCGATTTGCCGGATAATTTCAGAAAACAAATCGAAATCGGCAAAAATGTATACAAGATTGCGCCCACGCCGACTTGTCCTACCGGAACGAGGGGCCGCATTGCCGTTGCCGAAGTGTTCGCCATGGATAAAGATCTCGAACATGTCGTATTGACCAACCCGACCGAAGAAGAAGTCTACAAACTTTTGCGCGCCAAAGGCATGCTCACGATGAAAGAGGACGCTTTGATAAAATCTTTCGCCAAAATAGTGCCGTTTGAAGAAGTCGGACGCCTCTAAAGTGCGAAAACAGGCGTGATATAATTGTCCCATGGCATCGAAAACCGAAAAACGAAAGAATCCAAAGGTTTTCATCGTCGACGCCGACAAATTTATCATAAACTTGTACTCTGTCAGGTTTCAGTCGGGGGGCTTTGAGGTTGATTCCTCATTGAGTTCCCTAAAAGCTTTGGGGAAACTGCGTGCCGGCGCCGTGTATGATATTATGATTTTTGATGTCGGCATGCCCGATATGGACGGCATCGAGTTTTTGCGCGCCGTGCGCGCGGAAAATATTTTGCCGGAAGCCGCGCTCGTCGTGCTTACCAACGAATCGGCGCCGTCATTAATCGAAGAGGCCAGAAAACTCAAAGTGGACGGCTACATAGTGAAATCCACGAGCATTCCGTCAGAAGTTTTCGACACGGTGTCGAGAATCCATTTTTCAAAAAAACAAAAACATGCCGCTTGATTATCAAAAAGAGTTCGAATCGCTCATCGAGACCGTCATAAAAGAGTCGGCCTCCGACCTGCATCTTTCCGCGGACCGTTATCCGACCATTCGTGTTTCCGGATTTCTCTCGCCGCTACTCAACAGAAAAGTTTTGACCAAAGAAGACATGGAAGCTTTCGCCAGCGTCATTCTTTCGCCGGACGACAAAGCTGTGTTTCTGCGAAACAAAGAAATAGATTTTTCCTATGAATACCAAAACAAGGGACGTTTCCGCGGAAACGGCTATTTTCAGCAGGGCTCGGCGGCTTTTGCTTTTCGTCTAGTTCCGCATCACATCAGGTCTTTTGAGGAACTGAATCTTCCGCCGGTACTCGAAACTTTCTGCCAAAAGCGCCAAGGTTTCTTTCTCGTCGTCGGACCGGTTGGTCACGGCAAGACGACGACTCTCGCGGCGATGGTCGAGTATATCAACCAAACCCGAGCGGAACATATCGTAACCATTGAAGACCCGGTGGAATATTTGTACGAACCAAAGAAATCCATCATTGACCAACGCGAAGTGCGCATGGACACTCTCGATTTCGGTTCCGCCCTCAGAAATGTTTTTCGCGAAGACGTAAACGTCATCCTTATTGGAGAAATGCGCGACATCGATACCATGGCGACGGCGGTTTCGGCGGCGGAAACGGGACACCTCGTGCTCTCGACTCTCCACACGAACGACGCTGCGCAGTCAATCAACCGCATTATAGACTCTTTTCCAGCGGCGCAGCAGGACCAGATCAGAGTTCAGTTGGCATCGACACTCACCGGGATATTTTCCCAACGCCTCGTGCCTAGAATTTCCGGTGGACTCATTCCCGCTTACGAGCTTCTCGTGAATAACAATGCCACCGCGAACCTCATTCGAGAGAAGCGCGTTCACGAGATTCCCACGGTCATCGAAACAGGCACGGACAACGACATGATCGACATGAACCGCTCCTTGGCCGAACTTGTGCGTCGCGGGGAAGTGACGCCGGAAAACGCGGCCGCTTATTCTCCGAATCCGAAATCTCTTTCTCGTCTTATATAAATTCAAATGCTTTTCAACTACAAAGTCATAGACAAGGACGGAAATAAAAGCCAGGGCTCCATCGACGCCGTGTCCGTAGACGTCGCCATTTCTTCTCTTCAACGGCGCAATTTTGTCATCAGTTCCATAAATCCCGCCGAAGGGGGAAAATCTTTTTTCAAAAGAGACATCAGTTTTCTCACGCGAATTTCGAACAAAGACGTCGTCGTTCTATCCCGCCAGATGGCGACGCTTTTCGAAGCCCAAGTTTCCGCCCTGCGCGTCTTCCGCCTGCTCTCGACCGAAGTCGAGAACAAGCTTCTGGCCTCGGCTTTGGCGGAAATCGCCGACGATTTGCAAGCCGGCTCGTCCATATCCGCCGCTCTCGCCAAACATCCGAAAGCTTTTTCAACTTTTTACGTGAATATGGTCCGTTCGGGCGAGGAATCCGGCAAGCTCGACGAAACTCTGACTTTTCTCGCCGATTATCTCGACCGCACTTATGCCGTCAACACCAAAGCGCGCAACGCTCTCATTTATCCGGCATTCGTTATCTTCACTTTTATTACCGTTCTTATCTTGATGCTGACTCTCGTCATCCCGCAAATCGCCACTATCATCACGGAGTCCGGAAGCGGCGCCCCGATACCTATTTATACGGAGTTTGTTATATGGCTTAGTAATTTCTTCGTGACCTACGGCTGGCTCTTGTTGGCCATTCTCGTCGTGGGTGGATTTTTCGCGATAAGATTTTTCCGAACGGAAACAGGCAAACGCTCCTTGGACAATTTCAAAATTACCACGCCGTTCGTGAAGTCTCTTTATCAAAAACTTTATCTCTCGCGTATTTCGGACAACATGAACACCATGCTTATTTCCGGCATTCCGATGGTAAGGGCCCTCGAACTCACGGCCGACGTCGTGGGCAACGCCGTTTATCACGATATTTTGCTCGAAGCCATGGAAGCGGTAAAAGCCGGCCGTTCGATGTCCGACGCCTTCGACAATCACCGCAAGGAAATCCCTTCGATTATGATTCAAATGATAAAAGTTGGCGAAGAATCGGGCGAACTCGGCAAAATTCTGAAAACTCTTTCTCTTTTCTATTCCAGGGAAGTCATCAACGCCGTCGATACTCTTGTCGACCTCATAGAACCGGCCATGATTATCGTTCTTGGTCTCGGCGTCGGATTTCTCATGGCTTCCGTCCTCGTGCCGATATACAACTTGTCGTCGTCGATTTCCTAGAACAGCAGAAATACGACAAAACGCCACTTATCCACAGGACGCCGTCGCGTGTTGCGGTACATCGTCTTGTCGCTGTATAATTGATTTTAGTCTCAAATACATTAATATTATCAACGATTAGCTACTCATTATGAAAAATAAAGGTTTCACTCTCATCGAACTTCTCGTCGTCATTGCCATCATCGGCATTCTATCGGCGATAGTGCTCGCGTCTCTCGACACGGCGAGGAGCAAGGGTCAGGACGCCGCCGCTCGCGCCGACCTAGACGACGCTCGCGCTCAAGCGGAAAATTTTTATGATTCAAATGGCGTAAGTTATTCCGGAGTTTGTACTACCGCCGCGAACAACACGAAACCAGGTATCTTGGATATGATGAACGGCGCCGCTTCAGCTGAAGGGGGTACATATACGCCCGGCGCGGCACAAGGGTCAGCGACCGGTGTCGTGGTTTGTCACGACGAGGCATCGTCTTGGGCCGCAGCGACTCCTCTAAAAAATCCCGTCAACGGCGCGAGTTATTGGTGCGTGGATAACACGGGCACTTCTACCGCGGCAGTATCCGGTCTCGTCTCAAATTCCTACACTTGCCCCTAGTTTTTTTGATTCTTTCGCGAAAACCCGTCCGCCGGCCGGCGGACGGGTTTTTGTTTTTTTCGGTAAAATATAAGATAATGTAACTATGAAAAGAGGTTTCACTCTCATCGAACTTCTCGTCGTCATTGCCATCATCGGCATTCTATCGGCGATAGTGCTCGCGTCTCTCGACACGGCGAGGAGCAAGGGCGCGACCGCTTCTCTATATTCGGCTTTTCATCAGCTCGCGAATCAAGCGAGCATATATGAAAGTTCAAACTCTAGTTTCGGCGCGAGTGTTTCCACTTGCAATGCCGGCGTCTTTTCCGACCCGATAATTCAATCTGCGGAGGCGAGCATAATTACCAACGCCGCCGCCGGCGCCACGCTCACGTGTTATACCAACGCCGCGGGCACGCAGTGGGCCATATCGGTCTCGGCGCTTCAGACTGGCGGTACATGGTGCGAAGACGACTCTTCGGCTTTTCGCGCCACCGTCGCGGAGCCGAGTGGCGTGTGCTCTTAACAATATGAATAAGGCTTTCGAAAAAATGCGCATTTCGGGTTTTACTCTGGTAGAGCTCATGATAGTTTTGGCTATCATCGGTATTTTGACCGCGGTTGTCGCGGCTTCGACCAACGCCGCACACCAAGGCGCTCGCGACGAGCGCCGCCAGGCCGACCTCAAAGAAATTCAAATAGACCTCGCGCAATACGATAACTATTATGGCTACTATCCGGCGTCTTTAAACGCCATGTCGAGCTTCCTTGTCGGCGGACAAGGAAGCATTCCCCTGGACCCTCTGACTAGCCAGTCATATTTTTACGCTCCCATAGGCACCAATCCCAACTATTCTTCTTATTGTGTCGGCGCGACGCTTGAGATTCAGACGCCGGACGGCAACGCTATGTCTGTTTGCACGGCTTCGCCGAACAACGTCGTTCTTCCTCAAGGTTCGACCGTGAATTATATGCAACAGCCGCCGCAATGATTTTCGCGATAATCCTTTTTGTTCTCGGTGCCATTGTCGGAAGTTTTCTCAACGTCGTCATTGTCCGACTCGGCACTGGGTGCTCTATTGTCCGCGGCCGTTCGAAATGTTTTTCCTGCGGACACAAACTCGTTTGGTACGATGTTGTGCCTTTTTTCTCGTATATTTTTCTTGGAAGAAAGTGTCGCTATTGCGGTAGCAAGATTTCCGCGAGATATTTCGTCGTTGAACTAGTGACGGCGGTTCTATTCTCCGCGACGGCTTTTTCCGGCATGCCTTCGACATTTCTTGGCCTGATTTTTCTTTTGCTTTCTCTTTCCATAATTTCTATCTTTGTCGCCATCGCTTTTTATGATTTTCGCCACAAAATCATTCCAGATGTTTTGTCTTACGCCGCCGCGCTTTGCGCTTTGTTTTTTTCCGTACTGACGATAATTTCCGCAGGCGCCACCTGGTGGCGCCTGCTTTCAGGCCTTATCGTTGCTTCTCCGTTTTTTTTCTTCTGGCTTGTATCAAAAGGCAAGTGGATGGGACTCGGAGACGCCAAGCTGTCTCTTTCAATCGGTTGGTGGTTGGGAATTTCTCTTTCCCTCGGCGCGCTCATATCGGCGGTTTTTTCCGGCGCTATTTTCGGCGTGGGAATTCTTTTTGCAGAAAAAATACGCGCGGGCAATGTTAAGTGGGGAAAACATGAGATACCTTTCGGGCCGTTTTTGATTTTTGGGGCTCTGATTTCGTATTTTTTCGGCGTCTCCATATTCACTTTTATCAGGTTATAATGAAAGGATGAAATCGGGTTTCACGCTCATAGAGCTTCTCGTCACCATAAGCATATTCATCATCATCACGTCCGTGGCGGTGTTAAACAACAACCAATTCAACTCGAGCATCTTGCTCACCAACCTCGGATACGAGATAGCTCTTTCGGTTCGCCAAGCCCAAGTCTACGGCATCACGGTCAAGGCACCGACCGCTTGTCAGCCGGGAGACATATCGTGCGATTTTAGTTCCGGCTACGGCGTCCATTTCGACATAACAAACCCCGCGCAATATATTTTGTTCGAAGACAAAGGTCCGAATCCCAGCCACATATACGCTGCCGGCGAACTTCTCGAAAATTATTCGTTGGGTCGAGGTTACACTCTGAAAAAACTCTGTGTCTTGTCAAACAATACCTATCATTCAGTCAACACGCTCGACGTGTCTTTTATTCGTCCGGAACCGGAGGCTTGGGTTTCTAGCAATACGGATTCTCCGGGACTTACGGAAGCCGACATATATATTCAAGACCCGCAGCGTATAAGCGACAGGGTAATTATTATCGAGCCGACGGGACAGATTTCCGTGGAGGATACCGACGCCAATCTTTGTCATTAAATTTATGAAATTCTTTTATCAACCATATTTACGCGGTAAAAAGAAAGGTTTCACTCTCATCGAAATGCTCGTGTCTGTGGCCATATTCACTCTCGTGATGCTTATTACCACGAGCTCGATTTTCGTTATTATTGCTTCGGACAAAAAAGCCGAATCGCTCAAATCGGTCATGGACAACTTGAGTTTCGCTCTTGAGAGCATGACGAGAAATATTCGTACGGGTTCCGAATACACTTGCCTCACGGTTTTCGGGGGCGCCACCTCCGTCGTCTTAGGCAACAACTGTTCGGGCGGCGACCAGGGTTTTCAGTTTGTTTCGAACCAACAAGCGTACAACGGCAATCCCATCGTGGTTCAATATTATCTTTGGCAGAATCGGATTTGGGAGGACGAGACGAATTCAGACTGGACCGCTCCGGTCGCCATTACCGCGCCGGAAATCAACGTCTCGTCGCTTCAGTTTTATCTCGTCGGCGCCGGCAAGGACACGTTTCAGCCCAGAGTCCTCATGTCCGTCATAGGCACCGCCGGCACTTCGAATACCGAGACAAATTTCGATATTCAGACGACATTGTCGCAAAGACAGATTGATTCTTAATATGAATAAAAAATTTAACATTAAAAACAAAGGTTTTACTCTGGTCGAAACGCTCGTGGCCATCGCCATTCTTTCTTTGGCCATCACCGGCCCCATGGTCATCGCTCAAAAAGGCGTTTCTTCGTCGATATACGCTCGCGACGAAGTTACGGCGTTTTATCTCGCCCAAGAAGCCGTGGAATATGTTCGAAATGTGCGCGATACCAATCGCATCGCCGGCTATGGCAGCGACTGGCTTTCGCAATTTACCGCCGCGAACTGCGTCGATACCGGTAGTCAGCGCTGTCAGATAAACGCCATCGAAAATTTTGACGTTCCTTCCAAGGAACCGGAAGCCATTTCGGAATGCAGTACTTTGCCGAAATCCGGTGGCGTGGATGTTTGCTCGCCCATAGAATTTGATTCGAGTCCGTCGAGAAATTTGTACGGGTATCCAGAGCCCGATACTTCGGCAGACGCCTGGGCGCCGACAGTATTTACGCGCACCGTGGACATAAAAAAAGAACCGAACAATCCAAACGAAGCGGTAATTACCGTGACGATTTCTTGGCAGACGAATATTTTCATTCCTCCGGAATCTTTTACTATTTCCGAACATATTTTTGCTTTCTAACATGAAAAACTTTTTTAAAAAAATGAAAAAACCTAGAGGATTTGCCCTGCTTTTCGCCGTCTTGGCGGCGAGTCTCCTCCTCTCCATTGGTCTTTCGATATTTCTTCTTACGGTCAAAGAGCTTGCTCTTTCCTCATACACCCGCGATTCGCAATTTTCTTTCTACGCCGCCGATTCCGGCGCGGAATGCGCGCTTTATTGGGATTTGAAAGGCAATAACGGCACCACGTTTGCCACATCATCGAACTACTACGGAGTGTCCCCTTATCAGATAAACTGCGGCAACGTGACCATCAATCCTTTGCTCGAACCGACGGATAGTTCTGACGCCACCACGACATTCGCAATGCCTCTAAACGACGTTACTGGCCAAAGTTATTGCGCCCTTGTTACCGTTGCCAAATCCGACCCAAATCACACCGGTATTTCTTCAACAAACATAAGTTCGCGCGGATACAACGATTGCAATTCTTCCGCCGTTCCCGTATACGGCAATCAAAATCTCGTCGAACGCGCGCTTTACGTTTCTTATTAATTTTCTATGGCGGATATTCCAAAAGACATCTCCTCTCGCGCCGAAAAACTGAGAAAGCTCATAGCTTTCCACTCGCGTCTCTATCACACTCTCGACAAACCTGAAATAGCGGATAGCGCGTACGACGCTTTGGTCGAAGAGCTCATAGCCATCGAGAAGAAATATCCCTCGCTTCAAACTTCCGATTCGCCGACCCAGAGGGTCGGCGGCGTTCCGCTCAAGGAATTTCAAAAAGTCGTTCATCAAGTTCCGCAGTGGTCTTTCAACGACGCTTTTAGCGAAGAGGACATCGCGGCCTTCGACGAACGCGTGAAAAAATTTCTCTTCGCCGCGCGCGGCAAGGCAATAACTCCTTCATACGACTGCGAACTCAAAATCGACGGATTGAAAGTCGTTCTCGAATACGAGAAAGGCGTCTTGGTCCGCGCGGCGACGCGCGGCGACGGAGAGGTTGGCGAGGACGTCACGGCAAACGTCAGAACCATCAAGACCGTTCCTCTCCGTCTTTCTCGCGACGTGTCCGTTATCGTCGAAGGCGAGATTTGGATGAGCAAAAAAAATCTCGAGAGTCTCAATAAAAAGCGCGAGAAAGACGGAGAGCCGCTTTTTGCGAACCCGAGAAATGCCGCGGCCGGTTCCATTCGCCAACGACCGAAAATGCGGCGAGCCGAAAATGTGAACTCGACCCGAAAATCGCGGCAAGCCGAAAATTAGATAATTTCGCCTACGATTTGGCGAAAACGTCGGAGAAATTTCCGCCGACTCAAAACGAAGAACTCGAATATCTAAAAGAGCTCGGTTTTACCGTAAATGAGCATCATGCCCTAGTTCAAAATACTGCTCAAATTATGGATTATTGGCGGCTTTGGCAGAAAAAGCGCGATAGCGTGGATTATCTTCTCGACGGCATTGTCATAAAAGTGAACGAAAAAGAATCCGAGGACGCTCTCGGCTACACCGGCAAAGCCCCTCGCTGGGCTATAGCTTTCAAATTTCCAGCGGAGCAAGTGACAACCGTCGTTAAAGATATTGTTTTTCAAGTCGGCCGCACCGGCGTCATCACGCCCGTCGCCGTTTTTTCTCCGGTCAAAGTCGCGGGTTCTACTGTCGCGCGCGCCACGCTTCACAATGAAGACGAAATCAAACGTCTCGACGTGAGAATAGGCGACACGGTTATCATTCAGAAAGCCGGCGATGTCATTCCGGACATCGTTTCCGTGGTCAAAGAGCTTCGCACGGGAAAAGAAAAAGTTTTTTCATTCCCGACGCATGTGCCGGAGTGTGGAGGTGATGGAAAAATAGAAAGGATTCCCGGACAAGCGGCGCACAGATGCGTCGATAAAAATTCTTTTACGCTTCTTCGGAGGAAACTTCGCTACGCCACATCGAAACCGGCGCTCAACATCGACGGCATGGGTCCAAAAATAATAGATGCGTTCCTCGAGCACGGTTTGATTTCGTCTCTCCCCGATATTTTTGAATTGGAAAAAGACGAAATCCTGGAACTGCCGAGGTTTGCCGAACTTTCGGCGGAAAATATCGTCAAAGCCGTTGAAGTCGCGAGAAAAACGACATTGCCGAGACTTATCACGGCGCTTTCCATTGACCACGTCGGGGAAGAGACGGCGTATTTGCTCGCCGGACATTTCAAAACGATGGAGAAGATTCGCTCCGCGACAAAAGAAGAATTGGAAAAAATAAACGGCGTTGGCCCTGTCGTCGCGGAGTCGCTTTCGAAATGGTTCGCGGGCAAGGGGAACGGAAAAATGTTGGACAGACTTCTTTCGCACCTCAAAATCGAAAAGGCCGCGCCCGCCGTCTCGGCGGGCGCGGCCAGACTCTCTGGACTTACTTTCGTCTTGACCGGCACACTCTCATCTCTCGAAAGAAACGAAGCCGAATCCAAAATCCGCTCCCTTGGCGGCAAAGTTTCTTCATCCGTCTCCAAGAAAACTTCGTATGTCGTCGCCGGAGCGGAACCCGGCTCAAAACTCGCAAAAGCCAATGAATTAGGCGTAAAAACCCTTACGGAACAAGACTTTTTAGCTCTATTGACAAAATAGCCATATTTGGTATACAATACAAGCCGAGATAGAACATTGAAAAAACGAAGGAATCGCCGCAGCTTTGAGCGACTATTTTTTGGTCTTTCAAAGCTGTAGCGAAGAGTACAGCATAACTAAAACTGTCAAGACGATTAGTAAAATTATGAGCACAACCACTGCTCCTGTTGTCACCGACGGTGAACTCGCGACGCTTGCTTCACGGCAAGTTGAGCTTTTCACGCGTTTTAAGAAAGGGGTTTACGCAAATCCCTCCGAAGTGCTGGACGGTATCCAGCTTCTCATCGAAGGCAAACAGCCCGAGGTCATCCCGACGGTCGTTTCTTCGGACACGAGTTCGGTCATCTCCGACTGGCAGGACTTCTACAAGAAGTTCTTCGGTCTCAATATCGATTTGTCGGGAGTCAAAATCCCCGAACACGCCCTCGGTTTCGATCGGTTGATTGTGGTCCCGCAAGGTATCACGCTCAATCAAGTTTGGAAGGTGTGTGCAAGGCAGTTCAACTGCTGGAAATACACCGACTCTGACCTCGATAGTGCTGTTCCCACGAACAACCGAGACCCAAAGAGTGGCGCCTACGCCATCTGGGTCCGCGATGTTGTCGAAGCTGACAAGGAGATGAAGAATCTCTCGGCGGACGACCTCAAGGAAAGGACAATCAAGGGGGTCACTCTCCTCGAACGTCTACTTCTTGAGCTCAAGTATTTCTCGGAGACGGGAAAACACTTGGACATTAGCAACTGGACCCTCTGTTCGGGTTCCCGCCATTCGGGCGGCTGCGTGCCCTGTGTGCGCTGGCTCGACGGCTGGCTCAAGGTCGACTGGTACTATGTCGGCGGTCGGTACGACGACCTTCGTTCGCGTGTAGCAGTTACGCTTTAAGCTTTCTGCTTTTACACTTGGTTTCGCGGCCTGCAAGTAAAAACTTGCAGGCCGCTTTTGTTTTTCATAAAATTATTCCGGCTATTAAATTGATCCGCCGATGAGGCGGATAACGATTTGCCATAAAAAAGAAACTGCCTGCTTCATCTACACAACGCCTCGTTCGGGGTACAAACGCAGAAAATTTTGACGAAAGATTTTCGGTGACACGGAAGGATGAAAGCAGTACACGAGGTTCGCGCAATTCTGACGGCAACGTGCCGAACGTGAACTGGAACGACGACAAGCTCAAGGTCAACTGGAACAATGTCGACAATCGGAACGGCAACCTTCGTTCGCGTGTAGAAGTCTCGCGAAGATCCGCTATTTCGGCGGCAAAGTTTCATCGTCGGTTTCCAAGAAAACCTCGTATGTCGTCGCCGGAGCGGAACCCGGCTCAAAACTCGCAAAAGCCAATGAATTAGGCGTAAAAACCCTTACGGAACAAGACTTTTTAGCTCTATTGACAAAATAGCCATATTTGGTATATAATACAAGCCGAGATAGAACATTGAAATTGTGAATTGCTACAGCAGAAAGTGCCGAAAAATTTAGACATTTTCTGCTGTGGCAAAGCTAAATTTGCGAGCCCAACAGCGGACACTGTTCTTATGAACAAGTCCGTCAGATGAAAGGATAACAACCATGAGCGAATTAATGCTCGATGTTGGTCAGGCGCAGGAACTCAAACTGGCATTCCGTCGCGAAGGCGATTGGACGAACGAGGATATCAAAGCGCTCACCGAGCGCAAAGGTCTCCTCCGGCAGATTCTCGGGATTGTCCGCGGCTTTGCGGAAATCACCGTGAAGAAAATCGGACTCTGGCGACGGTTTCTCGTTGGAGGCATCTCCCGCGACGAACTCATCACCAAGCTCGACGAGGTTGGTGTTGCGAACACGGGACTGACATTCCGTGTGAGCGATTACGCCAAGGATCTCATGGCGCAGAAGGCATTCGTCATTTCGAAAGAGAAGATGGAAGCCGACTTCGTCATCGCGACTCCAAAGGATCTCGGTTTCACTGAGAATCCGACGACGGAGGAGCTCTTCAACGAGAAGAACCTCGCGTTCTACGGTCTCGAACTCTGTCGTGCCGATGATGGTCCGTCGATTCGGCTGTCCTACACGGATCAGCCGAACAGTGAATGGCTTCCGATAGCCATGAAGCCGATTTGCGGTTCTGACGGCGTACTGGGGCGTGTTCAACCTCGAGCGGGACGGTTCGGGGCTCTGGCTCTACGGCGACTGCTATGCCTATCCGCAGGGTCGGTGGGATGTCGGCGGTCGGCTTGTCTTCCGCGCTCGCAAGTTCTAAGAACTTGGAAATCAGTGCTTTAGCACTTGAAATCTTGGAACTTAGTTCTTCGGTCCCTGTTTCGCTTCGGCGAGGCAGGGACCTTTTGTTATAATAAAAATGGTAGTAGGCGAATCTGAAAAGGATCAAGGTCTTTTTCTGCCGAATCTAGTATCCATGAAGTCAGAGTGTCTTGGACCAAGGTTTAAGACAGGGCGCTTCATGCAGACACTTCAAAAAATTGAAGATACTTGGTGCAATTTGTTAGGGCATTACGATGCCGAATAATATTCAATCCAGAGAAAATTCAATGGATGGTGGTTTAGATGACTTATTGCACAAATTTGCGATTCTGACGGCAACTGGAACGTGTTCAACCTCAAGCGGGACGATTCGGAGCTCTGGCTCAACGGCAACTACAATGCCAATCCGCAGGATCGGTGGGATGTCGGCGATCGGCTTGTCTTCCGCGCTCGCAACCCTCTTCATTTCTCTCCGGATTTTTCCGGAGAGTTTTGTTTTACAATTTGTCCAAGCCATCCGCCAAGCATTTTTCCGGCTCCATCTAAAATTTCTGAAAGAGTCTCGTATTTTTTGTCGCTTATTGATTTTGTTTCCCATAGAACCATGAGAAGTATTTTTATAGTATCTATTTTTCTCGTCGCAAGTTTAATCCACGGTATTTTTTCTTCTTTCGATAAAAATGTTGCCGTTACCGTTGCTTCTATTGTTTCGATAAACAATTTATCCAGCCGATTTCCAAGCGAATATTTCTGCGTTTTTACTAATTTCTCGTGATACTCGTGCCAGAGTTTATATGCTGATTTAATTTTCTCTACCACTGGCAAAATCGCTCGGGGGGGGGGTAGCATTTGAAGAATGGTTCGGAGCATTTTCACTCATACATACGATGATATCATCTCCGTCGAAAATCTTTTAGCTGCGTGGCGTGAATTTATTCGTGGCAAGAAAAATAAAAAAGACGTCGAAGAATTTCAGTTTCGTCTTATGGACAATATTCTCGATTTGCATCTAGATTTAAAAAACAAAACATATACTCACGGCATATATCACGCTTTCAATATAAATGATCCTAAACCGAGAAATATTCACAAAGCCACAGTACGAGACAGATTGCTCCATCACGCTATACACAGAGTTTCATATCCATTTTTCGACAAAACGTTTATCGCTGATTCATATTCGTGCAGATTAAATAAAGGAACTCATAAAGCAATCAAAAGATTTATTTCTTTCAGTCGAAAGGTTTCAAAAAATAACACAAAAACGTGTTGGATTTTGAAATGCGATATACGGAAATTCTTTGCGAGTATAGACCATAGGATTCTCATTTCGATTTCGAAGAAATATATTCATAACGGAAATATTGTCTGGATTATGGAAAACATAATCGGAAGTTTTGAAACAAAAAATGGTGTCGGACTTCCACTCGGTAATCTGACATCACAACTTTTTGTGAATGTTTATATGAATGAATTCGACCAATTTATGAAACACAGAATCAAAGCGAAATATTACATTCGATATGCCGATGATTTTGTGACATTGTCGCATGACAAAAAATATCTTGAAAATCTGATACCAAAAATTTCTAAATTTCTTTCGGAAAAATTAAGATTATCTCTTCATCCTAATAAAGTCTTCATCAAAACTTTAGCCTCGGGCGTTGACTTCCTTGGTTGGATACATTTTCCAAATCACCGAGTATTACGGACGGCAACGAAAAAGAGAATGTTCAAAAGAATTTCAGAAAATTCGAAAGAAGAGACGGTTACTTCATATATTGGAATGCTCAAGTACGGAAATGCTTACATTTTAAAAGAACACATAAAAATGCTATAGTCTTTTTATGATAACCAAGGCAGATATAGAGAAATTGGCGAAATTGTCGAGACTAAAGCTTACCGAAGCCGAAAAGGAAAAATACGCCAAAGATATGGATAATATTCTCTCTTACATCGCGCAGATTGATTCCGTCGCGCCCGCCTCCGCCAAGGCTACGGCGGGTTCGGCAAAAGATTTGCCGAAAAATGTTATGCGCTCGGACGACACTCCGCACGAGTCGGGAATTTTTACCGACGCGCTTTTGAAACTTTCCCCGAGAAGCGAAAGCGGGCGAGTAAAAGTCAAAAAAATCCTTTAATATGGCAATCGACCTAAAAAATTTGACGATTCGAAAGGCGAACCAAGCTCTTGTGCGCGGAGATTTTACGGCGCGCGAACTTTCGCAAGCGTATCTCGACGAGATAAAAAAGAAAAATCCGGAAATAAACGCTTACCTTGAAATCTACGACGATGTACTCAAACAAGCCGACGAAGCGCAGAAATTCGTAGGAAAAAATTTTCTCGCCGGCATCCCGCTCGCCATAAAAGACAATATTTTGATAAAGGGAAAACACGCGCAATCGGCGTCGAAGATTCTCGACGGCTATGTCGCGCCGTATGACGCTACCGCTATAGAAAAATTGAAAAAAGAACATGTGGTGTTCATCGGCCGAGCCAATATGGACGAATTCGCCATGGGCGGTTCGACCGAAAATAGCGCTTTTGGTGTTACGAAAAATCCTCACGATGTCTCGCGCGTCGCCGGCGGCTCGTCAGGCGGAAGCGCGGCAGCGGTCGCGATGGACGGAGCTCTCGGCGCTCTCGGTTCCGACACCGGCGGCTCGGTGAGGCAACCGGCGAGTTTCTGCGGAGTCGTGGGACTAAAACCCACTTATGGCTCCGTCTCGCGCCACGGACTTATGGCGATGGGATCTTCGCTCGATGTCATCGGACCTATCGGAAAGACGGTCGATGATGTTGAAATACTTTTCGACACCATAAAGGGCAAAGACAAATTCGATTCGACCTCCATCGATGTTTCGGAAAAAAATTTAAAACAGCCGAAGAAAATCGGCGTGCCAAAAGGATTGGTCAATCAAGGCGGAATAGATGCGGCCGTTATCAAATCTTTCAACGAGGCACTTGAGAAATTCAAATCGGAAGGCTTTGAAATAGTTGAAGTCGATATGCCGAACTTAAAATATGCTCTCGCGGTTTATTATGTTGTGATGCCGGCGGAAGTTTCTACAAACCTCGCTAGATTCGACGGAGTGAAATACGGACTTCATAAAGACGGGGAGAATTCCATAGACGATTATTTTGAGACGAGGGCGGCGGGCTTCGGCCCCGAAGCCCGCCGCCGTATCATGCTCGGCGCCTATGTTCTTTCCTCAGGCTATTACGATGCCTATTACGGCAAAGCCACGGCCGTGCGCGAGCTTATAAAAAAAGATTTCGCCAAAGCTTTCGAAAAAGTCGACCTTATCGCCACTCCCACCGCGCCGGGAACGGCTTTCAAAATCGGCGAAAAAACTTCCGACCCGGTCGCCATGTATCTCGAAGATATTTTTACCGTCACTGCCAATCTCGCCGGCGTGCCGTCTATATCGCTTCCGTTCGGCGAAAAAATGGAAGGCGGCAAGAAACTGCCGATAGGTATTCAGCTCACGGCTCGGCACGCCGATGAAGGTGCGCTTTTTTCCGCGGGCAAGAAACTTTTAGGAGAGAAATAATGGTGTAGAATAGACGAGTATGGTCAATTTTCTCAATGTAGAATATTTATTTCTTTGGATATATGACGTGGCAAAATCGTTTGACCCCGCCGCTATCATCAATTGGATTACCGAATATGTTTTGATGCCGATTCGCCCTTATGCCGCGGCCATCACCGTCCTAATGATTGTCTGGATTGTATATTCGACGATTCGCATCGGCCAGATTACGGAAGAAGAACACGAGCTTTACGGCGTTCCGAAAAAAGATACCGCGCCGTCCGCGGCCCAAACGGACCTTTCGGAAAAATGGGCCGAGGTGGAAAAAAATATAAACTCCAAAAATCCTTCGGACTGGCGTGTTGCCATCGTCGACGCCGATATCATGCTCGGCACCATTCTCGCTCGCCACGGATACCCCGGAGAGACGATAGGTGATCAACTGAAAGCTGTGGACAAAGACGACATGCTCACGCTTCAAGACGCTTGGGCCGCGCATGCCGTGCGAAACAACATTGCTCACGGCGGCACGGATTTTCAAATAAACGAGCGCGAAGCCAAAGCCACTATAGCTCTATACAAAAAAGTTTTTCAGGAGTTTTATCATATTTAGCGAGCGGTTTGCCGTAGGTATTTTTTTGCGGTATAGTACGCTTCATAGCGGGGTTGAGTAACGGTAGCTCGTCAGGCTCATAACCTGAAGGCCTTGGTTCGAATCCGAGCCCCGCAATAATTTTTCTATTTGTGTCGGGGGTGGGGATCGAACCCACGACCCCAGGCTTATGAGTCCTGTGCTCTACCGACTGAGCTACCCCGACAGAGCCACCTCCCAGATTTGCACTGGGGACCTCCGCTTTACGAAAGCGTTGCTCTACTAGCTGAGCTAAGGTGGCACGTTTGTTTTTTAAAGAACTAGCGGAGCCGACGTCCGGGATCGAACCGGAGACCTCGTCATTACCAATGACGTGCTCTACCAACTGAGCTACATCGGCTTGTATTTTTAATTTTTTTCGACCTGCGCGCCCGGCCGGATTCGCACCGGTGACCTCTCCCGTGACAGGGGAGCGCTCTAACTAGCTGAGCTACGGGCGCATACGAATTTGTCACTCGTCAAGAAAATGTAACAAAATAAAGGTCTTTCGGCAATCTGCCTCGTCGGCAGACGGGTGCTATACTTTTTTAATGAACAAAAAAGAGAAGCGAACATCCGAACTCGAAACTGCAATGTCAGAAGCGGATTTTTGGAATGATAAAGAAAAAGCCCAGACCATTCTCAAAGAACATATAGCTCTTAAGCAAGAAATCGCCGAAGCGGCGAAATTCGAAAAAGGCAACGCCATTGTCACGATTTTTTCCGGCGCCGGAGGCGACGACGCCGAGGATTTCTCCAGAATGCTTCTAGAAATGTATATGAAATACAGCGCGAAGCGGGGTTGGGGCATTTCTTTCATTCACGAAAACAAAAATGACACGGGCGGATATCGCAACGTGACTTTCGAACTCGAAGGCAAAGGCGCTTACGGTATTTTGAAGAATGAATCCGGTGTTCATCGTCTCGTGCGCATTTCGCCTTTCAACGCCGACAAGAAACGCCACACATCTTTTTCTCTCGTCGAGGTTTTGCCGAAGTTCGAGAAATCTGTAAATACGCCGATTCCGTCTGAAGAAATTAAAATAGAATTTGCCAAAGCTGGCGGTCCAGGCGGACAAAACGTAAACAAAAGGGAGACCGCCGTGCGACTCATCCACATTCCGACGAAGATCTCCGTGCATGTTTCAAGCGAACGCAGTCAGGCGCAAAACAGGGAAAAGGCCATGGAAATCCTACAAGCGAAACTTTACAAAATGCGTGAGGACGAAAAATTGGCGAAAGAGAGGGGTATGCAAATTTCCAAAACGACGGACATAGAATGGGGCAACCAAATCCGTTCATATGTCCTTCATCCATACAAAATGGTCAAAGATCACAGGACAGACGCCGAAACGGCTCAAGTGGATAAGGTCCTTGGCGGCGACATAGACATTTTTATAGAAGCCGAAAAGAATTTGTAAATTAATATTCATTGGAGTAGAGTGCGTTTAAATGAATACCAGGATACTGACTTTCCTACGCTCTTTGGGTCACGTAAACAGGAATGTAAAAGACAACTGCGTCATTTACGCTTTGAATACCAGGAGGTTTTCTTTGGTACTCTATGTCTTTCGCTTTCGAAAGGGACTCAAGTGAGTCTCTTTTTTTATGGGTGATAAGTGGGATATAATGAATCGACGTTATGATTAAATTCGACAAGGTTTCCAAGATCTACGGCGACGACAGCGTCGCTCTCGACGAAGTCACGCTTACCATAAAGCCCAAAGAATTCGTCTCCGTCGTGGGACACAGCGGCGCGGGCAAGACGACGCTTGTCAAAATGATTCTGGCGGAAGAAAAGCCCTCGCGCGGCTCCGTTTTTTTCGAATCGCAAGACGTTCACGCCATGAAGAAGCGCGATATTCCGAAATACCGCCGCCGCATAGGGACGGTCTTTCAGGATTTCCGCCTGATTCCGAACAAGACGGTTTTTGAAAACATCGCTTTTGCTATGGAGGCGGCGGAGCGTCCGGATGAAGACATCGAGGCCGATGTGCCGCACGTTCTCGAACTTGTCGATTTGATGCCGAAAATCTGGAGTTTTCCATCCGAACTTTCCGGCGGCGAGGCCCAACGTGTGGCAATCGCCCGCGCCATCGTCAATCAGCCCGATGTCATCATCGCGGATGAGCCGACGGGAAACCTCGACCCGATAAACACCAACGACATCATTCAGATTTTGAAAAAAATAAACGACCTTGGTACGACCGTCATTCTCACCACGCACAATAGGGGCGTCATTGACTCCGTTGGTGGTCGCGTCATTACCATGGACAAAGGCAAAATCATTCGCGACGACAAGCAGGGAATGTATTCCCTCTAAATTTATGTTTTGGACAAACACAAAAAGAATAATGCGCGCCGGTTTCGTGGATTTTTGGCGAAACGGTTTTGTCTCGCTTTCGGCGGTGTTAATTATGACCGTCACTCTGCTTGTTGTCGGCGGTCTTTTGTTTTCGGACGCGCTTTTGTCCACGACGCTTCAAATAGTTGAAAGCAAGATAGACGTCAGCGTGTATTTCGTCCCGACCGCCAGCGATTCCGATATCGTCGCTCTACAGGCGAAGCTTCAGGCTTTGCCTGAAGTCGCTTCCGTTCAATATGTTTCCGCTTCAGACACTTTGGTGGATTTCACGGCGAGGAATCAAAACGACCAGACGACACTCGCCGCGCTTGATGAAGTTGGCGGCAATCCTTTCGGCGCGTCTTTGGCCATTACCGCCAAAGACCCTTCCCAATACGAAGACATCGCCAACTTTTTGGATGACGAGAGCGCCAGTCCCTCGGGCCAAAGCATCGTAGAAAAAGTAAATTATCTGGAAAATAAAACCGCCATAGATACCATAAACACCGTCATTGTCGGCAGCCGCGAAATCGGCCTCTCTCTCATTTTTGCCTTGGCCTTTATTTCCATAATAATTATTTTCAACACCATCCGTCTGGCCATATACATCGCCAAAGATGAAATAGCCGTGATGCGTCTCGTCGGCGCGTCAAACAGATACGTGAGGGGACCGTTTATAATTTCCGGAGCAATGTATGGTCTTGTCGCCGGCATCATCACTCTAATTCTTCTCTATCCCATGACCCTGTGGCTTTCGTCCGTGACCGCGACATTTTTCAGCGGGTGGAGTCCTTTTGGGTATTATGTTTCCGATTTCACCCAGATTTTTCTCATCATCGTCGGTTCTGGAATCGTTTTAGGCGCGTTTTCCAGTTTTCTCGCCGTCAGAAAATATCTCAAAGAATAAAAAATGATTTCGTATATTCAAGCTATCGTCCTAGGAGCGCTTCAAGGAGTTACCGAACTTTTTCCGGTTTCGAGCCTCGGCCATTCGGTCATCATTCCGTCGCTTTTGGGCTGGAACATTGATCAAAATGCCGACCCGTTTGTGGTTTTTCTCGTGGCGACTCATTTCGCCACCGCTTTAGTCCTTCTCGGTTTCTTCTGGAAAGATTGGGTGAAAATTTTCCAGGGATTCGTCCGCTCGATTGTTTTTCGGAAAATTAAAGACGATGCCTACGCCAAGCTCGCTTGGCTCGTTATAGTCGCCACGATTCCGGCGGGACTTTTAGGACTTATTTTTGAAAAGAAATTTGCGGCGCTTTTCGGCGCGCCGAAAAGCGCCGCTCTTTTTCTCATCGCAAACGGCGTTTTGCTTTTCGTAGCGGAAAAAATGCGCCGCGAACGCATCGTTTACGAAGAAAATATTTCGGCTGACGAAAAAGCTTCAAAAATGTCTTTCACAAAATCCTTCGGCGTCGGCTGCGTTCAGATTCTCGCTCTCATTCCGGGATTTTCTCGGACCGGCGCGGCGCTTTCGGGCGGACTTTTCGGCGGCCTCGACCACGAAAGCGCCGCGCGTTTCGCTTTTCTTCTGGCAACGCCCATCATTTTTGCCGCCTCATTCCTGAAACTCCCAGCTCTCTTTCACGGCGGCTATCCGCGCGGCGCAACGTGCGTCGGCGCCCTTTTCGCCGCTTTAGGCGCTTATCTTTCCGTCAGATTTCTTACCAAGTATTTCAAAACAAAAACCCTAACGCCTTTCGCTTGGTATTGCGTAGCCGCGGGAAGCCTTTCGTTCGCGATTCTTTTTATTCGATAGTTACGAGTGCCCGCCGATAAATGTCAGAGCCTTTCCTTTTTTGTCGCCTCTCCCGGTTCTGCCGATGCGATGAACATAATCGTCGTAGGTGGCGGGAATATCATAATTGATGACATGAGTAACATCGGCGATATCGAGTCCGCGAGCGGCGACATCAGTCGCCACGAGGACTTGGAGTTTGTCTTCCTTGAAGTTTTTAAGCGCGCGCTGGCGTTGCGAGTGATTTTTGTTACCGTGAATCGATTCGGCCTTGATACTTTTTGCTATGAGGTCGCGAGAAATCCTTTCGACGCCGTGTTTCGTCCTGCCGAAAATCAAAACTTTGCTGAATTCCGCTTGAGCGAGGAGTTTGTGAAGCATGTCGCCTTTTGTTTCTCCGGATTTTATGTAGACGACATCTTGGTCCACATTTTTGGCAGTGTCTTGAGTCTTAACGGAAATTCTCACGGGGTCGCGGAGGAAGTCCTTGATGATTTTTTCGATGTCGGGCGAGAGCGTCGCCGAAAAGAAAAGCGTGTGGCGGTCTTTGGGCATTCCGTTCATTATCGAGCGCATATCGTTTATAAATCCCATATCGAGCATTCTGTCCGCTTCGTCGAGCACGACCGTTTTGAATTCTGAAAGCTTTATTAATTTGCGGTCGATCAGGTCTTTCAGTCGCCCCGGCGTGCCGATGATGAAGTTGTATTGAAATTTAAGTTCTTGGATTTGCTTGCCGATATGCATGCCGCCGACACAGCAGACGGAAAAGATTTTCATGCCCTTGGTAAACGATCGAAGCTCCTCGTCTATTTGCATCGAGAGTTCTCTGGTAGGGGAAATGATGAGCACTTGTTCTTTCGGGCTCAATTTTACTTTGTTTATGAGCGGGATGAGAAATGCCGCGGTCTTTCCCGTACCGGTGTTGGCGATGCCGACGATGTCTTGGCCTTGGAGGATATGGGGAATGGCGCGGTCTTGGATAGGGGTGGGAATTCCGTAGCCCTTTTTAATTATTGACTCCTTGAGAGACGGTTCGATTTTAAAATCGGAAAACGCGTGCTCGGGTTTCCATTTTTCGACTTCTTCCGTGATCACGGCTTTACTTATGAATCGGGAAGAATCTATTCTCTCGCTAAAGCCTTTTCCTCGCGTCGCTCTACCGCGAAAATGCCCTCGCGCGGGCCTTCTGAATGGTTTATTGAATGTCATTAGTATTTGTAACTCTCAGCCTATTAGAGATGATAGTGTCTCTCGAATATATATCTAAAGTTGTTATTTGTCAACTACGCTTGGCCTCGAGTTTTTTTATTATCTTTTTGCAAAAATCATAACCTTTGTAAAAAAACGGTTTTATCGGGATATCAATATTGCCTATGTAACAAATTTCGTCTCCGCCGAATTGGCGTTTGAAGATGGTCAGGGAAGGCCAAATTTTTTCGTCTATTCCGCCTATGTCGTAATAACGTATTCCGCGCCGTTTGGCCTCTTTCATTGCTGAGAAATGCAGGTACGTGTCGACTTTTGAGTTTAAGTATTCCGTGTGCGAAGCTCCGAAGAGATATGTTGCCGTGTTTCCGAAGAATACCACTACGTGCGCCGAAGCCGCTTTCTCGCGTTGATAGCCAAAGAAAATCCCGAGCGACATTTCCGCGGGATCATATTTGTTTTTTGGTCCGAGTATTTTACCGCCCAGAAGAAACTTTCGCAGATAATCTTCGCTCGGATAGGCTTTTCCCCCATTGCTTCTCACTATCGTGTCATTAATCATGCCGAAGAATCGAGTTATATCCGTTTCCGAGATTTTTTCTTTTATTTCGAAAGTCACGCCTCTTTTTTCCGCTCGCTTGATATTTGACCGCGTGGAAGCGTGAAAATTCGACAGGATTTCTTCTTCCGTACCCGAAAGCGGCACCACGGTGTTTTTCGGAGGTTGAACGGAATAAGACGGCAGGGCGAAATCGTATTTTTCTATGTCCGCCGATACGCTTTTAATCGACGGCTCCGTTCTTAAAAAAATGAAGTAAGGTTTTTCTTTTTTTATCCATTCTTTGATTGCCTGGAGGATTTCAAAATGTTTCGATTCGTTTTCTACAACCTCCTTGTTTAAAAGCGGTCCGCGGGGCATATATCCGTACGAAAATCCAAAAGGCAGCTTGTACTCGGCTACCGCGAATACGGCCGCGACCTCCCCATTTTCTTTTATGGCGTAGCGTTTTACCCGTCGTCCGATATTTTTCTGAAATTCTCCCCACTCCCAAGTCTGGAGAAATGTCCCGACCGTTGATTGGTTTTTGAGCGCGAAATCGTTCCACGATTTTTTCCCGTTGTTCGCGAACTCCTCTATTTCGAAGCTTCGCCCGATTCCGCTATAGGACACGGCGTCGCCGATGTTTATGTTTTTTTCTTTGGCGAAACCGGCGTTTACTTCGAGTACGCAGTCGGCTTTTTTCTTCGGCCTGTAAAATTTCGGATTGGATGGATTGAAGTCGTTTGAAACATTTTCATTTATGTCCACGATCCTCCCGCCGTCTATCCATATTATGTCTATAGGGAAGAGCATGCCTTTCATCCAGAACCTGTATCGTTTGGGCTTAGGAAAAATAAAAAGCATGCCGCGCTCGGTCGCCAAAGAGTCCCTTTCCGAAAGGCCTTTCTTT
This sequence comes from uncultured bacterium, assembly GCA_963841935.1. GTDB lineage: Bacteria > Patescibacteriota > Minisyncoccia > Phycocordibacterales > UBA6065 > DATKHE01. The sequence goes on from CAWJEP010000001.1 coordinate 170,351, forward strand.
ATACTCTCGCTGTCTTTCGCGATAGAAACGGGAACAACAGTTTTTCCGATGCGTACTCTTGGCTTCATGTTCGGGTATGCCAAACATACGCTTTTGGAAGACTTTTTGGTTCGAAATCTACTGATATTCCACGAAAATCGGCGCCGGTTTAAGCGAGAGCGTCTCCTTTGGCGTGAGAAGTCCGATACTCGGTGGCAGAGCATCGTTTTTGTAAAATAATTTTATTCCGCCGAATTGCACCGGTTCGTTTGTGACCACGAGGTTATAGACTTTGATTTTCTTGTCCGGCGAACTCCAGCCGTCCATATTCATGACGATTTGGACTTCAGGCAGCGGGGTGATTTTTTTGTAATTCGTTACCATATCTTCGGTGAAACGATGGACTAGGAGAATTTTTGGCGGCAAATTATTTTCTTTGACTATTTTAGAAAGATAATCCGCGGCGTAATTTATGTCCGCGGCGTCGAAAGTGCCGATGACGGTGCCGGGACGCGCCCCTGTTTTCATTGAAAACTCTGGGTCTATCGCCAGTTCGACTTCCGGCATTTTTAAATAAGCTTCCAGAAGCGGAATTTCCGTTTGGAGATTTGAGAGTCCGACTTGAATGTCCAAAAAAACTATCCCATGCATTTGGTCGGCAAGGGATATGGCTTCTTTTATTTGGTCATCGGGCATTCGCAAGCGATATTTGCCGTCTGGACCGGGGATGCCTTGGGCTGTCACGGCTATGTAGTCGAGAGCGGGAATTACCGGCGTCGTCGGGTCGGCGGCTTGCCACGTCGCCACCACACCTTCCAATTTTTGAATCATCTCTTGCGGCGGATATTGTCCGAGTATTCCCATTGCCGTCGAATCGAAGTTTCCATAATAGGCGACTATCCGACCGAAAGGCAGAATCGCTCCGGCGCTCGGATAGACCGTTTTTACCGGCCAAGGATTTTTCGGAGAGGAAATTGACGATGTCGTCGCCGTCCATGCGCTCGATGTCGCGAGAATCCCCGTATCGAATGTTGTCGTTCCGTAGTTTGCCAGTTCTACCATTTTTTGGTTATAAGCGAAAAAGTCCAAAACGGGAACGGGCGGCGAGGAACTCGCCGCCGTGTCCGAGGTGTCGTATCTAAGAGTAAAAATATTTGTCTTGTCGACGGAATAAAATCCGGCGCCGAGGACAATCGCCAAAAGGATTATGAGCAAGGAAGATTTCCTGAATTTTCTGCCGGTTTTTGGTTTTTTGCCCATTTATCCATCGATTTTAACACACCGAGAAACAATTGTTTTTACTCAAATCAGAGAATACAATGATTTTATGATAAGCGTCAGAACGTTTTGGGTGGTATTTTGGGTCGTCGTCATATTAATCCTCGGTGGCCTTTATTTCGCCTTTACCAAAACATCCGGCGGGCAACTCTCGTATTCGGAGAAAATCACTTCCTCCGCTTCCGGTCCGGCAAGCACAGCTTCTTCATCGCCCGAACAAGTGCTTCTTAGCGACGGATATTACGTATCTCAAACTTTCAATAATTGCGGGCCGGCGGCGCTTTCCATGGACCTGTTTTTTTACGGTATAAACGTTAGCCAGCAAGTCCTGGCGGACGCCTTGCGTCCCGACCACAATACGACAGGCAAAAACGACGAGAAGTCCACCCAACCATCGGACATCGCGACGCAGGCGCAAACTTACGGCCTCGTCGCGTATTACCGGCCGGCTGGGAACATCACTCTTTTGAAAAAACTTTTATCGGGCGGTTTTCCCGTAATGGTGCGCACGCTTTTTATGCCTACCGACCAAGTAGCGCACTATCGCGTCGTCATAGGATATGACGACGCGACAACGACGCCGACAATCACTGATGAGGACGGATTTCAAGGACCGAAAGTGGTTTATTCTGACGCGGATTTTATGTCCCTGTGGAAATATTACGATTACGAATACATAGTTCTCGCGACGCCGGCCGAGCAATCGTCCGTCGAAAATATTTTGGGAGCCGATGTAGCCACGAGTACCGCTTGGCAAAACGCCAAACAAATCGCAGAAAACGATTTGAATCAAAACGCTTCGGATACTTTAGCGACTTTCAATCTTTCCGTCGCGGATTATTATTTGGGAGACTACTTGGATTCCGTGAATTTATACGAATTCGTCGCGTCGCTTATTCCGCCGAACACTTTGTGGTATGAGCCGGAGCCAATATACGCGTATTACGAACTCGGAGACTATGACACCGTGTTTTCAATGACGGAAAATATTTTTTCTCACGACAATCCGGCTTATCCGGAACTTTACGTCATTCGCGGTGAAAGCGACCTCAAGGAAGGCAATGTTGCCGCGGCGAAAAATGAATTTGAAGCCGCTCTCAAATGGAATCCCAATCTAAAAAGCGCCAAAGACGCTCTCGCCGCTTTGGGAAGCAATTAATATGTATCACAAAGCGCAGAAACATTTCAAAAAAGTCGACAAAACTCTTCATAGAGCGTCTTTGGGATTCAAAATAGAAAATCTAAAACCGTCTGATGACATTTTTCAAGATATTGTGTGGACTATTGTCGGTCAGCAGCTCTCCGGCAAGGCCGCCGACACCATATTCGAAAGATTTAAAAGACTTTTTCCGCGGGGAAAAATCACGGCAAAGAAAATTCTTGCTCTCAAAGACGAAAAAATTCGGAAATGCGGGCTTTCGGGAGCGAAAGCCCGCGCGGTCAAAAATCTTTCCGAACATATCGCTTCAGGAAAATTGAAAATAAATAAATTTGCCGGACTCTCCGATGAGGACGTACTCTCGGAGCTTACGCAAGTCAAAGGCATTGGTCCGTGGACGGCACAAATGATACTTATGTTTTCTTTGGCTCGCGCCGATGTCTTTTCGAAAGGGGATTTGGGACTTCGTAAAGGTATTATGCGACTCTACGGAATGAAAAATCCGCCGAGCGAAAAGAAAATGGATTCGCTCACGGCGCCTTGGTCGCCGTATCGCACTTATGCCGCCCGCGTCCTCTGGAAAGTCGCTGACAAGGCCAAAGAAAAGAAATAAAAAATCCGCTCGATTTTTTGGCCGTTTATGCTATCGTGAAAGTCTCGAAAGAGAACATTGCGGGATCGTCTAAAGGTAGGACGTCGCTCTCTGAAAGCGAAAATTTTGGTTCGATTCCAAGTCCCGCAGCCATACAGATTTTTTATTTCGCCTTGGCGAAGAATCTTTTGCCTTTTTGGATTATGTCGCCGGATTTTACGACAATCTCGAGTGACGAGATTGTTTCGTTATTTATTTTTACGCCCTTTTCGACGATGAGTCTGCGCGCCTCCGACTTGCTGTCCGCGAGTTTGCTTTCGATTAAAGCGTCGATTATATTTTTTCCGGCTATTTCAAATTCGGATATGTCCTCCGGCGTTTCTTTTTTCTGAAAAGTGCTGATGAAATATTTCTCTGCCTCATTTGCCGATTTTTCTCCGTGATACATTCTGACGAGTTCCTTGGCCAATTCCATTTTCATGTTTTTCGGATTCTCGCCGCTTTCAAATCTGTCTTTGACGGATTTTACTTTTTCCATCGGCACGCGGGTAACGTGGATGAAATAAGTGACGACGATATCGTCCGGTATGGTCATAACTTTTCCGAACATATCATTCGCGGTATCCGAGAGAGTGATGGTGTTGCCCCAGCTCGAACTCATTTTTCTGCCGTCGGTGCCGGGAATGAGATTCATCGTCAGAATGTTTTGCGGTTTTTGTTTGTATGCTTTCTGGAGCGCGCGGCCGGCGAGGAGATTGAATTTCTGGTCGGTGCCGCCGAGCTCGACGTCGGACTTTATCGCCACGCTGTCGTAGCCTTGCATAATGGGGTAGAGGACTTCTCGCAAAGACACCCTTTTGCCCGTGTCGAGTCGGCGGCGGATATTTTCTCTGTCTATGAAATCAGAGAGGGAAAAAGCGTCCGCTTGGATTCCTATTTCCGCGAAGCCCAGCTTTTTCAGCCACTTTGAATTGTATTTTACTTCGGCTTTTCTTATGTCCAAAATCTTGGCTGCTTGGCGCGCGTATTCTTTCATGTTTTTCTTCACGACATCCGGAGAGAGCATCGGCCGCTCGCTGTCTTTGTCCGAAGTGTCGCCGATAAGTCCGGTGAAGTCGCCGATGATGAAAACTATTTTGTGTCCGAGATTCTGAAAGTCACGCAGTTTGAGGAGAGCGACGGAGCGGCCGAGATGAATATCGGGACTTGTCGGATCTATGCCGAGCTTTACGCGCAGCTTTTTGCCGGATTTGAGGGCTTTTTCCAAATCGTTTTTGTCTATGACTTCGGCGACGCCGCGGGTGAGGAGTTCTTCGTTTGTCATAAGGCTATTTTATCACAAAATCTCGGCGTGATATAATGACAAACGTTAGCATTAAATATTAAATTTATGGATTACATTTTTCTTATTGCTAGAGTATTATTCGGCGGATATTTCGCTGTAGGCGGCTTTAATCATCTACGCCACTCCGACGCCATGGCCGGCTTCGCCGCCTCAAAGAAGGTTTCGTCGCCGAAGGCCATGGTCATCATAAGCGGACTGATGATTTTGCTCGGCGGATTGGGAATCATTACCGGGCTTTATGTCGGCACCTCCGTTCTATTAATCGTCCTTTTTCTCATCCCCGTGACGTTTATAATGCACAATTATTGGAACGAGACCGACCCGAACGCCAAGATGGCGGACCGCGTGCAGTTTATGAAAAACATGGCGCTCATCGGCGCGGCGCTGGCGTTTCTCGCGGTGGCAATGCCCTGGCCGTTGTCTTTGTAAGAAGCAATAAAAATCCGCCGGTATATTTTCTCGCTTGTGCGCTTCGCTCCGACTTACGCGCTCGAAAATATACCGGCGGATTTTGTTTTGCTTACCCCGCGATTTTTATTGCAATAAACAGCACGGCCATGCCGATCAAAGTCATCGTGGTCGTCCAGAAAGTCGAATGTCTGTGGTAACTTTCCGGTAAAAGGTCGCTTGCTCCGATGTAGAGAAAGAATCCCGAGAACACTGCGAGCACGATTCCTAGAGTCGCTTCTGGCAGTGTGAAAAACATCGTCGAGATCACTCCGACTACCGGAGCGAGCGCGTCCACCAGAAGCCAGCGGAAAGCTTGTCTCTTCGAGCCGGCGTTTTTCAAAACAAGATTGACCGTGTTTATTCCATCGGAGAAATCGTGGACCAAAACCGCCGTCGCCACGATTGCTCCGACTGCCGCCGACACTTGAAAGGCCAGACCTATTGCCGCGCCGTCGAGAAAACTGTGAATCGAAAGGGAACCGGCGCCGAGCCTGCCTCGGCGAACATGGTGATGTTCCTGACCCTCGTCTTCATCCTCGTGATGGTGAAGAGTGATGAGTCTGTCAAGAAGCATATATCCGGCAAATCCGAGAGCCACAACGCTTGTCATGTTTGCGACACCAAAGCTCGCGCCACCGAGGTTCAATGCTTCAGGCATAAGGTCGAAGAAAGCCACGGCGATGACGGCTCCGGCGGAGAAGCCCAAGATAAGATGCAGTCGGTCTTTGTGTTTTAGCGCGAATCCACCTCCGAGAAGGGTGGCAACGAACGTGGCGCAGGCGATGAGGATAATCATATGTTTTTTGTGTTGGTAATTTTTGCAAAGAAGGGTTCTAAAAGCAAATATACGTTACGGGTAATATAATTGCAAGTAATTTGCATTTACTTAAACATCATGATACGCTGATTGACGTTTTTCCGCCACGTTATGAAGATAAAAAAACTTTTCGAAAGAATTAAAAATCTGCCCAGCTACGCGCCTTCAAAAGAGGTTAACGGTTTGTTTTCCGAACTTGTTTCCAAAGCGACCAACACGAAAGACGAAGAGAGACTTACGCCAAAAGAACATATTCGCCTACGGGATATGTGCGCCGTAGCCGAATATGAATTGGAAAAACACTGGGCACTGAAAATTTCTTCCGGAGAAAATGATTTACTCGATTTTCCTTATTATGAAAACTACGCCGACCTGACGAAAATCGAAATGAGCGCCTTGACTCTTTGCAAAAGCCACATGAAACACAGAATACTTTTTGTGGGAGGTGGTCCATTGCCTATGACGGCGATTATTTTGGCGAGAACGTACGGCCTCCGACTGACGGTCATAGACAATGATCCATTCGCGGCGGAATTGTCTTTGGCGGTTATTAGAAAACTCAAATTGGACAAAATGATTAAAGTCGTTCTCGCCGACGCCTGTTTTTTTGAAAAATACCAAAAATTCAACACGGTTTTCGTCGCCGCCTTGGCCGGTGCCGGTTATGAACAAAAAGAGAGAATTTTTCGACGCATTAAAAATCGTTGTGAAAAAGAGACGCACATAATTGCTCGTTCAAGTGCCGGCAAGAGGGCCATGCTCTATGCGCCTTTGCCGAAAAGCGTTTACTCCATACTAGCGCCCATTTTTGAGATATCTCCGTATAACAGGATAATTAATTCCGTCGTAATATTCAAAAATGCCGCCGAGTGATAAAGTTGAATTGGTAAAAAGACATGAAAAAGAAAAACATAGAAGAAATTTTACAAAAATACGAGTTTAGGGCAACTGATGGGAGAGTCAATCTAATTGCGGCGCTTTCTAAATGCCGCGCGCCGGAGACGATAGAAAAAATAGCCAAGATGGTTTCCCGATCTCTTGACGCGGCGAATGTCTATCGCGCCCTCGAAGCTTTTGAGAAAGCCGGAATTGTCCGAAAGACGGATTTTCATGACGGCAAGACTTATTACGAGCTTGTTCTGGACCGACATCACCACCACCACATCATATGCGTCAAATGCGGCAAAATAGAAGATGTCGTCGCTTGCGGTCCTACGCTTCAAAAATCCGTCTTGGCCAAATCAAAATCTTTTTCGTCCATCGACAGCCATTCGCTTGAATTTTTCGGAGTTTGTAAATCTTGCGCGTCATGAAAAAATTCCTATTTCTATTTTTTTCCGTTTTGATTTTAGTGCCCGTGATATCTCACGCCCAGACCGAGGACAAATCAAGCGTTGAGACGATGAAAGCTAAGGTCGTGCAAGTTGTTTCGAACACGACAGGCACGCTACCGGGCACGGACACGAAAGAAAATTCTCAAATGCTCGAGATCCAAATAGAAAGCGGCACGGCGTCCGGCGAGACAAAAATGCTGGAGAACGACGCAGCGCCGCTTTCCGTGGGAGATCAAGTCTACGTCACGCACACGGTTGACCCTTCGGAAAATATTGACCAATGGGCGATTTCCGATCCCGACAGATTGCCGGAGCTCGGCGTACTTCTCTTGGTTTTCATCGGTTGCGTTTTTCTTTTCGGCGGCTGGCAGGGAATACGCGCCATAGTTTCGTTGGCGCTCGGCATCGCCATAATCATTTTTGTTTTTTTGCCGGGAATATTATCAGGAGTATCCGCGCTTCTTCTCTCGTCGCTTGTGGCGGCTTTTATCGTTCTTGTCGGCGGATATTTGACCCACGGCGTGAGCAAGACGACTACCGCGGCAATAATTGGAATGGTCCTAGCGATTCTCGTAAGCGTTTTACTCGCCCATATTTTTATCGGAGCCATGCATCTTACGGGTTTTGAAAACGAAGAGGCGGCATATCTCAACATCAACACGGGTGGCACGATAAATTTTACCGGACTGCTTCTCGGCGGCATCATTATCGGCCTTCTGGGCGTGCTCTACGATGCGGCAATAGGGCAGGCGGTAGTGGTTGCGGAACTTAGAAGCGCCGCGCCGGATTTAAGCCGAAGGGAAATTTTCCGCCGAGCCATGCGCATCGGTCACGAGCACATCGGCGCTCTGGTAAACACTCTGGCTATAGCATATGTCGGCGCGTCTTTGCCGCTTTTGCTTTTGTTCTATTCTTCCACCGCCGGACATCCCTTAATTACCCTCAACAAAGAAATATTTTCCACGGAGATTGCCCGCGCCCTTATCGGTTCCATAGGCCTCGTCTTGGCGGTGCCGCTCACCACATATATAGCCATCATAATGCACTTAGGAAAAGACGGTCGTTTTTCGGGGTATCACGGCCATTCGCACACCCATAATTGAAATGAAAGTTTTGCGTCATATTTGCGTATATATACGTATGGTATTATGAAAATGACGCCAAATATCAGGTTTGCGGCGTAGTTTTACAAGTTTTAGTCAAAATATATATGCAAAAAGGCAAAGCGGCAGTGTGGTGGATTATTATAATCCTCATCGTTATTATCGGCGGCGTCTGGTGGTGGAACTCTTCGCAGTCGGCTACGGCGCTTTCCCCGATGACGCCGGCTCAAAACCAGTCGGCATCGGTTTCTTCTCCGGAGCAGGGACTTTCGACTTCGCCGTCCGATTCTTCAAACTCGGCACTCAATCAGGATTTAAGCTCGATTAATTCGCAAATGAACGGACTTTCAAGCGACAACTCGGCCATCGACCAGAGTCTTAGCGCTTCGACCACGGCCCAATAAAAATTAAAAATAAATTTTCCAAAACATATGAAAGAAAAATTGATATTAAATATTTTAGGCGTGTCACTGGCGATCGCCATGGCTTTCTCCATAGCCGGCATAGCGCAGGCGCAAGCCGTCGGTGTTTCCGCTTCCGCAAATGTTTCTTCGCCTGTGGCGCGCTTTGCCGGCGGCGCGAGAGCGAGTTCTACTATTAGGATTTCCGCGAGCGCTCGCGCCGCAATGATAGCAAGCACAACTGCCGCCAGAATGGCTGCGATGAGAACTCGTGACAATACGGAGATTGGTAATCGCGTCACGACCTTAAATGACCTGTTGTCTCGTATAGAAAGTATGGCGAGACTTTCTGACGCCGAAAAATCAAACTTTACTTCGGAGATTCAATCGGAAATATCCGACCTGACTTCGCTTCAATCAAACATCGGCACGGACACGAGCACGACGTCTCTTGGCTCGGACAGCAAATCCATAACTCAAGCTTACAGAATATACGCTCTCGTGGTGCCGCAGGGATCTATCACGGCCGCCGCCGATAGAATTAATACCATCGTGACTTCGTTTGGAACATTGGAAACGAAACTTCAGACTCGTATCACGGCCGCCCAAACGGCGGGCGACGATATCTCGGCGGAAACTTCGGCTTTGGCGGATTTCACCGCGAAAGTGTCCGACGCCGGAACACAAGCCGCCGCGGCCTCGAGCGAAGTGGCGAACTTGCAGCCCGACAACGGCGTAGAGACCGTCCTCGCTTCAAATGACGCCACCCTCAAAGACGCTCACTCGAAAATCCAAATGGCCACGAATGACTTAAAAAACGCGGAAGAAGACGCCACGACCATCATCAAAGACATAGAAGCTTTGAAATTATCTTCGCCCGCGACGCCTTCAGTTACGGTTACCGGTACCACATCGACAGAAACTTCGACGAGTTCAAGCCAATAGTTTTGATTTCGAAGTCTTGTTCGTGTAAAGTGGATAGATGAACGAAACAAACATCGAAAAGGAAATGGCGCGCCGCGCTAACATAAAAAAATGGATTGAAATCGGCGTCATTATCGCCATTTTCGCCGGGCTTCTCTTTGCCGCCTACTGGTGGTTCGTGATACGCACTCGAGTCTACACCGACAGCGCCGACATCGAAGCGCCACTCATAGAACTTAGCCCCGAAACTCCTGGCGTTCTCAAACAAGTCCTCGTCAAAGACGGCGATATCGTGGCGACATCCACGCCCGTGGCTCAAATCGGCGACACATATCTCATTACGAGTTCTAGCGGCCTTATCGTCGGCACTGACGATTCCATAGGCACGCTTTTTTCTCCTGGCCAAGCGGTCGTGACGATGATAAATCCCGCCGAATTGCGGCTTGTGGCGAAAGTCGACGAGAACAACGGTCTTTCCGACATAAAACCCGGCGATGAAGTCGTTTTCACTTTGGATGCCTTCGGTTCAAGAAAGTTCTCCGGCACGGTGGATGAAATAGTGCCGACTTCTTATGCCTCGGCCATAGACTTTAATATTTCCGACCAGAGACAAGAACAGCAGTTTGAAGTGAAAATTTCCTATGATGTCATGGACAATCCGGAAATCCTAAACGGCATGTCGGCGAAAGTCTGGATATACAAATAAAATGGATGGCGAACGGAGAAGTAAGGAAAGTGAAGTGCTCCCGTGGCTTATTTTGGCGACGGTCATTGTCGGGACATTTCTGGGTCGTCTTGACCAGACCATAGTCAATCTTGCTCTGCCGAAAATCATCGAAGATTTCGGTATTTCCGTTTCGGCTTCCGGCTGGATAGCCACGGCCTATATTTTGGCCAACGCCGTTTTCGTGCCTATTTGGGGCAAGCTCGGAGACACCATAGGTCGGAAAAAAGTCTACATTACCGGCTTCGTCATATTTATTTTCGGTTCGGTTCTCGCCGGATTATCGTGGAATCTAAGCTCGATGATAGTTTTCCGCATCATTCAAGCTATAGCCAGCTCCGCGGACTATCCGACGGCCATGGCGATTCTCACCGTGACGTTCGTCGATATGAAAAAGAGGGGACAAGCGCTTGGCATTTGGTCGTCGGCTTTCGCCGCCGCAGCCGTTTTTGGTCCACTCATCGGCGGACCTCTCATAGACAATTTCGGCTGGCGCTCGATATTTCTTTTGAATCTTCCAGTCGGTCTCGTGGGACTCGCCATGGCCCTTCTTTTCGTGAAAGAATCCGTTTCTGGAAGAAAAAACGTAAAGTTTGACTGGTGGGGAGCCATGATGCTTGGCGGCGCTTTGGCGTCACTGTCTTTAGTTCTCGACCAAGGGCAGAGTTGGGGCTGGCTCTCGAGCAACAGCATTATCACTTATCTCGCCACGATAATTTGCACGATTCTTTTCATCGTCATAGAAAAAAGAGTCGCCGAGCCAATAGTTGATTTCAAATTCTTCAAAATTCCGGCTTTCGTCTACACCGTCATAAACAACTTTATCGTTTTTATGGGCATGATGGGTTCCGTTTTTCTCATTCCGGTTTTTGCCGAAACTTTTCTCGGCTACACGGCTACTCAAGCGGGATATCTCTTTATGCCGATGGCGGCGGCTCTCATTCTGGCGTCGCCGATAGGTGGCTCGCTCATCGGCAAAGTCAAAGCCAAATACGTGATTTTCGCTTCGACTTTGGTCGCGGCTTTGGGCCTTTGGATGTTTTCGTGGTATCTCGACATCCGTTCGACGCCCTGGGATATTATTTTCCCGCTTTTCATAATGGCTTTCGGTTTAGGGTTCGGTATGGCTCAACGCACGAACATCGTGGCTTCGGTCGTGCCGGCGAAAGAAATCGGCGTGGCGTCATCGATACTCGCTCTGGCGCGAAATATTTCCGGCGCTTTCGGCGTCTCCGTCTTCGCCACGCTTTTGACTTATATTTCGGAAAAAAATGTTTTGACAATCGCCAAGTGGAGCAGTGTTCACACGACGAATCCGGCTATGGTCAGCCAATTTGTCGGCTTGGTGGAAATCAAGGGCCAAGTCGAGGCCTACGCGAGCGTTTTTGCAATATCTGCCGTCATAGTCCTCATCGGCGCTTTCCTTTCTTTCTTCATCAACGTGCCGCATGAGCGGCACGACATAAAAGTCCACGTAGAATAATTTATTTTTTCAAACCTTTCCGGCTGCATTCTTTACAACGCGCTTCATACAAATCCTTTGCGCCGACGAGAACTTGTCCGCCTTCGGAAGTCTTTCTATGCGAAATGCTGGCCATGCCGCCACAGACGACGCATATGGCGTGAAGTTTCGTGACGTAATCGGCGACGGCGAGAAGGTTTGGAACTTGTCCGAACGGCTTGCCTAAATAATCCATATCGAGTCCAGCCACTATGACGCGGGAACCTTGACGGACGAGCGTCTCACAAACCTCAACAATATCTTTATCGAAAAACTGCGCTTCATCAATGCCCACGACGTCGGCGCCTTTGGCGAGCTTGAGGATTTCCTTCGAATTCTTGACGACCACGGACGATAAAGCGTGTGAATCGTGGCTCATGACTTTTGTCTTTGAGTAGCGAGTGTCGAGCGCCGGCTTAAAAATTTTCACGTTTTGTTTGGCAATGTCGGCGCGTTTCAACCTGCGAATGAGCTCTTCCGTTTTTCCCGAAAACATACTGCCGCAGATTACTTCTATCCAACCTTTCTGACCGCACACGCCGTTCGGTTCTATAAACATTTAAAGATTATATCACTCCGAAGCGAAATTATTTCCCATCAAAAATATAGCGAGCATTCCTGCCGCGAGACCCAAGTCCCGTACCGCTATATCGCTCCAGCCGAGAAGGGTGATGATGTGTATGAGGTCGAGGAAAAGCAGAGCGCTTATCGTGCGCGTGAAATATCCGGAAAAAAGAAGCACGCCGGCCGCGATTTCAAACAGGCCGTGAATAAACACGAGAGTGACCGGCGGCATGATGGCGTTTGTCCATGTTGGCACGAGACCGACCCATACGCTCGGGTCGGAAACCGATTGCCAGCCGAAATACATGAAAACGAACCCGAGAGTTATCCTCAAGACAAACGGCGCGTAGATTTTCAGTCTGTCTATTTTTTGATTCATATTTTTTTATTGCGACAGATTTCCTATAAAAAACGCTGCGAGTTCCGCGTTGGCCCTGGCGTTTCCTCCGTGCTGGCTTTCGAACGCGGAGGTGCCGTCTTTTCCGCAAATGGAAAGTATGGCCTCTGGACCACCCGGGTGTTTTGATATCCACGAAGTCAGGTTATAAACTTTGCCGCTTATCGTCGTCCAACAACTTGATTGGCTAGAATGCAACTCAACATCAGCCATCGTATACAAGGTGACGTTTGAAACCTTTGTCGTGGAGACAGAAGAAGATGTTTTAAGATTCGGCGACGATGTAGTGTTTTGCGCCACCGCATTTTGTGTCGGCGGCGGCGCATAGTCCATCGTTCCGGATTTTGAAAAAGTGTCCGCCGCCATGACACCGACAATCGCTAGGGCTACTATCAATCCGATATGTTTACTTTTCATTATTGCGCCGATGTTTGCGGTTGGCGAAGCTGTATTGAGTTTGCCGTGACGCTTCCGTCGGAGTTTGCCGTCCCTATGACCGTGATGTTAGCGCCATCCGTAATGTCGTTTGGCGTTCCTGAAGTGGTCATTGTTATTGGAGTAGATGTCGAATAGAAGGCCACGACAGAACCGCTCTTGAGGGCTATGGTAACGCTTGAAGAGTCGCTTGATACCACCGTGCCGGATGTGACCATGCTGCCGCCGAAACCGCCGCCGGCGGTACTTGTCGTGGAACCGGTTCTCGTCGCTCGTGCTCCTCCATACGCCGAGCTCGCGGTTTGACTGCCTCCGGAAATAGATTGGCCGTAGGCGAAGCCTCCGTAGAAAAGTCCGGCCGCCACGACGATGCTTATTATGATTTTTGTTGGTTTTTTCATTTTATTTTGTTATTTTTTTATACTTCAATCCTCGAGAATAGATACGAGCCGATAACTACAAACGATGCAGTGACTAGGACAAGAACCAAAGCGTCGGTACCCAGCGAAAAATAATTTCCGCCGACGAGAGTGCCTCGAATAGCGTCGACGCCGAAAGTCAGCGGGTCTATTTTAGCCAGAAACGCCACCACGCTCGGCAATCCTTCAAGCGGGAAGAGCGCTCCGGAGAGGAAAAATATCGGCATGATGAAGAAGTTTACGATAAGGCCAAAACCTTGCATGTCTTCAAGCACTGAAGCTATCGCCGTGCCGACGGAAGTAAACAACAGAGCGATAAGAAACATGAAAACAAGCGAGAGCAGGAAACCTCCGACGGATGTGGGATGAAAACCAACGAAAAGGGTAATGATGAAAACGATAATGCCTTGAGCCACGGCTATGGTCGCGCCGCCCAATGTGCGGCCGATCATTATTTTCGTGCGCGAAACCGGCGCGACGAGAGTCTCCTTGAGAAATCCGAATTGCCTGTCCCAAATGATTTCCATTCCCGTGAAAACGGCGTTGAAAAGTATGCCCATGGCGATGATACCCGGTGCGATGAAATCAATGTAACTTCCTCCGCCCGCTTTGGCGAATATAGGACCGAAACCAAAACCCAAAGCCAAAAGAAAAAGAATCGGCTGACCCACGGAACCGATTATGCGCGACCTAGAACGGATTTGCCGTTTGAGTTGCCTAAGCCAAAGAATGTAAATTGGTTTCATATAATTATTTTATCTTCGGCCGCGCATTTTATGCATCATTTTCATATGACTTCCGCCGTCCGCGCTCTCTTCGCGAATAGCTTTGCCGGTGAGAGCGAGAAATGCATCTTCGAGCGAGGCGGTTTTGGTTTTATTTTTGAGCGCCGCGGACGTGCCCTCGGCCACTATTTTTCCGTTGTCTATGATGGCAATACGCTCGGCGCTTTTTTCCGCTTCTTCTATGTAGTGAGTGGTAAAAAATACGGTCATTTTTTCTTTTTTGGAAAGCTCCTCGATGTATTCCCAAATATGGTGTCTTGTCTGCGGGTCAAGTCCCACGGTCGGCTCGTCGAGAAAAAGAATTCTCGGATGATGTATGAGTCCTCTGGCGATTTCGAGGCGGCGTTTCATTCCTCCGGAGAAAAATTTCACCAGAATATTTTTTTTGTCCCAGAGCTCGACGAATTTCATCAGGTCCTCGATGCGCTTGCGACGAATTTCTTTGGGCACGCTGTATAAAACGCCGTGGAATTCCATATTTTCCCAAGCCGTGAGCTCGTCGTCGAGAGACGGGTCTTGAAAAACGATGCCGAAAGACTTTCTCACGGCGTTTTTATCCGTCGCCGCGTTCGCGCCGTTTATGATAATGGTGCCGGAAGTGGGAGATAGGAGAGTGGTAAGCATTCTTATTGTCGTCGTCTTGCCGGCGCCGTTTGGTCCGAGGAAGGCGAAAATCATTCCTTCCGGAACTGAAAATGAAATATCGTCAACGACGGCCGTGCCGTCGAAAATTTTCGTAACACGTTCGATTTTTATTATGGATTCGTTCATTTTATTCATATCGCAAAGCTTCTATCGGATTCATCATGGCCGCCCTGCGCGCCGGATAGTAACCAAAGACTATTCCTATGATTGCCGAGACGCCGAAAGCCAAAATTACGGAGACGGGCGAAACAGTCGTGGCGATAATGCCGAAATAAGTGATGCCGAAACAAATTCCCCAGCCCAAAGCGATTCCTATGCAGCCGCCAATGACGGTAAGGGCTATCGATTCCATGAGAAATTGGAGCGTAATGTCTTTTTCTTGAGCTCCGATGGCTTTGCGCAGGCCGATCTCGCGAGTGCGCTCCGTTACCGTCGTGAGCATCATGTTCATTATACCAATGCCTCCGACGATAAGCGATATTCCCGCGACCGCGCCTAAAAGTAAAGTAAAAGTGTTTGTGACGCTCGAAGCCGTGGCCAGAATGTCCGCCTGATTGAGAATGCTAAAGTCGGGACTTGCCGCCGAGACGTTGTGGCGGGTCAAAAGCAAATTCGTGATGTCATTTTGGACCTGAGTCATTACTCCAGAGTTTGCCGCTTGGACGTCTATGGTGGTCAGATAAGGGTTGCCGGCGAGATATTGCGTGGCGGTCGATACCGGAATAAAAACTTCGTCATCCTGACTGCCGAAAGAAGTGCCGCCTTTAGCTACCGTCTCGCCGATAATGGTAAACTCGATGTTTTTTATGCGGATGATTTGACCGACGGGGTCGGTGCCGGTGGCCAAAAGGTCGTTTGCGACCGTGGGACCGACGATGGCGACTTTATTTACCGACGCGATGTCCTGGTCGGAAATGAAATTGCCCTCGGAAATGCTCACGTTTCTAACCGAAGGGTAGTTGGAACTTACTCCGTCCACGGTGACGTTTGTATTCGTGCCTTTTGCCGTTACTTGGTCTCTGCCGGAAACCTCCGATGTAACTGCGGTCACGTTGTTCACTTGCGAGGCGATGGCGTCTGCGTCGCCTTGAATGAGAGACTGCGCCGTGCCGCGGCCCGTGGACACGCCGTAGCCGATAGTTCTTTGCGCGCCGGGAGTAATTTCCAAGAGATTGCTCCCGATGCTTTGAATGGAAGAATTTATGCTTGATTGGGCGCCATTGCCGATCGACACCATGGCGATGACGGAGGAAATGCCGATGACGATGCCGAGCATCGTGAGTCCCGAACGGACTTTGTTCGCCCTAAGCGCCGTTGATGTTTCTTCTAAAATATCTTTTGTCGTCATGATGGTATGCTGTGCCGAGCTTTTCTTTGCGCGTGAGTCCCGCTATCGCTCACTATGAGTCCGTCGCGAATATGAATGATGCGCGCGGCATGTTCCGCAACGTCGAGTTCGTGGGTAATGAGGACGATGGTGCGTCCTTCAATTTCGTTCAGGCGTTGAAAAGTGCCTAGAACGATTTCCCCGGTCTTGCTATCGAGATTTCCCGTTGGCTCATCGGCGAGAATGAGTGTCGGGTTGTTGACGAGAGCGCGGGCGATAGCCACACGCTGTATTTGTCCGCCGGAAAGTTGGTTTGAAAGATGCATAAAGTGCGTCTCGTCGAGGCCGGCGGCTTTTAAGGCGTCCGTGGCTCGAACAATTCTTTCTTCGTGCGGTACTCCGGCGTAAACCAAAGGAAGCATGACGTTTCGAAGGACGGTGGTTCGGGCAGGAGATTGAAAGCTTGGAAGACGAAACCGATTTTATCTTTCCTTATTTCCGCGAGTTCGTCGTCTTTGAGGGTTGATACGTCTTTTCCGTCGAGAAGGTAAGTTCCGGAAGTCGGCGTGTCGAGGCATCCCAGAATGTGCATCAACGTTGATTTGCCGGAACCGGACGGTCCCATAATCGCTAGAAACTCGCCATCTCTTATGGTAAAGGAAACTCCCTTCAACGCTTGGAAACCGCCGTCGGCGCTCTTATAGGTCTTTGTTACGTCGTGGACCTCGATCATATTATGGAATTCTAACAGCCCCGGCTCCGCCGCCACCGCCGCGCGCTCCTCCGCCGGCCGCGCCAAAAATACTTGGCGCGGCTAAGGTGGAAGCTACCGGTGTAGCTCCCGCGGAAGCCGTCGTTTTCGTTATCACTTGGTCGCCTTGAGAAAGTCCGGAAAGAATTTCCGTGACCGTGCTGTTTGAAACTCCGACAATTACGGGAACGTTTTTCGGCCCCGTCGAAGACGTAACTCCAGCCGCCGCTTGCGCGGCGGATACTTTTTGATTAAGTTCCTGAACGTAAGAAACCGAGCCCTGAGTTTTGATTGCCGAGTTTGGCACAGTCAGGACATTGCTCTCGACGTCCGTGACTATCGAAGCGTTGACGCTCATGCCCGGTTTTATTCTGACGTCATCCGTGTCTAGGGTGATGGTAATAGTGTAGCTCACGACGCCGGAACTTACCGTGCCGATGACGGAGACATCACTCACGTGTCCGGCGATTGATAGATTGTTTATGGCGTCGAAAGTAAGCGTGGCTTTGTCTCCGACCTCCACCTTGGCCGCGTCTATTTCGTTTAGAAGAATCGTGGCGATTTTTTGTTTGGATACTATCGTGCCTATGGTTTCGCCGCTTGATATCGTATTCGTGGGTTCCACGGCGAGAGACAATATTCCGTCTATTGGAGCGTAAATAAAGTAATCGTTGTAAGTTTCTTCCGCGGCCTGAATGGAAAGTTCTTGCGATTGAATGTCCAACGAATCGGCTCCGGAGATTAAAGCTTCCAAGGTATTATTCGCTTGGGTGATACCATTCTCGTCTCCGAGAAGGGCGGTAACATAACCACTGACTTGAGTTGACCATGTATCAAGATTGTCGAGAGCGGTCGTCGCCTGACTTTGAGCGGAAGAAGGCGTGTTGGCTTCTACGAATTCAGCCGTTGTCCTTTCGTCTTTGATCGCTTGAGCGACTGCCTGTACCGTAGTGTAAGTCGAAGCGAGAAGAGATTCGATTGACGCGGTGGCGCTTTGTCTTGTCAAAGTCGAATAAAGCGCCACGCTAGATTGATAATCGGCATCGGCCGTCGCGTCACTTGCCAAAGCTTCGTTACGTAGAGATTCAGCCGTCATATTGAAATATTGGCTGTCTGAATCGCTGAGATATTGACCTTGTTTGTTGAGCATACCGTCTATGCCTGTAATGACTGTCGGCAAATTTATAAAAGTGGTAACCAAATCGTTCCAAGCCGAATTATAACTCGATACCACATTGTTCTGGTCGGCCACGAGGGTCGTCGTTGCCGGCGCTTCTTCAAGTTTCGCCAAGGATATTTCCGCGCTTTGAAGCGAACGCGCCGCGTCGGTATTGTCTATGGTAGCGAGAAGTTGGCCTTGCGTCACTTCCTGTCCGTCTGTCACGGGAAGCGATGTCAGCGCTCCGGAGACTTTGCTTGCCACGGCGACTTGCTCGTTTGCCGATATTTGTCCGCTTCCGGTGACCGTGGTTATGATTGTGCTGGAAGCGACACTGGATAGAGTATATAAAGTCGCCTGACTGCCGGTTTGAGCGGTTTCGACGGCTTTGTATCCTCCGGCGACTATCGCGGCGGCTATCAAAACCGAAATTATCTTGTGTCCGAGAGCGTAGGTTTTTAATTTTCCCGCTGTATCAGAAATTTTTTTATTCATTTTTATTTTGACGATATTTATCGTCCGGAAGACATTCCGCTATCGGCGGGGAAGACGCGAATAAATTCCGCCGCGATATCCGAATTCGCGCCGGGCGTTCCGATGACGACGGCGGAGTCGCCTACGACTATCGCCGAGGACGAAGCGGAACCGCGCAGCTCGTTGATTACCGTTTCGCTACCTACCTCCACTTTCTTTTCTATGTTATCCGGACCGACGACGATGAATGTCGGCAATTCCACGGAAATTATTTTTCCCGCCGCCTCGTTTCCACCCGGTATGGCGTCAGCGTCAAAAGACGGCGGTATGTCCGCGTCATCGCTTCTGCCAAAAAGCACGTCGTAATGCTCACCAACGCGGTATGAGAAAGAAGCTTTATGAAAACCGACGGTCACTCCAAAAAGAAACGTCACCAAAAGCACCACGATTGCTCCGCCCGCGACGAGAATTATTTTGAATATTTTAGAGTAGTGGATATTTTTTTCTATCATGACTTATGTATTTAAGATAACACACCGTCCCGATTTCCGCCGCCGATTTTTTAACTGAAGGAAAGCTTCATCGCCTTTACGTATCTAAAAGCTTGGGCCGCTGACCAGACAAAAGCCAAAAGCACCGCCGCCGATATAGCCAAAGCGAATATGGGCGCGGTTTCCGCGAGCGAAAGGGCAAAAAGTTTCCACATACCCGCTATGGTCGGCAAGTCGGAAAAGATAAGCGACGCGTATTGAGTGAATCCCGAACGTGAAGCCACGTTCTTCACGTTTTCGAAAGCCGGCACGAGGGCCGCGAGCGACGCGAAGGACAACGTCAAAAACACCACGACTCGCGTCTTTTCGCGCCCCCTTTCCCGATTGCGAAGTTCGAGAATAACTCGGCTTTCAAGCCCCTGCGGTATGGGGCACATATTCATCGGTATTAAAGGTTTTTCCATCGTTTTATATACGAATACGCTTATAATTTCGGTGCGCCGCCGTTTTGTATCATTTCGCGCAGGGCTATGATGGCTCTGCGATATTGGCTTTTTATGGTGTTCATCGGTCTTCCCATAATATCGGCGATATTTTCGAATGAGAGTCGCTCGAGATCGTGAAGGATGACAATGGCCCGCCTATCTTCCGGCAGTTTTGCGATTAGGGCCTCTAGGGCCGAAGCAACTTCTTTTCTTTGGAAAATATCGTGGGGGAGTTCCGACTGGTCTTCCACGTCGAAAACCTCATCGACCTCGTTTTCGAATGAGGAAAAAGGCACGTTTTTTCTTTTTCTGGTGAAATCTATTGCCACCCTCCTCGCTATGGTAAAAAGCCAGACTTTGAAGCTGCGCGTTTCATCGTACCGTTTGATATACTTCCAAACCCTGACGAAAGTTTCTTGCGTCACGTCGTCGGCGTGTTCTTCGTTCACGAATCTTCTGACGAAGTTGTAGACGGCGGATATGTATCGCCCCACCAATATTTCTATGGCGCTTTGGTCGCCGTTTTTATAAGCGGCCACGAGCTCGCTGTCCGTTTTTTCCATGGGCATCATCATATCACTTGAGTTCCGATGTTGACACAATATATATTTTATTTTTTATTAAAATTAACCGGTTCGACCGACGTCGAATTGTGTCTAATAAAGTGTCCTTTATGTCCATTTTTTTATTTAGGGCGTAGATTTTTCCAAAGGACATTAGATTAAAATCCAATGTCCTTTGGAATTTTTTAGCCGCTACGGAATAAGCGCTTTAGGCGCGAGTTTTGTCCTTGATATGTCCAATACGCTTTTCCATCGCCTAATTTAACGACTTCGTGTTAGTATTTTTTGTATGAAATCAAAAATATGGTGGATTATCGGCATAATTTTTTTCGCGGCCATTATTGTTGGCAGCGTCACGTGGTACGAGTGGTATCAAAATACTCCCGGGCAATATGATTCTTTCGCCGAGTGCCTGACAAATAGCGGTGTGACTTTTTATGGCGCGTTTTGGTGTCCGCACTGCCAAGCTCAAAAGGCAATGTTCGGCAAATCAGTGGACAAACTTCCTTATGTCGAATGTTCGACTCCGGACGGAAGCGGCCAGACGCAGGTATGCATAAACCACAATATTCAGGGATACCCGACTTGGGTGGACAAGAACGGCTCTTCAACGGAAGGGGTGCTGACTTTCGAACAGCTTTCAGCTATGTCCGGCTGTCCGCTTCCTCAATAATTAGCCGATGAAAAAAGACACATCGTGGGGAAATGTCGCCGACCGTTACGACGAAGTCGTCTCGGACGCCGATTCATATCAAAAAAAAGTCATTTTGCCGAATATCTCGCGTCTCGTCTCGCCGAGAAACGGTTTGCGCGTGCTTGATCTCGCCTGCGGACAGGGATTTTTTTCCCACGAGCTCGCCAAGGCTGGCGCGCAGGTCGTCGGGGTGGATGTTTCGAAAGAGTTAGTTGCGCTCGCTCGAAAAAAGGCGGGTTCTGCGGAACACGGATATTTTTCTGCTGAAAAATTCCTCGTGCTCGCGCCGTCGCGCTCGCAAGTTTCCGCAGAGCCCGCTTTCTTTCTCGCTCGCGCCGATGATTTATCCGTTCTCGGCCAAAAGAAATTTGACGTGGCTATTTGTATTCTCGCTATTCAAAACATCGAGGATATTTCCAAAACTTTCAAAGAAGTCTCGCGCGTTTTGGAAAAAAACGGGAAATTCGTCATAGTTCTCAATCATCCGGCGTTTCGCGTGCCGAAAGAATCTTCTTGGGGTTTTGATGAAACGACAAAGACGCAATATCGCCGTGTGGACGAATATTTATCGGAAAGCCGCGCTGAAATAGATATGAATCCCGGCCGTGAGTCCACCGATGAGGCGGAGCAAAAGACGATTTCATTTCATAGGCCGCTTCAGGTGTATTCAAAAACTTTGGCGAATGCCGGCTTCGCCATCTCCCGCATTGAGGAATGGATATCTCACAAACAAAGCGAAAAAGGTCCTCGCCAAATCGCCGAAAACAAATCCCGCAAAGAGATTCCCCTTTTTATGTGTCTTGAGTGCGTGAAAACTGAAAAATAAGCTTATTTTTCAGTATTTTTTGACCTATTGACAAAATAGCCATATTTGGTATATAATTTGGAGTGAATAGAACATTGAAAAATCTTGCATTCCGCAAGACCTCTCTCGTTCGTTCGATAAAAAAAAGGAGATGACGCCATGAATAACATCATGTCCCCATCAGTTAGCGAAATCACAGCTGGTCAGATTGGCAAGCTTCAGGAAATCCTCGCTGCGCGTTTGCGTAAGTCAGGACTCCAGAGCGACGCTGTCCAACAGGTTCTCGAAAATCAAGGTGACGAAGTTGCCGACGAGATGGTCGGCGCCGTCCGTCGTCGTGTCGAAGCGGTCAGTAATATGATCGTTCGCCGTGTCACGGTCAACCGCTCTCGTTCTCCGCGCAATATGATCGCGGCGACAAAGAGAGCCGAGTATCTCGACAATAGCGTGGTGAAGACGATGCCGAGAAACGAGGGCGACGAAGTGGATGTATTCTTCTTCAAGGTCGGCCGGGATGTTCCCGTTGCCGACTTGGCGAAGGAGTATGAACTCCGCGGCCTTGTGCCCGATCATTACGCCCAAGGCGCGGTGAACGAGGTCGATCCAGCATTTGCCGCCGAGCATCCGAACAGCACCCAGTGGCAGGACGAGGACGGCAACTTCTGCTATCTCACGTTCTTCAGGTGGGACGGCAAGCGCTACGTGGACTGCCGCCGCTACAACGCCGGTTGGCGCGTCCACTGGTGGTTTGCGGGGGTTCGCAAGTAAGAACTAGGCACTCGGAATTCAGGCCTTTGGACTTAGAAACTTAGAACTTGGTTCTGGCGGCGCATCGAAAGATGCGCCGTTTTTTATTTCACATCATTGAGCGAAAGAATGACTCGGATGCCGTAGAACATCAAAATGCCGAGGACGACGAGGAGGCCTTGAATATCCGTGCCGATGAGGATGAGAGTGGCGGCGACCGAGCTTATGATATAGGCGAGAGGACGAGCCGTTCGGAATAGGGTGATCTTTTCTATGTCTCTGCCGTTGATTTTCTTGAAGAAATAAGTGTCGGACATTACTTCCGCGGACGCCGCGCCGACGCGAGTGGTAAATAGCAAAATTCCCCAAATGAAAACATTGCCGTCGCCGTATATGGCGCAGAGCAAAGTGCCGACCGCCATTATGAGAAACCCGAGAGCGATAAATCTTTTCTCACCCCAGCCGTGGTCTGAATAAAATCCTTCAGGTATGCCGACCAAGACGAAGGGCAAAAGCATTATCGAAAAAAGTATGCCGATGGTCGTCCATGAGAATCCTATGTATTGGTGGAGATATATCGGCGTGTAAATAATCATCCACGCGTAGAAGAATTGAACGAGGATTTCGCAAATATAAATACCGCGCATATCTCGGTCTTTGAGAAATTCCGATATAGCCGTCCAGAAACGCGCTTTGGAATATTCAGGGTCTTTAAATCCCTGAAAACTTCCGGCGATGAGAACGATTGATAGAGTGAGAATGCCGGCGATGGCGAAGAAGACGCGAGAAAAATTATCACTCGAGCCGAGGAGAAGCGCCGCTATAAGCGGCGCGAGGAGCCAGCCGAGGTTGTCGGCGGTGTAATAAATACCGCGAATGTCGCCGGTTTTGTTTTGGGTGGAGAAATCCTCAAGCAAGGCGTCGAGGGTAAAATTGATGAGTGCAACAGAAGCGAAGCTCGTCATAAAAAATACTATGACGGCAAGAGTGCCCGGCGCGAAGGCGAGGACGATGAGCGAGACGAATTCAATGAGACAGAGGGCGAGCGTTACGACAATATTGCCGAAGCGCCGCAGAACTCGGAGGACGCAGGCGAAAGCGATAAGAGCAAGAATGGAAGCGGCGGTGTAGACCACGCCGACCATGGCGTTGCCTGTAAATTGAGCGAGGAATGTTGAAGTGATGTATGTCGGAATCGCTGAATGAAGGTTGAAAAGAAAAGCGATGAGGTAGAGCGCAAACCTGCTTTTTTTCCATGTCGTGTCGGGCATGGGAAAAGTATAACCTGCCAGTGTCAGGCGGGCAAAAGAAAAAGCGAACATATTTCTACGCTCGCTCTGATTTTGATTCAGACTTTTTGAGGACAAAGGTAATCCCGCATCCTAAATACTTTCCTAAACACCAATCTAATGGGTAGGAAAGCAGTCGTGACATGATAGGACTTACAACATTTTGACGCCAGTTCTTTTTTAAGGAAAGCGGCGGTATAACAGCGAAACCCTTAGTATCAAGGATCACAAAACCTTGTTGAACAACAATCTTCTTAAAGTCCCAGTAAGTAAATTGTTCACGCCGGTAAAGAGATTGGTGCCGCGCAAGGCCCCTGTTAATAATTGTTGTCCAAATTACATAGAGCGAAAGCTTATTGGCCATACTTACGGCAGCAATCCCCGATGGCCTGAGTACTCTATGGATTTCCGAGATCATCTTTTCTATGGAAGGTACGTGCATTGAAGTTCCTATAGATACAATGACATCGAACTCAGCTTTCCCAAAAGGCATATCCATCAAACTACCATCAATCAGTCTAGATGAAGTCACTTTTTGCGTCAGTTTGAGCATTTCTTGATTGATATCAAGGCTCGTAACTGAGTATCCAAGACTTTCAAGAAGTCTTGAATGGATCCCCCTGCCACATCCAGCATCAAGCGCTTGCAGACCTTTTGTGCTGGGGATATTTTTTTTCAACTGCTTCCAAACATACAGCGCTTGTTTCTTGAAGAACCATGAGCGGTTATCATGATCCTCTTCAGGATTCCACCAACTCACATCGGCATTCTTAAAGAATGTCTCGATCGTTTTATGATTCATCTTTCATTCCTATGGTTGAGGCAAAGCGCCCTTCGATTTTCTTGGCTTCTGGGGTTCCTGCAGCTAGATTGGAGAAAAACATTTTATGCTCGCAAACAGTACAAAGATTCGTATCGTATATATTTTCTGCCAATACCCCCTCTGACAATAATTGCTGGGTCAGGAGCGATTGTAAATCAAATCTATTATTGGCGAAAAAAGAAGCTGATGTCCCATAATAAACGCCAACATCATCTTTGATTCTATTCCAGGCACCCGATAATTTCAGGTCATAATGGCATTTCCGAATAGACGGGAAAATGACAACCTCGATATCTTTTGGATTGGAATGATACTCTTGAACCATGCAACGAACGGTGCTAGTCAATATTTGATTTACAGCACCGATGAGTCCCGCATGAGCCAAGGCGCAAACAGACTTCTGTTTGTCGAAAAGACCCACAGCCGCACAGTCAGCAGAGAGGATGGTGGGGAATACATTCTTCATGTCAGTTACTACCGCATCAATTCCCGCCTGCCATTCTGGGTTACTATGCGCAGGATTTATAACCGGGAATAAATTTCCACCCGAAACATACACTCCCGTATCGCTTTTCAACAACGGCGATGATTTCGGTAAGCTAAGAACTCGATTGCTGTGAGACAAAGGCATAAACAAAATATGTTTTTTATCTACGCCAAGCTCTTCTGCGAGATCGCCCCTTTTCTGAAGTACAATAGTTTGATCTCCAGTACGAATGGATAGATTACCAAGAGTTTTGGTGGAGAATCCATGAACTAGTTTTTTGTGTTTTTTCCAAAATGCTACGCTATATAGTTTTTTCATGTTTTATTCAGTTTTTAAGATCCATATTATCCATGGTGATAATAACATCTCTCTTGTATTAGGTCAACTGAAGCCTTAAGTTTTTCCAAAAAATCCGAGCTTCCCCCTTTTCTATATCCCAAGCAAAACAGGAATGACGAGAGGTCTCTTTGCCGTCGATTGGAAGAGAAAGCGCGATTCGCGATTTTTTCCAAGATGATGTCTCGGGCATATGAAAAAGTATAGCAAATAAAAAAGACCCGCCACGATTATGTAGTGCGGGTCTTTCGGCTGATGATTCCCACTAACGGAACGGACGCGTGAAGGAATATGCAGAGCGTGGGGTAGACGAGGTCGATCCATTGATGCCTCCACCTCAAGATGACCACCTCCATCGCAATTACATATGATCCGCACCACATCCACCAAGGGAATGGATCTTCGCATGAAGGCGTTTTCCAAACATTCCTCCATGTTGGAATAAATCCCGTAATGATAGCGACCTGAACAATCAGATTTCCGTAAGTGGCCGTTGTCATTTTCCAAACGACGGCCGCCGCGATTCCTATTGTCAGCGCGCACCAGTCTATGGCGTTCAGTTTTTTAAACTTTCCGCCGGAGAACGCCAAGACGAATGTTCCGACGCAAAGCAGAATGTTCGCGAGAGGGATGAGGCTTTTCCAGATATCACCCGACGCGACGAAGTAACTTGAAGTGCTGATGATGGCGATTACGGACCAAATGGCCCATGTCGCCCCGTTTGGTTTGGTCGTGCCTCGGATTACATTGCGGTTGTATTCTATGTAAGCGTAAGCATACAGAGCGCAAGACAGGGCCGCCAGAATTTTGCTAGGTTGCACAGAGTGCCTTTTGTTGAGGGTTGTTTCTTTGAAATTGGTTCTTCAATGTCGAGGAGCTTTCATTTTGGAATATATCACACTAAAACCAAAAGTCAAATTTATATCCCGAGAAGCACCGGAATGACGAGAGGACGTTTAGCAGTAGCTTGGAAAAGAAAGCGGGACAAAGCGTCGGTAACCGTGCCTTTGACGAACTCGACATTGATTGGGTGGGCGCCGACGGTCGAGTCTTCGATGGTTTTCTTTGTGATGTGTCTAGCTTCACGAAGCAAATCTTGCGATTCGCGCAAATAGACGAAGCCGCGGGAAATGATGTCCGGAGATTTTTTGAGATACCCCGTGCGGGCGTCAATGACGGCGATGACGATAAACATTCCGTCTTGGGCGAGCATTTGTCGGTCCCTGATGACGACTTCTTGGATGTTGCCGATGGAGAAACCATCCACCATCATCACGCCGTCGCCGGCTTTGACCGGAAGCTTTACGAATTTCGTGCCATTCTCTTGGATTTCCATTATGTCGCAGTCGTCGGGAACGATAATATTTTCTTTCGGCGTGCCGAGAGATTCCGCCAGGTCGGCGTGGAGGCGAAGCATATAATGGTTGCCGTGAATCGGCATAAAGAATTTGGCTTTTATTTTTTTGTGAAGCCATTCTATTTCGCCTCTATTGCCGTGGCCGGTCGAGTGGATGTAGACGTCCGATGTGCGGTAGTGGATGATTTTCGCTCCGCGCCTCGCGATATTGTCTTTGAGTTTCTGGACGCTTTCTTCGTTGCCCGGGATGATTGAAGACGAGAGCAAGACCGTATCGCGGTTGTTGAAATGAATCGTTTTGTGTTCCTTAGTCGCCATTCTCATAAGCGCGGCGAAATCTTCGCCTTGAGCGCCGGTGGCAAGGACGACGATTCGCTCCGGCGGATAGCGGTCGATATCGGTTGAAGGAATTATGGTGTCTTTTTTGACTTTCAATACGCCCGCCAAGATGGCAATATCCACGTTGGCTTTCATGCTTCGTCCTTCCGTGACTATTTTCTTTCCGTATTTTTCCGCTGACATGATAATGGCGCACATGCGTTCGAGCTGACTGGCGAAAGTGCCGATGATGAGACGGCCTTTGATGGCGCGGATGATTTCGTCGAGGTTTTTATGAACTAGACGTTCCGGCGTGGAGAATCCGGGATTCTCAATGTTCGTCGAGTCGGTCATGAGAAGCAGAACTTTTTGTCCGTCGAAAATCGAGTAGCTTTTTTCTTCGGCTTCAGTCGGCACGCCGTCCACGTGGTCGAGTTTGTAGTCGCTCGGGATTACCATCCAACCGAAGGGCGTTTCGATAACGAGACCCATGGAGTCCGGCACCGTGTGAGTGACGGCGAAAAATCTCACGGGAATATTTCCGAGCTTCAAATGGTCGCTGTTCTCGACGATTTTGATATTGAGCGGCGCGAGATGGGGGAATTCCGCCTGTCGTTTCTGAATCATTATGGCCGTGAGATTTCTCGTGTAAATCGTCGGGTTGCCTATGCGGTCGATAATGTATGGTAATCCGCCGATGTGGTCGAGGTGGGCGTGAGAGATGACGAGACCGCGGATTTTGTCTTTGTTGTCCTCAAGATATTTTATATTGGGTAAAATGTAATCAATACCCGGCGTGTTCTCGTCCTTAAACTGGAAGCCGGCGTCAATGACTATGATGTCGCCTTTATATTCGACCGCAGTCATATTGCGACCGATTTCTTCCACGCCGCCGAGCGGAATAATGCGGATGTTGTCTCCGGCGGACGGGATTGCCGCCGCCGGCGTTCCGTCCGCCGACGGATAAGTATCTTTGCGTGCGAAATGCGAGCGGCGCATTGGCGGCCGTGAATTTGGTCTTCGGTTCGGCCGTCTTTGACCTCTCGGTCTCGCCGGCGCTGGGGTGTTTCTTTCCATGATTTTGTTGTTATTAATTTTTAATTATTTTTTTATTAATTTTTATTTTTGGACAAATACGCTCCAGACTCTGTCCGTGTCTATGTACCACTGCCAAATATTTTCAAACCTGTCGGCAGATACGGTAATCGGTCCGAGAGAAATATTTTTTATGTCGCTTGGCACGGCATATATGAAATCCGGCGAATAAAGAAACACCGCCGGCGTGTCGGAAGCGACATAAGACAGAAATTGCTGCTCGTCTTTTGTTTGCGCCGCGACGTTCGAAGTCTGTCTCATATCGGAGAGAACTTTGTCTGCCTTGACGTTTACGTATTCCGCCACGTTGAGTCCCGGATAATTTCTCTGCGACGACGCCCAGAAAGCGTAAAGGTCCGGATGGTCGCCGAGCACCATGCCGAGAAGCAGTGCGTCGTAGTTTCTGGTCTCTACCACCGTCTGCGCTAGGTCGCTTTGGTTGAAAACTTTCACGTCCACCTGCGCGCCGAGACTACCCCAAGCGTCTTTCAAAATATCGGCCGTGGCGGAAAGGTCGCTGATGTCGCCGGTCGATACGGAAAACGAAAGCGGCGTTGACGTTTTCTTTGAAGTTTTCTCCAGAGTTCCATTTATGTTTTTCCAGCCGTCTTTCGAGAGCGTGCTCGACGCCAATGCGAAAGAAGCGCTGTCGGTCGCGGTGTCGAGGGACGTCGTCAGAGGTCCGTCCAGAGGCACGCCGTATCCGTCTAGGACATTTTTGACTATTTCTTGCTTCGGCGCCGATTCATCGAGAGCCACGCGGATGGCTTTGTCCGCGAAAATGGCGTTTTGGTTTTGGTTGAAGAAAAGCCCAAAGATTCTGGTAAAAGGGGACACAAGCGTTTTCATGCCCTTTAATTCGATGGGCATGGTCGAAGGGTCGATGTTCGCCATAGCGCATCTACGGCGCCGTCCTTCAAAGCGTCGAAAGCGCTTCGCTCTGGTCGGAGAAGATTTTAAAACGATACCGAATCTATAAACGGCGCGCCTAGAGAAAATCTCGTCGAAAGCCGACATATCGTATTCTATCGGCACACCGGAAGAATCGCGCGAAATCGAACTGACTTTATAAGGACCGGACCCCACGGGCATGGTGTTTTCGTCGGTAAAAGAGAAATTATCATCGCTCTCGTTTTGCCAAATGTGTTTCGGTAGAATGCCGAGAGTCGTGTCGTATACAAAAAAAGCGTATGGCTGTTTGAGCGTGAAAGAAATTTCTTTCGGAGTTTATGACTTTGACGGAGACGCCATTCCAGTCGGCGAATTCTGGACTTTTAAGCGCCGGGTCTTCGGCTTTGAGCACGGTAAAAGCGATGTCATCGGCGGTTACCGGTGTGCCGTCTTGGAAAGTCGCGGTCGGTTTTATGAAAAAAGTGTAAGTCAATGTGTCGGTCGAGACGCTGTAAGACTCCGCGAGGTCAGGTATTAAAGAACCGTCAGGCATCTCGCGCGTAAGCCCCGAATATACCAAAGAGGAAAGGTCGCGGTCGCTGTCGGACATGGCCAAAAGGGGATTTATGAAGCGCGGCGTACCGACTAGGGCTTCGGAAAAAGAGCCGCCGCGCGCCGGTATCGTGACGAGGAAAAAATCATTGATTTTTACGAGAAGCCAGAGGACACTTGCCGTAAAGATTAGCGCGGCGGCGAAAAAAGCCGCTCGCTCGGCGGCCGAGAAAGTCTTGACGGTATCTTCTATGTTATCGAGCCGCTTGATGCGCCACTCTTTTTTGAAAAAAGATTTCACGAAAGGTCTATTTAATGTAGATTTGCGCTTTTAAGCGCGCTTAAAAGTTTAAAGATTAGAAGATGATGGCCACAAGTGCCGCGAGAGCGAATATTACCGCCAAGACTATCGTCGCCATGAATAGTGTTTTCTCAAAGCCGCGGCGCGTGTGAAAAGACGCGCTGAAATTCTGGCTCGCGCCCAAAGCGCCTCCCATCGAGGATGCCGAGCGCTGGAGGAGTATCGCGGTTATGAGAATCGCCGAGGCGATAATCTGTATGTAAGGCAGTAAGCTTGGTGCCATAATCGTGTTTAGGATGCTATCACGTAAGAAAATAAAAGAAAAGACCCCCCGTGAGGAGGGTCAGCTACGTTGTTTTTTTGCCGTGCGCGTTGGTTCCGAAGAAATCGAGGCCGACGCGACTTACGAGCTCTTTCGGGCTGAAGCGCCTATTTAGTCTTTGGGCTACATCTTCCGCAAGTCTGGTCCACGAGTGCTGGTCATCCAATCTTTCCAGACAAATGATATTCCCGAGAACAGTTACGGAACATACATTCGGCGTCTTTAAAATATCTTGGACTACACGCGGTATGATTTCGGCCAAATCCGACAGGTCATACCTCATTGAAGCTTTGCTCGGGCCGATGTACACGCTCAGACTCATATAGGCGCAATCAGGATCGGAAGATACCTGCAACGCGTATTTCATGGTTCTTATTTACTGCTCCGCATTTAACAACCGAATCGTATTTTTTGCAAGTTTTTACGGATTTTTCTTATCAACAGAATACTTGCTTTTTATTTTTTTGGTTGTATAGTTCACTTTGAACCCCTCCAGCCCCATTACCTCATGAAGCTACTCGCACTGATAGTTCTCGTCGTAGGAGTGATGTTTCTCGAGGTCATCGTCTTCATAGACCGGTCTCTTCGGTCGCAAACTTGAACCATTTTACGAAGACATCGCCAATCCTCCCTCGCCCTACAAGTCCGTCTGAATTCAATTCGACGGACTTTTTTATTTCCGATCTATGTTAAAATGGCATTTCCTTAATATTTAACCTTATTCATATGTATATACTCATAGCCATAGTAGTAATTCTCGTTTTGTGGGCGATTCTCGCTTACAACGGTTTCGTGAGGAAGGTAAATCACGTTTCCGAAGCTTGGTCGGACATCGATGTCCAGCTCAAGCGCCGCTACGACCTTATTCCCAATCTCGTGAACACGGTCAAAGGTTACGCCACGCACGAGAAGACGGTTTTTGACGACGTGACGAAAGCTCGCGCCGCGGCCATGGGCGCCGGCGACTTCGCCGCCAAAGCCAAAGCCGAGGATGGACTCTCCGGCGCTTTGAAATCCGTCTTTGCTATCGCCGAAAATTATCCGGAACTGAAAGCCAACCAAAATTTCCTCGATTTGCAGAACACTCTTTCCGACACGGAAGACAAAATCCAATCTGCGCGCCGTTTCTACAACTCGACCGTGATGGAACTCAATACCGCCGCCGCTTCTTTTCCGGGCAATATGATAGCCAAAAAATTCGGCTTCCAGAAAAAGGAATTTTTCGGTCTTGGACGCGTCGGATGCGGCGGCGAAAAATCCTGTCGATGTAAATTTTTAGTGTAGCCGTGAAGCCTCGGCAGTCGAATATTATTTTCCGCGAAAACTCGCTTCGCTCAAACATTCTCGAAAAATAATATTAGCCGCCTGCGGAATTTTCAAACGATGACACTATATACACAGCAGTCGAAAAATGTTTGGAGGACGTGGCTTCTGATGAGCCTTTTCCTCGTCGTCATCATCGTCCTTGGTTTTGCCATTTCTTACGCTTACGATTCGCCGGACATTCTCTACGTTGCCGTCATTTTCGCTGTCGGTATGAACATTATGGGCTATTGGTATTCGGACAAAATTGTCCTCAAGACTTCCGGCGCGACGGAAGCGGACAAAAGCCAATACCTCGTTCTCTACGAAGTCACGGAAAATCTCTGCATCACTGCCGGACTTCCGATGCCGAAGCTTTATGTTATTAACGACCCGGCGCCGAATGCTTTTGCCACGGGCCGCGACAAAAATCACGCGGCCATCGCCGTGACGAGCGGACTTTTGGCGATGATGAACAGAAGCGAGCTCGAAGGCGTGATTTCCCACGAGATGTCGCACATTGGGAATCGCGACACGCTCCTCCAGACCATTGTCGTCATCCTGGTCGGCTTCGTGGCTTTGCTTTCCAATTTCTTTTTGCGAATGGGAATGTTTGGCGGCGGCAATCGGAGAAATAACGGCAATGTTCAGCTCATCGCTTTCATTATAGGTATCATCCTCGCAATCCTTTCTCCGATTGCCGCCGTCCTCATACAATTGGCGATTTCACGAAAGAGGGAATTTCTCGCCGACGCTTCCGGCGCCTTGCTCACGAGGTATCCGGAGGGTTTGGCGAGCGCGCTAAAGAAAATTTCCGCGTACGACGGCAAACCATTAGTGAAAGCTTCGCACGCGACGGCCCATCTCTATATTTCCGACCCGTATCCGAACACCGAGGCAAAAAAGAAGAGCGGTCTCGCCAAACTTTTTATGACTCATCCGCCGGTCGAAGAAAGAATTGCCGCCCTTTTGGGCAAATCTGCCGGTGAGGCAGAATAAATATATGGAAGAAAAAGAGCAAAAACCGAAAATGACTTTCCTCGACCGTTATCTCGATGTCGATGAGCCGAAAGTCACTTATCTCACGCGCATCACGCTCATCGACAAGATTTTAGCCAAGACCGTTTTACAGCTCATACCGTGGACCGTGCGTCCGAATATCGTCACGCGTTTCAGAATGATACTTATTCCGTTTGTGGCTTTCTTTTTGTTCACCAATCATTTCACTATCGCGATGATACTTTTCCTCTTCGCCGCTTTTTCCGACGCCCTCGATGGCGCGATGGCGAGGACGAGACGGCAGATCACCGCGTGGGGGACTCTCTACGATCCCATCGCCGATAAATTCCTCATCGGCATCACCACTCTCATCATCGTCTCGAAATATTTGAGCGTGAACCTCGCGCTCATTATTTGTTTCGTCGAAATCTGTCTCGTCTCCTCCGCTTATTTCCGTTACAAAGGCCGCATCGTGCCTGCGAAATCGATGGGCAAGATTAAAATGGTTCTTCAATGTCTCGGTCTCATCATTCTTCTCGTCGGCATCATCGCGAGCTCGCCCGTGGTTCTTCTCATCTCCCATTACATTCTCGACCTCGCCATCGTCTTCGCCCTCCTCTCGCTCTTTGTTTTCCGTTCAATTTAGCGCCTCTACGGCGCTTCCGCCGATGAGGCGGAAAGTTTATTTGCACGGAGGGTTCGCATCTCGCCTCGACGGCGAGTCCGCCGAAGCGGCGGAAGTGTTAAAATAAATAGATGCATTATTTTTACGTCTTACGATTTAAAAACAATGGAAAGTTGTATTATGGATTCACGAGCAATTTGAAAAGGAGAATTGCCGAGCATCATTCTAAAAATAAAAAATCGGCTTTCAGCTCTAGGAATGGAGATTTTGATTTGATTTTTTATGAGGCTTACCTCAATGTGAAAGATGCTCGTGAGGCGGAAAAGTATTTCAAGACCGGTCACGGCAGAGAAATTTTGAAAGATAAGTTAAAGAATTACCTAGGAGGGTTCGCATAGTGGTCTAGTGCGCAGTCCTGGAAAGACTGTGTGCCTTAACGGGCACCGAGAGTTCGAATCTCTTACCCTCCGCAACGGTTGATTTTGATATAATTGTAGAAATTTATGACAGAAAAAGAATACAAATCTTATAGAAATAAATATCGTCCCAAAAAGCTCAAAGCAATATTCATTGGAGAATCTCCTCCTAACAGTGGTAAGTATTTCTATAAGCCGGAGGGAAAAATTTCTGAGCCTTTGTTTAAGAATTTTATGGAAGCGATGGATATTCCTCATTCTACTAAAGCTGAAGGACTCAAGGAGTTTGCAAGAAGGGGTTACTTCCTTATAGATGCGACTTACACGCCTGTTAACGGAATAAAGGACACATGGAAACGAACCGAGGCTATTTTCAGGGATTTCTGTAGTTTTTTCAAAGATCTAAGATTTACGGTCGGTAAGAACAAACACGTCCTTGTTGTTTTTGTAAAAGTAAATGTATTTGATTTATATGCACCTTTTATTAGAGGAGAATATAATATGATTGATGAACGTATTCCATTTCCGTCTCGTTGGAATCGAAAATCTTTTCTTAAAAAGATGAAACACCTACTTTCCGAGCTAGACTCGGATACCTCGGCAAGACGGTCGAAAAGTCGCTAGGATATCCTTACAACGCTTGAATTGCAGGGCACTGAACCTCAAGCCACCGCTCTTAGGATTTTTATTGACAGACTTAAACACCCCTACACTTTACAAACAAAGACATCTGAGTAATATCGAAAATAGAACTGGAACCCGCTGGATATCCGGCACAACCCAATAAAGCCATGTCAAAAGAACTGATCACTCCTGAAGGCCGCCAACTCATCGCCTCGAAACTCAAGCTTGTCGTGACCGAAAACGGCTTCACGACGGCTGGCGGTGCGACACTAACGGACGAAGATGTCCTCCGTACTCTCGCGGACGCGGCGCATCACTCAACCGAAGTCGAGGCCACTCTCGATCTTCTGATCACAAAGCTCAACCGGAACCCAATGGGGAACCTCATCGATGCCGTCGGTATCTTCATCAGGACATTCGACGGCCTCTGGTCGGATTTCAAGAAAATTCGAGAGAAGCTCGGCCTGAAACACGAGAAGTTCTGCTGAACTCTCTCTCTTTTACGAATCACAGTCATTAATTTGGCTGTGATTTTTTATTCCCCCAACTTCTTCAACATCTCGCGAGTTTTTGGGTCTTTCATCATCCATTTCACTCCGGGGAAACAGCAGAGGCGACGCTTGCCGGAGGAGAGC
Organism: uncultured bacterium; assembly: GCA_963841935.1. Taxonomy (GTDB): domain Bacteria; phylum Patescibacteriota; class Minisyncoccia; order Phycocordibacterales; family UBA6065; genus DATKHE01. The sequence continues at coordinate 205,071 of CAWJEP010000001.1, forward strand.
ATATCGACGGCTTTTTCTATTCGACGAACACGAGTTTCTTTTTGTTTGGCGGTCATTATTGAAACTATCCAATCTCGCCGCGCGATGGGAGTGATATCTTCCCACGCCGCTTTTGCTTTCGGGACAGAGGCAAGTGCACGGCGGAGATCCGCCGGCGCCTTGGGCCAGAAGGATTCCACATCGAATCGCTTCGTCGGTTTCATATGTTTTTATAATACCAAATAAAAAACTCCAATTGCTCGGAGTTTGTCAGATGACGCTCGTGTCGATTTCCTCGACCATTCTTTGAAGTTGACCGTTGTCTTCGTATGGCTGATGAGTGGCGACCCAAATCATCCAGGCACCGGTTCTTATTCTGTGAAGTTCTTGGGCTTTCGGATGAGAAGGTCCTAGGAACGGATATTTCTCAATCCATCTTATGTAATTTTCGTTTGCCTCGTGCCACATCTTCGACGCCGAATCGGCCTCGAGTTTTTCTCGTTTTCTAGAACGGATTTCATTTATCAGACCGAAGATGAGAATCGTACCTGAAACAGTCTCATATATTATGAGGTTCATTGATGTCCTTTTCTCAAAGAAAAATACCACGAGTTTTTCGCAAAGTCCATTTGTTTTGATGGTATACTTTTTGCATGAATCCAAACCAAAGCCAGCCAGATTTTTCGACGCCGCAACATTTGGGCAAGAGGGCGTTTTCGCTCATCGTGAGCAAACATTCGCGTTTCGCTTTTATTCTTCTCGTTGTCGCTATTATCGCCTTTTTTGCTCGCCACGCGGTCGGCAACAGTCAATATATGAATCAAGTCGTCCTTTGGTCTCTTCTGCTTTTCGTCGTTTTTTTGGTTTATGCGTTCCTTGCCGGTTCGCTCGTATATAAAAACTACACGTTTTCTCTCGAAGACGACGCCTTCAAAATCCGCCGCGGAATATTCTCGAAAAAAGAAACTGCCATTCCGTATCGCCAGATTCGCGATGTGAATATTGAAAGGAGCGTTTCTCAGCAGATCTACGGCGTGAGCAAGCTTATCATCCTCACAGTTGGAGAAGAAAGCCTTTCGGCCGGCGTCTCGGAGGCGGTGCTTCCAGTGGTGGACAACATAGACAAGAAGCTGGCTTTGGTTTTCCAATCGGAACTTCTAAAGCGCGCCAATGTCCAGAAAATTTCTCAGCAATAAATATGAAAATCACCAAGTTTGGCCAGTGCTGTCTTTTGATTGAAGAAAACGGATTGCGGATTATCACCGACCCGGGCAATTATTCCGTCGCTCAAAACGAAGTGGACAATGTGGACATTATTCTCATCACCCACGAACATCAGGACCACTTCCATATTGATTCCGTGAAAAAAATTATGGCGAGAAATCCGAAAGTGAAAATTATAACCAATCACGCTGTCGGCGCCCTTCTCGCGAAAGAGAATATTCCTTTTATCTTGGTCGCTGATGGCGACGCCACGGCGGAGAAGGGTGTTTCTATCGAGGGCGCCGGTAAAGACCACGCCATCATCTGGGGCGATCTCGGCAAATGCGAGAACACGGGCTATATGGTCGCCGGCAAACTTTTTTATCCCGGAGATTCTTTTTATAATCCAATGCGACCGGTGGAAATCTTGGCACTGCCCGTCGCCGGACCCTGGATGAAAGTTTCCGAAGCCATTGATTACGCTCTCGCCGTCAAAGCCAAAAAAGCTTTTCCGGTCCATGATGGATTGTCCACATCATCGGCGTTTCTAGCGCCGATGATAGCGAGGATTATAGAAAAGGTCACCAAGCTAACGCCGCTTGAAATAGGCAAAGAATACGAATTTTAAATTTTCTTGGGTTGGTAGCTCGCGGGGGCTTTGGCCAGCAAATCGAGCAAATCTTTTTCCGAGAGGAGGCCTTTTTGGGCGCCGATAAATTGGACGACCGACATCGAGTTTATCGGCGCCCAACGCATGGCGTTTTCTATCGAAAGCCCTTTCGCCAAAGCTACCGTGAAAGTTGACGAGAAAGCGTCGCCGGCGCCAGTGCGTTCGTACGGAGGTTTTGGGTCTGGATAAAGAGGCATAAACCAAAAATCTTTTCCGTCGTAGGCGTAAGCGCCTTTCGCGCCATCCGTGATGACGACAACTTTCGGGCCGAGCTTAGACAGCGCGACCATCAGATTTTTCGCGTCTTCTTCTTTGGAATTCAAAACTCTCTGGGCTTCTTCCTTGTTCACGAAGAAAACACCGGTTCTTTTATATATGTCTCTGAGTTTTTCCACGCCGAGGTGCATTTGGAAAGTGCCTGGCTGGAAAGCGAGTTTGACGTCGGGGTGAGCCGCGAGATAGTCGGTGATTTCTTCGTGATAAATTTCAGAATTGTCCCCGAGCGAGGAGAGGTAAATCCATTTCGGTTCGGGAAATTTCGGCAGAGTTCTCGGATATTCCTGATGTTTAACGAGAATCGTCCTGTCGTCTTCATACCAGAGGACGTAGTGATAGTTTGTCGGCAAATCTTTGTGTATCGTCACGAATTTCTCCGAGACTTTGTCGCCTTTAAGCGATGCGAGGCACTCTTTACCGTTTTCGTCCGCGCCGATATCGGCAATGAGAGTCGCGCGAAGTCCCAAGCGGGAAGCGGCGACGGCGGCGTTCGCGCTGTTGCCCACGGCGCGGACAACCTCGACAAATTCGTAGGGAATCTTGTCGCCGAAGTTCATGCATATTTGGCAGTTTTCTTTATTCACATCGCAGTGGACGGATGCCTCGTGAAGTTTGATGAAAGCGTCGGTCGTGATGTCGCCGATGGCTACGAAATCGAATTGTTTGGAAAACATATGATTATTATATCAAAAAGCATTGGAAACAAAGGGAAATACGGACACTTGACTTTCTTTTATTATACACATATAATGCTGAAGTTATGTCCTTAGAAATAAAGTTTCAACTAACCGGCAAACTGCGGATTCATGGGTTGTATGATGGCATCGCCACATTCTTTCTCACTAGTCCGCAGTGCTTGGCGACAGCCAAGCAGCTGGTCGCAGCGATAGGCAAAGAGTTTGCCGGCGAATGCTTCGTGACTGTGCCGACGAAAAGTGGCCCACGCGCGGCTGACGACCCGGTTCTTTTCGAGTACATTTTCACGAAGGTCGTGAGTGCTCGGGAGATCGCCGATCCGCCAGGTCTTATCGACGCGACAGAAAAGCGCCTGATGGAGGTCATAAGGGTGGAAAACAGGAAAGTCCATCCCATTGGCTAAAACTTGATGCAAAAAACACAAAGCCCGTCGCTTCACCGCGGCGGGCTTTTTCTTTGTGCTAAAATATTCATATGAAAAGCCTTTCAGATATAATCGCCGAAGCGCAGAAAAAAAAGGTCGCCGTCGGACATTTTAATATTTCAAACATCGAAGGTTTCTGGGCAGTCGTCCGCGCGGCAAAGAATCTAAATGTGCCGGCCATAATCGGCGTCTCGGAAGGCGAGAGAGCTTTCATCGGCGTCGCTCAAGTCAAAGCTCTTGTCGATACCGTCAAAGCCGACAAAACATATCCTCCGATTTTCCTAAACGCCGACCATACGTATTCATACGAGAAATGCGTTGAAGTCATCGACGCCGGATTCGACGCCGTGATTTTCGACGGCACGGAACTTTCGCTTGAAGACAATATCGCCACGACGAAAAAAGTCGTCGAATATGCGAGAAAGAAAAATCCGGGAATGCTCGTCGAAGGCGAACTCGGCTACATAGGCAAATCTTCGGAAGTCAGAGCCACGCTCGGCACGGATGTTGAGGCGGCGCAGAAATTGCTCACCAAGCCCGAAGACGCTCTTCGCTTCGTGAAAGAAACGGGAATAGATTTGCTCGCGCCCGCCGTCGGCAATTTTCACGGAGTTTTGCAAAACATCGAAGTCACTAAAAGCGCCAAAAAAATCCAACCGAAACTCGTTGGCGAAATTTCCAAAGCCGTGGATATTCCTCTCGTGCTTCACGGCGGCTCGGGAAGCGAAGATTTCGAAGTGCGCGCGGCAATCGAAAACGGCATCGCCATCGTACATATAAATACCGAAATGCGAATGGCTTACCGAAACGCCATTAGGCGGTCGCTAGAGGACAATCCCGACGAAGTCGCGCCTTATAAAATCGCCAAACCGGCCGTCGTCGCCATTCAAAAAGTGGTGGAAGAAAAATTGAAACTTTTCAATAATTTGTAGATGACTTACGAAAAAGTAAAAAAAGATTTATCGAAAATTTTCAAGGGCGAAGTAGCCGACGACGACGCTACGCTTTCTTTATATTCGAAAGATGCCAGCCTTTTTCTCGTCCGGCCTCGCCTTGTCGTTTATCCGAAAGATTCCGACGACATAAAAGTCTTGGTGAAATACGTCGGCGACAAAAAAGTCGGTAATGCCGGAACTTTCTATCACAATGCGAAGCGCCGGAACGGACATGTCGGGCGGACCGCTAAACAATTCCATCATTGCCGATGTCACAAGGCATATGAGCGGTATCGTAAAGTTTGAGAGGCGACGGAAGTGGTCGTGCTCCCGGGACTTTTTATCGAGATTTTGAAAAAGAAACACTCAACCGGGGGCTGATTCTGCCGAGTTACACCGCGTCGAAAGATTTAAATTCCGTCGGAGGAATGGTCGCCAACAATTCGGCGCCGGTGAAAAAACTCTCCATTACGGCAAAACAGAGCGTTACGTCAAAGAACTCAAAGTCGTTTTTCGCGACGGCAACGAATATGAGTAAAACCTCTTTCAAAAACGAACTTGACGTCAAAATGGCGCAGAGAAATGTCGAAGGGTGAAATCTATCGCGGGATTTTCGATATCGTTTCCAATAACGCCGCGGCTCTTGCCGCGGCCAGACCAATCGTTTCGAAAAACAGCGCCGGATATTATTTATGGAACGTCTTTGACGGCGAAACTTTCGACCTAAACAAATTAATTGTCGGTTCGCAGGGGACGCTTTGCGCCGTGACCGAAGCCAGATTTTCTCTCGTGCCGGTGGAAAAACTATTCCAAGCTTTTTGTGATTTTTATGCGGGATATTTCGCAGGCTCGGGGAGGTGGTAAATGTAATTTTGAAATATCAAGCCGGAAAGTCTAGAGTCCTACGACGATTCGACGTTGAAATTCGCCTTCAAATATTTTCCCGAAATGCTTCCTTCGATGAAAGGCGCAAAGGCTTTCAAGCTTATGTGGAGTTTTCTTCCGGAAGCCGGAATGGTCTTCGCGGCGGATTGCCGAAACTTGTGCTTACTCGTCGAATTTGCCGGCGACGGCCTCTCAGAAATAGAAGATAACGAAACGGCGCTCGAAAAAGATTTGAAACCTTTCGGGTATCCCATGCGCCGACCGAAAAACGATTTCGATTCGGAAAAATATTGGACGATTCGCCGCGAGAGTTTCAATCTCTTGCGAAAACACGTCCGCGGACGCCGGACGGCGCCGTTCGTCGACGACGTCATCGTGCCGCCGCAGTATTTGCCGGAATTTTTGCCGAAAATGAGAAAAATTTTGGACGATTACGGGCTTCTATACACCATTGCCGGCCACGCTGGCGACGGCAATTTCCACATCATTCCGCTTATGGATATGCGCGACGCGAAAAACCTCAAAGCTATCGACGAAGTTTCCGACAAAGTCTACGACCTGGTGATTTCTTATCATGGCTCGACCACGGCGGAACACAACGACGGCATTATTCGCACACCATACCTTTCCAAAATGTTTTCTCCGGAAATTATCGCCCTTTTCAAAAAAACCAAAGAAGTTTTCGACCCGCAAGATATCTTTAATCCCGGCAAAAAAGTCGGCGGCACGAAAAAATACATGATGGAACATATCAGCGCGTCCTAGCTTGGTTTTTTGACTTTTTTCCGCAAATCTTTATACTTATCGGTCTATGGCTATCACGCTTAAAGTCGAGAAAAGGGATGTCAAAACGAAACCGGCGGCGCTTCGCGCCAAAGGCTTCGTCCCTGCCGTTTTTTACGGCAAGAAAGAAAATTCCACGCCGATTTCAATCAAGGCGCCGGAGTTCGTCAAAGTTTGGCGCGAAGCGGGGGAATCCTCGGTCATCATACTCAAAGGCGAGGGCGTGGACGTGGAATCGCTTATCACCGACGTCGCTCGGCATCCAGTCACCGGCGCGCCGCTTCACGCCGACTTTTACGTATTTGAAAAAGGCAAGAAACTAAAAATAAAAATTCCGGTCAAATTTATCGGCGCCGCGCCGGCGGTCAAAGACCTCGGCGGCACTCTCATCAAAGTCATGCACGAAATCGAAATCGAATCCTTGCCGAAAGATTTGCCGCACGAGATTGCCGTGGACGTCTCGCCACTCAAAGAATTTTCGAGCGTTATTCACGCCAAAGACATTACGATTCCGCAAGGCGTCACTCTAGTGACCACACCTCTTGAAATCATCGCTTCGATAGCCGAGCCGAGAAAAGCCGAAGAGGAAGTCGTCGCCGCGCCGGTTGATCTCTCCACCATCGAAGTCGCGAAGAAAGGCAAGGAAGCCAAAGAAGGCGAAGTTCCGGCTGAAGATGCGGCGGCTACTCCCGCTCCGAAGAAAGAAGAAAAGAAGGATAAAAAGTAGTGTTATAATTGGCGGAATGAAACGCTTTTGCGTCTTGTTTTCCGCCACGATTTTTCTTTTGCCGCTTTCCGCTTTTGCTTTGACGCAAGAGCAAATCAACACTCTTCAGACCGAAGAAAATCAGCTTGAGCAAGAAAATACCCAGCTCAATTCACAAATTTCCACTCTCGAAAGCCAAGGTGAGACGTATCAGCGCGACATTGATCTGTTAAACGCTAAAATAAAACAGGAACAGCTCCAAATTCAGGAAGAAAACATAAAATTACAGCAACTGGGTCAGGACATTACGACGAAATCTTCCACGCTCACTACTCTCGAAGGCCAATTGTCTCAAAGCCAAGCGACGCTTTCAGCACTTCTCCGAAAACAAAACGAACAAAGTTCGATATCGCTTGTCGAGCTTGTGGCGGGAAGTCAGCCACTCTCGGATATTTTTGCCGAAGCAGACGCGGAATCGGTTTTGCAACAGAGTATTTCCGACGCTATGGATTCGACAAAAGATTTAGCTTCGACGACTGAGGCGCAGAAAGTCGATTTGCAAAACCAGCAAGACGCGGAGACAAATGCCAAAGAGGCGATACAAACGGAACAAAATTTGGTCAAAGCAAACGAAAGTCAGGAGTCTGCGCTTCTTGCCGCCAACAAGTCCGGACAGGAAAGCATTCAGCAAGTCATATCGAACAACAACGCGAAAATCTCTCAAATCCAGTCCGCGCTTTTCCAGTTGAACGGCACGAGCGCCATAAAATTCCAGGACGCCCTTGCGTTTGCGCAGACGGCGCAAGGTAAGACCGGCGTCGACCCCGCTTTTACTCTGGCGATTCTCAAACAGGAGTCGAACCTCGGAGAAAACACGGGCAATTGTTACGTGACGAATTACAACACCGGCGCGGGGGTAAACGCCACCACCGGCGCGGTAAAGTCTCGTGTCATGAATCCGACGCGCGATATTCCGCCATTCCTCCAGATTGCCCAATCCCTCGGTTTTAATCCACAGTCGATGAAAGTTTCCTGCCCGCTCTCCATCGGCTGGGGCGGAGCAATGGGACCGGCGCAATTCATTCCTTCCACGTGGATTTTGCCCGACTTCCAGGCGCAGATTCAAAGCGCTATCGGTATAACGAACACGAATCCTTGGGACCCGCAGACCGCCATCATGGCTTCGGCAATTTATCTTGGAAATCTCGGAGCATCTGGCACGATAGGCAACAACTACACCTCAAACCGCACCGCCGCTTGTCATTATTATTCGGGAGAAAATTGTTACACGTCGAGTGGCCGCGCCAATGTCGGTTTAAGTTATGGCGTAAGCGTCATGAACATCGCCGAGTGCATTCAGGAATGCGACATAGACATCATCAACGGCGTTTCGACCTCGTGCAGTTCGGCCATTAGCTCGTATTGCAGCTAAACTTGCCTTTTTGGCCTATTTCATATAGATTATTTGGGCATGAAAAAAGATATCCATCCGAAAAATTTCCGTCCCGTGATATTTAACGACAACTCCTCGGGAGCGAGCTTTTTGATTTCTTCGGTCATAGATTCCAAGGAAAAAGCCAAGTGGACCGACGGCAAAGAATATCCGACTGTTCGCGTGGAAATCTCTTCAGCTTCGCATCCTTTCTACACCGGCGCCGACACCGTCATCGACACCGCCGGCCGCGTTGAGAAATTCAAGGCTCGCCGCGCCGCCGCTACGCCGAAAAAGGCGAAATAACGTATTCGCTCCGCCGCAAAATATTTTTCTCGAAAACTCGCTTCGCTCAAACATTCTCGAAAAATATTTTGCGGCGGCGCTCTCCTATGGACCTTCCTAGTTTAAAATCGAATCACAAGACCGCGTATCTCGCGGAAAATTACGAACGCCTTCTCAAAGACGAAGCAGAATTGCGCGCATTGATGCAAAACGACCCCGCGATGAGAGAGCTTGGTTTGAACGATTTGAAGTCCATCGAGGAACATAAAGTCGAACTCGAGAAACAAATCCAAGGAATCCTAGATGCGGAAAAAGCCGAAGACGAATTCCCGAACGAAATCATTTTGGAAATCCGCGCGGGAGCCGGCGGCGACGAAGCGGCGCTTTTCGTCGCCGAAATGGTCCATATGTACAAAAAATACGGCGAGAAAAACGGTTGGACCTTTTTCGCCATTGACGAGAGTCCGGGCCCCGCCGGCGGCTACAAAGAAATTTCTTTCGAAATTCGCGGCAAAGACGTCTACAAAAAAATGCGCTATGAGACGGGCGTCCATCGAGTCCAGAGAGTGCCGGCGACGGAGAAAATGGGCAGAGTTCATACTTCGACTATTTCTATCGCCATTTTGCCGATTCGGAAAAAATCGAAAATAGAAATCAATCCGGCTGATATTGAAATGGAATTTTCCCGCGCCGGCGGTAAAGGCGGTCAAAACGTCAACAAAGTGGAAACCGCCGTCCGTCTCATTCACAAACCGACCGGCATTGATGTCCGCGTCACGGCGGAGCGCAGTCAGTTGAAAAACAGGGAACGGGCGATGACGATGCTCACCGCGCGTCTCCAAGCTCTCAAAGACGAAGAAGAAGCCAAGAAATTCGCCACGGACAAAAGAAACCAGCTCGGCACCGGAAACCGAAGCGAAAAAATCCGCACTTACAACTTTCCCCAAGACCGCGTCACCGACCACCGCATCAAAGAGTCTTGGCACAATTTACCCAACATTATGGAAGGAAATATCGATGAAATCATCGATACTTTGCAAAATTTCAAGGGCGAAGTTTCTAAGGACGACGAAGAAGAGGAATAATAAGCCGATTTTGCAATTTTTCCGCCAATCTGATAGATTATCCACTCATGACAAAAGACAAAAACACTACCATAGACACGATGTTTCGAAGCGGATTTCATTTCGGCGTGGCGAGGTCGCGCCGCCATCCTTCGACGAAATCCTATATTTTCGGCGTCAAAAACAAGACCGAAATTTTCGATTTGGAAAAAAGTGAAACCGCGCTTATCGCCGCTTTGGAGTTCATAAAGAAAGTCGCCGCTAGCGGCAAAAAAGCCCTATTCGTCGCAGGCAAAAGCGAAGCCAAAGAAGCTTTGAAATCCGCCGCGGAGAAAATCCATCAGCCATTCGTCGCCGGACGCTGGATTGGGGGCACTCTCACCAACTTCAAGGAAATCAGAAAGCGCATCGACAAATTCGAAACGCGCCAAGTCGAAAAAGAAAAAGGCGAACTCGCCAAATACACGAAGAAAGAGCGGCTTTTGATCGATCGCGAAATCGCCAAACTCGAACATATGTTCGGAGGAATCGTCTCGCTCAAAGACAAGCCGGGCGTTCTCGTCGTTATAGACCCGAAAAAGGAAGCCATTGCTGTCGAAGAAGCTCGCCAGACAGGCGTGCCGGTCGTGGCTCTCGCAAGTAGCGACTGCGACCTTTCGCTTGTCACTTATCCGGTCCCCGGAAACGACACACAGAAAGCGAGTATCGCTTTCTTTCTAAATGAAGTGGCCAAAGCTTTCGGCGAATCGGTTGCTCTCAAGCCCGAGGTGAAGTAAAATAGTCTCTCCATGGTCACCACAGACGTAATAAAAAAACTTCGCGACGAGACGGGCGTTTCCGTTATGCAATGTAAAAAAGCCCTTGAAGAGGCGGGTGGAGATGTGGCGAAAGCCGTTGTCATTTTGAAGAAAAAAGGCGCCGACGCCGCGGCCAAAAAAGCCGACAGGAATCTAAACGCCGGCACTATCGCCGCTTACGTCCACGCGACAGGCACCGTCGGCGCCATGGTCGAAATCGCTTGCGAGACCGATTTCGTGGCGAAAAATCCAGAATTCAAACAGCTAGCTTACGATATCGCCATGCACATAGCCGCCAGCAAGCCAGAGTTTTTGAAAAAAGAAGACATCACTGCCGAAGCCCGCGAGCTTGCCGCCTCTGTTTTTGAAAAAGAAACTGAAGGCAAACCGAAAGAAATGAAGGAGAAAATTCTCGAAGGCAAGCTCGCGGCGTATTTCGCCGAGCGAGTGCTCCTCGAGCAAGCGTTCATCAAAAATCCCGACTCGACGATTTCCGCTCTTATCGGAGCCGCCGTCCAGAAATTTGGCGAGAAGACCGAAATCATCCGTTTTGTCCGTTTCGGCGTTCTAGAAAAATAATTTATGGTTCTTCCACTCACGCTTTTCATCGTTTCCGGTCTCACAATCGTCTCTCTAATAGTACACAAGCGCCTCGTAATTTCGCGCGGCAAAGGGATAGTCGACCTCGACACCATTGCCAGTTTTGACTATAAGGTAACGAGCGCCACCCAAAAAATAAAAATCGGCGCCGCTCTCGTCAACAAAAATAATACCTTAAAAGTGCTCAATGAGGCGTTTGTCTTCGTGATGCGCGTGCTTCTTGCAATAGTGGAGTGGGTGCGCAATCATATTCATACGCTTTACGAGAAAGCGCGTCACGAGAAACCCAAGCTCTCTGAGAATGGTCATTCGTCGGTGTATCTAAAGCAAATAAGCGAAGTGAAAGAAACAACAGAGTCTAAAGAATAACTTCGCTTTCCGCCACCTTAGCTCAGTTGGTAGAGCAACGCTTTTGTAAAGCGAAGGTCCTCGGTTCGAGTCCGAGAGGTGGCTCACTCGGTGTTTCGCGGGTATAATTTTCTTATGGAAATTTTTTCGTTTCTTCCGGCTTGGGCGTGGATAATTATTTCTGGACTTTTCTTTGCGACGGGGGAGTTTCTGTCCAAAGAATTTGCGCTTCGTCCTGGTTGGGCGCTTTTCGGCTTCATTATTCTTGTGGATGTTTTAAGTGTCACGACTTGGCTTCCGGCGATCTTCCAAAAGAATCAGCTTTCAATCACTGGTGTCATTTGGTCTCTCGCATCCTTAATGCTTACCGTGGGCGTCGGCGTGCTCCTCTTTAAGGAACAACTTACAACCACAAAAGCCATTGGAATTATTCTTGGTATCATTGCTGTCATCCTTTTGAGTTTGTAATAAATTAATATGAAGCTATATAGATTCAGTCCGATAAAGAGCGAGAGAAAACTTTTAAAGGCGATAAAGCACATACATTTTTCTTCCCATAAATTGTGCAAACAATCTTTTGGTTTTTATCTCCCGAATTCCGGCAACATGGGAGTCTTTTGCCACTATGAAGATGAGCATAAGTTGCTTGTAGATATACGCAAGAAACTTACCGAACCATCTAATAATCCAGACCAAAAATATTTTCGACTGATAGAGCCTATAGTGATAAAGGCTCACGCCGGCGTGCCGGAAACCACTTATACATATCTTTACGTGAGGAGACCGGACCCGTACCGTTTTCATGTCGGAGATGTGGATTTTTATCTGGAGCCGGAAAAATATAATCAATTAAAGCAGTCTTTGTTGGCCGGAGAGAATATGAAAGGAGCCAGAGTTTTCGGTAGAACGGATTTGGATATGATCGAATTATATGATCCGGATATAGACACGCTCGCTTATGTAAGCACTAATCAGATGACGCAGAAAGTCAGAATCAAACTTTCCGACGCTACGAAATTATAGGGGTTACTATCTTATCTTGGCGTTGAAAACTTCTTTGGTTTTCTCCTCGAGTTTCTTGTGTAAAGCATTTACTTCCGCGTCGGTTAAAGTGCGGTCTAGCGCGCGATAGGTGATGCGATAAGCGTAGCTTTTCATACCGGCTCCGAATTTTTCGGCGTTCTCGTATTGGTCTATGAGAGCCATTTCTTCGGCTAGGTCGCCGACAATGTCTCGCACGAGGTCGAAATAATCATTCGGCGCGAATTTTGAATCGACAATAAATGAAATATCGCGCGTGATCGGCGGATACTTGCTGACTTGCACAAATTTCGTGCCGAGTTTCAGTTGTTTTTTCACCCGTTCGTCCGTGGACCAAAGCAGTCTGATGTCCGGAAGTTCCATGCCGATGATGGCCAGGCGTTCGAGGCCGAAGCCGAAAGCCCAGCCGTTGTATCCTTCGAGGCCGAAATTTTTGAGAACGCTTTTTCGCGGCATGCCGCCGCCGAGGATTTCCAGCCACTCGCCGTTTACTTCGACTTCCACCTGAAGCGACGGATCGGTGTAGGGAAAAATATCTTCGAGAAATCTGTATTTCGTGTCTTTGCCAAAAAGCCCGACCACTATTTCCCCGAGGACTTTTTTCAGTTCGTCTATCGGCATTTTTCTCACGTCATCTGGCACGAGAAGAAGTCCGCCGAACTGGTGAAAAATGTTCATATGCTTTCGGTCTATCTCGTCTTTGCGGTAGACTTTTCCGTAGCAGATTACGCCGAGAGGTTTTTTTTCGGCGATTTTCTTTTTTATTTCCGGCAGTCGCAAATAGTAATACCACATCACCGTATCGTGGGTTCGCAGGATGTTTTTCTTGTCCACGTAATACGTGTCTGATGTCGAGCGAGCAACGTGGTCTGGAGCGAAATTGAAGAGGTCAAAAGAGACATCGGCCGGCACGATTTCCGGGATTATGATGTTATCGAAATCCTTCAGAGCCGGGATTTTTTTGGTTTTTTCCACTATTTCGTAGAGCGGACTGCCTTTTGTGCGCGAAAGGTCGCTCATGGCTAGGTAGCGTTTCATTCTCGCGGCTTCCACGTCTTTGCGCTTATTGAGTTCGGCAATCAGTCTGTCTTGCTCGTCGGTATTTATGTGGAATTCCATGTGTTTTATAAGGTAGCATTTACGCCCGATTTTTGCTATACTTTCTCTACCAAAAGCCCTCGGGCTTGTTTAATTTATGGCTAAAGAAGAGTCCAAAAAGACGGAGAAAAAGTCGAGTTATAGCGCCGAATCAATCCAAGTTTTGGAAGGTTTAGAGCCTGTTCGAAAGCGCCCGGGAATGTATATCGGCACAACGGGACCCGACGGTTTTCACCATCTCATCACGGAAATTTTCGACAACTCGCGCGATGAAGCGATGGGCGGCTTCGCGAACGATATCGAAGTCGTCTTGCTTCCGGGAAACCAGGTCAGGGTGACGGACAACGGCCGCGGTATCCCGACCGATATTCACAAGCAGACAAAAGTCTCGGCGCTCGAAACGATTATGACAACCTTGCACGCCGGAGGTAAGTTTGGCGGCGCGGACAGCAGTTACAAAGTTTCCGGCGGTCTCCACGGCGTCGGCGCCTCCGTGGTCAACGCTCTTTCGAGTTATTGCAAAGTTGAAGTCGAACGCGACGGAGGAAAATTTATGCAGGAATATTCGAAAGGCAAGAGAAAAGCCGCGGTCAAAAAAATCGGCAAAAGCATTCTTCACGGTACCATCGTCACGTTTGAACCGGATGAGGAGATATTCGGAAAGCAGTCTTTTGATTTTTCCACCGTCGTCACCCATATGCGCCAGCAAGCATATCTCGTGAAAGGTCTGCGCATTTCAGTCATCGACGCTCGCGGCTATCCGGGCTCGATAGACACCGATGGCATATTTTATTTTCGCGAGCTCGGACTCGATGTGCCATCGCAGACTTTTTATTTCGAAGGCGGGCTCGTATCGCTCGTCAAATTCACCAACCATCTCCAAAAACCGATACATAAAAATATTTTTTACGTGGATAAGAAAGCCGAGGGCGTCGAACAGATAGAAATCGCTCTCCAATACGTTGACGACGTCTCGGCGAAAATCTTGCCTTTCGCCAACAATATTTACAACGGCGAAGGAGGCACGCATGTCACTGGATTTAAAACCGCTCTCACGCGCACCTTAAACTCTTACGCCAAGAAAAACGGCAACGGCAAAGAAGACGACACATTTACCGGCGACGACGCCCTGGAGGGTCTCACGGCCGTGATATCGGTCAAACTCCGCGAAATCCAATTTGAAGGTCAGACAAAGGCTAAACTAGGTTCCGTGGAAGCACAATCGGCGACGGCCACTGTTTTCGGCGACGCCTTCGCCGCCTTTCTCGAGGAAAATCCGGACGATGCCAGAGCCATAATTTCAAAAGTGATTCTGGCGATGAAAGCCCGCAAGGCGGCGAAGGCGGCAAAAGACTCGATATTGCGCAAAGGCGCGCTTGAAGGCATGACGCTTCCGGGAAAACTTGCCGACTGCGAATCTAAATCAGCCGAGGAATCGGAACTTTTCATCGTGGAAGGAGACAGCGCCGGCGGCACGGCGAAAACCGGACGCGATAGACGCACCCAAGCGATACTTCCGCTTCGTGGCAAAATTTTGAATATTGAGAGAGCGCGTCTCGACCGTATGCTAGGCTCGGAGCAAATAAAAAATCTCGTCGTCGCCATCGGCACGGCGATAGGGGACACTTTCGACATAGCAAAGCTTCGTTATCACAAAATCATTATCGCTACCGATGCCGATGTCGACGGCGCGCACATTCGCACGCTCTTACTCACGCTTTTCTACAGATATTTTCGCCCGCTTTTAGACGGCGGATACATTTACATCGCCCAGCCGCCGCTTTATAAAGTAAAGCGCGGAAAAGAAATTCTATATTTTTACAGCGAAGAAGAAAAAACAAAAATTCTGGGCAAGGACGAATTGCCGCTCGAAGAAGCTGTTTCCGAAGAAACAGTTGAAGCCGATGCCGAGACTGAAGAAGAAAATCCGAAAGACGCCAAGAAATCCGCCAAACTCCACGTCCAACGTTACAAAGGTTTGGGCGAAATGAACAGCGAAGAACTTTGGGAAACGACTATGGACCAGTCGCGTCGCGTACTGAAGCGCGTTAACATTACGGACGCGCAGGAAGCCGACAAGATTTTCGACATGCTCATGGGCACCGACGTGCCGGCGAGAAAATCTTTCATTCAATCCAACGCTCAAAAAGCCAACATAGATTTTTAGTTATCAAAAAACGGCCTCGCAAGGCCGTTTTTTGTTCGTTTGGGTAAGCTTGACAATAGCGTCTAATCTTGCTACAATTAACAGGTAAATACCTTTATGACTGTTCTATCACACGAGGACCAGGAGAAGCTCCTGAAATCCTTACCAAAGTTCAAGATAGTTGTTCCGCTCGAGACTATAGAGTCCGAGTGCGACAGTGAAATCCTAAAGAAGCTTCTAGAAGACTTGCTTGACCTTGCTCTCCGTTACGCCGAGTCTGTTTGTCGGTGGCAGCGTATTGTCAAGGAAAATGGAGCGAGTTTCGACGAGCAGGGCACGCGGGCATCCATAGAGGACACTCGCACGAGAATCCACGACGCGTTTGACTCGCAGGTTAACATTTTGTGCAGGACTTTGAGCCAGCACGGAAAGTCAACCAAGTGGCGCGACTCTGTCGGTCACGACAGGCCCGCGGCCGGACGTCTCGCTCTTTGCCTCTCTTTCCAATACATCAAACAAAAAGAAGGAGGCGCGCAATGAGCGATGCGAAAGACCGCAGGATAATGCTTCTCCGTTATGGCGAGCTAGTTGCGCGTAAAGCGTGTGGCAAAGCAACCGAGGAGGAGATAAAGGAGATGGAAGATGTCCGAAAGGAACTCAACCTATCCGTTGACGAGATAGTCGCCGAAGTCGAGAAGCTCGTCAAGAATAACTACTAGGGATTTCATTTTGCGAAGCGCCCATGTCCGAAAGGATGTGGGCGGCTTTTTTATACATTGACTCCGAAAAAATACTCCTTATACTTATCCTCGGTCCAGTACAAGTCGGTAAATGTCCTAAAATACAAATGAATAACCAGCATTCGGGTTACGCACGGGAAGTCAGGATCCACAAAGCCAGGCACGGACGGAATCGGGAGACACTCAAGAAGATTCACGCCGTTCAAGATTGTTGCAGTATAATTGTCGCGGCGGCGGAGGCCATCAGGCAAGTATGTTCGGACGCCAGAGAGCGGTTCATGCGACTTCGACCATTTCAAGACAGATACAAGAACGCACTCGAGCGGATTTTGAGGGGAAGCGCTGACATCAAACGCGTGCTCGAAAGGCAATTCGGCAAACTGGGGACACTCGACTTTGCCTATCGGCTGACAGCCGTAAGCTGAAGTCTCGCCAACCGCAAGGTTGGCTTTTTATTTTCTTTCTTTTATCTCTTTCAAAAGCAAAGCAGTTACATCTTCTAGAGTTTTTTCGCCGATTTTTCCTTTATCGCGGGACTCGAGGGTAACTACGCCTTTCTCCATATCTTTGTCACCGATGATTATCGTGTACGGGATTTTCATATCTTTAGCTTGGCGAATTTTCTTGCCGAAATTATTGTCGCTTATATCGGCGTCAACACGGATTCCTGATTTTTTTAAATGTGCTCCGATCTCTTCCGTTTTCGCGAAATTTGATTCTTTGACCGGCGCGATTTTGACTTGGACGGGCGAAAGCCAAAGAGGGAAATTGCCGCCCGTGTGCTCGATAAGTATCGAAAGGAAGCGTTCGATGGAACCCATAATTGCCGCGTGAATCATCACGATGCGTTCTCGCTCGCCTTTTTCGTTCACGCAAACGAGGTCGAATCTCTCCGGCATATTCATATCGAGCTGAATGGTGGCGACTTGCCATTCTCTGCCTATGGAATCTTTGGCCATAAAGTCGAGTTTTGGTCCGTAAAAAGCCGCCTCACCGAGGCCATCAATAGCTTTGACTTTTTTCTCCTTGATAATTTCCCGAAGCATGTTTTCCGCAATGTCCCAATTTTCTTTGCCACCAAGATATTTTTCCGGCGTTTTCGGGTCGTGAAGAGACAGACGAACCTGAAGTTCAAAACCGAAAACGCCGTAAAATTCGTGGACGATGTCCCAGATTTTCAAAAACTCCTCTTTGGCTTGCGGCATTCGGCAGAATACATGAGCATCATCTTGGGCGAAAGCGCGGACTCGCGAAAGTCCGGAAAGTTCGCCCGACTGTTCGTCGCGATAGCAGGTCGTGGTGTTGGCGTAGCGTTGCGGCAACTCTTTATAGCTCCACAATTTTCGCGCGTAAATCTGCGTGTGATGCGGACAGTTCATCGGTTTCATGGCGAACTCGTGACCTTCGCGGGTTTTTATTTTGAAAAGTTCGTTTTGGAATTTCGCCCAGTGGCCGCTTTTTTCGTAAAGTTCTTTTTTCGTGATATGCGGGATTTCCACTTTTTCGTAATCTCTCATCAAGCGAAGCGACCAGACCAAATCATCCAACAGATTTCTCACCAGCGTACCTTTCGGCGTCCAGAGCGGAAGTCCGGCGCCGACGAGGTCGGAGAAAGTAAAGAGGTCGAGTTCTGGACCTAGAATCTTATGGTCACGCTTTTTGGCTTCGGCCATTTGTGTTTCGTAATCTCAAGCCCTTTTTTATTCTCAAAAGCCAGGCCGTAAATGCGCGTGAGCATCGCATTCTTCTCGTCGCCGCGCCAATAGGCGCCGGCGACTCGCGAAAGTTTGAAAGAATCCGGCTTTATCTCTTTCGTGTCTTCAACATGTCCACCGCGGCAAAGGTCGGTGAATTTTCCGGAAGTGAAAAGAGTGATTTTTTCTTTGTTTTTTTCAAGTTCGTCGATAAGTTCTATTTTGTAGGGATTGCCTTTGAAAAACGCTCTTGCTTCTTTGGCTGAAACTTCTTTGCCTTCAAAATGCTTCCAAGTCTTCAAAATCTCGCGCATTTTTTTCTCGATTGTCTCCAAATCTTTGTCTGACGGAATTTTGCCTTTAGGAAATTCAAAATCGTAATAAAAACCGTTGTCTATGGCCGGACCTATCGTATTTTTCGCCTCCGGATAGATTTCCAAAATCGCCGCGGCGAGAAGGTGAGCGAGCGAGTGGCGGATGTGTTCTAGGGATGATGTCATAGAGTTCTAGAATAACCTTTTTCCTCTCTGAAATCAAAAGACTATTTTAGCTCCATGAAATTTTCCGCAAG
The DNA here is from genome assembly GCA_963841935.1 of uncultured bacterium. Taxonomy (GTDB): domain Bacteria; phylum Patescibacteriota; class Minisyncoccia; order Phycocordibacterales; family UBA6065; genus DATKHE01. The sequence goes on from CAWJEP010000001.1 coordinate 223,444, forward strand.
AATGGAAATCGTATCGTTGCGCTCATTGACTTTGCCTTTTACCGCGAGCGGTTTGTCGGAAACCAAAATATTTTTGAATTTTGCGTAAAGGCGAGGGAAGACGACGGCTTCGATGGAGCCGGTAAGGTCGGCGACGCGCAGGAAGCACATTTCGTCGTTGTTTTTCGTTCTGATAATTCTCATGTCTTCGACGACTCCGCCGATGGTCACGATGTGTTCACGTACGAAACCTTCCGTTTCTTTTTCTTTCGCCGCCCGCTCTTTTATTTTCAAAACATTTTCTTTGAGTTTCCCGAGCGTCTCGCGGTATTTGTCGAGAGGATGTCCGGAAATAAAAAGTCCGAGGAGTTCCTTTTCCCACGAGAGTATTTGCTGCTTGGGGATTTCCGCGACGGGCGGCAGGCGAAGCGTGGACGCTTCGCCTGCCGCAGAGAACAGAGAATCTTGCGAAGTATTGCCCTTGGTCTGTTCTTTGTTGAAAGTCAAAAGTAAATCAATATTTCCGAAAAGTTCCGAACGGTTAGCGAACTCGTCGAGAGCGCCGACCTTGATGAGTGCCTCCAAGGATTTTTTGTTTAGATTTTTGTCTTTGACGCGCGACAGGAAATTTGAAAGAGAAGTAAAACGGCCGTTTAATTTTCTTTCTTCTATTATCGAGGTGGCTATGCCCTCGCCGAAATTTTTTATTGTTTTCAATCCAAAACGGATTTTCTCGCCGACTCCCGGAGTGTGCGTTTCGTTAGGCACGACGGAAAAATCTTCGAAACTTTCGTTGACCGACGGCGGGAGTACCGGTATGCCCATTCTTTTGCATTCGTTTATCGTTTCGGCGATTTTTTCCACTTCGCCTGAGTCGGCCGTCAGGACGTTTGCCATATAAACTGCCGGAAAATTGGTCTTGAAATAAGCCGTAATGTAGGCGATCCAGCCGTATGATACGCTGTGAGCTTTGTTGAAAGCGTAAGCGGCAAATGGTCCAATCCAGCTCCAAAGCTCCTCGGCTTTCTTTAGCGGCCATTTGGAATGTTTCACGCACCCGCGAATAAACTTCTCTTTTTGTTCCGCCATCTCTTTCGGGATTTTCTTGCCGACGGCTTTGCGGAACTTGTCTACCTCACCCCAAGTGTAACCGGCGATGTCGTGAGCGATGATGAGCAAATCGTCTTGATACACGAGAACCCCGTAAGTTTTTTTCAAAATCGGTTCGAGTGCTGGGTCCAAATATTTGACTTTTTTCGGGTCATGCTTGCATTCAATAAAAACCGGGATGAATTGAATCGGGCCGGGGCGATACAAAGCAACCATGGCGTTTATGTCGTGAATAGTCGTCGGGCGAAGGTCTTTGAGATATCTCGTCATTCCGTCGCCGTTGAGCTGGAATAACCCGACTGTCTCGCCGCGCGCCAGAATATTGAAAGTCTTTTTGTCGTCGAGCGGGATTTTTTGAAGTTCAATCGTCTCGTTGTAGATTTTTTTTACGAATCGTATCGATTGATAAAGTATCGAAAGGTTTTTCAGTCCCAGAAAGTCGAATTTCAAAAGACCGGCTTCCTCAATCGAATACATATCGTATTGAGTAATTATTTTGTTTTCGCCCTTTGGGTCGTATTGAAGAGGCGTGTAATCCGTGAGAGGTCCCGGGGCGATGACGACGCCAGCGGCGTGTATGGAAATGTGACGGGCGCAACCCTCGATTTTTTTTGCCAAATCTATGACGCGTTTCGTGTCGGCGTCGGTTTCAAAAAGACGTTTGAGTTCCGGCACCAGCTCGAGGGCATGGTCTATCGTCATTGGAAATCCTTGCGAACCAAGAGGAATCATTTTCGCGATTTTGTCGCCGAATTCGACGGGAAAACCAATGGCGCGCGTGACGTCACGCACGGAACCGCGCGCCGCCATGGTGCCGAAAGTTCCGATTTGCGCCACATGGTCGGCGCCGTATTTTTGTTTCGTATATTCGATAACTTCATCACGTCTGTCGTCGGCAAAATCCATGTCGATATCCGGCGGCGAAGGTCTGTCCGGGTTGAGAAACCTTTCGAAGGGAATCTCGAACTCCAGTGGGTCGATATTCGTGATGCCCGCGAGATAAGTCGCCATCCAGCCGGAGACCGAGCCGCGGATATTGCTTAAAATATTTTTCTCTCTGGCGAAACGCATAAGGTCGGCGACTATGAGAAAGTATGGAGAATAGCCCTTAGTTTTAATGATGGAAAGTTCGTATTCGACGCGCTTTACGGCTTCATCGCTTTTTTTTACTCCGCGTCTTTCGAACCCCTCATAGACCAATCGTTTCAATTCCTCGTCCGGAGTAACGCCTTTCGGCAATTTGAAATCTGGAAACACCCAAGTTCCCAAATTAAGCTCCAAGTTGCACTCGGCGGCGATTTTTCCGCAGTTTTCCAGTGCTTCCGGCATTCCCCTGAAATATTCTTTCGCTTGTTCGTTTGAAATGAAAGAAAAAATCGCCGTCCTCGTCGAGCCGACTTCTGTCGATGGCGTCTCCGCCCGAGGTCGAAACAAGCATCATCGTGCGCTGGGCGAGCTTGTCTTCGGGTTTCAAATAATAAACTTCTTGGCCGGCGACTAAAGAAACTTTGGCGCGCCGCGCCGCAAGGGCGGCGCGGCGCATTGTCTCTTCGTGATTATCGATATCCGGGTGATGGGTGATTTCCAAATAAACATCGCCGCCGAATATTTTTTTATACCAACCCAAAATCTCCGCGGCTTTTTCCGCGTCATTT
>CAWJEP010000002.1:0-16643 GCA_963841935.1 uncultured bacterium
AAATAATAGTCTCTAATCAAGGGCATTCGAATCCTTACACTCAAGATCCATCGGCTCCTCAAATGTCATCGGTAACCATCGATGGAACCGTGTTTAATCGACAAGATTTCAGTGCGGGCTACAGTGGGATGAACAGTCCAGCTAATGTTATTTCATACTCTACGATGAGAGGGAACATGGTATATCAAATTGTTGAGAAAACCCACATTCCTTCTGAAAATTCTCTTCTCGATCAAGTGACAGATCAAATGCTTTCCACTTTCAGATTTACAAATCAATGATTTCAAAAACTAATATCAAAAATAAAGGTTCGGCGCTCGCGTGGGTTATCGTTGTAATCGCTATCGTCATAATTGCCGGTGGAATTTATTTCTATTCACAGCCGAAACAATCGGCGGTTGCTCCGAGGCAAAACCAGTCTGTGACATCCACCGATATGACTATCTGGAAAACATATACAAATAGTCAATACGGATTTTCGATTCAATATCCTGTCGGTACCGGAATAGACGAAACAACCATAAGCGGCGGTACGAGCACTTCTTTCGTTGTCTCTCCGACAGAAAAAATAGATGTAAATATAGTGAGTAACCCAATTATTGTTCACGATTTAGCGTGGGGGGATATATCCCAATCTCCTAACTGTGATGACACCGCTGATGGTGCTGAGGTGTCAGACATGACTATAGACGGTGTTGATTTTGAAGGTATGTATTTAGGGAAGGATTTAAGTGCCGAGTATGATAGTTCTATAGATGCAAATGAATATTGCGCAATAATTAATGGAACGGCGTATAAACTTATCCCGGAGATATCAGAGGGCACTTCGACGTGGACGGAAGTAGAAAGTGATCCCGTGTTAAATGACATCCTTTCTAGTTTCAAGTTTACCGTTGCTACGACCTCAACTAATAGTATAAATTGGCAAACGTACACGAACAGTCAATACGGATTTACTTTGCGTATACCTCCAGATTGGCAGACCATAGATCTTGGAGGCGGACATATTTCTTTCGGTACGTCACAAGAAATCGCAGCTCAAATTGGTAAATCATACGAAGTTTTATTTGAACCAGGTGATCAATCCGCCACTATTTCTGCGCAAGGCGGGAAAATCGTCGGGGCATATTCAACGGACGCACGTCAGAGTTGGGAAGTTTCTCAAGATCCAAGTGGTCCTCAAGGAAACCTTCTCGTTTATACGATTTATAATGTTGGAGATACCCTGAATTTTTTCGTTCATGCAAGCGATGAGGATTTATTGAGAGAAGTTCTTTCGACTTTCAAATTCACAAATTAAATGAGCGGAAAGAATTACACTCCCACAATCGGTCTCGAAATTCACGCGGAACTAAAGACGCGAACGAAGATGTTCTGCGATTCGAAAAACGACGCCGATGAGACGAGACCGAACGTAAATGTCTGTCCGATTTGCATGGGACATCCCGGAACATTGCCGGTTATAAATAGAGAAGCGGTCCGGCATGTCATCCGCGTCGGCGTTTCCGTCGGAGGAAAGATTGCCGACTTCACGGAGTTCGACAGGAAAAATTATTTTTATCCCGACATTCCGAAAGGCTATCAAATTTCGCAGTACAAATATCCGCTCGTAAGCGGTGGGGAATTAAACGGCGTCCTCCTCACGCGCGTCCATCTCGAAGAAGACACGGCAAGCTCGACGCACGATACGGGAGATTTTTCGCTCGTTGATTTCAACCGCGCCGGCGTGCCCTTGATGGAGCTTGTGACCGAGCCGGTGATTCACTCGGCGCAGGAGGCGGGGGATTTCGCACGAGAGCTTCAATTGCTTCTTCGATATCTTGGTGTATCCGACGCGAATATGGAAAAAGGCGAGATGCGAGTCGAGGCGAACATTTCCGTAAGCGCGAGCAAAGAATTCGGCACGAAAGTCGAAGTCAAAAATCTAAACTCGTTTAAAGCGGTAGAGCGGGCGATTGATTACGAAGTAAAACGTCACATCGAACTTCTCGAGAAAGGCGAAAAAATAATCCAAGAAACACGCGGTTGGGATGAAGACAAAGGCAAGACATTTTCCCAGCGTCAGAAGGAGGATTCCCACGATTATCGCTATTTTCCCGACCCCGATTTGCCCAAGCTTAGAATATCCGAAATACCGGAGTTTGCCGAAAAAGCCATAAAGAAAGACCTGCCGGAACTGCCGTGGGAGAAAAGAAAGCGCTACGCCAAGGATTTCGGTCTAAAGGATGCCGACATACATATATATGTATCGAATCCGGAGCTTGCGAAGTTTTTTGAAGAAGTCGCCGAAACGCTAAAGAAAAAAGATTTAATCGCGCTAGCGAGCAATTACATAATTTCAAATGAAGCGGCAAAAATTTCCGCCGACAATCTGGTGAAAATTATTTTAATGATTGAGAAGAACGAACTTTCATCTCGCGGCGCTAAAGAAGTTATTGAGAAACTTTTCGGAAAAGATGGCGACGCGAGAAAAGTTGCGCAAGAAAATAGTTTGCTTCAAGTGAGTGACACGAAAGCACTCGAGAAAATCGCGGAGAAAATAATTTCCGAAAATCAAAACGTCGTCGCCGATTTCAAAAACGGAAAACAAGCGGCATTTCAATTTCTTGTAGGGCAGGGAATGAAAGAAACGAAAGGAAGCGCCAATCCGAAAGTCATCGCCGACGTTTTGAAAAAAATTCTTTCGGAAACAAAATAATGGAAACTAAATTTTCAGGAAAGAAAATATTTTTTATTCTCGTCATACTCCTCGTTTTGGTCGGAATAGTTTCGGCCTTAGAAAAGTTTGCAGCTTCGAAACCAGAAAATTCACAAATGCCTTCTGCCTCGCCTGCATATTCATACGCCACGACGAAAATTACCGCGCCCAGTGGCTCTTTTGTCGCCCAAATCGCCGATACTTTGGACAAACAGGTGGAAGGTCTCTCCGACAGGACAAGTTTGCAAGAGGGAACCGGCATGATTTTCGTTTTTTCTTCGCCCGCCATTCAATATATGTGGATGAAGGATATGAATTTTCCCTTGGATATGGTTTGGCTCGACCAAAATAAAAAAGTTACCTACATCGCGACTGACGTGACGCCGGAAACATACGAAAAAAATCCGCCACAAATATTTTTTTCTCCGACGCCGTCACTTTATGTCATAGAACTGCCGGAGGGCGACGCTTCGAGGCTTCACATCACTCTCGACTCGTTGCTTTCTTTTGAAACTACTCCATAAATATTCAATAATTCTATAGTTTTTTTCTTGCGACCGAAAATCTCTGTTGCGCTCGCGGTCTTTTTGTTTCTTGATGGGAAATTGTGTTAATAAACGCTTCTTTTTCCCACCCGCTCGTGTAAAATTATTCCCGACGATTTAAAAAAGAATTTTTCTAGCGATGAGCATTACAATAACAAAGCAAGGCGGCGCGAAAGAGTCCTTTAACGCGGACAAAATCAATCGTTCCATCGAGCGCGCCGCCAAAGGTCTCGAAAATATTTCGGCAATGGTCGTGCAAATCGCTTCGGAGACCAACCTCACTCTCTACGACGGCATTACGACCGACGATATAGACCAAGCGACGATATCCACGGCGGTTCAAAACATCAAAGAGGACACCGATTACGACAAAATCGCCACGAGGCTCCTCCTCAAAACGATTTATCGCAAAGTCGTCGGCGATTATGACAAAGATTCCGAAAAAGATTTGTCGGAAAAACATCGCGCGGCCTTTTCGAAATATGTTCGCGAAGGCCTCGCTCAAAATCGCCTCCATAAAAATATGGTCGAGAAGTTCGACCTAGAACAAATCGCCGCCGCGCTCGATGTCTCGCGCGACGAGCTTTTCGTTTACGCCGGACTCGACGGCTTGATGAATCGCTACTCGCTAAAATCTTTCGATAATGTTTTTCTCGAGACCCCGCAGTTTCTTTTTATGCGCATCGCCATGGGACTTTCATACAACGAAAAAAATCCGACTGAGTGGGCCATTCGTTTTTACGAAAAACTTTCCCGCCACGAATATATTACCGGCGGTTCCACTTGCCTCGGCTCGGGAACAATCCGTTCGTCTCTCTCGAATTGTTTTCTTTTGGAAATCCACGACGATATGGCGCACATCGCCAAGTCCGTCGCCGATGTCATGATGCTTTCGAAAGATTCCGGCGGTCTCGGCGCTTCAATCACGAAACTCCGCGCTTCCGGCTCGCCCTTGAAATCGAATTTCGGTGGAGCGTCCTCCGGTCCGACATCTTTCGCCAAAATAATCGATGTCGCCATTCACGCCATCATGCGCGGAGGAAAGAAAAAAGGCGCGTTGTGTTTCTATATGGAGAATTGGCACTACAATTTTCCCGAATTTCTCGATTGGAGGCACAATGCCGGCGACGACCATGTAAGAATGAGGACGGCGAACACCGCGGCTTTCATATCTGACGAGTTTATGCGCCGAGTGGAGGCGGGGGAGGATTGGTATATGTTTGACCCAGCCGAAACAGGAGACTTAAACGAGCTTTACGGCGCCAAATTTGCCGCTCGCTACAACGAATACGCCAAAATGGCCGATGAAGGCAAAATGCGAATGTTTCGAAAGGTTCCCGCGGCGGAACAGTTCCGCCAAATGCTCACGACTCTCCAATCGACATCGCATCCGTGGCTCACTTGGAAAGACCCGATAAACTTGCGCGCTTTAAACAACAACACCGGCACCATACATATGAGCAATCTCTGCACAGAAATCACTTTGCCGCAAGATAAAAACAATATCGCCGTATGCAATCTCGCGTCGATAAATATTTCCACTCATTTGCGCGGCAGGGAAATCGATTGGGCGAAACTTGAAGAAACGACTCGGCTCGCCACCCGCCAATTGGACAATCTCATCGACATAAATAATCTTTCCGTCGCCGAGGCCATGCGAAGCGACAAAGCCAACAGGGCGGTGGGCCTCGGCGTCATGGGTTTTGCCGACGCTTGCGAGAGACTCGGATATTCATATGACAATCCGGAAGCTTGGGATTTCGCCGACAGGATTTTTGAATTCATTTCTTACATGGCGATAGACGAAAGCGCCAATCTCGCGCGTGATCGAGGAAATTATCCGAACTTTGAGGGTTCCGGCTGGAGCAAAGGCATGGTGCCAATCGACTCGATTGAGATGCTTGAAGCCGACCGAGGCAAAAAATTGACCGTTGATAAAGAATCGAAACACAAAGGCCTCGATTGGAACATTCTCCGCGCCAAAGTAAAAAACGGAATGCGAAACGCCACTTTGATGGCTGTCGCGCCGAACGCGAACATCGGACTTGTCGTCGGCACCACTCCGGGGATCGACGCGCGTTTCGCGCAGGTCTTTTCCAGAAATAAAATTTCCGGAAAATATATGGACCTCAACCACAACCTCGTCAAAGAATTAAAGACCGCTAATCTTTGGGACAAAGTCAAAGGCAAAATCATCGAAAGCCAAGGAGATATTTCGGAAATAGAAGAAATTCCGCAGAGGATAAAAGACATTTATAAAACTTCTTTCACGACGTCGCCTTACGCTTACATCGAAGTCGCCGCCCGCGCGCAGAAATGGGTTGACCAGGCACTCTCGAGAAATATGTATCTCGAAACCCGCGACGTGGAGGAGACGATGAAGATTTACAAGACGGCGTGGGAAAAAGGCGTGAAGACGACGTATTATCTTCATATGAAACCTCGCCACACGGCGGAGCAGTCAACCGTCGCCGTCAACAAAGCGGTGCAAATCGGCAAAGTAGGATTTGGCGGAGTCAAAATGAGTAGCGAGAATCTTTCGAAAGCTCCGCAGACTTTCGCCATGCCGCTCCAGAAAACTTTGGAAATTGCCGGCATTGAAAAAGTTGAAGAGAAAAAGTTGCAGGAACCTGTCGTGGAAAGAAAAGCCGAGCCGTCATTTAAAGTAATAAACGGCAGAAAAGTTTTCGCCCCGAGCGACCCATCCGAGGAAACTATCTGCGACGCCTGCCAATAATTTATGCTAATAGGAAAAGCTTCACCGGAAGATGTAAACCTCCACCCTCTGCGCTACAAGTGGGCTTATGATTTATACAACCAAGCGGTGCGCAACACTTGGTTTCCGCACGAGATCCCGCTCAAAGAAGATCTCGACGACTGGCAGAAAATGACCCCGGACGAACAGCACGCGGTAAAATTCGTCATGGCATTTTTCAATCCAGCGGAACTCGTGGTCAACAGGGTGCTTGCTCTCGGCGTCTATCCGTATCTAAAGTCTCCGGAATGTCACCTCTATCTCGCCAAACAAATGTGGGAAGAAGCGAACCACTGCGTGGCTTTCGAATATGTTCTCGAAACTTTTCCTTTCGACCGAGAAAAAATTTACAACATTCATCTCGAAGTGCCGTCGATGAAAGCCAAGGAAGCTTTCATAATGAAATATTTGAAAAGGATGACGGATGTCAAACTCGATGTCGAGACGGTCGAAGGCAAGAAAGATTTCATCAGAAACTTGGTGGTCACGAACATCGTGATGGAGGGCACGTGGTTTTATTCCGGATTTATGGTGATGCTTTCTTTCCGCCAGAGAAACAAGCTTCGCAATTTCGGCTCGATGATAAATTGGGTTTTGCGCGACGAGTCTCTCCACCTGAAATTTGGCATAAATCTCGTTCATAATATTTTGGAAGAGAACGCGGAGCTCTTGACCGAAGATTTCGCCAACGAAATCAGAAATCTCGTCATCGAAGGCGTCGAACTTGAAACCGCTTACAACAAAGATTTGTTTCCGAAGGGAATTCTTGGACTCAACGCCGACTATGTGAATCAATACGTTCAGTATGTCGCCGACAGACGCCTCGAAGAACTTGGTCTTCCTATATATTACAAAGCCACCAATCCGGCGAAATGGATGGCGACCTCGACCGATGTTTTTGAGTTAGTAAATTTCTTCGAAGCCCAGAACACCAACTACGAAGTGGACTCCCACGCGAGCGAAAAGAAGAAAGAGTAGGGAATTGATTTCTTTTTTATTTCATTGTATTATATTTTGGTCTTTGTCGGGCAGTCGCTAAAGCTTCGCAAGAAGCGTTAGAGGAAAGTCCGAACACACCCCGCCTCATCGGCGGGAGCAAGGTAGCGGGTAACGCCCGTCCGGAGTAATCCGTGAGATGCGAGCAGTGATGCCAAAGCCGAAAGGCAGAGGGTTCCCTCGGGAATATGTCCGTGGAAACGCGGAAGTGAAACAGCCAAACTCTTACCCGTGTGCAAGGCCGTGTCCGCCGATGAGGCGGAAGTGCCGCTTGATCCGTCTGGTAACAGACGAGACAGAAAGATGGCTGTCGTTCGCCGATAAGGCGAATACAGAATTCGGCTTATAGGCAAAGACATATGAAAAGGCGCGCCGCGAAGCGGCGCGCCTTTTCTCTTGCTAGCCATTGAACCATCTAATATACTGAAAGTTACCATTATCAAATTAAAAGCATTATTATGAACCAGAACAAAACCTCGGTCCTCGATTCCATATCGTTTTATATTTTCCAAGCGCTAGTATTTCTTGTTCCGGTGTTTTTCATACCGTCGGCCTCGGCGCCTTTCACGACCGTAAAGACCGCCCTCGTCATTCTCGGTTCGCTTCTGCTTCTCGTCGTTTTTCTGCTTGCCAGAATAAAAGAGGGAGCTTTTTCCTTTCCCCGCGCGTGGGCCTACGGTAGCGCGGTTATTTTTCTTTTGACTTACGCTCTCGCGACTTTTTTCTCCGGCAATATGACGCTTTCGATATTTGGCGTCGGCCTCGACCAAGGTTCCCTAGTGTCCATCGTCGCTTTGGTGATTTTGTTTCTGCTCGCTCCTCTGATTCTCAACAACGAAGAAAAAGTTTTCTATTCGTACGTCGTGCTGTTCGTATCTTTTTTCGTCGTGGCGCTTTTTGAAGTCGTTCATCTTGTCTTTCCCGCCGTTTCCTTGGCCGTCTTCACTTCTCCAACCGCCAACATGATAGGTTCATGGGACGACCTGGCGGTTTTCTTCGGTCTCGCCGGGATTCTCTCGACGCTCACTCTGGAAAAAATCTCTCTTTCCAAGATAGCCAGAACCTTACTTTACGTCTGCTTTGTCGTCTCGCTCGGATTCCTTGTTCTTATCAATTTTTCCCAAGTTTGGATAGTCCTCGGTCTCTTTTCTCTCGGTTCTTTGATTTACGGTATTTCATTCAACAGAAATAATCCCGTCCGCAAATTTCCGGTGCGAGCGTCCGTGGTATTGGTCATTTCGCTGGTCTTTATTTTCTTCGGTTCGTCGCTCGGAAACATTATCTCCGGCGCCACTCAGACCTCCGAAGTGGACGTGCGACCGTCTTGGAGCGCCACGTCGGACATCTCTCAAGCGACCCTTTCGAACCACGCTTTGTTCGGCATTGGTCCAGACCGTTTCGTTTCCGCGTGGCTTGTCAACAAACCATCCGCGGTCAACGGCACCATTTTCTGGAATATTGATTTCAATTACGGTATCGGCTTTATTCCCAGCATGCTCGTGACCATTGGCCTGGTCGGATTACTGGGCGCTCTCGCGTTCGTTCTTTTGTTTCTGATAAAAGGTGTGCGGGCGGTTTTCTCTCCGGCGAAAAATCCCGTTGGTTCTTACCTATTGACCTCAACTCTTACCGCCTCCATATATCTTTGGATTTTCGTTTTCACGTCCGTTCCGAGCGAGACCCTTATGGCTTTGGCGTTCGTGTTTAGCGGTCTATTCATTTCGGTCGCCGTGTCGCAAGACATAGTAGCCACGCGACGTTTCGTCTTTCTGGACAATCCCATGAAGAATTTCGTTTCGATTCTACTCACGGTTCTCGTCATAGTCGGTTCCGTTGCCCTAGGTTACGCCGTCACGACTAAAATCGTCGCCGAAGTTTATTTTCAGCACGGCAATTCCGTTCTCTCCGCCACGGGCAATCTCGACCAAGGCGAGGGTTACGTCGCCAAAGCGTTCGCCATTAATCCCGACCCTCGTTTCACCCGTATTCTGGCCGACATTTATCTCGCCCGCATATCAAACCTTCTTCAGTCGACTACGACGCCTCAATCCCAAGCCGCCACGGAGTTCCAAAGCGACTTCTCAACCGCCATTCAGGCCGCGCAGCGTTCCATTTCTCTTGACCCGACCGATTATCAAAATTATCTCGAACTGGCGAAAGTCTACGGCTCGGTCGTCGCGCTCAAAGTGACTGGCGCCTATGACGCGGCCAAATCCGCTTATTCGACGGCTTTGTCTCTCAATCCCCAAGACCCGGAAATCTATTACGACCTAGCGCAGATAGACGTGGCGAAAGGCGACAACGCCACGGCCGAAACCGATGCCACCAAAGCCATTTCCGAAAAGAATGATTACGCCGACGCCATATACCTACTCTCGCAGATTTATATTCAGGAGAACAAACTTCCGGAAGCGACCAACGCCGTCAAAGCCCTCACCGTTCTTTCTCCGACTGACGCCGGCACTTTCTTTGAACTCGGCCTTCTGGAATATAATCAGAACGATTATACCGACGCCGCCGCCGCTCTAAATCAGGCCATCACGCTATCTCCGGGATACGCCAACGCCGAATATTTCCTCGGACTCTCGGATTATTACTTGAAAGACACCACTGGCGCCATATCGGAGTTTGAAACTCTAGCTGCGGCAAATCCAACTAATGCCTCCGTCGCGTCAATTCTCAAAAATCTCCAAGCCGGCAAGGCCCCGATTCCTCCCGCCGCCGCTTCGTCCAAGAAATCGGCGACTCTTCCTGTAGCTCAATAATTTTGCTAGAGTGCGTGGACGCATGAAGCTTTCACACATTCGCAATTTTTCTATTATCGCCCACATTGACCACGGCAAGAGCACCCTTGCCGACAGGATGCTTGAAATCACGGGTACGATTGAGAAAAGAAAAATGATGGAACAGGTGCTCGATAGCATGGAACTCGAACGCGAGCGCGGCATCACCATCAAAATGCAGCCGGTCAGGATGAAATTCAAAACAGTCGGCGAAGATTACATTCTAAATCTCATAGACACGCCGGGACACATTGATTTTTCCTATGAAGTTTCGCGCGCTATGCGCGCCGTCGAAGGCACGGTGCTTTTAGTCGACGCCACTCAAGGCGTGCAGGCCCAGACCTTGACCACGCTTTTCGCCGCGCGCGCGGCGGGTCTCACCATCATTCCGGTAGTTTCCAAAATAGATTCCGCTCTCGCTCGCGTCAAAGAAACGAAAACGGAAATCGCCGAGCTTCTGTCGATTTCGCAAGGAGATATTCTCGAAGTTTCCGGCAAGACCGGCGAAGGCGTGGAAAATCTTTTGAAAGAGATAGTCAAAAGAATTCCGCCCCCGCGGTCGGACTTGCCGGACAAAGATTTCCGCGCCCTAGTCTTTGATTTTCAATATTCAAATCATCGCGGCGTCGTTACCTTCATCTGCGTCATAGACGGCAAAGTAAAAGCGGGGGACAAACTCATATTCAGAAACTCAAAGGAATCTTTCGTCGCCTCGGAAGTCGGCATTTTCTCGCCGGCGGAAATTCCGCAAGCGGAACTTTCCGCCGGCGAAATCGGCTACATTGTGACGGGTGTCAAAAGTCCCGGCATTGCCTCTGTCGGAGACACGATTACTTTGGAAAAAAGTTCACTTCCCGAACTTCCGGGCTACGCGCGTCCTGCGCCCGTCGTCTTTGCCTCGATTTATCCGGAAAGCCAAGACGATCTCGTGCTTTTGCGCCAGGCGCTCTCGCGCCTGTCGCTTTCCGATTCGGCTTTTACGTACGAAGAAGAAGCCTCGGGAACTTTAGGCCGCGGTTTTCGCTGTGGATTTTTGGGAATGCTTCATCTTGAAATCATTACGGAGCGCTTGCGCAGGGAATTTAATTTAAATCTCGTCGTTACAACGCCATCCATCGTCTACAATGTGACAAAAAGGAACGGGAAAAAAGAAATCATATATTCGCCGCCGCTTTTTCCCGACGATGGCGAAATAGTTTCCGTCGAAGAGCCGTGGATTAATCTCAAAATCATCGCTCCACACGATTACATCGGAAAATTAAGCCAAATCATTCACGAGCACGAGGGTGTGATGGGCAACAGCGCGACTTTCGGCGAAGGCAGGACGGAGACCGAGGTCGAGATGCCCCTGCGCGAGCTTATGAGGAATTTTTTCGACGAAATAAAAAGCGCCACTTCCGGCTATGCTTCGATTTCTTACGAACCCATAGGAATGCGCAATGCCGATGTCGTCCGTCTCGACATTTTGGTCGCCGACGAGCCGATTGCCGCTTTCGCTCGCGTGGTCTCGCGAGCGAAAGCTTATGATGAAGCCGAAGAAGCTGTGGAAAAACTTCACAAAATTCTTCCCAAACAGCTTTTCATAACGAAAATCCAGGGCAAAGCCGACGGCAGAATCTTGGCTTCACGCACACTTTCCGCGCTGAAGAAAACCGTCACGGCGCATCTCTCCGGCGGTGACATTTCAAGAAAAAAGAAACTTTGGGAACAGCAAAAAGAAGGCAAGAAAAGAATGCTCGAGCGCGGACGCGGCAATGTGAACATTCCGCAGGAAGTCTTCGTCAAAATGATGCGAGCCGGAGAGTAAGACGCTCTCTATTGACACAGAATTTTAATTATGTATAGTTTATTGGTTAGTTCCTTGATAGCGCCGTAAAAACAAAGCCCGAAAGGGACGGCGCGCGTGTCGAGGCCAAAGCATTCCGCTTTTGGTCATGGCACGCAAAATAAACAAAGGTCATCATGGCGACTATTGTCACAGGTGATATGTATGAGAAGCTCGACGGTCAGCTCCACGAGTTGAAGCGCCAGATTCGTCAAAGGGGCGGTTATCCGCACGATCCGCAATCTCTTGTCGCTGGGCTTCAAAAGCTCATTGACGGAAATTTCGGAACGAACATTTCTTGTTCCTCCGTCGACCTCTCCTCCGCTCCCTTCATCCCCGACGGCTGGTCCGTCGAGGAACACCAAAAGGGCGGCCAGTTCGTCTGGGACCCGACGAAAGTCCGGCTTCATCTCGATGAAGGTCAGACGGACCGTCGGTATGTCGAGGGCCACAAACTTCGCAAACTCATATCGAAGAAGAACCCCTACAACGCCAATCTGCTGGACTTCCTCCTCAAAAATGGAAATCAGCACCTCATCCCCGAAGAGTGGAAAGGCAAGGCAGTGTTCTTCTGGGGCACGATATACCGCAACTCGGACGGCAACCTCTATGTGCGTTACCTCTACTGGCGCAGCCGCAGGTGGTACTGGGACTACTACTGGCTCGACGACGTCTGGGACGACGTCTGCCCGGCTCTCGTTCCCGCATAAGTTTTGATTTAGATAATTTACGGCGGCGCATTCCTATGCGCCGCCGTTTTTCTTTTTATCTCGTCCAGAGAGCGGGGAAGTAAAGCGCAATCATGCCGAGAACCATAATTATGGAAATCACACCCCAGACATAGCCCATAGTTTTTCTGTGTTTCGGATTGAGTAACATACGATATAATATAGCACAAATGAACGAGTTTAAAAAAAGACAGCGAATCAAAAAAATAATTTACTCGCGCGCCATAGTCATTCTCTTGGTTATCGTCGCGCTTTTTATGATTCGCGGCGTCTGGGACATTTTTTGGAAATATCGCGGCAGCGTTTCCGACGAGCAAGAACTCAAGGCCGAACTGGCGTCACTTACCAATCAAGAAACGTATTTGGCGTCATCCACGGCGGAGCTTGAGAGTCCAAGCGGCACCACTTATGAGCTTCAGGAGAAATTTGGTGCCGTTTTGCCCGGCGAAAAAGAGATTGTTCTCGTAAACACGGCGACAAGCGGCGCGGCGCAAAGCGCCGCGCCGCAAGGCTTCTTTTCCCGAATTTGGAATTGGATTACGAACCTATAAATATGCGAGATGCGAGAATCGAACTCGCGCCCGATGCTTGGGAAGCACCAGTTCTGCCACTAAACTAATCTCGCGGAAAATTTCTTGATATGCTAAACTATACGCATAAGAGTTAATCATTTCAATCGATGAAACCAGTTACCATATATTCGACTCCCACCTGCGTTTATTGCAAAGGAGCCAAAGAATTCTTCAAAGCCAACGGTATCTCCTATACCGAGGTAGATGTCGCCGCCGACGCCAAGAAAAGGGAAGAGATGATAGACAAAAGCGGCCAGATGGGCGTGCCTGTCATCGAAGTCGGCGAAGATATCGTGGTTGGTTTCGACAAAGGGACTCTCTCGCAACTCCTCGGTATTAAATAGTCGCCCTCGTAGTTCAATGGATAGAACGGCTCACTCCTAACGAGCTGATGTAGGTTCGATTCCCACCGGGGGCATTTGCTATAATAAAAGTATGGCGATATTAAAAAATCTTGCCGCTTTGGACCACTCGATTTTTTACTGGTTTTACGATTTCTCCGGCCGATTCTCCTGGCTGGATTTTCTCATTGTCTTTTGCGGAGAGTATTTGATATACCTCGTAGTTCTTTTCGTTTTTTGGCACGCGTATCGTATGTGGCAAAAAGGAGGCATAAGAAATCTTTTGCCGTACGCTGAAGCCGTCGCGTCGGTCTTTCTCGCTAGACTTGTCGTCGAGCCGGCGATACATCTGTTTTACGACAGAGTCAGGCCTTTTATGGCTCTTTCGCTCACGCACAATCTAATAGTGGACACGGCGCCGTCATTTCCTTCCGGCCACACCATCGTAATGTTCGCTTTGGCGACATCAATATTTTTTTATGACAGGAGATTCGGGTGGTTTCTATACACTCTCGGAATTATCATCGGCATCGGACGCATTATGGGCGGCGTGCATTATCCGTCGGACATTTTGGGCGGAGCCGTGCTCGGTATCGTCATCGGCTGGGCGGTCTACGAGCTTTCGAAAAAGGTTTTGAAAAATCACCCGCATTTGCTATAGTGTTTTTATGACGCCGGAAGAAAAAGACCTTTTGCAAAAGACATTTTCACTCTCGCAAGAGAACAACGAAATGTTGAAGAAAATGAAGAGTTCCCAGCGCCTAAGCGGCATCATGCGCTGGGTTTACTGGATTCTCATTATCGTGCTTTCCGTGGCGTCGTTTTGGCTCATTCAGCCATATATAAATAGTCTTCAAGACGCGGTAAACATTGGCGACACGGGGACTTCCGTGTCGCCCGCGACATCGTCGGGCAATCTGAACTTGAATCAGATTATCAACGATTACAAGCAAGCGACTCAATAGAGGTTTTTATATGCCGAGATAGCTCAGTTGGTAGAGCGTCCGCCTGAAGAGCGGTAGGTCCCCGGTTCGACCCCGGGTCTCGGCACCAAATAAAAAGCGGAATATGAAAAAAATAAATGTTGCGATTGTTGGTGTTGGAAGTTTCGCCAAAGCGCTTGTCGAAGGTGTTGCATTTTATACGAAAAATCCAGAAGAGCGCAGAGGGTTGATCAATCCTGTCATTGGCGGTTATCACGTGCGCGATATCAATTTTGTCGCAGCTTTTGACGTTGACGATCGCAAGGTCGGCAAGAAACTCCACGAAGCCATCTCTCTCGGTTCAAATGTGACTTTAAAAATATCTGAGCCGCTAAAATACGACGCCGTTGTTCATAGAGGCCCGACACTGGACGGAATAATAGACGAAATGAAAGGTTCTTTCGTGCGTGAGAGTGGCGCGCCAATAGCCGATGTCGCGAAAATTTTGAAAGAATCAAAAACGGACGTGGTGTTAAATCTTATACCCACTGGCGGAGAAAAAGCCACTCGCGTGTACGCGGAGGCGGCACTCCAAGCCGGATGCAGTTATGTAAATTGCATACCGACTCCGCTTGCCACCATTTCCGAATGGAAAAAACGATTTGAAGACAATGGGTTGGTGCTTCTTGGCGATGACATAAAAAGCCAACTCGGCGCGACGATGTTAAATCGTCTTTTGCTTTCGTCTTTAAAAATGCGAGGCATAAACATTTTGAAATCGGAACAAGAAAATCGCGGCGGAAACATGGACGTTGAGGTGAAGTGGGTGAACCAGATTAAGTTCGTCGACGGCGATCAACCGGCCACGCTGCAAAATGCAGGAGTTCGCCAGCCGCACGTTTCAGAAGATGCACATCGATGAATTGAATCCACAGCCGCCGGGGACTTGCACCCGAACTGGCCCGCGATTACTACCCGGCCACGATCGATCAGGTCGCAATCCCGGTCCGCGTGGAAGCGTGGAGGTTGAATGGAAAAACGGAATATCGCGTGCTCGGCATCACCTGGGGCGGGCCGAACCGAACCGACAAGCTGCAGATACGGTTCCTTCATGGAAATACTCCGAAATTCGAGCCGGTTCAATTCTCCCAAAGCAAGACATCGTGTCCGGCATATGGAATCTGGTGTCATCGCTGGCAACCCAAATTGCGTGGTGGGTATTGGATCGAAATGCGATTGGGCGATCGCAAAGTTCGGCGCGAAAAATGAACACGCCGACGCCTGCCTTGCGCGATCGGTCCGTGAGTTACCACGCACGATCGGTGAATGTTCAGCTGTTGTATGGCGAAGCGAGCCTGGAATTCGCCACGACTCGGCTCAACGCGGCCAGACAGAATCGGGGCTGGGCGTCGCTTCCGCATTCGCTGACATCGGCTGGCCGGTGGTAAGCCGCAAGTTGGGACCTTGTTGAGCGGCCGGACCAATCAGGGGCGCCGGGTTGTCGTCAAGCGGCTTGGGCTGCGGAGCCGGAAGGTCGAACGAGGGCAATCGCGCGCTGTTTTTTTCTAGTATGCGCCCGCCTCACGGTTTGGGGTGCGCGGCGTGCGGAACCGTGCACTGACCGGCGCCTGCAGGTTCGTGTCAGAACCCGGCGAAGGTGGCAGCATCGGGGACGGCCCGTTTAGCGGCGGAGAGTTGCCTGGAGACCCGCCCGGACCGGGGTGCGTTTCCGCATGCATTGGGGCCGAAACGTTGATTGGCTCGGGCAGCTTATTCCCCCATAAATCGTCGCTCGGCCGAGGCACACCCGCTGGAAAATAGACTTGATATTCAAAGGGCTGATCGCCGGGTACTTACGGGCATCGCAATTCGAACAGCTTCTGCGGCGGTACCACGCCGAGACAGGCATATTGATGACCGGGATCCTTGTCGTACATCCAGCGGTAATAGCCAACCTGCGTGGCCGGATAGGGGAGATGATCGTCCTGCTCCAGGTACAATGCGGGGGCCATTAAAAATGTGTTGAAGTCGGCCCAGGCTCTGCACACCGAGTGCGGCCGCGCCGAAACAGCACACGAGGACATCGCAATAAGCGACGTGAGTAGCATCAAGTTCGACAGGCTGCGAAACATTGTGCAAACCGCGTAGTAACGGAAAACCCGGCACTTTCGGAATCATCGACCTGAACGATCCAGACACTCAACCAAAGGCCTGCCGTGCTTCGGCAGTTCGAGCATGCGTGCCCGACAGGTCGGGCCATTTTGTCCAAGTTCACTCAGAATAGGGGAATGTGAACCAATGAACCTCTCTGGTTATGAACACTTCCTCATGCGCCCGTCGAGACGGTTTACGACCAAATCACGAATCTCGAATTTACGGCGAAGACTCTTCCCGGCTTGCAACAGGTCGAAAAACGGACGCCGACCCATCTCGAATGCCGGGTAAAGCCGCCACTCGGATTCTTGGCCGGCTTGATA
>CAWJEP010000003.1:0-26832 GCA_963841935.1 uncultured bacterium
CGGGACTTGATACCGCATTATTTCTCGAATAAAAATAAATCCCGCCGGCAATCACTAGAATCGCGATTATCACAATCGTCCAGACAACCGCCGAACCTTTTTGGTTTTTCATATTTTTATTGAGAAGTGACCGTAAACGTCACGCCATTACTAATTTCTTTGAAATAAGTATTCTCGTAGTAAATGGTATACGTGCCTGGAGACATTGTGTTTTGCACGGGAAAAACGGCGGTATCGTTGGCCGGCATATCTTCCACAACGGATTTTTGACCGGCAGAATTTTCTATGACTACTTCCGTAGAATCTTCCGGTCCTCCCCACTCGCCATCGGTGAAATTTCCTTTGAGAGTTACCTCGGTCCCGACAGGACCTGAAGCAGGAGAAATGGAATATATTTTGATAACGCCGTTACTCTGCACATCCGATGGAACAGAAATGATAAAACTGTTTTGATTCCTTGCGTCTTGCGGATTTGAGAAGATAAATTTATATATCCAGCCATTACTCTCAAAACCAATCAATTCGGAACCAGGATGATGGGGCGCCGGAACTTCGGAATACAATGCCGGTATGTTCGACAAAGTATCTTGGTCAAATACCGAGTAGTTGCCTTTGTTCACTTGCGACGCATCGCTTGAAGCATCGATACCTAAAACCTGTTGAACAGTCATAGATGGGTAAACCGAGGCTTTTTGGCACGAGGCGGAAAGAAGAGAATAATTCGTGACCGGGTCCTCTCCGACAGTCAGCCAAGACTCCGACGCCGCACTGCTGCTTAGGAAATTTACCTGCTCATCAAACTTTTACGGTTAGATTCTGATAATTATATTCCGGTAACGAATAGACATTCGAGTTGGAGATTGGCTTTGAGGCATTTAGATCTACCTAGAGTAGTCGCAGTCTGCAGTTCGAGTAGTTACTGTCGTTTGAGCTGGATAAAATGGTATATAAGGATTTTTCTATACAAATAAATCCCTGCGGCGACCACAAGAATCGCGATTATCACAATCGTCCAAGCAACCACCGCAAACTTTTTGGTTTTTCATAGTTTGATGAGCTTTTTTTTTTATAGAGGGGGGGGGGGGGGGGGGGGGAGGGATTACACATTATTGACAACACCAGTGTAACAACTTTGAGAAATAGCCGCTAGTCTTTTTTTTTCCGCTCTCGCAATTCTGTCGGGCCTGGTTCGTTGATAGGCCGAGTGGCGCGCAGGAATAATTTTAATTCTGGAGCGTGCTGTCTATCTGATTATCGAATTCGTGAAGAATAATTGATTCTCCCGTATAGTTCGGATCGGTTTGACCACCCCCACGAGCCTGCATCGACAGCCATCGACGACTGCGTGCGCTGTAATCCCTCCTTTCAAGAAACTTTAAGGCGTGCCGGACCCCGGGCCGCCGCCGAGGTTGAGAGAAGACCGTTTAGGTCATAGAAAAACATATATCCGTCGGCAACGGAAAAACTGGACACGAAATTGGCATCGAGTTCTGGGCGGCTGCCAAAGCAAACGCATCCTTGACACTCGAATGTGCCGTAATAGTTGCAATCATATTTTGTGTATGTGTGCGGCGTATTCGATGAGACGACGGTGTACACAATATTGAATCTCGAATTCGCGGCTATAAAGCGGCCGCCTGCGCCAATTGGTTGGTAATGTCTTGGCCAAGATCACGGGCGCCGTTCATAGTGATGGCATAAGAATATTAAAATTGATCTTGACCACTGGAAAATAGTCGTGTCGTCAAGAAGTAGGGTCTGTTTTGTCGGCGTTGTGGTTGGAGTGGTTGAAGTACAGGCACAGACTGAATCGCGACAGGATTTCGTAAAGTAGCCTCTTATAGGCAAATCCGTATGATCTTCTCGGCGGTGGGCAATCTGATTGGTCGGGAATAATGCCAGATATAAATGAAAAATTGAGACCAGTTGCTGGATAGTGAAAGTTTTCGCAGCCACTGTTTTTTTTTTTTTTTTTTTTTTTTTTTTTATCTTGTGGGTTGGGCCTCATGAAATCAACTTCTGGCATAAAAATAAATAGAATAATATCGCCGCGGCGATTGATTTTTTCATATATTTATCTGTTGAATAAACGCAAAATGATTAATATTGACGAAGAGAGTAAGAAATTCTTTACCCCTATGGTAATGGCGGGTAACATTTCCACGTTAGCTTACTGCGAGAGAACATCGTTCATTTGTTGTGACTTGGTGAAGGCCACCCAGACGGAAAGGGCGAGGATAAATACGTGGGAGAAGCGCGTGATGACAAGAGTGATGGACGATAGAGGCGGCTACGATGGACATTATGAATTCGCCGACGATGACGACGGAGAAACTTTTAAACATTCCCTGTCTTATGTCGTTCTTCCTGGTAACCGATTCCGCGTCTGCCCATTTCTTTGATAAATACTTATTTCTGAAAAGAAATGGCGAAAAGAAAACAGAGCCAGCCGGCTGGGAACGTCACCACGGTGGCGATGATTATTTGAAACCCAAGAAAGTCCTGTGAAAAACATAATGTTGATTAAATAAATTGTAACCACTGAATACCAACACAGGCGCTCTTGGTCTACAATTAACTGCTTATGAAACCTCCTTTTGCCGAAAGAAAAGCCAAAGAAATGAAAGATGTTCTGATGACACCGCGTGCCGAAGGGCCGAAAGGTCACGATTATATGATTCGCGGTGGCAAAGGCAAAAAAAATATCACCGTCTGGGAATCGGGTACGGTCGGTGGCGAATACATAAAATCCTATGGCCACTATCATGTCAACGATTTGAGCGAAGTCCAAGTCCCTCGCTGGAGAAGGATATGTTTTGTTACAGCGCCGCCGAGAGCAATCGGTTCCGAGCGCGTAAGTCTTAGCGAAGCGCACAAGCGAGGAAACGGCTTGCTTGAGGCGGAGCCACTCGATGATGAAATCGTAGAATTCCGCGCGGTCAAAGTAAAAGAGGGTGAAAAAGATTATCCCTGCCGGCTATGGACATCTCGCCAAAATACCGGAAAAAGCTGGCTCGTAACGAGCGATGACTCCCCTGTTGATTTCGGAGAAAAAAAAGCGATTTCAATGCCGGGCCATGCCGACTACGCTCCATTAAGAAACTTCACGGCGCGGCGTATTATTGCATCGAAGAAAACGGTCAGCCAAAATTCGTCAAAAATCCGAATTACAAAACAGTCCCGCCGATAGAATTTAAATAATCACGCTCCCCTCTGCTCCGGCTGGCCGCCGCGCATCGCGGAATATTTGTCTTTGTATTTTTGAATCGTCGCTTCGACTTCGTCGTGCGGGATTTCCACGCGCAGAAGGTCGATGGCGTTTACCGTGTCGTAAATGTCGAGTTTGTTTTCCAATTTGAAAATGGCGTCGCGCCAGAGAATGGCTTTTTCATATTCGCCCTTTTTCGTCGCTTCGTGCTCCAATTTTTTCATCATATCGATAAATGCGTGATAGACGCCTTTTTCATCGCCGCCTTTTCCGATAGTCCGGTCTTTGAAAGGAATCCTCGTGACAGACTGCTGTTCGCGCATCATTTCGCGGATTTTCCCCGTTCTCTGCCAATTGAAAGCTGTCGAGACGATTTTTTCGTACAAGTCAGACGCCCGAGCGACTGTTTCTTTGTCGATATCCGGCACCATTCGTATCGTGTCGAGCAGTCGGTATGCCCCGTCTTCAATCATTTCGACCGACCACCAAGGCTTTGCGGAGGCCCACCAGAAATGGTCGCTTGCCGTCGCTATGTCCATTCTTTTCTCGACGTCGGCAAAACGCGGGTGCTTCTTGTCCATACTTCGCGCCGCGTGCTCGGTGAGCTTGAAAAGTTCCCACTGCCAATGATGAATGGCGTTTTCCGGATCGCTCCACGATAGAAACTGAATGTTTTTGTCTATGTCTTCCTTGCTCGAAGCCCAAGTCGAAGAAACGGGCGAAACTTCCAGTGTCTCCTTGAAAAATTTCGGAATGTCGGAAATTTGAATGAGTTCGAAATCCGGGGAAGTGAAAATATCGAAAAGCATTTTCTCGAGTCCCGGCCGATGATGTCCGAAAGTTTCGCCGTCCATGGCCGTGATGAGATAGCGCGGAGATTCCATGTCGTCTTTCATCGCTTCGCGTAAAGTTTCCGGCGAACGGACGACGGCGCTCATTATGAGATTGCTCATCCGCCTCTCGCGGAAGAAAACTTGGAGCTTCGAATTTTTTATCTGATAGACTTTCGTATAATCAACTTTGCCGACCTCACCGCTTTCCGCTATTTCGTCGAGGATGAGCCACTCGAAACCGAGTTTCTCTATAATGGGAACAAGTTTCGGAGCGTAAGCCATTTCCGGCGGAAAGAAACCTTTCGGAACGCATTTTTTTCCGAAATAAAACTGTAAGGTTTCGGTGTTGATTTTTATCTGACGGATTATGTCTTCTTCTCCGAGAAGAGGAAGAAAAGCGTGATATTTCGCCGAACCGGTGAGTTCTATTCTGCCTTCGTCGAGAGCCGTCTTGATGTGGTCAATCAAATCCCGATAGCCGTATTTGTCGAAAAGTTCCAGAAGGGCGCCGTTAATATTGAGCGTCAATCTGACTTTCTTGTTCGTCGCGATGTGAGAAAGAATCGGACGATAGCTTTGAGCGACAATCGCTTCGAGAATGTCTGGCTGCTGGTCGGCCGGCTGATAGATATGTAAAAAGTTCGCCCAGCGCATAAAAAATTATTTGTTTTTACGCGCCAAAGCTTCGTTAAAAAACTTCACATATTTGCTCGCGGACACATCCCAAGAGAAATCTTTTTGGAGAGCCCTGATTATCATTTTCGCCCAAGCTTTTTTGTCGCGGAAAGTTTCGTAAGCTCGCACCACGGCGATGAGAAAAGACATCGAATCGAATTTTTCGAAGACAAATCCCGTGCCGGCTTCTTTCGACGGGTCGTAATCTTCCACGGAGTCCGCGAGACCGCCGGTTTTTCTGACAATCGGAATCGCGCCCATACGCATGGCTTCCATTTGGGTCAGTCCGCACGGCTCAAACCTTGACGGCATGATGAGGGCGTCGGCGCCGGCGAAAACGGGGTGAGGCAAGACCGAATCAAACTGCAAATGCGCCGCCACGCGACCGTGATGTTTTGCCGCTAAGTCTTGAAAATATCCCATTAAATCGCTTTCGCCGTCGCCGACGACGACGAGTTGTATCGGAAGCTCGCGGAGAAGGGTGTCCAAAACATTCGGCAGAAGGTCAAAGCCTTTTTGTTTCGTCAGGCGCGAGACGATGGCGAGAATGAAAGCGTTTTTGTCTTCCGTGAGACTGAATCTTTCTTGGAGAGCGGCCTTGTTTTTCGCCCGTTCCAAAACATGTTCGGCGTCGTATTTGGCTGCTATGGCGCCGTCGGTCGCCGGATTCCAAACTTCATAATCAATGCCGTTTAGGATTCCGGAAAGCACGCTCCTGCGTTCGCGGAGCAAATCGTCGAGGAGCTCGCCGTAATCTTTCGTCAGAATTTCTTTGGCGTAATTCGGCGAGACAGTGTTCACGGCGTCGGCGTGCATGATGCCGCGACGCATCGGATTGATTTTTATCATCCGGCCGTCGCCGACAATGGGCGGAATCGGACTCTTGCCGTCGTCGTTGTCCATTTCGGAAACAAACCTGTGGTCGAACATCGCCTGAAAATATAGATTGTGTATGGAAAAAACGGAAACGATTTTCGAAATCACCGGGTCGTCTTTGTACAAAGTCTTCATATAATTTGGCACGAGTCCCGTCTGCCAGTCGGACGAGACGATGATGTCCGGCTTCCACTCGCTCCAATAACTTATGTACTCGAGGACGCCGCGAGAAAGCAGCGCCCAACGTATGGTGTCGTCGCTGTAGCCGTAGACGTTGGTTCGGAGTTCGAAATATTCCTGGTTCTCCAAAAAATACGTCGTGACCGGACTCTTCGGGTCTTTTTTATTCTCGTCGCGACGCTTTACGTTGCAGATTAGGTGTTTGGGGTCGGCGTTTTCGCTTCCCGTGGGAACTTGTAGCCCTCTTTTTTCCATTTTGATTTCGTTTTTCGAGTCGTCAATGAAAACATAACGCGGCATAAAGACGCGCGCGTCGTGGCCGAGACGGCTTAGGGCTTTGGGCAAGGAATACATAACCGAGGCCAAGCCCCCGACGGAGGCAAAGGGCGCGGCCTCGGCGGCAACGAAAAGGATTTTTAGCTTGCGCGCGGGACTCTTCCCGAAAAGATTCATTGGATTTTAATTATATCACAAAAAGACTTTAGAATAGATACATTTTGGCGCGGTAATCGGAGAGCATTCTGTCCGTGCCGAAACTTTTCTCCACTATGGAAACGGTTTTTTTCATTCTAGAAGCCCAGGATTGCGCCGCGGCGAAGGTGCCGCGGCGCAAAAATTCCGGAGCGATTTCCCTTTCCAAAAAATCGTAAAGCGCCTCGGCCGTGCCGGCATCCGGCAAAATCCAGCCCGCGCCCGTCCAATCTACTTCGTCCATCCAACCGTCAGAAACGGAGCACATTAGCGCGCCGTTGAGCGCGGCTTTCATACCGCTCGTACCGCAAGCTTCCTTGCCTCGTTCCGGAGTGTTCACCCATACATCGGCGCCGCTGACCAGAAAGCCTGCGATTTCCAAAGAATAATCGGGCACGAAGGCAAGCTTGCCTTTTAATTCTCCGGCCGCGAGCGCGCGAATCGTTTCGACCGTTTTTTGACCTTCTTCGTCCGACGGGTGCGCTTTACCCGATAGAATTATCTGGGTCGGACATTTTTCGTCAAAGAGAATCTTTTTTAATCTAGGAATATCGGAAAAAAGAATTTCCGGCCTCTTGTACGCCGCGAAGCGGCGCGCCCAAACAAGCGTGAGAGCTTTCTGATCCAAAACCACGCCAGTCTTTTCGGCGACAAATTCGAAAAGTTCGTTTCTTCCCGCGGATTTTTCCTTGGCGCCCTTTAGGGTCCAGCGGTCCTTGAAGATTCCGTTCGTAACGAAAGTAAAATCGCTTGATGGATGGATTATTTTCTCCTGTTCCATGTGAAGCCGGCTACGGCGTTTCGGCGAACGGACATTTTTATGCCGAATTTCGTCGTGGAAAACAAATCTTCGTCTTTTTCGTATTTTCCGATGTCAAAAATTTCTTTGGGGTCAAGCATGTGGGCGGAGCAAAAACGCGAAATGAAATCGAAAAACTCGTTCGAAGGAATGTAGAGACCGGCATCGGAAAAAATCGTATGTTTCGTAAAAACGATTTTTTTACGCGCTTCTTCGACGGCTTTGGAAGCGGAACCGGCCTTTTTCGTCTCGATGGCGACGACTCCCAAGGCGGTCAGACTCGTGTGACCTTCGTTTAAGTGATAAATCTTTGGGGAGATTCCCAAGAGAGAGAGGATTTCCCGTCCGGCGCAACCCAAAACGAGTTGTTGTTTTATTCTCATATAAAGACCCAAATCATAAAGCGTCTTGCAAATATTCCGGTCTTCTGGAGAGTTTCCCTCAATATCGGTGTCTAGCAAAATCGCCGCCGTTTTTGGACCGAAAAATTTTACCCACGCGCAAACCGCGATTTCCCTCTTCTCTATCGGCACCGAGACGACGAGTTTTTCTCCGGAAGAGCTCGCGACTTCGGCGTAGCCGTCTTTCAATGCGTCGAAGCCTTCATAACGCAAACTGACCATAATAAACGGAAAATTTTCTTTCGCCGCTT
The DNA here is from genome assembly GCA_963841935.1 of uncultured bacterium. Lineage (GTDB taxonomy): Bacteria > Patescibacteriota > Minisyncoccia > Phycocordibacterales > UBA6065 > DATKHE01. Next base: position 7,695 of record CAWJEP010000003.1, read on the forward strand.
CGAGAAGATAATCGCCGGCAAGGACGCCGAGTCCGCCAGCGTAAGTCGGCGCAAGAGATGTGAGCGCGTATTCGGCGACGAAATATGCGACGGGCGATTTTGGAAAGTTATTTTTCATTTTTTAAAAATCCTGAAATTATTTTTCTTGTTTCGTCCGGTCCGGAAGTCGCGACGATTTCCACGCCGGTATTTTTGACGGCGCTGTCGTTGCCGCCGTCAAAAAGCGCGTCGCCGACAAAAATCGCTTCCTGCGGAGCGATTTTTTTGTACGCGAGAAGCTGCCTTACCCCAAAAGCCTTGTCTACGCCTTTTTTCGTCGCGTCAACGGAAGTTTTGCCGCCGATACGAAAAGAAAAATCGGGAAATTGCGGCGCGATTTTACGGATAAAATCGCGCCGCTTTTTTTCGTCCGGGTCATACGCGTTTTTCTTTTCCATCGGCGCGGAGAGTCCCAAAGCCGAGTAAGTCACTTGCCCGCCGCGGTCCTCTATAAAATCTGCAACGCGAGCTTGCTCAATGCCAGCGAGCGCCGCGACGGCGGCAATGATTTTTTTTCTCGCCGCGGCGGGAATAATTTCCGAATGGACTTTGGACCATTCGCCGCCCTTAAAGTTCCACAGCTCTCCTCCGGATGTCGGCAGGATAAAAAGTCTTTCGAATTTATCCTCGCAAGAAAGTCTCGAGATTAATTGTTTCTGAAATTCCGAAAAAGATTCTCCTGAAATAGCGGCAACGGAAGATTTTTCCAAAAGGCGACAAAGGAGCCCCGCCGTCTCTTCATCCACGGGCATCCGGCTCTCCGTAAGTGTGTTGTCCAAGTCGAAAATATAAAGTTTTTTGCCGCGCATTTTTATTTATTTGTAGCCACAATACAGTTAGCGTAAGTCGTCGTGCCGTTTTCCGTAACGAAAGCGCCGTTGCCTTTCGTCCAGAAAACGAATGATTCATCGCTATTTGTGTATCGGCCGCCGTCAGCCGAGACGGCGTGCGAAAGATTTTCTGTTCTACCGTCGGAAAGTGTGACTTCCGCGCCAGTAGTCAAAAATACGGCTCGTATCGATTTGCCGCCGTCACAGAAAAAGCCGGCGGAGGCGACCACGGAGCTTGTCGGCGGCGCCCACTGCGTGGGCGCCGCCTCTCGCGATTCGGATTTCTCCCCGAAATAAAACCCGAGACAAAAGACCGCGACGAAAATTATTATGGCGATGATTTGCGAATACCACGTGACTTTTTTCCATTCGATTTTCATTTTCGAAATTATTATTTAGTGAAAGTAAAACTGTCCACGACCTGTTCTAGCGCCGCCTCGGCGATGTTTTGAACAAAAGGCGCCGAGCGAGGAGGCGAATAGACTTCCGGATTCGTGCCAAAGGACACAAGGTCGAGAGCGAAACAAATATTGTGGCGAACCGCGCGGTAACTTACGGTGTTGCTGAAATGGCTCATGGCCGCGTCCTGTTCCGTGCCGACGTAAAATCCCACGCCGTTTATCGAGTGGGTGGACACGGTCACGCCTTGCGGAAATTTGTTGCAAGCTTTGACTTGAGCGGAGTCGTCGGAAACGCCGATGCGAAGCTCGGACGACAAAACATCGTTGCTACCCGGATATTCTATGGCCACGACTTGGTCGCCGGAACCTTCCGGCGCGTATATGTTCCAATACGTCGGTAAAAGATACGACGAAGCAAACGTGGACGTCGCTATGAGTCCCGGCGGATAGCTTATGGAGAAACCGTCAGTCGTGTCCGTGTATGTGGAGAGAGCGTTACTCGTGCCGGAAGCTATGGAATTTTCCAGAGCCGTCGCGTAGCGTTCGTTTTGGTATCGAGCGTAGAAAAAAATCCCCAATAAGAGCGCGGAAACGACGATTATCCAAAATGTGTTAGAAGGTTTTTTCACTTTTTATTTTCGTTGAATTCAAGACAGACGGAGTTTAGGCAATATCTCTTTCCGGTTTTCGTTGGTCCGTCGTCAAACACGTGGCCGAGGTGGCTGCCGCAATTCGCGCAGGTTATTTCCGTGCGATGCATTCCCATAGAGTCGTCCGATTTTTCTATTATAGCATTGGGCAAAGCTTGGTCGAAACTCGGCCAGCCGGTGCCAGACTCGAATTTCGCCGACGATGGGAAAAGCGCCGCGCCGCACGCGGCACAGCGAAACATGCCATCGTGGTCTTCGTGAAGGAGTTTGCCGGAAAACGGCGCTTCCGTTCCCTTCTCGCGCAATATTTTGTATTGCTCGGGTGTAAGCTTTTGTTTCCAATCTTTTTCGGTTTGAGGCATATCTTTCATATTGTATTCAATAGTTTAGCAAAATCCCTCTTAACATGCTCGAGCTTGGGATTTATAACGATTTCACAATACGGATTTCCCGGATGATTTTTGAAATAGTCATGATGGTAATTTTCCGCTTCGTAAAATTTAGCGAGAGGCAAAACTTCGGTGACGATAGGTTTGCCATTTTTATTTGAAGCGTTTATCTTTTTTATGAATTTCTCTATCTCCGTTTTCTGTTCGGGCGTCGTGTAGAAAATGACCGAGCGATACTGCGTGCCGACATCATTCCCCTGCCGATTGAGACGTCGTCGGATCGTGGCAACCAAAAAATACCGTGAGTAAGTCGCGAAATTTCACTAGCGACGGATCGTATATAACTTGAGCGCATTGCGCGTGCCCTGTTTTTCCAGTTTCAATTTGCTCATATGTCGGATTCGGCACGATGCCGCCGGAATATCCAGGCAAGACCGAGGAGACACCTTTAAGCATTTTGAAAACCGCCTCTGTGCACCAGAAACATCCTCCGCCAAAGACAATGGTTTCTTCTTTGTTTTCCATTATTTAAGCAATACTCCTATGATAAATCCGGCGAGAGCGGCGAGAAAACCGATGAAAAGGATCTGGAATCCCGATTTCGTTTTCGACCGGCCGGTGCTCTGACCGGCTTTGGCTCCAAGAATGAAAAGTGCGACGGCGGAAAGGACGAGCGAAATGGTTACGGCCGTAATTCCGGTAACAAAAAAGAACGGCGCGATCGGGATTATGGCGCCGATGAGAGCGGCGACGCCGACAATGACGGCGTCGCCGAAAAACATTTTCTCGCCTTCGGTTTCGATGCGGACTTTGTCGGCTCTCGCCGCGGTGTAAGCCACGGCGCCCATCGAAGTGGCCTCCGAAAACGCGGCGGCGAGTCCCGCGATGATGATGGTGTGTTCGGATGTCGCAGCGACCGAAAGTCCGAGAATAATTCCTAAAACATTTACCAGCCCATCCTGCCCGCCAAGTATGAGGTCGCGAGGAGTGATTTTCATTCGAAATTATATCAAATCTGCTATAGTTTGCTTCTATGCAGCCGCAAACTCTCGAAGGTCCAATAGCCGTCAGCCAGAAAGGCGTCGGCTTTTTTGACGACGGAAAATCCAAAGAATCCATAGAAATCCAGCCGGCCGCTCTAAAAGGCGCGCTCCATCGCGACACGGTGAAAATAAAAGTTTTGCCTCATCCGCGTTTCAATCGCCGACAGGGTGAAGTCACGGAAATCGTTCATCGTTCAAAGTCGGCATTTGTCGGCGTAGCAAAAAAAATCGGCGACAATCTTGAACTCGTGCCGGATGATAAGCGATGCTATCTACCAATCATAATAAAAAAAGAAGCCTCTGCGGAAGCGCCTATCGGTTCGCTTGTGCGCTCCGCAGACTCCGCTAAGACTACGCGCTCACCGCTAGGCACTTCCGCTCCGGCTTACGAAGGTAAAAAAGTTTTCGTAAAGATTTCAAAATGGTTTAGCGACCACGCCGAAGGCGAGCTTGCCGAAATCATCGGCGAGCCGGGAATTCACGAGACGGAGATGCGCGCCATCGTCCTCGAACGGGGGTTCGCTTACGAATATCCCGTTGAAGTCGTCCGCGAAGCGGAAGAAATAGCCAAAAACGCGGCGACTATCCAAGCCGAAGGCGCCGACAAACGCCGCGATATGCGCGATGTGCCGACTTGCACCATTGACCCGGTAGACGCGAAAGATTTCGACGACGCTTTGTCGATGAGAAAACTTCCAAACGGTCACTATGAAGTCGGCGTCCACATTGCCGACGTGTCGCATTTCGTCCGCGAAGGCACGGCGCTCGATAAAGAAGCTCGCGAACGCGGTTTCTCCGTTTACCTCGTCGACCGCACGATTCCCATGCTTCCGGAAGTTCTCTCCAACAACCTCTGCAGTCTAAATCCCAACGAAGACAAATGCGCTTTTTCGGCCGTATTCGAAATGGACGAAAAAGCCAAAATATATTCGCGGTGGTTCGGCAAAACTTTCATCCGCTCGATAAAAAGATTTACATATGAGACAGCCCAGGAAACATTAAATGAAGCGGAAAAGACGGCTGGCGGCGAGCGCGTAGTCGGAGCGAAGCGCACAAGCGAGCCGCCAGCCGTCTTTTCCGCGGAGTTATTAATGATGAACAAGATGGCGAAAATAATGCGCAAGGAAAAAGAAAGAAACGGCGCCATCGACTTCGAAAAAGACGAAATCAAATTCGTCCTCGATGAAAAAGGCGTCCCGATAAAAGTCGTGAAGAAATCGCGCGGCGACTCGCACAAACTCGTCGAAGAATTTATGCTTCTTGCAAACAGAGAAGTCGCCGAATTTATGTGGAAAGCAATGGAGAAAAAAGGCGGAGCGTTTTTCTATCGCATTCACGATGTGCCGGATATGGAACGCATCGAGAACCTTTCGATTTTCGCTCGCGCTCTCGGACACGAACTTCCGATTTCGAAAAAAGGCGTCGCGGTCAAAGATTTGCAGGCATTGATGCGAAGCGTCGAGGGTAGTCCGGAAGAATCGATCATCAAGACGGCCGCCGTGCGTTCGATGGCCAAGGCCGTCTACTCGACGCAAAACATCGGTCACTACGGTTTGGCTTTTGAATATTACACGCACTTTACTTCCCCCATCCGCCGTTACGCCGACCTTATCGTTCACAGACTTCTCGAGCGCGAAATCGAAAATGGAAAAATCGGCAAAGGCGAAATCGCCAAATACGAAAACATAGCGAAAGATACGACGGAAAAAGAAATCCGCGCCGCCGACGCCGAGCGTGCCTCGGTGCGTTACAAGCAAATCGAATATATGCAAAATCGCACGGGCGAGATTTTCGAAGGCACAATTTCCGGCGTCATCGGCTGGGGCATTTATATCGAAGAAAAAGAGACGCTGACGGAGGGAATGGTTCATATCACGAAACTTCCTGGAAACGATTTCTATGTTTTGGACGAGAAAAATTACGCCTTGGTCGGGCAGACTTCGAAACGCCGATTTACGCTCGGCGATAAAGTTAAGTTTAAAATCGTCGGCGCCGACCTCGAACGCAAAACTTTGGATTACGAATTGGTGGGATAAAAAAAACGCATCAGCGTGAGCTGGTGCGTGAGATGATATTTCGTAACGATGCCCAGAAACCTTTCGGCTTCTGACTTTCGGCGACTCTGCGAGCTTCCCAATAGGCTTCGCGTTCACGCCGAACTTCATCAAGCGCCCTGCGGTTCCACTCATTGTTGAAGTCCGAAACATTCAACAACATAATCGGATATTGTATTTTCTCCTCTTGCACAAAGTACTCCTTTGGTTAAGGTTTATCCCAAGTCTACTTATTCAAAAAGTTTTTGCAAACTATTTCGCCACGGCGGCGGCTTCGTGAAATTCGATAGACAAAAGTTTGGAGGCGCCGTCTTTGCCCATGGTGACGCCGTAGAGGACGCCGGCGCGCGACATCGTCTCCCTGTTGTGCGTGATGACAATGAGTTGTGAATGTTTGGAAAGCGTTTCAAGCATATCGCCGTAACGTTTCGAGTTGGCTTCGTCGAGAGCGGCGTCGGTCTCGTCGAGGACGAGAAACGGCGGAGGATTTACTTGCGAGAGAGCGAAGATAAGGGCGATGGAAGTGAGCGCGCGTTCGCCGCCGGAAAGCATTTCCAGAGATTTTATTTTCTTGCGAGGAAGAGAAACATCGATTTCGATTCCCGTCTCCGTTTCTTCTTCCTCGTCTTCCGGAGTGCCAATCTCAAGCATCTCTCCGTCTTCGGACTCAACGAGCGCCGCGCGGCGGCGCTTCTTTTCTTCGGTAACGCGCAGACCGGATGTGCCGCCGTTAAACATAAGCGTGAAAAATTCCTTGAATTGTTTGTTGATTTTGTCTATGCCGTCCGTGAAAAGTTTTTCGAGTTTCTCTTCGAGCTCGGCAATGAGTGTTTCGAGAGACGTCGCCGAGGTTTCTAGGTCGACGAGTTCTTTGGCGAAAAATTCGTCGCGCGTGGAAGTTTCCTTGAATTCTTTCATCACTTCGTCGGCGGATACGGCGCCGCTGTCTTCGAGACGAATCTTTATTTTTTCTATTTCGTGCCGGTTTTTTTCCTGTTCTTCGCGAGAGCGCGGCGCGGAAACTTTTTCTTTCTCATACGCGTAAACATCGTGACCGATTATTAGCGCGCCTTCCTCTATTTCCCTTTTGAGATTTTCTTTTTCGTTTTTTGTTTTTTCTTCCCGAACGCGAAACATCGAAAGAGCGCCGCGGATTTCATTCTGTTCGGCGATGATTTTGAACATTTCGCGCTCAGCGTCACGCGAAGAATCTTTTTCTTTCTCGATTTTTTCTTTTATCGCCTGATATTCTTTCTCGGCTGTTTTCTCTTCGTTTTCAGCCGACTTCAAATCTTTTTCGAGCGTCAAAGATTTATCTTTGAGGGCGGCAATTTCTTTTTCAGTATTTACCGAACCGCCGGAGGAAGCGTCTTTGGCCGACGAAAGAAAATCCGCAATCCAATCCTTGGCTTTTTTCAAAAACGAACGGATTTCCGAAAGACTGTCGCTTTGGAAAGCGATCTCCAACTCTTCGTCGAACTCGTCGAAGAATTTTTTCACTTCGGAATACGGGACCGCCCGCGTCTCCGCGCCCGCGGAGACGCGGGCTTTCTCCGCCGCGCGGGCAAGCGCCGAAATTTCGCCTTCGATCCTGCCGAGAGTTCTTGCCGTTTCGTCTTTTTCCTCGCGCGCGTTGCGAAGTTTCTTTTCCACATCAACAAGCTCGCGCGAAAAAGCGTCTTTCTTTCCCGCCGCTTCTATCGTCTTCTTCGCCTTTGTGAGTTCGTCTTCCAAAACTTTCAAACGTTCCGCCGGTTTTTTCATTTCGTCGGCGATGGATTTTTCTTCCGCGGAAATACGCGCCGACTCGTGCGAAAGATATTCTTTGTAAAGTCCGCGCAAAGTTTCGCGCATCTCGATGGTTTTCTCTACTACGGCAACCTGCTTTTTCAAAAATTTGAGGTGCGGGGCGATTTCTCGGCGTAGACTTTCGACTTGTGCCATATTCTCCCGCGTCTTCTCGAGTTTTCTTTCGCTTTCTTCTCTTTTGTATTGATAAATTTTAAGACCAAGCGCGTCCATTATCATTTCTCGGCGCTCTTTCGGATTGCTGTTTAGAATCCTGTCGGCTTCGCCTTGAGAAATAATGTGATGACCGGAAGCGCCGATATGGGCGCCGGATAGAAGTTCGATAACGTCACGCAGGCGCACTTGCGTGCCGTTGATAAGATATTCCGAGAGCGAATCGCGATGAATGACGCGCTCGATGGCCACTTCGTCAAAATCCATATTGAGAAGGCGCTTGCCGTTTTTCGGCGCGTTGTCGAAAACAAGTTTGACCGACGCGCGGCTCTGACGCGGGAGCATATCGCTTCCGTTCCAAATGAGATCTTCAGTGCGTTTACCTCGGAGAGATTTGATGGATTGTTCGCCCAAGACGAAACGAAAGCTCTCGGCGACGTTGCTTTTGCCGGAGCCGTTTGGTCCGACGATGGCGACGACGGGCGAGGTAAAAGAAAGCTCGCCTTTCTTGGCGAACGATTTGAATCCGGAAATTTCTAGGGATTTGAGGGACATAATCGGGAAAAGACCATTCAAATATAACATTTCGAGAGTGCATAAAAAAGCCGCGCGTCCTTTGGCGCGCGGCAGACATTTTCCTAAGTTCTTCTCGAGTTCGCGGCAATCGATCCGGGAAAGAAACGAACAAAGACGGAGTTTGGCTGTACGAGAAATGTGAGATTGCCGATCTTTTGGTTGAACTTGCCAAGCCATGTGGAGTCTAGAACAACTTTCATGGCAGTCGGGCAACGGAGCATTCGTACAGATGACGCCATGCGACTCGAAGAGTCAAACATCTCGTCGAAATCCGACTGGTCGTGTTCGCAAAAGATGGGGTCGAAATCCGGCAGGCAGGGCGCCGAGGCCCTGACAATCTGATCTCGAAGCGATGTGCCGCTATAGATTTCTCTCGAAATCGTAAACTGCGCTAGCAAGTTGTGAATTTGCGCCGCGCGGTCGATTTCGAGCCGGAAGCGTAGGCGGTCCTCTTTCGACAATCCGTGGGTATTAAGGGCCACTTTCGTATTCATAATTTATCCTTTCGGAATGGCTTACTATGGCCGTTTTCTTACAACGACTGGGTGTCATTGCTCTGTTCATGACATTATCTTATTTAAAAATCTGTGGATACTTGACAAATATTATTAAAAGGTGTATGATTGACAACGAAGACCTAGAGCAATGATTGTTCTAGACCTCGTCCTTTCCATGAGACTCATTGTAAAACTGTTACTGTTAGCATGCGTAATCGGAGCGTTCGTCCACTTTCGGACGAACATCCAGGAATTAAATAGGATTGCCGCCGAGCATAAAACACTCGCGACTCCCTATTTTCTAAACGGTACGTGGCACTTCTCCGGCGACCCAAAAATACGTGCCGCGGAAATCGAAAGCTTTAAGCGAGACCATCCAGACCTCAGGGTCGGAGCGATCTCGACGAGGCCTGGGTCGAAAGAGGTTGAGGTCACTTTCAACCAAATCGTCCCGAGCCCTAAAAGCTAAACGCAATATAACCCTTAACAGAAAAGCCGCCTCGTCCCTCATAGGACTTGGCGGCTTCTTCATTTCCAAATAATTTACCAGCCTTTTACTTCAATGGCCTTCTGGGCGGCATTTTGTTCGGCTTCCTGTTTCGACTGGCCTTCGCCGGTGGCTATTTGGTCTTTGCCCAAAAATACGGCGATAGTGAAACATTTTTCATGGTCTGGACCGGATTCTTTCATAAGTTTATAGGACGGCGTGATGCCGGTTTTATCTTGAGCTTTTTCTTGGAAAGAGCTCTTGGCGTCGACGAGGTCTCCGCGTGCAATCATTTTCTCAGCGAACGAAAGCAGGACCGCGTCGATAAATTTCTTCGCCGCCACATATCCAGCGTCGAGATACATCGCTCCGACGACGGCTTCAAAAGTGTTCGCCAAAATAAATTGTCTAGCGCGGCCGGTGTCTTTGGCTTCGCCACGCGAAAGCAAAAGAAAATCGTTCATATTCAAATCATCGCGACTTCCGAAAGCGTGACGGCGTTGACCAGACGCCGAGCGATATGTCGTGAGGTCACCTTCGGGCTTTGTCCGGATACTCGCGATAAAGAAAATCGGTGACGATGAGCTCGAGCACCGCGTCGCCGAGAAATTCAAGCGTTCATTGTGCTCGAATTTGCCTCCGCGGCTTTCGTTTATGTATGAACGATGGGTAAAAGCCGTTCGCAAAAGCGCTTTGTTTTTGAATTCGTAACCCGATTTTTTTTCGAATGTTTTGAAATCTATTTCCATATTATTTTGCTTGCTATGCCGTAGCTTTTAGCGAAGGCTAGTCAAAATTTTCAGGGCCTTGGTCACAATGGGAAAAATGTCCTCGTAGAAATTGAGCTCGGCTATTTCCTCCGGCTTAAACCACTTGGCTTCGTCGAGTCCGCCGGTTTTTTCCAAGGTAAGCGGTTCGTGCTTGGCTTTCGCCAGAAAATAAACGACTTGTTTCCGGATTTTTCCTTTTTCCGGATGAGTGGCGACATATTCGTTTCTCGCCAGCTCTTCGCCAATTTCCACGTCTATGCCGAGTTCTTCTTTTATTTTCTTTTTTGTGCCACTCACCTCGTCGGCGCCTTCAATGCCGCCTTTCGAAAGTGTCCAATGACCGAAGACATCGTGAACGAAAGCGAAACGCAAGCCGTCCGGAGTCTTGGCGTAGACAACGGCGCCGCCTTTGTGTTCAATGGGCATTTTTTCCAAAGGCAAATTGAATTTGTCGTCTTTGCGTTTAGAAACAGCGTCTTTGCCCGGCTCACCGATTTCTTTGTAGACGGAACCGAGAACTCCATTGACGAATTTGCCGCTGTTCTCGCCGCCGAAACCTTTGGCGAGTTCGATGGCTTCGTTTATCGCCACTTTCGCCGGCACATCTTTTCTATCAGCGAAGAGAAGTTCGTAAAGACCGATGCGCAGGATGTTTCTGTCGGTCATAGAGATTTTGTCGAGAGGCCAGTCCGGCGCGGCTTTCTCGATAATCGTGTCTATTTCGGGACGCTTAGCAAGAACACTCTTGGCGAGTTCTTCCATAAAAGCCGCGTCAGCGGAGCCGCCGAACTCGGCGGCGTCTCGAGCCACTATGTCGGCAATTTTCTTGTCCGGCAATTTTCGAAAATCCCACTCGAAGAGAGATTGAAGTACTACTGTGCGTGCAAGGTGCCTGTTTGCCATATTGGGAAATTTTTAATTTCCAATTTTCAATCTCCGAAAAATTCGGAAACTGAAAAACGGAAACTACTTCTGCGTGGCCGATTCCGCCTTGTTTCTCTTTTCCTTTCTGACCAAACGCTTGGCCACATCGATGACTTGGTGTCCTCGATATGTGCCGGTAACGGATGCCGCTCGATGGCGGAGATGGACGGCGCCGGTCTTCGCGTCTTTTGAAAGAGCGATGTTTTTAAGCGCGTGATGAGAGCGCCTGTTTCCCGTGTGGGAATGATTCGAACGCATCCTGTTTACCATGGAAATCAGTATACGGATTTTCGAATAAATGGCAAATCTTTGGAGAGAAAACTCTTCCTGTGTAAGGGCGTTAGGCCGTAAGCGCGGATGGCTTTTTTGTGGGCCGAAGTGCCGTATCCTTTGTGTTCTTCGAATCCGTAAAGCGGATACGTTACGGCGAATTCTTCCATCATTTTGTCTCTGGAAACTTTGGCGATGATGGATGCCGCCGCTATGATTGGTTCTTTCTCGTCGCCTTTGATTATGGTTCTTTGAAAAATAAATTCCCGAGGAGCGTAGAGCGAGCCGTCAAGACGGATTTCTGTTTCCAAAGGACTTGCCGCGAGTTCGTCGAGAATGTTTCTCACGGCTTTTTTTATGCAATGCGGCAAGCCTTTCGAATCTATCTCCTCGGCGGAAACTGATGACAAGGCAAAAGTTACGAGACCTTCCGCGCGAAGCGCGGAAATTTTTTGAAACCACTCTCGCCTCTTTTGAGGCGAGAGTTTTTTCGAATCTTTTATTTTCCGAAAATGCTCGAAATCAAAATCGTTATCGACGCGGCAGGCGCAGAGAGTGATGGGTCCGGCCAAGGGTCCCCTTCCGACTTCGTCTATTCCCACAAGAAATCTCAACATTATTCACACATTATAGCGCACCAAAAAAATAAAAAACCCCGTATAATAGCCGAGTGAAAAAAAACCTATGGATAACCTGTGTGGTCTTAGCTTGCTTGTGTTTTTGCGTTGGCTGGTTCACAAAATACCAACAAGATAAAGGCCTCACTACGCCGACGGAGCAAGTAAGATACACTTCCACCGCCTATCCCTATATAAAATCACTCATTCTTGTGGACAATGCGAGTAGCACATATCCGATACTTGATCCATTAAAAAACACCATATCATCGTATGTATCGCAAGAAGAACAGTCGGGAAATGCCGAGGATATATCAGTTTATTATCGCAGTATGACTACCGGAGCATGGACCGGCGTCAACGAAAACGATATCTACGCTCCGTCCTCTATGCTCAAAGTCGGCGTGCTTATGTCTTATCTGAAACTTGTCGAGACCGACCCGGATATTTTAACGGAGGAAATAACTTACACGCCGACTGACGATTGGGGACAATATTACAAACCAAAAAGCGTATTGCCGGCCGGACTCTATACCACGCGAGACCTTCTCATTCAAATGATCGAGCAGTCTGACAATGACGCCCTGACCGCTTTAAACAACACCCACCCACAGGAACTGGTAAACGTTTTCAACGCTTTGGATATTCCTTACCCTTCAATCAACACGCCGAAAGATTTCATGTCTCCGGAAATGTACTCCAGAATGTTTCGCGCACTTTACAACGCGACATATCTGCCCGATGTGGAATCAGAACAAGCCATAGAACTTTTGATGCGAACCGATTTCAACCAAGGGCTCGTCGCCGGTGTCCCCGCGGGTACGCCGGTCGCGCATAAATTCGGAGAACAAACTAACACCGCCGACGGAGCTGTCGTAGACCACGAACTTCATGACTGCGGCATAATTTACTATTCGAACAGTCCATATTTCCTCTGCGTAATGACTAAGGGCCAAAACTTCCCTACATTGGCAAACATAATAGCCAAAATATCTACAACTGTTTTTGGCTACATCTCTTCAAACAGCAAGCCATAAAACTTCCGGTTTTGATATACTGACTCCACAATGAGTCGTTTCATCCATCTCCACGCGCATTCGCATTATTCCCTGCTTCAAGCCCTGCCGAAAATTCCGGACCTCGTGGCGGCGGCCAAAGCCGACAAGATGAGCGTTTTGGCGCTCACGGACAACGGCAATATGTACGGAGCGATTGAGTTTTATAAAGAATGCAAAGCGAATGAGATAAAGCCGATTATCGGCGTGGATTTTTACGTGGCGCCGAGAACTCGCGCGGACAAACAGGCCGGTGTGGACGCGCGGCGAACCCGCCTTGTGCTTCTCGCTAAAAATCTCGAGGGATACAAAAACCTTATAAAACTGGTGACGGCTTCATATCTCGAAGGTTTTTATTACAAGCCGCGCGTAGACAAAGAACTTATAGAAAAATTCAAAGACGGTCTCATCGCCATAATTCCAAATAATGGTGACATTGCTCTCTCCCTTCAAGCAAATGACGCGGAAAAAGCCGCGGAGATTTTGGGTTGGTATAAAAAAATATTCGGCGGCGATGTTTATTTGGAAATCACCCATCACCCGGATATCGATAATCACGAAGAGACAATGCGCCGCGCCGCCCTTGCGGCGCGGCGCGCCAAAGTTTCTTTAGTCGCCGGCCAAGAAGTTTATTATTTGAAACCCGAAGACAAGCTCGCCCAGCGCACGATGATGCTTGTTTCGACCTCGGGCGGAGACGCCATCGACAGAAGTCGGCTCGACGAGGACGGCGATTTTTCTTTCATTTCAAACGAACAAGCGAAAGAATATTTCAGGGGAATGCCGGAAGCACTGGAAAACTGCGGAAAAATCGCCGCCGAGTGCAACTTGGAGCTTAATTTGGGAACTTGGGTGTTTCCAGATTTCAAATTGCCGAAAGGCGTTACTCCGGACGAGGAATTGAAACGATTGGTCTATGAGGGGTTCGAAAGACGCGGAGTAAAAAAAAGCGATGAAGCCGTAAAGCGCGTCGAATACGAACTTTCCATCATTAAAACTAAGGGCTATTCTCCATACTTTCTCATAGTCGCCGACCTTATGCGTTTCGCCAGAGAGAAAAATATTTTAAGCAATATCCGCGGCTCGGTCTCCGGCTCGATGGCGACTTATCTCGCGGGCATCACGAATATCGACCCACTGGAGTTCGAGATTCCCTTCGAAAGGTTTCTCAACCCGGACAGACCTTCGCCGCCGGATATCGACATGGATTTTGCCGACGACAGACGTGATGAAGTTATCGAATATACGAAACAAAAATACGGCGCCGACCATGTGGCGCAAATCGGAACTTTCGGCACCATGGCGGCGCGCGGTTCCGTGCGTGACGTCACGCGCGCCATTGGTTTTCCCGTCGAATTCGGCGACAAAATCGCGAAAATGATTCCTCTTGGTTCGCAAGGATTTCCAATGACGATAGACCATGCCCTCGAGCTCGTGCCGGAACTCAAACGTCTTTTTGAAACCGACGCCGACACGAAACGCGTCATAGATTTGGCAAAAAAAATCGAGGGTTGCGCCCGTCACATTTCCATACACGCCGCTGGCGTCGTCATCGCCCCGGGACCTCTCACGGATTACACGCCTCTTCAATACGACCCAAAGGGCGAAAACAAAATAATTACTCAATACGATATGTATTCGATTGAGGAAGCCGGTCTTTTGAAATTCGACTTTCTGGGACTGAAAAACCTTTCGATACTTTATCAATCGATACGATTCGTAAAAAAAATCTACAACGAGACGATTGAACTTCAAAAAATCCCGCTCGACGACAAAAAGACTTTCAATATTCTGGCGCGCGGCGAGACAGTCGGGTTATTCCAGCTCAACGGCGACGGAATGACGAGATATCTCAAAGACCTTCGCCCGACGACTATTCACGACATAAACGCCATGGTTGCTTTGTATCGCCCCGGCCCGATTCAATTCATCCCGGTTTTTATTGAATGCAAGCATGACCCGAAAAAAGTCAAATATTTGGACCCAGCACTCGAACCGATTTTGAAAAAAACTTACGGGGTTCTCGTGTATCAAGACGATTTGCTCATCATCGCTCACGACATCGCCGGTTACACTTGGGGTGAGGTAGACAAGTTCCGCAAAGCCGTCGGCAAGAAAATCCCGAAAGAGATGGCGGAACAAAAAGAGAAGTTTATTCGCGGGTGCGTGAAACATTCCAAATGGCCGCTAAAGAAAGCCGAGGAGCTTTGGAGCTGGATTGAACCATTCGCCGCTTACGCTTTCAACAAAGCTCACAGCGTATCATACGGCTGGATCGCCTACATTACGGCTTATTTCAAGACCAATTTTCCGGCAGTTTATATGGCAAACGTCCTGACGGCCGACTCAGGCGAAGTGGAAAAAATCGCCGAAACGATAAACGAATGCAAAAGAATGGGCATACCGGTACTCCCGCCGTCGGTCAACGAAAGTTTCGAAGATTTTTCCGTCGTGCCTAACGAAACGCACACTCCGGGAGTCGGCGAGAAAATCCGTTTTGGATTGAAAACAATAAAAAATTTCGGCGAGGGCATAGCCACCTCGATAATAGAAGAAAGAAAATTAAACGGCCGTTTTACTTCTCTTTCAAATTTCCTGTCGCGCGTCAAAGACAAAAATCTAAACAAAAAATCCTTGGAGGCACTCATCAAGGTCGGCGCTCTCGACGAGTTCGCTAACCGTTCGGAACTTTTCGGAAATATTGATTTACTTTTGACTTTCAACAAAGAACAGACCAAGGGCAATACTTCGCAAGATTCTCTGTTCTCTGCGGCAGGCGAAGCGTCCACGCTTCGCCTGCCGCCCGTCGCGGAAATCCCCAAGCAGCAAATACTCTCGTGGGAAAAGGAACTCCTCGGACTTTTTATTTCCGGACATCCTCTCGACAAATACCGCGAGACGCTCGGGAAACTCAAAGAAAATGTTTTGAAAATAAAAGAGCGGGCGGCGAAAGAAAAAGAAACGGAAGGTTTCGTACGTGAACACATCGTGACCATCGGCGGAGTCGTCGAAGACATGAGAATTATCAGAACGAAAAACAACGACGAAATGTGCTTCCTGCGCGTCGCCGACCTTACCGGCTCCATCGAAGCCGTCGTCTTCCCTCGCCTTTACGCAAAATTCAAAAATATTTTGGTTTCCGACAAACCGCTCGCGGTAAAAGGCAAAGTCAATGAGCGCAACGATACGATTTCCATTCTTGCGGAAAATTTCATGGAGCTAAAATAGTCTTTTGATTTCAGAGAGGAAAAAGGTTATTCTAGAACTCTATGACATCATCCCTAGAACACATCCGCCACTCGCTCGCTCACCTTCTCGCCGCGGCGATTTTGGAAATCTATCCGGAGGCGAAAAATACGATAGGTCCGGCCATAGACAACGGTTTTTATTACGATTTTGAATTTCCTAAAGGCAAAATTCCGTCAGACAAAGATTTGGAGACAATCGAGAAAAAAATGCGCGAGATTTTGAAGACTTGGAAGCATTTTGAAGGCAAAGAAGTTTCAGCCAAAGAAGCAAGAGCGTTTTTCAAAGGCAATCCCTACAAAATAGAACTTATCGACGAACTTGAAAAAAACAAAGAAAAAATCACTCTTTTCACTTCCGGAAAATTCACCGACCTTTGCCGCGGCGGTCATGTTGAAGACACGAAAGAAATAAAGCCGGATTCTTTCAAACTTTCCCGCGTCGCCGGCGCCTATTGGCGCGGCGACGAGAAGAATGCGATGCTCACGCGCATTTACGGCCTGGCTTTCGCGACGAAAAAAGAGCTTGAAGATTACGAAACACAAATAGTCGAAGCCAAAAAGCGTGACCATAAGATTCTAGGTCCGGAACTCGACCTCTTTACTTTCTCCGACCTCGTCGGCGCCGGACTTCCGCTCTGGACGCCGAAAGGCACCTTGGTGAGAAATCTTTTGGATGATTTGGTCTGGTCGCTTCGCTCGATGAGAGATTACGAAAAAGTGGAAATTCCGCATATCACGAAAAAAGAGCTTTACGAAAAAAGCGGCCACTGGGCGAAATTCCAAAACGAGCTTTTCAAAATAAAAACCCGCGAAGGTCACGAGTTCGCCATGAAACCGATGAACTGCCCGCATCACACGCAGATTTACGCGCGAAAATTGTGGAGCTATAAAGAGTTGCCGCAACGATACGCCAACACCACGACCTGCTATCGCGACGAACAGTCGGGCGAACTTTCCGGACTTTCGCGAGTCCGCGCTTTCGCCCAAGATGATGCTCATGTATTCTGCCGAATGCCGCAAGCCAAAGAGGAGTTTTTGAAAATCTGGGACATCGTCCACGAATTTTACGGCGTTTTCGGTTTTGAACTTCAGGTTCGTCTGTCTCTTCACGACCCGAAAACGCCGGAAAAATATCTTGGTGGCAAAGAAAATTGGGACATTGCGGAAAACATGCTTCGGGAAATTATCAAGGAGAAAAAAGTCAAAGCTATTGATGGCCTCGGTGAGGCGGCTTTTTACGGACCAAAACTCGACTTTATGGCCAAAGATTCCATAGGCAGAGAATGGCAAGTCGCCACCATTCAGCTCGATATGAATATGCCGGAGAGATTCGACCTCGTTTGCGTGAACGAAAAAGGCGAGCGAGAACGCATCGTGATGATTCACGCGGCAATTATGGGTTCCATCGAACGCTTCCTTTCGATACTTATCGAGCACACGGGCGGCAATTTCCCTCTTTGGCTTTCGCCCGTCCAAGTCAAAATCGCGCCGGTCAAAGAATCAAATTTCGCGAAAACGGAAGAGATCGGAGCACATTTAAAAAAATCAGGAATCCGTGTTGACGCCGATATAAGCGACAATAATTTCGGCAAGAAAATTCGCCAAGCTAAAGATATGAAAATCCCGTACACGATAATCATCGGTGACAAAGATATGGAGAAAGGCGTAGTTACCCTCGAGTCCCGCGATAAAGGAAAAATCGGCGAAAAAACTCTAGAAGATGTAACTGCTTTGCTTTTGAAAGAGATAAAAGAAAGAAAATAAAAAGCCAACCTTGCGGTTGGCGAGACTTCAGCTTACGGCTGTCAGCCGATAGGCAAAGTCGAGTGTCCCCAGTTTGCCGAATTGCCTTTCGAGCACGCGTTTGATGTCAGCGCTTCCCCTCAAAATCCGCTCGAGTGCGTTCTTGTATCTGTCTTGAAATGGTCGAAGTCGCATGAACCGCTCTCTGGCGTCCGAACATACTTGCCTGATGGCCTCCGCCGCCGCGACAATTATACTGCAACAATCTTGAACGGCGTGAATCTTCTTGAGTGTCTCCCGATTCCGTCCGTGCCTGGCTTTGTGGATCCTGACTTCCCGTGCGTAACCCGAATGCTGGTTATTCATTTGTATTTTAGGACATTTACCGACTTGTACTGGACCGAGGATAAGTATAAGGAGTATTTTTTCGGAGTCAATGTATAAAAAAGCCGCCCACATCCTTTCGGACATGGGCGCTTCGCAAAATGAAATCCCTAGTAGTTATTCTTGACGAGCTTCTCGACTTCGGCGACTATCTCGTCAACGGATAGGTTGAGTTCCTTTCGGACATCTTCCATCTCCTTTATCTCCTCCTCGGTTGCTTTGCCACACGCTTTACGCGCAACTAGCTCGCCATAACGGAGAAGCATTATCCTGCGGTCTTTCGCATCGCTCATTGCGCGCCTCCTTCTTTTTGTTTGATGTATTGGAAAGAGAGGCAAAGAGCGAGACGTCCGGCCGCGGCCTGTCGTGACCGACAGAGTCGCGCCACTTGGTTGACTTTCCGTGCTGGCTCAAAGTCCTGCACAAAATGTTAACCTGCGAGTCAAACGCGTCGTGGATTCTCGTGCGAGTGTCCTCTATGGATGCCCGCGTGCCCTGCTCGTCGAAACTCGCTCCATTTTCCTTGACAATACGCTGCCACCGACAAACAGACTCGGCGTAACGGAGAGCAAGGTCAAGCAAGTCTTCTAGAAGCTTCTTTAGGATTTCACTGTCGCACTCGGACTCTATAGTCTCGAGCGGAACAACTATCTTGAACTTTGGTAAGGATTTCAGGAGCTTCTCCTGGTCCTCGTGTGATAGAACAGTCATAAAGGTATTTACCTGTTAATTGTAGCAAGATTAGACGCTATTGTCAAGCTTACCCAAACGAACAAAAAACGGCCTTGCGAGGCCGTTTTTTGATAACTAAAAATCGATGTTGGCTTTTTGAGCGTTGGATTGAATGAAAGATTTTCTCGCCGGCACGTCGGTGCCCATGAGCATGTCGAAAATCTTGTCGGCTTCCTGCGCGTCCGTAATGTTAACGCGCTTCAGTACGCGACGCGACTGGTCCATAGTCGTTTCCCAAAGTTCTTCGCTGTTCATTTCGCCCAAACCTTTGTAACGTTGGACGTGGAGTTTGGCGGATTTCTTGGCGTCTTTCGGATTTTCTTCTTCAGTCTCGGCATCGGCTTCAACTGTTTCTTCGGAAACAGCTTCTTTTGAGGCAGGGCAATTCGTCCTTGCCCAGAATTTTTGTTTTTTCTTCTTCGCTGTAAAAATATAGAATTTCTTTTCCGCGCTTTACTTTATAAAGC
>CAWJEP010000004.1:0-78986 GCA_963841935.1 uncultured bacterium
CAGCGATGTGTTTAGCCGAGAAGTACTAATTACCCGAATCCTATTAGGAAATCTCTACATCATTACGATGAGAGTTTTGGTTGATCCGCCTCGGCGGCGGATTGAAATTTTTTCCCGATACAAAATACAAAAACACTTCGAAAGCAGTGTCTTGGTGATTCGACGCGGTGGTCACACCTGTTCCCATTCCGAACACAGAAGTTAAGCGCCGTAGTGCCGATGGTAGTCCTTAGGGGCGAGAGTAGGCAGTCGCCAGGACACTGCTTTTGAATTTAGACGCAAAAAAGAGCCATGTTTATGGCTCTTTTTTGTTACTGGTTGACAAGTGCTAGGCAATGTTTAGTATCAAGTTCGAATCCTATGAAGACCAGCACATTGTCAGGTTTCGCGAGGATGCTTTGCGTTCTCGCTTTCGCGGGTCTTATCCCCGCTTTCACATCGGTTGCCAAGGCACAAGTCTTGGCCTCGGTGGCGTTTTACAACGATCCGAACGACAGCGGAGTCAAACACGACATCTTCAGCATCACCGTGGATTACTCCAAGTCCATCGGCGAGATGATCGCGGCCGGCGAATATGATGTCGTCGTTCCGACCAATGCGAGCTTTGAGTTAAAGACCAACGGCGGCAAGGAGGTAACACTCACGGCCAAACTCATTCACTTCGTAAACGCCGCGTCGTCGGCGGACGCCATTGCTCTCATGAAAAAGGACGGGGGCAGACCGGCGACGATTGAAGAACTCCTTGCTTGCGGCGCCCAGTGGCGAATTCTGCAACAGAGATACAAAATCGCAGCTCTCGGCTCCGTGGCTCTCGCTGACGGCAATCCAGTTGTCCCTTGTCTTTCCGGAGACGACAGGAGGCGAATATTCGTCATGGTTCCTTTCAACACGGTTTGGAAGGGTGGAAACGGCGGAATCCGTTTCCTCGAAATCAGGACCGGCAAGTAGATCACGCCCGCGACAAGTGTCGCGGGCTTTTTATTACTCTTTTTTTGGCTTATGATTAGCGTATGTCTTGGTCAGCAAGAAGGAAATTCATCGTATTTTTAATTGTGCTTGTCGCACTCGGCATCATCGTCGGACTGCCGGCGTTTTTCGCTTTTTATAAAGCGCCGACTTGTTTTGACGGCGTGCAAAACCAAGGCGAGGAAGGAATAGATTGCGGCGGACCCTGCGCCAAACTCTGCCAAGCAGGATTTTCGCCGCCGGTCGAACTCTGGGCGACGTCCTCCGAAGTCGTCAGTGGCGTTTACAATTTGCTCGCTTACGCCGCCAATCCGAACGCGGGCGTTTACGCTCCGAACATCTCTTATGATTTCAAAATCTACGATGATAGCGGTATTCTCATAAGCGAACGCACTGGTTCGGCCGACATACCGGCGGAAACTAATTTCGCGATTTTCGAACCGGCGGTTACGACGGGCAATCGAGTTCCTTACCGCACATTTTTTGAATTTACTTCCGCGCCTCTCTGGACCGCGGCGAAGGCGGCTAGCGGACTTTCCGTTACTTCGTCGGATTTCGTCACGGCTTCCACATCGAGCCGGCTCGACGCGTCGGTCTTGAATTCTTCTTTAAACGCCGAAAGTTCCGTCCTAGTCACGGGCATTCTTTACGGCACGGACGGCAACGCTGTGGCTTTCTCCAGGACCCTCATTCCAAGCATTGTCTCTGGCGCGACAGCCCCGATTTCTTTGACTTGGCCATTCCCCATAACAAACACCATCGTCAAGAAAGAATTTCTTTTCGATACTAATTCGCCTATCTAATGAGCGGTTTTGAGAAAGCGTCCGCGAAAATCGCCCGTTCCCACATAGATTGGATTCTGCTCGCTTCGGCGATAATTCTAGTCTGTTTCGGACTCGTGACGATGGATTCTTTTTCCTCCGCCAATATTTTTTTCGAAAGGCAAATCATATGGCTTTTCGTATCGCTCGCGATTTTCTTCGCCGCGAGTTTTTTGGATTGGAGTTTTCTCAAGCGCACCAACGTTGTCGCCACGCTTTTTTTCTTCATCTCGCTTCTGCTTCTACTTCTTTTGGCTCTCGGCCACGCCATAAACGGCGCTAAAAGCTGGTTTAACCTCGGCCTTGTTTCTTTCGAACCAGTTGACCTCGCGGAACTTTCGCTTGTCATACTTTTGGCCAAATATTTTTCGCGGCGGCACGTGGAAATAGCCAACATTCGTCACATTATTGTCTCCGGACTATATGCCTTGGTCATTGCCATACTCGTGGCCCTTCAGCCGGACTTTGGCGGTGCCGTAGTCATTATGGCTGTGTGGTTCGGAATGGTGCTCGTATCAGGCATTTCAAAAAAACATTTGGCGGCCATTGTTTTAATCGGCGTCACCATTTTCGCGCTTCTCTGGGGTTTTGGTTTGGCAAAATATCAAAAAGACCGCATCCTGACTTTTCTTCATCCTCTCGCCGACATTCAAGGCGCCGGATACAACGCTCGCCAAGCGACTATCGCCATCGGCTCGGGCGGATACTTCGGCAAAGGCGTCGGCTACGGCACGCAATCGCGGCTGAAGTTTCTGCCGGAATATCAGACGGACTTCGTGTTTGCCGCCTTTGCCGAAGAATGGGGATTCGTCGGTATCATTGTTTTCTTCATCGTTTTCGGAGTTCTCATATGGAGAATCATCGTAAACGCCTACCGTGGGGCCACAAACTTCGAAACTTTTTTCTGTTTGGGCGTTGCCATAGTTTTTTCCGCCCACCTTTTCATAAATGTCGGAATGAACATGGGACTTTTGCCCGTCACGGGTATCACATTGCCCTTCGTTTCGTACGGCGGCAGTCATTTGGCCGCGTCGTTTCTCTCGCTCGGTATCGTAGTATCAATGAGAAAATACATGAGAGTAACTCATCCGGAAAGCATAGATACCGAAGTCATAGGCCTGAACTAACTTTCGATTATTTTTTCCGTTTCGGAAATCATTTTTTCTTCCGAGAATACGTTTAGCACTTTTTCGTGGAGGTTTCCGACGAAGAGGGAAGATTTTTCTTTGTTCTCGTGCATAAAAATTATCGCGTTGGCGATTTCTTTCGGATTTTTTGGTCTGATGAGAAGTCCGGTCACTTCGTTTTCGATTATTTCCGGGATTCCGCCGACGGACGTGGCGACGACGGGAATTTTCGCCACACCGGCCTCAAGCATAGTGTAAGAAAGCGCTTCCGAAAGCGAGGGGAGGAGAAATATGTCGAAAGCTTTCATGTAAATTGGCGCATCTTTGACGAAACCTTTCAAAAAAACTTTGTTTTCAAGTTTTTTGCTTCGGATTTCATTTTCCAGTTCGTTTCGAAGTTCTCCCTCGCCCAAAATTACATATTGGAAATCCGGAATGGAAAGCAAGGATGCCGCCTCGATGGCATAAGAGAGGCCTTTTATCGGATGAAGTTCCGCTATCGTGCCTACAACAAAGGCTTTTTGGGGAATGCCTAGGATGTCGCGCGCCGCAACTCTTTCGAGAAGCGGCGTTTCCGAAATCCCGTTGTATACCACGGAAATCTTTTTCTTGGCGAAATGCAGTTTTAGCGCTTGGTCTCGTATAGATTCTGAAACAGCGATGATTTTTGTCGAGAAAAGAAAAATCAGAGCGTATAGAAATCTTATGAAAAGCTTTTGCGTCAATCCTCGGTCTTCGTTCCAGGCGAAGCCGTGAGCGACGAAAATTATTTTCTTTATTCCGGCGAGCCGTCCGGCAAGAGAACCGACGCCGCCGACTTTCGAGCTATTCAATATGAGCGCGTCAGGTTTCTCGTGTTTCAAAATTTTCAGAATCCTGAAAAAAACGGAAATATCTTTTGTCACACTTACGTCTCGTCCGAGTTCCGGTATGGAAATAGTCCTGACGCCCGCCGTCCTCAATTTTTCCGCCAGAAGCCCTTGCCCTCCAAAAAGCACGGCCACGTCGTGTCTCTTCGCTAGAGCCGTAGCCGTGTCATAGACATATCTCTGCGCTCCGCCGAAGTTCGACTTTGTTATGGCGATGATGATTTTCATTTAGGTATTCATTATAACCAACCCAGGAGGCATTATGTATCTCTTGCCTAAGGCGATTTATTACATATAATTGACGCCTATGACTATCGCAAGCCCGAAGCGCACAAGCCTGCTTTTTGTGGGCGATTTCCTCGTCTTGCTAATATCCCTGTGGATTACTCTTTTTGTGCGCTCCGCATCCGCCCCGCCGGCGCAGTTTTTCTATCTCAACTTTATCGCTTTCGTACCGCTTCTCATTATCTGGACTTTGGTTTTTTTCATTTCCGGACTTTATGACAAGCAGACCGTTATTTTCAGAGATGAGATTCCGTTCACTCTTTTCCGCGCTCAACTTTTCAACGCCGGTCTTTCCGTGGTTTTTTTCTATTTCGCTCCGTTTTTGCCGGTCGCGCCGAAAACTGTCCTATTTCTTTACGTAATTATTTCTTCACTCATCCTTCTAATCTGGCGCACGGAAATTTTTCCGCGGTTCGGGAGAAGCGAAGTCAAAGACAACGCCGTTATCATCGGCGCGGGCCCCGAGATGGAGGAGCTCAAGAGGGAAGTTAACAGCGGCAATTATTCGATGAAATTTGTTTCCTCGATAGACCTCGACCACACGGAGAATTTCGATTTTCAGACGGATATAGTGGCCAAAGTCTACAGCGACGATATTTCCGTCGTCGTCATAGATCTCGAACACAAAAAAGCCGACCCCATAATTCCCCAGCTCTACAATCTGATTTTTTCCAAGGTCCGTTTCATCGATATGGATAGAGTTTACGAGGAAGTTTTCGGCCGAGTGGGTCTTTCGCTTCTAAATCACAGTTGGTTTTTGGAAAATATTTCCGCCACGCCGAAATACGTCTACGACGTGGCCAAGCGCCTTATGGATATTGTCGTAGCCGTGCCGCTCGCGCTGGTTTCTTTCATTCTATATCCTTTCGTGGCTATCGCCATAAAGCTTGACGACGGCGGGCCGATATTCATCGTTCAGGAGAGAATAGGTAAGGAAAACAAAGTTATCAGAATTCCGAAATTCCGGAGCATGAAGTCTTCCGACAAAGGCCTTTGGGTCGCCGAAAAAGACGACCGCATCACCAGAGTGGGAAAAATCCTGCGCCGTCTGCGCGTGGATGAATTGCCCCAGCTACTTTCCGTCATCAAAGGCGACTTGTCGCTTGTCGGCCCGCGTCCGGATATTTACGATTTGGGAATGAAACTCTCCAAGGAAATTCCGTATTATAGCGTTAGGTCGCTAATCCATCCGGGACTTTCCGGCTGGGCGCAAATCAGGCAGGAACTTCCTCCGCAGTCTTTGGAGGAAACCAAAATAAGATTGGCTTACGATTTTTATTACATCAAGCACCGCTCTTTTTTTCTAGATTTGAAAATCGCTTTGCAAACTATCAGAACGCTTCTCTCAAGAGGAGGAAAATAAAATGAACCACAGAATTTTTATCACAGGCGGAGCGGGATACGTGGGCGTGATGCTCGCGCAAAAGTTTTCGGAGCGCAAAGACGTAGAAAAAATCCTTTGTCTCGACAGGGAAGAAATACCCGAGATTTTAAAAAACAATAAAAAAATCCAATGGCTTCTC
The DNA here is from genome assembly GCA_963841935.1 of uncultured bacterium. Taxonomy (GTDB): domain Bacteria; phylum Patescibacteriota; class Minisyncoccia; order Phycocordibacterales; family UBA6065; genus DATKHE01. Next base: position 5,592 of record CAWJEP010000004.1, read on the forward strand.
GCGAACACCGCCGACGACTGGGAAGAATTCGCGGCGAGGTTTTCTCCGGACATTGTCATCCACACGGCTTGGCAAATCCGCGAAATGTACGGAAAGAAAGACTTGCAATGGAAGTGGAACGTCGACGGCTCCGACAATGTTTTTGATTTTGCTTTTTCCGAGCCGTCGGTGAAACGGCTCATCCATTTTTCTACCGTGGCTTCGTATAGCGCCAAAAAAGACAATACTCTGGAGCATAGGTTTACCGAAGACGAGCCGTTTCACGACAGCGACTATCTCTACGCCGAGGAAAAAAGAATCGTTGAGGAACACTTGCGGGAAAAGTGGGAAGCCGCCGGAAAAAACAAAAGCGTTTTTGTCATTCGTCCGGCCGCTATCACCGGTCCGCGCGGCAGATTTATGAGGATTCGTTTCGGGCTTCAGTCCGCGCTTTCCGGACAGTTGACGGCAAGTCCGATTCACAGAATGATTTCGGCGATGGTTTCTTTCGTGCCGGCACCGAAAAAATGGGCGAGACAGTTCGTGCACGAGGACGACATCACCGATGTCACCGAGCTTCTATCCTTCGTGGACGTTCCGAATAATACTTATGAAGCTTTCAATATTTGTCCGCCCGGTGATGTCGTCCTCGCCAAAGATATGGCCCTCCTTGTCGGCAAGAAAGTCGTGCCCGTGACGCCAGGAATGGTCCGCACAGCGTTTTTCATAATGTGGAACGCCACGCGCGGCGGTGTGCCGACTTCAAAAGGCGGTTGGAAATCTTATTCATATCCGATTCTCGTTGATGGCAGTAAAATTACCAAAATGTTCGGATTCAAATACAAATGCGACAGCAAAACGGCATTTTCCAAAATCGACGGAAGGTACGCGAAATATGTCAAAAAATAAAACCCACAAAAAGAAGATCATTGTTACGGGTGCCGCAGGCGCTATCGGTTCGCACGTCGCCGAGGCTTTGAAAAAAGAAAATCATGATGTCATCGGCATCGACATTCTCACCGATTATTATTCGCCGGAGATAAAAGAGATAAATATTTCCGATCTGGAAAAAGTCGGCATCACCATCGTCCGCAAAAATATCGCCACTGATGATTTATCCGATGTTTTGGACAAAGCGGAAGTCATATATCATTTCGCCGCCCAGCCCGGCATATCCGCGACGACTTCTTTCGAGAAATATTTGGAAAACAACGTCGTCGCGACGCACAAACTTCTCGACGCTGCCAGAAAATTAGAATCCTTGAAACTGTTCGTGCACATTTCGACGTCTTCCGTCTACGGCGCGCGCGCCGACTCCGACGAAACCGCCGAACCGAAACCGACGTCTTTTTACGGCGTGACGAAACTTGCCGCCGAACAGCTCGCGCTTTCGTATGCCCGTGACAAAAGCTTGCCCGTCGTAGTTCTCAGGCTTTTTTCAGTCTACGGCGAACGCGAACGACCGGAAAAACTCTATCACAAAGCCATCAAAAACATTTTAAACGACGAACCGTTCACGCTTCACGAAGGTTCTGAACATCACCGTCGCAGTTATACATACGTCGGCGATGTCGTCGACGCTTGTCTTCTTGTTCTCGATAAAACGGATTCTGTCATAGGGGAAATTTTCAACATAGGCACGGACAAGACCATTACGACGGGGGAGGGTCTTTCGCTTATAGAAAAAATCATGGGGAAGAAAATAAAATATAAAAAAGTGCCGCCACGTCCGGGCGATCAGATAGAAACAGCGGCGAAAATCACCAAAGCCAGAAAAATCTTGGGCTACGACCCAAAGGTTCTTCCCGAAGAAGGTTTGGGGCGAGAGGTTGAGTGGTACAAAAACAAAATCCACAAGCGTTTGAAGGTCAAAAGCTAGAAGACATCGGACAATTGCCTCGGAAATCAAAATGCGTTAGCATAGGATTCCTATGACAAAGGTAAGAATTTGGTCGGCAATTCTCATCATAGCCGCCGCGGCCGTCGGCTATTTTTCGTTCAAGGCCGTTTCTTTTCCATATCATCTCGGTCTCGACCTATCCGGCGGTTCGCATTTGGTATATCAAGCCGATGTCTCCGGTATTCCTTCCGGTCAGATTGACGATTCGATGGATGCTTTGGCTTCCGACATCACTCACCGCATAAATATTTTCGGCGTTTCCGAGCCCATCATTCAAACGGAAGAGGGTGGGGAAGTCGGACAAACGCAATATCGTCTCATCGTCGAACTTCCGGGCGTTACCGACCTCACGCAGGCAGAAGCTATGATAGGCAAGACTCCGCAGCTCGATTTCGAACTCGTTTCTTCTTCGTCGCCGTCCACCGTCAACGCTTCGTCCACTACCTCTTTTATTCCGACTGGACTTACCGGCGCCTTGGTCAAATCGGCCTCCGTTCAATATGACCCGACGACTTATCAACCGTATGTTTCTCTAAATTTCAACGACCAAGGCGCCGCCCTTTTCGATAAAATAACGAAAAATAATATCGGCCAGCGTCTCGCGATATTTCTAGACGGCAACCTCGACTCGGCGCCGGTCATCCAGCAAGAGATAAACGGCGGCAACGCCCAAATCACCGGCAACTTCTCGCTCGATGAAGCAAAATCACTCGTGAACGACCTCAATCTCGGCGCTTTGCCCGTTCCCATCACTCTCATCTCGACGCAAACCATCGGCGCGACCTTGGGAGAATCGGCTCTCGACGCATCCATCATCGCCGGACTTTTCGCATTCATTGTCATCGCCCTGTTTCTCATTCTTTGGTATCGCTTGCCGGGCCTCGTCGCCTCGGTGGCTCTCGTGATTTACACGGCGCTCAACCTGGCGATTTTTAAACTCATTCCGGTAACGCTCACGTCCGCGGGCATCGCCGGTTTTATTCTCTCAATCGGCATGGCCGTGGACGCGAACATCCTCATCTTCGAGCGCACGAAAGAAGAGCTTGCTCGCGGACGCGAACTGCCGGAGGCAATAAAGGAGGGCTTTCACCGCGCTTGGCTTTCCATTCGCGATTCAAACCTCTCGTCCATCATCACTGCAATCATTCTTTACTATTTCGCTTCGACGCCTATCGTTCAAGGTTTCGCTCTCGTCTTTCTCATCGGTGTTTTGGTCTCGATGTTCACGGCCATCACCGTCACGAGGACTTTCCTCATATCGCTCGGCGTGAAAGGGGAGCATCCAATGGCCAGGTTTCTCTTCGGCTCAGGCGTGAAGAATAAAAAATCAAATCAATAATATGTTTATCGTAAACAAGAGGAAAATATTCTACGCGTTCTCGGGAATTCTCGTCCTCGCGTCTTTGGCCGCCATATTTCTTTTCGGCCTCAAACCGGGAATTGATTTTACCGGCGGTTCGCTTCTTGAAGTGACTTACTCTTCTTCGTCGCCGGCAACGACCGATATAGCTTCCGCCGTCTCAAGCGTCGGCGCGACAGATGTCTCCGTGCGACCGTCCGGCGAAAATGATTTCATCATCCGCTCGTCGCAAATATCGAACGCGCAGGAAGTCCTCGCCATCACCGGACTTTCTTTTGGCGGTAAGTACGTCGTGCAGGAGAAAGAATTCGACTCCGTCGGACCGACACTTGGCGCCGAAGCCCTGCAGAAATCCTGGATTTCAATAGTCCTAGTGCTTTGCGCCATCATTCTTTTCATCAGCTTCGCTTTCAGAAAAGTTTCCAAGCCCGTCTCTTCGTGGAAATACGGCATCATTGCCGTCATTTCTCTCGTCCACAACATCTTGATTCCTCTCGGCCTCTTCGCTCTCCTCGGACATATCGTCGGCATTGAAGTAGACACACTTTTCATCACGGCGCTTCTCGTCATCATCGGCTTTTCCGTCCACGACAACATCGTCGTCTTCGACCGCGTGAGGGAAAATTTGCGTCGCAACAACGAGTTCAAAGAGAAAAAAGATTTTGACCAAATTGTCGGGGAATCCATCAACCAGACATTCGTCCGCTCGATAAACACATCGCTCACTATGCTTTTCGCCATTCTCGTTCTTTATCTCATCGGTCCCGCCGCCACCCAAAACTTCGCTCTCGCGCTCCTCGTCGGCATCACCGCCGGAACATACTCCTCGATATTCATCGGATCGCCCTTACTAGTGACGGTCTACAAGCGTAGACTGAAAAAGTTGGCTAATAAATAGGAAATAAAAAAGAAACGCCTTAGCGTTTCTTGGTGGCGGTTTTCGGAGGAGTTTCGAAAGCTTTGGTTTCGTTTTCCACGAGGCAGTTTCTGACGATTCCTTCGGACCATAGGTCTAAAAGGACGTGACCGCCCCGAAGTCCGTATTTCCTTATGATTTCCTCGTGCGTTCTCGGCTTTTTGCAGAGTCTGCGGATTTTCGAGCGCAACTTGGCGAGTTCTTTTTTTCTTTTGAGCATAATGGTATTTCTGTTTTCCATACTTAACGAATCGAGTCCGATTGTCAATTGGTAAACAAGAAGTAACATTACTTTGTCAGGGCATGTGGCGTAATTGGTAGCCGCGCACGTCTCAGAAGCGTGTGTCGAAAGACATGGGAGTTCGATTCTCCCCATGCCCACATTTTGTTTTTCGGCGGATAAGTGCTAACTTGTTTCAGGAACAGCAACAATTAACGGAGGAGAAGCGGTGAATCTTTGCCTGCTAATGATTAATTAACAGGTCACTCAATTTCCTCAGAAAGACGGGAGTATCCTACCCACCAAAGAAAGGCCGCGCGATTCAATCCGCGGCCTTCTTCGTTTTTTGCTATAATTTATCTATGAAAAAAGTATTAATCGCGGCGGCAAGTTTGATTCTTTTGACTCCGTCTATCGCTCTCGCGGCGTGGTGGAATCCGCTTTCATGGTTTGTTCCGAAAGTTGTTTCGCAAATAGTTGCGACATCATCAGTTGCGACGACTTCAGTAAAAATTATCGCCACTACAACTCCAAAAATAGTTCAAAAGAAAATAATTCCTGCGTCGATCGTGCCCGTAACCCAAACTCCAGTTGCAAAAACTCCTACAGTCACACCTTCGCCGAACACTTTAGTTTGCAATGGCAGTTATTGGACAGCTTGTCCGACAGGTCAGGACTTCGTTTGTCCGACAACAGGGAACGCTTATTGTCAGATTCCCGCTCCATCTGTATCCGCAAATCAAAATGTATGTAATGGAATAACATACTCATCTTGTCCTTTCGGCACCGATTTTACCTGCCAAAGCAATAGAAGTGGTTATTGTGCAATCGACCCAAGTTATTCTGCTCAACAACAGCAACAAAATACACAACAACCCATGCAGTCATCACAGACGATCTAGCTGCTCAAACAATACATTACCATCTGCACAAATGGCAATCTTAATTATGTGAGTAACTGTATTACAATTTCACCAACTAGCGTTACGGGAGGTGCGACGACAACCTTTACTGTCACTACTGGTATATATCGTTTTGGTTCAGGTTCACTAAATCTGGCGACATTAGCTTTACAATGCGGGTCTGGCAATAAATTGTGGAGGAATGTATCCCTCAGTTAATCTGTCGGCAGATGGAAGGACTTTTACAGATACTACCTATGTCCCAGACAATACAGCAACTAATTTTGTTATCGGCAGGACGGAGATTATCGATCCGAGTGGTCAATATGTGAATTTTAGTAATATCTGGATATAAGTGTTCCAGTTGTAAACTCTAATCCTAATTTCGGCGCTCCTGTTCCCACGACTATTTCGTTATCATTAGATCCAACAGTCTCCATCAAATGTTATTGTTCCGATCGTTCTTTTTTGGCAGCGATTCGACGAAGGGAATAGATGGTGATGGCGTGATAGTTTTTGACCTACTTTCCAACACTGGTTGGTCACAGGTAGATAATTTATCGGCCCATTTTATTTATACTGAGGTTAGTGGCACGAACGGCATATCTGTATGCAGGTAGTCAGCAGATATCTATCTGCGGCAGTTACTTCTGGTACAGCCAAACTTTACTAACATCGAATTACAGAGTCTCATGCAAAATGGAACACAGTAATCCAAATTTATAAGAGATTGATGCTGTAATCATTGGGACTTCAACAATAACAATTTCCGATAAATGATATAATTCATCTGATACTGTATTGGAGCGCGTGCATCAAGTTGAGCTTAACAGTTTCAAACAACAAGATCGGCAGTCAATTAGACCGATAGTAACTCCATAATATTAAATTAACCCGCTTGACCGCCCTTTCGCCCTGTGTATAATAGTCTTTACCCCTTAAAACTTATGGTTTGGATAGCAGGAGGGTCGTTTCGAAAGAAAGACCTTTTTGTTTTCCCGGGGTTCAGCCTCATCGGCTGATGAAAGCACTTTGATAAGGAAATATTCGGTCGCATATCATGTGCGGCTAGAAAAAATGAGAATGTAACGTTCCTTCCGCCGACGAGGCGGAACGAATGTGCAAGTCCAATGAGATGTTGGAGACGGTAAAGTGTTCGAGACAGATTCAGTCTCGGCGCGAATAGGATCCATAGAACTTCCGGTAGCACGGAGGTTAGGAAAAAAACAAAGAAAACCATTTTTTGTTTTGTTCCGTTCAAATTTATTTTTCGCTTCGGCGAGAAACAAATTCTTAATTAGAGTTTGATCCTAGCTCAGGATGAACGCTGGCGGCGTGGATAAGGCATGCAAGTCAAGGGGGCCCGCAAGGGCAACCGGCAGACGAGGTAGTAATAAGTAGGTACGTCCCTCCAAGTCAAGCATAGCTCGTCGAAAGACGAGGTAATTCTTGATAGTCCCTTCGGGGTAAAGATTTATCGCTTGGAGAACGGCCTGCTCGGTATCAGCTAGTTGGCGGTGTAAAAGACCACCAAGGCTATGACGCCTAGGGGAGCTGAGAGGCTGACCCCCACCGATGGGACTGAGATACGGCCCATACACCTACGGGTGGCTGCAGTCGAGAATCTTCCGCAATGGACGAAAGTCTGACGGAGCGACGCCGCGTGCAGGATGAAGTTCTTCGGGATGTAAACTGCTTTTGTGGAGTAGAAAGTTTATTGATCACTCCAAGAATAAGAGGTTGCTAAACTCGTGCCAGCAGCAGCGGTAATACGAGTGCCTCAAGCGTTATCCGGAATCATTGGGCGTAAAGGGTGTGTAGGTGGTCGCGTTAGTCTTCCGTAAAATCCTCCGACTCAATCGGAGTCCTGCGGGGGAAACGGCGCGACTTGAGGATGCGAGAGGTCTGTGGAACTCATAGTGTAGCGGTGAAATGCGTTGATATTATGGGGAACACCAAAAGCGAAGGCAGCAGACTGGAGCACTCCTGACACTGAAACACGAAAGCGTGGGTAGCGAACGGGATTAGATACCCCGGTAGTCCACGCCCTAAACGATGTCAACTAGCTATTCGGAGTATCGACCCTCCAAGTGGCGTAGCTAACGCGATAAGTTGACCGCCTGGGTAGTACGGCCGCAAGGCTAAAACTCAAAGGAATAGACGGGGACTTGCACAAGCGGAGGAACATGTGGTTCAATTCGATGGTAAACGAAAAACCTTACCAGGGCTTGAAACCTAGCTGAAGATGGGCAGAAACGTCCATCGTCGCAAGACAGTTAGGCAGGTGCTGCATGGTCGTCGTCAGTTCGTGGCTTAAGTTGTTCCCTTCAGTGGGGTAACGAACGCAACCCCCGTTGCCTGTTATAAGTATCAGGCGAGACTGCCCAGCTTTCTGAGTATGATTTGCAAAAATCGTAAATAGAAAGCTGGGAGGAAGGTGGGGATGACGCCAGATCAGCATGGCCCTCTGATGCCCTGGGCTACACACGTGTTACAATGCCGACTACAACGCGAAGCAATACCGCAAGGTGGAGCAAATCGTAATAAAAGTCGGCCAAGTTCGGATTGAGGGCTGCAACTCGCCCTCATGAAGCCGGATTCGCTAGTAATCGCAGATCAGCAATGCTGCGGTGAATACGTTCTCAAGTCTTGTACTCACCGCCCGTCAACTCAAGGGAGCTGGGAATACCCGAAGTCGCCGCTTGTCGGCGCCTAAGGTAAGCTCAGTGACAGGGAGTAAGTCGTAACAAGGCACGGGTAGCGGAAGCTGCTCGTGGAATATTTCAAATCAAAAATGTTTGCTCGAAAGAGCTTACTGACAGTGTCGATTTTCTTTTTTAAAGATAGGTTTGACGAAACCCAAAATCGTATGGAACCGGGGAAGACCGGAAACCGAACGGAACAGAATAAAGAATGGTTAAACAAAAAACGGCCTCACAAGGCCGTTTTTTGTTATCAGTAATATTTTGTGGTTGCTTTTTCCCAAGAAGAGAGTATGATGCTTTTGTTGCCCAGCGGGCGGCTTTTTTTTAAAAAATATGAAAATCAGCGAATACATAAAAGAAACCAAAGCGGAATTCAAACATGTCAATTGGCCGACGAAGCGTCAGACGATGAATTTCACTCTGCTCGTCCTCGGCGTCTCGGCGGTCACCGCCATCGTCCTCGGTATTTTGGATTTTATTTTCTCTTTGGGACTTGAAAAAATAATCACTCGATAATTTTTTAATTTATATGTCGAAACAACAAACAGACGGACGACATTGGTACGTCATCCACACATACGCCGGATACGAGAACGCCGTGGCGAGAAACCTCAAACAGCGCATCGATTCTCTCGGAATGCAAGACAAGATTTTCGCCGTCATTGTGCCGGTGGAGAAAAAAATAAAAGTTAAGGCGAACAAGCGCGTCGAGGAAGAAGAGAAAATATATCCCGGATATATTCTCGTCGATATGATTGTCACCGACGATTCTTGGTACATTGTTCGCAACACTCCGCGCGTGACTGGCTTTGTCGGTTCCGGTGTCCACCCCGTTCCGCTAGGAGAAAAGGAAGTCGCCGACCTTTTCGCTCGAATGGACTCTTCGACCGTCAAACACACGATAGACCTGGCGATTGATGACGCGGTCAAGATTGTCGACGGACCTTTCAAAGACCTCGACGGCAAAGTCAGCGAAGTCGACGACAACAGAGGCAAGGTCAAAGTCCTCGTTTCGATGTTCGGCCGCGAGACGCCGGTCGAGCTCGATTTCTTGCAGGTTAAGAAGATTTAAGGTAGATTTCAATTTCAAACATATGGCAAAAAAAGTAACAAAAATGCTCAAGCTTATGATTCCGGGAGGCAAAGCCGTCCCTGGACAAGCACTCGGCCCCGCACTCGGCTCGGCCGGCATCAACATCGGCGAATTCGTCAAACGATTTAACGACGAGACCAAGACGCGCGTGGGCGAGACCGTGCCGACCGTCATCGAAGTTTTCGAGGACCGCACATACAAAATGACTTACAAGACCGAGCCGGCATCGCAAATGATTTTGAAAGCTTTGAAAAAAGAAAAAGGCTCCGGCAAACCGAACACTGAAAAAGTCGGCACGCTGACAAAGGCACAGGTGAAGACTATCGCGGAGAAAAAATTGCCAGACCTTTCCGCAGGATCGCTCGAAGCGGCAATGAGAACGATAGAAGGCACGGCAAGAAATATGGGAGTGGAGGTGAAGTAAAAAACGCAGACAAAGTATTTTTTCGCTTGTGCGCTTCGCTCCGACTTACGCGCTCAAAAATACTTTGTCTGCGTTTTTTTCTTGCAAAAAAATTTTCGGTAAGTAGTATGAATCTCAAACACCAAAATGCAAGGAGTACCTTATGAAAATCAGTCTGTATTTCGCTCAATCTCTGACAAAGGCGCCTCCGCGGCTCATCGCGTCAATCGAGCGTTTCCGTCAGCGCGTAAAGAAAAGACATCCCGAGTGGGAGCTCTTGGAATTTTTCGGGCTCGGGCCGAGCCCGAACGACGGCAAGATCGCCAAGTTCGACATCATCAGGCTTCTGCGGGCCAGGCTCGTAGTGGCGTTCATCGAAGGCGAATCGGCTGGGAGGGATATCGAAATCGGCATACGACTCGCACTCGGATTGCCGATCTTGATTGTCGCCCACAAGAATTGGGTCAGGTCTAGGATGGTCACCGGGCCGGCGGAGCTTTGGCCGAAGTTCGTGAAGTTTCGCCGGTATCGGCGGATAAACGAAGTCGAGGGCATGATAGTCGCGGCCATTAAGCGCTTCGGGTTCAAGGACTTTTATGCGCCGTCGGTCTATGTCGCTCCGCATTTGCAGGAGCTGTACAAAAAGGCCGTCAGGAAATGTCTTGTGGGCCCGGGACCGGGAAGGATTGGATATATTACTGACCCGGATACAAAGGAGCTCAAGTTGGTCTTTGGCTAAGTCAGCCTCGCGAAACGCGAGGCTTTTTATTTTCTGAAATCGGAATATACTTTTCTCATGGAAAAAACTACAAAACATGTGCGACCAAGCTGGGATGAATATTTCATAAAAATTTGCCGCGTTGTTGGCGAGCGGGCGACGTGCGATAGAGGTTCAGGAGGCTGCGTGATTGTTAAAGACAAAAGAATTCTTACGACGGGTTATGTCGGAGCGCCTGCCGGAGTCGCTCATTGCGATGAGGTGGGCCACGAACTTCACACGGTGATAGACGATGACGGCACGCAATCAAAACATTGCATCAGAACATCGCACGGCGAACAAAACGCCATCGCGAACGCCGCGAGAAAAGGCGTGGCCATCGAAGGCGCGACGCTTTATTATTTCATTACGCCCTGCTATATCTGCGCCAAGATGATTATCAACTCCGGAATAAAACGAGTCGTGGTGGAAAAGGATTATCATTCTTCGAAAAGAAGCAAAGAAGTATTCAAAGAAGCCGGTGTCGAATTCGTCCTTCTCAATCCAGAAGTGGAAACTTACGCGGATATGAAATAGCTCACTCTTTCTTCACAATGTCGTGGAGACCGCGTTTGATGTTCCAAATGCCCGCCGAGGTGTCGTGGTGCATTGCGATGCCCGGAACGCTTTCTTTGATGGCGTCGCCCATTCTTTGAGCTTCACGGCGTAGTGTCGGATGGACAGCGTCTCCGGAGCGCAGCTCGGCGATATAGACGGCGGAGGGAAGTGGACAGGTGATTTTGACCGTCACGGTGTATCCCATTGCCACGTAATATTGTTTTATTTCTTTTGAAGTTTTCAGTTTGGCAATTCTTTTTTCTTGTTCTGCCAAAAGTTTCGCCGCTTCTTTTTTTAATTCCGGCGTGAGCTGTTCGAGATACCACGGATAAAATCCGTGGGCCGTTGAAAGCAGAGGCATTTCTTGCACGGCGCTTCGATGACGTTGCAAGTCCCTATATGAACCGAAATCCAAAGAGAACCTGAAAACAATATCACCGTATTCACGCAATCTCTGGTGAAGTTCGGTCTTTGCCGGCCTTTCGGCGAGAAGTTTTTGGTGTTTTTTCAAGCCATCGAGGTCGAGACGGACTTCATACGAGAAATTTTTTATTGTCGCATCGTCAAAATAGGCGAACTCCGCCATTGTTTTTTCCAAATAATCATCCTCTGCCGGATATTCAGGATAGCCAAAGCTCGACGGGTATTTTGTTTTCAGTCCTGAAAGTATGTTGTTTGCAACTTCCCGCACTTCGGAGAGTGGATGATGACGCATTTCCTTCATGTGGTCGTAAGCTTGGCGGAGGTTCGTGTGCCAAGCGACGTATGTCGTCGCGCCGGCCGGAAGAAATCCTCGCGCGATGTCGAAAGCGCGGGCCTTTATGGCTTTTTCGTATATCGTTTCTTTTTCTCCTTCTTTTATCGGGAAGCGAACCTTGAGTGACGGCACAAGTTTTTCCAAAGCGTGGCTGTAAAATTTCATCCATTCGTCCTGAATCTCTTTGCTTTCCTTTCGTCTCAAGCGGATCGACGACCGGCTGATTCGCCATGTCCAGATAGCGCGTCGAAGCCTCTTGGCCGCTGTATAGTGGCCAGTCCTGAATGGCTTTGGCTACGAGCATCGAAACGTTTTCCGCGCATATGGTCGTCGTGCCGCAGTCGCCGATGGATTTGTGTCCGTAACCGACGTAGTAGCTCGCCATAAATTTCTCCGGTCCGACTTTCGCCACTTCTTCGAGATGGATTTTCGCGCTCCGCGGACTTCTTGAATATTTCGCCTGAATCATCGCCACCGCTTCGGGAGCGATGCCGTCAATTATTATTATTTCTCTCTGTTTTTTTTCTTCCATAGCGTTAAAATATTATTGAGCTATTATAGAACAAATGAAAGACAAAGAGATAGAGAAACTCATAAAGGCGGAAGACAAGCGACAGAAAAGCGTGGTGAATCTCATCGCCTCGGAAAATTATGTTTCCGACGATGTTTTAGCCGCGCTCGGCTCCGTACTGACGAATAAATACGCCGAAGGTTATCCGGCGGCAAGGTATTACGGAGGAAATGAAATCACGGACAAAGTAGAAGTCTTGGCGAAGAAGCGCGCGCTTGCGGCATTTGGACTTTCCGAAAACGAATGGAGCGTAAATGTTCAGCCACTTTCGGGTTCGCCTGCAAACCTAGCGGTTTATCTCGCTCTTGTTCCTCCGCACGAAAAAGTAATGGGAATGTCTCTCGACCAAGGCGGACATCTGACCCACGGACACAAAGTTTCCATTACCGGAAAAGTCTGGACGCAAATCCCGTACGGCGTTTCCAAAGAAACTGAAGTCATCGATTACGAAGAAATAAAAAATAAAGCCGTGGCGGAGAAACCGAGAATGATTATCGCCGGATTTACCGCCTATCCGCGCGTCATCGATTGGAAAAAATTCCGCGAAATCGCCGACGCCTGCGGCGCGTATCTGATGGTCGATATGTCTCACATCGCGGGACTTGTCGCGGGCGGCGCGTATCCGTCGCCGTTTCCTTACGCCGATGTCGTAACGACGACCGTGCATAAAACTCTTCGCGGTCCGCGCTCGGCTATCATTTTTTCCAAGAAAGACGAGCGCGAACTCGGCAAGAAAATCGACAAGGCTGTTTTCCCGGGACTTCAGGGCGGGCCGCATTTAAATCAAATCGCCGCTGTCGCGGTAGCGCTCAAGGAAGCCACAGCTCCGGCATTCAAAAAATACGCCAAGCAAATCATTTTAAACGCCCGAAAGCTCGCAAGCGAGCTTTCGGGCCTCGGCTGGAAGATTATTTCCGGCGGCACGGACTCGCACCTAATTTTGGTCAATGTTTTCGGCACAGTTGGTTACGGCGGCAAAGAAGCAAGCGACAGGTTGGAAAAGGCCGGCATAATCGTCAACAAAAACGCTATTCCATATGACACTCGACCGCCGGTTGACCCTTCAGGCATTCGCCTCGGCACCGCGGGTGAGACGACTCGCGGAGCGAAAGAAAAAGATATGGTCGCGCTCGCCGAAAGAATGGATAAAATCCTGCGCGGAAAATGAAAAAAGGAAAATTCATCGTGATTGATGGCGGCGAAGGCTCCGGCAAAAGCACCCAGCTCCAATTTTTAAAAGAAAAATATCCGAAAGCTCTGTTTACCCGCGAACCTGGAGGCTCGGAATACGGCGAAGAAATCAGAAACCTGATGCTCAAATCACCTTTGGCGAAAGAAGCGAGCGCCGAGACGCAGTTCGGTCTCATTTGGGCGAACCGTGCCGATCACATCGCCAGAAAAGTCCGACCCGCTCTCGATAATGGCGTAAATGTGATTTCCGACAGATTCGATTCGTCGACATTCGCTTATCAAATATACGGCCAAGAGGGAACGGAACTGAAAGATTTGTTTTTTGAGATAAGAAAAATTTTTATAAAAGAGTGTGTGCCGGATCTTTATGTCTTTTTCGACATATCGCCGGAGGAAAGCATCAAAAGGACAACGATGCGCGCGAATCTTTTCGGCGAGAGCAACCACTTCGACGAAAGAAAAATAGAATTTCACCGCCGTGTGCGGGAAGGTTACGCGGAATTCGCCAAGATTTTCCCGAAGAATGTGAGAATCATCGACGCCAGCGGTTCGAAAGAGGAAGTCTGGAAATCGTTTCAAAAAATTCTGGACCCGATTCTTTGATTTTCGGCGTGGTAAAATATTTCAATGAGTAAAACCTTAAAAATCGTAAGAGTTTCCGAAGTCGTGCCTGTGCCGAAATACAGCCTCAAGGGCGATGCCGGTTTTGACCTTTATGTGGGCGAGCGACTTGTCTTAAATCCTATGAAACGGGCGTCGGTAAACACCGGATACAAGTTGGAGATTCCTTACGGCTGCGTCGGTATTATTTACGAAAAAAGCGGACTCTCGCATAAAAACGGCATTATCACTTTTGGCAATGTCATTGACGCCGGCTATCGCGGCGAAGTGAAGGTCGGTGTAATAAATCTCGGCGAAGAGCCTTATGTTTTCGAGCCGGGACACAAAATCGCCCAAATGATTGTGCACAAATTTGAAACTATGAAATTCAAAGAAGTAAAAGACGGAGAGCTTTCTAAATCCGAACGCGGCGACCGCGGGTTCGGCAGCACGGGAAAATAATTTTATGGAAATCCAAAAAGAGTTAAAGACGCAAATAGAAAAAGCCCTGAAAAATCTCGGCCTTACCGCGCCGGAAATAATATTGGAATATCCGTCCGACATATCTTTTGGAGATTTCGCCACGAATGTCGCTATGAGCGCCGCGAAACAAGCGAAGAAAAACCCGCGCGAATTTGCGGAGCAAATTCGCGCCCAGCTTATCGAAAACAAACCGAAGTTTTTGGAGAAAATAGAAGTTGCCGGTCCTGGTTTCATAAACTTTTTTCTTTCGCGGCAATTTTTCGCTGATAATTTGGCGGAAGTAGCCAAACAAAAAGAAAAATTCGGACAGAACAAACTTTTCAAAGGCGAAAAAGTTCTCGTCGAGTACACCGACCCGAATCCTTTCAAACCTTTTCACATAGGACACCTGATGAGCAATGCCATAGGGGAATCGATTGCTTGTCTATATGAAAATTCCGGAGGAAATGTCAAAAGAATGTGTTATCAAGGCGATGTGGGACTTCATGTGGCTAAAGCCATATACGGAATGCATCAAGCCGGCATGCCGAAGGATATGTCGGCTTCGGCGTCGATTCTTGCTCAATATATCGGCGAATGTTACGCGAAAGGAAGTGCCGCGTATGAAAAAGAATCCGAAGCGAAAAAATGGATTGACGATGTGAATAAAAAAATTTACGCCAGAAGCGATAAAGAAGTCAGCCAAGTTTACGATTGGGGAAGAAAAATCACACTCGAAGCCTTCGAAGAAATCTACAAAATTTTGGGTACGAAATTCGATTTTTCTTTTTTCGAGAGTGAGGTCGTAAAAGAAGGCGAGAAAATCGTCAGTGAATCTTTGAAAAAAGGAATTTTCGAAAAAAGCGACGGAGCGGTGGTATTTCATGCGGAAAAATACGACAAAAAACTTCACACGAGAGTTTTCATCACCTCGCAAGGACTTCCGACATACGAGACGAAAGAGCTCGGGCTCATAGAAAAGAAATTCAAGAAGATAAATCCGGATATTTCCATTACCATCACGGCAAACGAACAGGACGAATATTTCAAAGTCGTTTTGAAAGCCATTGAGCTCATTTTTCCGAAAATCAGAAACAAAACGGAACATATTTCTCACGGAATGATGCGTTTCGCCGACGGAAAAATGTCTTCACGCACGGGCAATGTAATTTCTGGCGAGTCGCTCATCGCGGATATTGAAGATATGGTGGAAGAAAAAATAAAAGAAAGAGGTTTTGACGAGGCCACGAGGAAAGACATTGCCCAAAAAGTCGCCGTCGCGGCGATTAAATATTCGATTTTGCGACAGGGAATATCGAGTGACATCATTTTTGACGCCGACAAGTCCATTTCATTCGAAGGCGACTCCGGTCCGTATCTTCAATACGCCGTCGTACGGGCGAATTCCGTTTTGGAAAAAGCCAAGAAGGAGGGCCTGAAAGTTTCCGTTAAAAGTCCGGACGAATCGGCGAGTTTGCTCGAGAGGAAACTTTCGAGGTTTCCGGAAATCGCGGCGCGCGCCGTGAAGGAGCGCGCGCCGCATCATATCGCCACATATCTGACCGACCTCGCGTCAGAATTCAACTCCTATTACGCTGTGACAAAAATTATCGACAAAGAAAATCCGCATTCGTCTTATCGTCTCGCGCTCACAAATGCTTTTGAAATTATTATGAAAAACGGCCTCTCGCTTCTCGGCATCGAAATCCCCAGCAAAATGTAGTAGAATGGCTCTGTATGGAGCAAAAACCTAGGAATAAGCTTGTGGAAATCGAGGAAGAAATTCTCGCTTTTTGGAACAAGGAGAAAATCTTTCAAAAATCCCTCGAAAAAGAATCTCCTATGGGCGAGTTTGTTTTCTACGACGGACCACCATTCGCCACGGGTTCGCCGCACTACGGGCACGCTCTGGCCGGGACAATCAAAGATGTCGTCTTGCGATACAAGACGATGCGCGGATTTCGCATTCCTCGTCGCTGGGGTTGGGATTGCCACGGATTGCCCGTGGAAAATCTCGTCGAGAAAGAACTCAATCTCGCCACGAAAAAAGATATTGAAAAATACGGCGTCGAGAAATTCAACGAAGCGGCGAGAGCGAGTGTTTTTCGTTATGAAAAAGAGTGGAAGAAAATTATTCCGCGCACGGGGAGATGGATGGATATGGAAAATCCTTACAGCACCATGGATTCGTCATACACGGAATCGGTCTGGTGGGCGTTTAGTAAACTTCACAAAAAAAATCTCATCTATGAAGGATATAAATCGATGCAGATTTGTCCGCGTTGCGAGACGACCTTGTCGAATTTCGAAGTCGGGCAAGGATACAAAGACGTCACGGATATTTCCGTTTACGCGAAATTCGAACTCATTGACGAGCCGAACACATTTCTCCTCGCTTGGACGACCACGCCATGGACATTGCCGGGGAATGCGGCTCTAGCGGTCGGCAGGAATATAAATTATTCAAAAGTTTTGTGCGAAAACGCGATATGTATCGTCGCCGAAGAAAAAGTCGCCGAAGTTTTTGCCGGAAAACAATATGAAACAGCCGGAAAAATTCTCGGGAGCGGGCTTGTCGGAAAAGAATACGAACCGCTGTTTGATTATTACGACGATGATTCGATAAAAAATCACGGGAACGCTTTTAAAGTTTACGCCGCGGATTTTGTCACGACCACTGACGGCACGGGAATCGTCCACATCGCTCCGGCGTTCGGCGAAGACGATATGAATCTGGGCCGTGAATACGATTTGCCTTTTATCCAGCACGTCTCGATGGACGGAACTTTCAAAAAAGAAGTCAGAGATTTCGCCGGCCTTCATGTAAAGCCGAAAGACGACCCGCAGAAAACGGACATAGAAATCATCAAATGGCTCGCGGCGAAAAACCTGCTTTTCGCCAAGAAAAAAATCGTCCATCCGTATCCGCATTGCTGGCGTTGCGACACGCCACTTCTCAATTACGCCGCGAGCTCGTGGTTCGTGAAAGTGGCGAGTTTCAAGGATAAATTGGTTTCTGAAAACAAAAAAGTCTCGTGGGTACCAAGCGAAATCGGCGAAAACAGGTTTGGCGATTGGCTTTCCGGCGCGCGGGATTGGGCTATTTCGCGTTCGCGTTTCTGGGGCGCGCCTATTCCAGTCTGGCGTTGCGAAGATTGCGATAGGGCAAAGGTCGTCGGCTCGCTTGAAGACATAAAAAAATATTCAAAGCCGAGAAACAAATACATTTTGATGCGCCACGGCGAGTCCGAAAGCAATGTTTTGGGCTTGGCAAGCGTAAATGTTCATAACAAAGACAATGTTACCGAGAAAGGCAGAGGGGAAACGGTATTTTCGGCCAAGAAACTTTCCGGCGAGAAAATAGACCTCGTAGTTTCTTCACCTTTTATTAGGACAAGAGAAACAGCGGAAATCATGGCGGAAAATATCGGATACCCGAAAGAAAAAATAGAATACGATAATCGTTTGGGAGAATTGAACATCGGAATTTTCGACGGTAAACCTTGGAGCGAGTATCACGGTTTTGTCGGAACTTATCAAAACAGATTTATCAAAGCACCCGAAGGCGGCGAGACGCTTTTTGAAGTCAGAGAAAGGATGCTTTCGGCGCTTTACGACATTGATAAAAAAAATACCGGGAAAACTATTCTCATCATGAGTCACGAAGCGCCGCTTTTCGTCCTCGACCAAGCGGTTTTGGGAGTTGACCCGAAAAAAACCGTAAAGCACGGAGAGTTTTTGAAAAACGCAGAGTTCAAGAAAATAAATTTCGTTCATCTTCCTCACGATAAAAATTTCAAAACGGATTTTCATCGGCCTTTCATCGACCAGATTTTCCTCTCCTGCGAATGCGGTGGAAAAATGAAACGCGTGCCGGAAGTTTTCGACTGCTGGTTTGAATCCGGCTCGATGCCTTACGCCTCGGCGCATTATCCTTTCGAAAAAGAAAATTTTTCTCCGAGAAAATTTTTCAAAAGCAAGCGCTATCCGGCGGATTTTATCGCCGAGGGACTCGACCAAACTCGCGGATGGTTTTATTCGATGCTCGTCCTCGGCACGGCGCTTTTCGGAAAAACACCCTATAAAAATGTGGTGGTAAACGGCCTTATTCTCGCCGAAGACGGCACAAAAATGTCCAAATCAAAAGGCAATTTCTCGCCGCTTATGGATACCATGGACAAATACGGCGCGGACGCTTTGCGGTATTTTCTGTCCGCGTCGCCCGCCGTCCGCGCCGAAGACGTGTGTTTTTCCGAAAAAAGCGTCGATGAAGTATCGAAAAAGCTTTTGCAAAGACTCGACAACGTTTTGGCTTTTTACGAACTTTACGCCGACAAGAAATTTGTCGAGAAAACCGAGCCGAAAAATATTTTGGACAAATGGATACTCGCCAGACTCGATGAGACGATAAAGAAAGTCACGGAAGCGCTCGAAAAATACGAGCTCGACCGAGGCGCGCGGCCGATTTTGGATTTCGTCGACGATATGTCGAATTGGTATATACGCCGTAGCCGAGAGAGGTTTAAATCCGACGACGAGGCAGACAAATCGGCCGCGCTAAACACTACGCGACACGTGCTCTGCGAACTTTCAAAGATTATGGCGCCGTTCACGCCTTTCTACGCCGAATATCTTTTCGGAAAAACGAAATTCGAAGGCGCGAAAGAAAGCGTTCATCTCGAAAATTGGCTGGAAGCGAAAACTTTCGACGAGAAATTGGTTGACGATATGAAAGAAGCGAGAAAACTTGTGACGCTCGGCCTAGAACAAAGGGCGAAAGCCGGAATAAAAGTCCGCCAGCCCCTCTCAAGCGCGAAAATGAAAATCAGAAATCTAACGGCTGGCGTGTCAGCACTCATCGCGGACGAACTCAATGTCAAAGAAATCGTAAATAGCGACGGAGAGATTCAAATAGACACCAATATCACGCCGGCACTTCGCGAAGAGGGAACAGTCCGAGAGTTTGTCCGCGCGGTGCAGGAACTGCGTAAGGAGAATGGATTTTCCGTAAGCGACCATGCTGTTCTCTTAGTTGACTCCGACGAAAAAGGCAAGGAGCTCGTGTCCAAATCCCACGCCGAACTTAAAAAAGTCGCAAATGTTTCGGAAATCAAGCACGAAAAAATCAACGATGCCGAACTTCTCAAAATCGAGGAATATTCTTTTAAACTCAAAATACTTAAGAAGTAAGAAATCTTGTTTGACATAAAGTCTCTTCTCACTAGTATGGGCTTAGTGACTCTTTCCATGATCAACACAA
The DNA here is from genome assembly GCA_963841935.1 of uncultured bacterium. Lineage (GTDB taxonomy): Bacteria > Patescibacteriota > Minisyncoccia > Phycocordibacterales > UBA6065 > DATKHE01. The sequence continues at coordinate 25,226 of CAWJEP010000004.1, forward strand.
ACAATAACCCTTAACCAAGGCTTACAGGTGGCTTCACAATACACGCAGGCGAAAATTACCCTCACGGGTCTCGCGGGAACAGGCAAGTCGTCGGCGGGCAAGATATTGAAGGACGCGTTAAATCTAAAGTGCCACCTCTCCGCCGGAGATTTCGTCAGGGAAATGGTCGAAGGCGGAAAATGGGGACTTCAGACTCTCGATGAGTTTGAGACTCGCGCTCAGACTGACTTCCGATATGACTGCGAAATCGACCAGAGGACTACAAACTTCGGCGTCGAGAACACGAGCTTTGTCTTCGATGGCCGGATGGCGTGGGATTGTATCCCAAGGTCCATAAAAATCCTGCTGACTTGCGATGATACCGTGAGATTCGAGCGTGTCGCCAACCACAGGAATATGTCCGTCAATGAGGCGGTGGCGCAGACCATTCATCGCGAGGCGAGCATAAGGTTCAGGTTTCACAAGTGGTATCGGTTCGCGCGTTTCGACGACCCGAAACATTTCGACCTCGTCATAGACACGACCGATAAGCCGTCGGAGCTCGTGGTTGGCGATATTATAGACTTCGCCGCGTCGCGAGGCGTGGTACGCATAGCGGCATAATACCCAGAGCCCGTCCGTGAAAATGGACGCGGCTCTTTTTTGTTAGAATAAACGGATGTACGCGATTTATGAAACTGAAGCTTTCGTTCTAGAATCATCCGGCAGGCGCGAGGCCGACAAGATTTTTTCTTTGTATACCGAAGAATTCGGAATGATTCGCGCGAGCGCGATTGCGGTGCGAAAAATGCAATCAAAACTGCGTCCACATCTTACCGATTTTTCTCTAGTGTCCGTGTCGCTCGTGCGAGGCAGAGAGACTTGGAGAATCACGGCGGCGCGGCGATTTCTCGCCGCGCCGCCCCATCTCATCCGCCCATTGCTTCTCGTCAGGCGCCTTGTTCACGGGGAGATGGCTCAGCCGAAACTTTTTTCCATCCTGCGCGAGGCCTTCATGGGTAATATGCCAGAAACCTCGGCGGTTCTTCGCATTCTTCACGAGCTTGGCTATGTTGATGAGAAGACTCTGTCCGTTAACCCGAGCACAAAAGAAGCCGTGGTGCTCATCAACAAAGCCATTCGCGAGAGTCAACTTTAATAGTCAGACACGTTGGCGTGGTATAATTTTCCAATGCCTTTGTTCGAGGATAAGAATAAAAGTTCCATAGACAGAGTCCGCCGCAACCTTTACGCGCGCAAGGCGCCAGCCAGCGGAGAAGTGCGCCACGATATTCATGTTCCTCGAGAAGAAAATGTGGTCGCCGATTGGGCTGACAACGCAGAAAAAAAATCTCCGGGTTTCCAATTGCCATCGCCAAAAAAGTCTTATCGAGTGCTTTTTTGGTTCGCTTTGGGACTTTTCGTGTTGTCCGCTGGCGTCGCGGCTTATTCTTTCTTCGGTGGCTCGGTCTTTGTGTCATCGGACAACGTTGATATGACCATTACCGGACCGACGACCGTCGCCGGCGGCTCACCCACGAGTTTTTCCGTGGCCGTTACCAATAAAAACAAGACGGACATCGAGCTCGTCGACCTCATCGCCGATTTTCCCATAGGAACTAAGGACCCATCGAATCCGACGCAGGACGTGGGCCGGCAAGACGTTTCGCTCGGCACGATAAAAGCCGGCCAAGTAGCCCAAAGCCAATTTCAGGGAATATTTTTCGGCGCTCAAGGCGACACCGAGACGATAAAATTTACCGTTGAATACCGCACCGCGGATTCGAACGCCGTTTTTTACAAAGAAAAAGACATTCCAGTTGCCATATCCTCGTCGCCCATATCCGTGGCGGTTTCCGGTCTCGACGCCGTGAATTCCGGCGAGCCGATGACGCTTACCTTTACCGTGTCGTCTAACAGCACAAACGTGGTCAACGATGTGGCGCTCGAGCTCACATATCCTTTCGGCTGGACGTCGCTTTCTTCCAACCCCGCGCCGTCCTCCGGGCAAAATATCTGGAATCTCGGAGACCTTGCGCCGGGCGCCACGACGACCATAAGCGTTTCCGGTGAGATAAACGGTCAAGACGGCGACCAAGATGTCATCGGCGCGAGCGCTGGCATCGCGAACGCTCAAGGCGCCATAGCCACGACCATCGTCTCGACCCAGTACTCGGTTCTGATAGAGAAACCATTTCTCTCCGCCGTCATTTCTCTCGACGGACAAAACGGAAGTAATTACGCCTCGCCGGTCGGCAAAGTAGTCAACGCCACTATAGATTGGCAGAATACCGGCACCTCGCGCATCACAAACGGCCAAATCGTCGTGGCCCTTTCGGGGAACGCTCTTGACCCGTCGTCGGTTTCCACTTCCGACGGATATTACGATTCCGTGGACAACACCATTACTTGGGACGGAGGCCGCGTGCCCACTCTCGCTCTCATCGCTCCCGGAGATTCCGGAGAATTTCATTTTAGTTTCTCGTCACTCGGAAATATTTCAAATATGACGAGCGCCTCCATCGGTCTCGACCTTTCGGTAAAAGGACAGCGCATCGACCAGTCGAATGTTCCGCAACAAGTTTCTTCCGAGTCCACGGAAACGGTGAAAATAGTTTCCAACCTTTCTTTGTCGTCGCGCGCCGTTTATTCTTCGGTGGTAATGCAAAACGCCGGACCGCTTCCCCCGAAAGTAAACCAAACGACCGATTACGCGGTCATTTGGACGGCGGCGAACACTTCAAACGCCGTTTCCGGCGTGAAAGTTTCCGCCACGCTTCCGCCTTACGCCGCGTTTACGGGAGTGACTTATCCATCAAACGCTAGCGTCTCGTACTCGTCGTCCACGGGAAATTTTATTTGGAACGTCGGCGCGCTTGCTTCAGGCGCGACGTCGGAGCTTGATTTCCAAGTTTCCGTCACGCCAAGCGCGCCGCAGGCCAATACTTCGCCAATCATCATCGGCGGCGCGACCATCACGGGTATCGACAATTTTGCCGGCGTTTCAGTACAAGCTTCCGCAGAGCCGGTGACGACCGACATATCAAGCGATCCGACATTCGCGCCAGGCGACGAAACGGTTGGACAATAGGTGATTTTCCGATAGTCTATAAACATGAAAAAAGAATCGAATCAAGGCGACAAAGTGATGGAGAATATAATTTCTCTTTGCAAGAGACGCGGCTTTATTTTTCAGGGCTCGGAAATATACGGCGGCCTCGCCGGCACATGGGACTATGGGCCTTACGGCGTCGCTCTCAAAAATAATGTCAAAAATATTTGGTGGAAGAGATTTGTCACCGACAGGGAAGATATGTACGGCTTTGACGCGGCTATTTTGATGAATCAAAACACATGGAAGGCGAGCGGTCATGTCGCGGGATTTTCGGACCCGCTTGTCGAATGCGCCAAATGCCATCACCGTTTTCGCGCCGACCAACTCGAAGACAAAAAAAAGTGTCCCGATTGCGGCGGAAAATTAAGCGAAGCGAGACAGTTTAATATGATGTTTCGCACCAATGTCGGCGCGATAGAAGGCACGGATTCCGTTTCTATCTGCGCCCCGAGACGGCGCAGGGAATGTTCGTCAATTTCAAAAATATTTTGGACACTTTTCATCCGAAACTTCCGTTTGGTATGGCACAGATAGGCAAAGCTTTTCGAAACGAAATAGCGCCCCGTGATTTTCTCTTCCGTTCACGGGAATTCGAACAGATGGAAATAGAATATTTCGTCGACCCGAAAGATTGGGAAAAAACTTTCGAAGAATTCGTCAAAGAAGTCCATTCTTTCACAAAAGATATCGGTTTGCCGCAGAAAAACGTCCACGAGCTCGAAATTCCCGACGGCGAGCGCGCGCATTATTCCAAACGCACGATTGATTTTGAATTCGATTATCCTTTCGGCAAAAAAGAATTGTACGGTCTCGCTTATCGCACGGATTTTGACCTTTCCGCTCATGCCGGACTCTCGAAAGTCGACCTTTCATACTACGACGAGGAAACTAAAGAACGTTTTGTGCCTCACGTCGTCGAGCCGTCTTTCGGTGTTGATCGCACGATTCTCGCTATCCTCTCATCGGCTTATGTTGAAGACGAAATGGGCGGAGAGAAAAGAACGTACCTCAAGCTCGCGCCGTCTGTCGCTCCGGTAAAAGTCGCCGTCTTTCCGCTTCTCAAAAATAAGCCGGAATTAGTAAAAAAAGCCAGAGAAGTTTACGGTGCTTTGAAAAAAGAATTTTCTGCCGTGGAATTCGACGACAACGGCAACATAGGCAAACGTTACCGCCGCCAAGACGAAATCGGCACACCGTTTTGCGTGACGGTCGATTTCGACACTCTGGAAAAGGATGATAGCGTAACCGTCCGCGACAGAGACTCCGGAAAACAAGAAAGAGTCGCCCTCAAAGAAGTTTCGAAGTATTTGTCCAAGAAATTAAATTAATATGCAATTCAAAAAACATATTTTGCCAAACGGCGTTCGCGTTATTCTCGTTCCGATGAAAGACAATCTGACGGTGACTTTCGGAATGTACGCTTGCACCGGCTCGCTCTATGAAACGAAAGAACAGGCGGGCATTTCGCACTTTCTCGAGCATATGTGTTTCAAAGGCACGAAAAAAAGGCCGTCGCCACGCTCTATTTCTCTCGAGCTTGATTCCATGGGCGCCAAATACAACGCCTACACTTGGCTTGAGAAGACGTGCTATTGGGCAAAAGCCAGCGCCGAGCACTTCGAGAAAATCGCCGAGATAGTTTCCGACATATATCTTAATTCCGTCTTTCCGGAAGATGAAATCAAGAAAGAAAAAGGCGTGGTTCTCGGCGAAATAGATATGTACAACGACAATCCGCAGGCGAAAGTAGACGATGTTTTGATGGAGCATATGTACAAAGGTACTCCGGCGGAGCGTTCGACTATTGGTTTTAAAGAAACGGTTTCCGCCGTCACGCGAGGCGATCTTTTGAAATATCGCGATTCTCAATACAAGGCCGAGAACACGGTCATCGCCGTTGCGGGCGGAGTTTCGGAAAAAGAAATGCTTTCCGTGGCGGAAAAAATAGGAAAGAAATTAAAGAAAGGTAAATGGACTCCGCAATTTTCGACCGAAGACAAAAAACAGGCAGCTCCGGAAGTTGCCGTGTTTACGAAAGAAACCGACCAGGCTCATATCATCGTGTCTTTTCGAAGCTTCGACCGTTTTGACAAGGATGTCTACATCGCGAACGGCATCGCCAATATTTTGCGTAGCGGGATGAGCTCGCGTCTTTTCACCCGCCTGCGCGAGAAAATGGGTTCCGGATATTATGTAAGCGCGGCGCATTATCCTTTCAGCGATTTCGGCTGTTTTTCCATATCGACCGGCACGACGCCCGCTCGTGTCGCCGAAATTGTAAAAGCCATAGTCGAAGAAGTCGGCAGACTCAAAACGGAGCCGGTAAAAAAAGCCGAATTAAAAAAAGTTCAGGAAATCGTGCGCTCGGGACTCAAAATGGGACTCGAATCGTCCGATGAAGTCATGGAATTTTTCGCCGACCAGGAAGTGGGGAAGAAGCAGATTAAAACGCCGGAGGAATACGAAAAAATAATTTCTTCCATCACAGCCAAAGATATTATGCGCGTGGCAAAAAGAATTTTCACAAACGAAAGGATGAACTTGGCCGTCGTCGGACCTATCAAAGAGAACGCGGAGCTCGAAAAAGCTTTGACGTTGAAGTAATAGAAAAAGCATTGTATGCTTGTCGTATGTCCGAGGAACCAAAAAATCTCACGGTCTCCATTTCCGCCGGCACTATTGCCAAGGTAATACTCATTTGTTTGCTTTTCGTCGTTCTGTATATCATCAGAGACGTAGTCCTTATCGTCCTCACGGCCGTTATCATCGCTTCGGCCGTCGAACCGGCGGCAAGGAGACTCATAAAAATGGGCATTCCTCGCGTCTTTTCGGTTTTCTCCATTTACGTAATTCTCGGCGTCGTTGCCGCTGGTATAGTGTATCTTTTCGTGCCGCTGCTTCTTCAAGACGCGTCGAATTTCCTCAACTCAGTGCCCCAATACGCCGATTCCATTTCTCTTTGGGCGCCGGCGGGCAGTCAGGCGGTAACGGCGGCGGCGCAGAGCGTCGCTCCGGGCGTCACCGCGTCAAACGCGGTCGCTCAGGAAATCGCCAATTCAAGTTTCTCCATTTCAAACGCCATCACGGAAATCAACGGAGCCATATCGAACATTTCCGGCGGCTTCTTCAACACGGTTTCGTTCGTCTTCGGCGGCGTGCTGTCGTTTATTCTTATCGTCGTGATTTCTTTTTATCTTACAGTACAGGAAAACGGTGTGGAAAAATTTCTGCGCATCGTCACGCCGATCCATCACGAAAAATACGTCGTTGACCTTTGGAAAAGAACGCAAAACAAAATCGGTCTTTGGATGCAGGGACAAGTCGTGCTTATGCTCCTCGTCGGTATTCTAGTTTATCTAGCGCTTACCGTACTTGGTGTTCAAAACGCTTTGCTTTTCGCTTTTCTCGCCGGACTTATGGAACTTATTCCGCTTTTTGGTCCGGTAATTTCGGCAATTCCCGTCGTCGCCGCGGTCTACGCGACGGGTGGCATATCGTTCGCTCTCGTCATAGTGGGCGTCTATCTCATCATTCATCAATTCGAAAATCACCTCATATATCCCTTGGTCGTGACGAAAATAGTCGGCGTACCGCCGATTCTCGTCATCCTTTCTCTTATTATAGGATTTGAACTCGCCGGTTTCCTCGGTATTTTGCTTTCCGTGCCGGTCGCGGCGATACTCGTCGAATTCGTCGAAGACGTTCAGAAAAACAAAATCGCCCGCGTCGGTTAGCGGACTTTCAATATGGAAAAGAAGTCTTTCTACATAACGACGACTCTGCCGTACGTGAACGCCGAGGCGCACCTCGGTCACGCCCTCGAGTTCGTCCGCGCCGACATTATTGCCAGATGGAAGAAACTAGAGGGTTTTGAAGTTTTTTTCAACACCGGCGCGGACGAACATGGTCAAAAAATCGCGGATGCCGCCAAGAAAGCGGGGAAATCGCCCCAAGAATATGTTGATGAATATTCCAAAAAACTTCAAGGGCTTCAAAAAACGCTCGGACTCTCCGAAGACGTCCATTTTATCCGCACGACGGACAAAAACCACATAAAAGCGGCGCAGGAATTCTGGAAACGCGTGGATAAAAACGGATTTATATACAAGAAAAATTACAAATCGAAATATTGCATCGGTTGCGAGCTAGAGAAGACGGACTCGGAACTTGAAAACGGCAAATGCCCGATTCATCCGAACCTCGAAATAGAAATCATCGACGAAGAGAATTATTTTTTCAGATTTTCGAGTTTCAAAGGTTATCTTTCGGATTTTTACGGGAAAAATCCGAATTTCGTCATACCGGATTTTCGTTACAACGAGGCCAAAGCTTTTGTCGAGCGCGGTCTCTCCGATTTCAGCATTTCACGACTCAAATCGAAAATGTCTTGGGGCATTCCCGTGCCGGGCGACGAGGACCAAGTGATGTATGTGTGGTTCGATGCTTTAGTCAGTTACATTTCGACTCTCGGCTGGCCGAAAGACGAGAAAAATTTCAATAAATTCTGGCGAGACGGCACGCCGACGCAATATTGCGGCAAAGACAACACGCGTTTCCAAGCAGTGATGTGGCAGGCGATGCTAATGGCGGCCAAGCTTCCGCCGACAGCGACGGTCGTCGTCGATGGATTCATCACTGGCGATGGTGGCGTGAAGATGTCCAAATCGCTCGGCAATTACAAAAGTCCGGTGGAACTTGTAAACGAATACGGCACGGATGCTTTGCGATATTTTCTCGCGAGAGAAATCTCTTCTTTCGAAGATTCGCCTTTTACGATTGAGCGATTCAAAGCGGCTTACAATTCAGGTCTCGCGAACGGGTTAGGTAATTTGGTGAGCAGGGTGATGAAGATGGCGACCACACACGGAGTTCAATGTGGTGAGCCAGTATTTAATATAGAGAAAGATAATTTCTATAAAACCTATAAACTGGCGTTGGATAAATATGACATCAAACAAGCAACGGACGCGGTTTGGCTTTGCATCGATTGGGCAGATCGTTCTGTCCAACAAGAGCAGCCATTCAAAAAAATAAAGACTAACCAAGAAGAAGCAAAAAAAGATATAGAAATTTTGCTAGGCGACCTCATGAATATTTCTCAAATGTTAGAACCGATTTTGCCCGAAACTTCCATGACAATAAAAAACTTAGTCAAAGGCAACAAAATGCCTGACAAACCTCTCTTTGCGAGGAAAGACTGATGAAACCGCAATTTATAGATGTTCACGCGCATTTAAATTTCGCCGATTACGACGCGGACAGGGAAGAGACAATAAAACGCGCTCTTCTCGCCGGCGTTTGGCTCATAAATGTCGGCGTGGAGAAAAAGGAATCAAAACTCGCCGTGGAGATTGCGGGAAAATATAAAGAAGGCGTTTATGCAATCGTCGGACAACATCCGACGAGCAAAGAAGATTTTGATTTGGATTTCTACAGAAAGTTAGCGAAATCGAAAAAAATCGTGGGAATAGGCGAGTGCGGACTCGATTTTTTCAGAGTGACCGACGAGGCTGCGCGCGAAAAACAGTATGCTGTTTTTCGCGCGCAGATAGAACTCGCCCTAGAACTTGATTTACCTCTGATGATTCATTGTCGAGACGCATATGCGGAGACGCTCGCTATTTTGAATGAATACAAAGCGAAAGCGGGGGACAAACTGCGCGGCGATTTCCATTTTTTCGCCGGAGATATCGAAATCGCCCAGAAAATTTTGGATTTGGGATTCAATCTTTCATTTACCGGCGTCATAACATTTGCCCGCGAATACGAGAAACTCGTGAAATTTGTCCCGCTCGACCGAATGTTTTCCGAGACCGATTGCCCATTCGTCACGCCCGTGCCCAATCGCGGCAAAAGGAACGAACCACTTTTTGTCCGCGATGTCGTCGCTAAAATCGCTCGTATCAGAAACGAAGATTCCGAAAAAGTCGGCGAGCAACTTCTCAAAAACGCCATAAAGTTTTTCCGGCTCTAATCTTGCAAAAAATCGCTTTTCTGATAGTCTTTACGACACTTGTTTAGGAGCCACAGCCATGGCGACATACAAGATTAGAAGTTAATAAATAAAAAATATGTCAGAAGACACGAAGACGGAAAAGGCCACCGTCTACGAAGTGGGTTACCACATCGTTCCAACTGTCTCTCCGGAAAATCTGCCGAAAGAGGTGGACGCCATAAAGGCGATTCTAGGGAAAGTTGGCGCGAAGACTCTTAACGAAGAGGGTCCGAGGATGATGGCGCTTTCATATCCGATGCTCAAAGTTGTGGGACCAAAACGCGATTATTTTGAGACGGCGTATTTCGGTTGGGTAAAGTTTGAAGCGGAGCCGAAAGCGGCCGTGGAGCTTAAAAACGCTCTCGACCTTTCGGAAAAAGTCTTGCGATTTATCATCGTCAAGACCGTCCGCGAAAACACCATGCACGGACACAAATTCGTCAAAGAAGGCAAGGAAGCGCCGCGTCGCGCCGCTTCGACGGACCTGCCTACCGGCAAGGCGGGCAAAAAAGTCGAAGGAGTAAAACCCGAAGCGACGGCGGAAGAACTCGACAAATCTATCGACAAGCTTGTGATAGAATAAGGGCGTTAAAAATTATCCTCCATCACTATGTATCTCAATCGTGCGACAATCATCGGCAATCTGACGCGAGACCCTGAAATCCGCGCCTTGCCATCCGGCATTCAAGTGGCGACTTTCGGCGTCGCGACAAACAGAGTTTGGCGCGACAAAGACGGCGCGCAAAAAGAAGACACCCAGTTTCACAACATCGTGGTCTTCGGTCGCCAAGCGGAAACCTCGGCGCAATATTTGCGCAAAGGCCAGCAGGTTCTCGTCGAAGGCAGAATGCAGACGAGGTCGTGGGATGACAAGACGAGCGGCGAGAAAAAATACCGAACGGAAATAGTCGCCGACCGAGTGCAATTTGGTCAGAAACCCGGAGGCGCGGGAGCGCCGACCTCGAGCGCTTCAAGTTCGTCGGCAAAGAAAGCTCCGGCAAAAGAGGCCGAACTCGATACGATTGAATATCCCGAAGAGGACATTAAACCGGAAGACATTCCATTCTAACCCGCCTGCCGGCGAGGCAGGATTAATTAAAAAATTATGATTCCAACAGCAGAAAAAACAAATCAGTGCTTCTTTAAACAGCACGGCATCACGGAAATCGATTACAAAGACATTACGATTCTCGAAAGATTCATAAATCCGCACGGACGCATCATGTCGCGAAAGCGCACGGGCGTTTCCGCTCAAAGCCAGCGCAAGCTTTCTCAAGCCATCAAGCGCGCGCGATTTATGGGACTTATGCCGTATGTAGCTAGATAAAGAAGAATATAAAGCGGCGCGCACGAAAGTGCGCGCCGCTTTTGTTTGACTTCATATTCAAAAAGAGTAATGTTCTCAATCAGAAACGCTCGTGTTTAGCTTTCCGAGAAAATAAAACGTGTGTCAGCCTGAAGTTGTCGCACGGGGCCTGAAGCCACTTTTCTCCCAATCGAACACATTGAAAGGAAACAATAGTTATGCAACTCGGAATCGTCGACATCTACAGATTGTATCGCCTTGGACTTTTGCCACGATGGATGTGGGAAAAATGGTCAGAAAATCTCAAGAACGAAGTTTCTTTGCCCGTATCTTTTAACCGTGAGAATCGCATTCGCAGGACTTTTCTTGGGATTTCTTTCGGCCTCGCTTGTCTTTATCCGGGGTTGACGGAACTAGAGATTCGGCTCTTTGGGCCGATATCCCTCGGTTTCTTCTTTCTCTACATCTCTTACACCACGCGGTTCATCCGGTGGGCGAGGGATGTCAAAAAGCTTTATGGGTATAGTCACACTGGTCTCAACAGCTTTTTGGACATAAGTCACAGGGAGTTTGAGCAGCAGGTTCGAGCACGGCTTGTTTCCATCGCTCGGGACGTAATCGAGCGACAAAAACAACAGCCTCAAGAGACGAAATCATATTTGCGGAAGTTATTCAATCGGCACCATTCGTTCTTTCTCAAGTTTTACCTCGTTGACAGGTCTTGGAGACCTTATTTCAACGCGGCGGAAAAGCCTTTGGCTCCCGTTTCCGTCTGAAATCAAAACCGCCTTTCGGCGGTTTTTTTGTTTAGCTGACTCGTTCGCGGTATTCTCCCGTGTCGGTGTTTATTTTTATGATGTCGCCTTCATTTATGAATAGGGGAGCATTGACCGTGGCGCCCGTCTCGACGGTGACGACTTTGTTTCCGCCTTTTGAAGTGTCGCCGCGGACGGCCGGAGGCGCTTCTGTCACTTTGAGCTCGACGGTGATGGGAAGTTTCACTCCGAAAATTTTCTCGTCAAAAATGCGAGCCGTGACGACCGAGCCGATCTTGAGAAACTTTCTGCCGTCGCCGAGGACTTCTTCCGAGAGTTTGAAACGGTCCGCCGGATTGTCCGGCGCGGAGAACCACCAATCGCCACGGCTTTGATACATATATTTGACCTCCTTTTCTTCAATTTCCGCTTCTTCGGCTTTTTCCGCCTGATGGAAAGTCAGCTCGACGACGCGACCGTTTATGACGCCCTTGAGCTTCGCCTTGTTTTGCGGTTTTCTCTGCTGCATTCTGAAAATATGCGCGTCGAGGACTTCGTACGGCTCGCCGTCGACGAGGATGACTTTTTTCGGCAGGATTTCGTTGTATTCAAGCATTTTGTTTTTGGAATCGGAAAATCCATACTATCCGAGCCGCCGAAAAAAGTCCAATTAAAGAAGGGTTTTAATCAGGCCCAAGATGCCGATAAAGACCACCATAATCCAGAGGGGAATGGAGAAAGTCACATTGTAGACGGGAACAAATTGTATGAGGGCGCCGAGTGCTATTACTACGAGCCAGAAAAGAATCTTCATAATTTATTCGGACTCCGCCGAGCCCGCGGGCGCGGGCTCGGCTACGGGTTCGCCTTTTTCAAGAGCCTGTTTAATTTCCTTGAGAATGGTGCTTTCCGTTTTTTTGTTTTCTTTTAGGAAAATTCTCGTGGCGTCATAGCCGCGGCCCAAAGTCTCTTCGCCGTATTTGTATGAGCTTCCCGATTTTTTGATGATGCCGAGCTTTTCGCCCAAAGCGATGATTTCGCCTTGGCGGCTGATGCCTTCGTTATACATAAGGTCGAATTCAGTTTGCTTGAAAGGCGCGGCGACTTTGTTTTTGACGACTTTCACCCGCACGCGTCCGCCCATAATCTCGTCGCCTTTTTTAATCTGCGCTATGCGACGAATGTCGAGGCGAATCGAGGTGTAAAACTTCAAAGCTTTGCCGCCGGTCGTCGTTTCCGGATTGCCGAACATTACGCCGAGTTGCATTCGGATTTGGTTGATGAAAATAATTATCGTTTTTGATTTCGCGGTGATGGCGGTCAATTTGCGGAGAGCTTGAGACATAAGCCGCGCTTGTTTGCCCATTTGCGCTTGGCCCATATCGCCCTCGATTTCATCTTTTGGCGTCAGTGCCGCGACGCTATCCACGACTATGACATCTATTTTTCCGGAGCGGACGAGCGACTCCACTATTTCAAGAGCTTGTTCTCCGGTATCAGGCTGGGAAATGAGGAGGTCGTCGATTTTCACGCCGAGTTTCTTCGTGTATTCGGGGTCCATGGCGTGTTCGGCGTCGATGTAAGCGCCGATACCGCCTTTTTTCTGGGCTTCGGCGATGATATGAAGAGCCAGAGTCGTCTTACCCGAAGATTCCGGACCGAATATTTCTATTATGCGGCCGCGGGGAATGCCGCCGACGCCCAAAGCGTAGTCGAGGCCTATTGAGCCGGTGGGCACGACGTCAAAATCGACTTTCGGTTTTTCGCCGAGCATCATTATCGATTCTTCGCCGAATTTAGTCCTTATAGCCGCTAGAGTGTCGTCCATATTGGGCCTGACTTTCTCCGTTTCTTTTTCTTTTACCGCGATTTTTTCGTTTTTCTTCGCCATATAAAATTATTGTTCCGTTAATTGCAAAGTTTTCGTTGTTTCTTTGCCGAATTTATCGCGTCCATAAATCGTTACGATATTATATCCTTTTGAAAGAATAATGTCCTCGCTAAAGTTGCCGTTTTCGTCGGTAAATATTTGCCGGCCGTCCAAAGTCATAAACACCACGTTTTTCGCAATGCCGATTATCGTTATTTCCGTCGTCGATGATACGGCGCCGTTTTCCGGCGCCGTAATGGATATCTCGGGGCCCAAAGCCAGGTTTCGAACTTGGAAAGACGCGTAAAAAATAAGTCCCAATGCTATGACCAAAATAATTCCAAGTCGGATTCTTTTTCTGACGATTTCTCTTTGGTTCATATAGCGTCTCCGGAGCTTTTTTCGTTTTCGGCGCCGCCCGTTCCAGTTCCGCCCAAAATGTCTCGCGGCTTGGCGCCGTCGGCGGCTCCAATGACGCCGCGCTCTTCGAGCAAATCCATTAGGCGGGCGGCGCGGGAATATCCGACGCGGAGTTTTCTTTGGATGTATGAAGTCGAAGCTTTGCCGGCTTCGATGACGGCGGCTTTGGCGTCTTCGTAAAGCTCGTCGTCGTCCTCGACACTGCCGTCGACAACAGAATCGAATAGGACGTTTTTGTCGGCGACGGCTTGTTCCGTCAGATTAAGTTCGCTCGGAATATCGTCGGCGCTGTTGGTAATGATAAACTTCACGACTTTTTTCACTTCACCTTCGGAAATATAAGCCGATTGAATGCGCGCGGGTTTGCTCATTTCGCCGGAAAGATAAAGCATGTCGCCGGCGCCGAGGAGCTTCTCGGCGCCGATGGTATCTAGAATGGTGCGCGAATCGACTTGAGAAGAAACTTGAAAAGCCATACGTGCCGGAATGTTGGCTTTGATGAGACCGGTAATGACGTTGACCGACGGCCGCTGTGTCGAAAGCAATAAGTGAATGCCGACGGCGCGAGACATTTGAGCCAGCCGAACGATTGCCGCTTCAAGCTCGCGCGGATACGTCGTCATAATATCGGCCAATTCATCTATGATGATGACAATAAAGGGCATAGTATCCGGCGCTTCTTCGTCTTCGACGCGTCTCTTTGCCGCTTCGCCGCCGATTTTTTTGTGATAAGAATCAATGTCTCGGACTTTATTGGCCTCAAGAATGTCATACCGTCTATCCATTTCTTTAGCCGCCCATTTCAAAGCGAGAATAGCTTTCTTGGAGTCGGTAATGACCGGCGTGAGGAGGTGCGGTATGCCTTTATAGAGCGTCAGCTCGACGCGCTTCGGGTCAATCATAATGAATTTTAGTTCTGCCGGAGAATTTCTGTAGAGAAGGGAAGTGATAATCATATGAATGGATACGGATTTGCCGGAGCCGGTCGTGCCGGCAATGAGGGCGTGAGGCATTTTTCCGAGATTGGCGAAATGAGACTTGCCGGAAATGCCGCGGCCCAAAGCTATGAGTAAAGGTTTGTCGGAGACGCGGAATTCTTCGCTTCCGAGTAGCGTGCCAAGACCCACGATGGTTTTCGTCGAGTTCGGCACCTCGATACCAACCAAAGATTTACCTGGAATCGGCGCTTCTATGCGCAAAGGGTGGGCGGCCAAAGCAAGGGATAGATCGTTTTGCAAAGCAACGATGCGCGAAAGTTTTACGCCTTCGGCCGGCTTTAAAGCGTAGCGCGTGACGGACGGACCTATGGAAACTTCATCCATTTCCACGTCAATACCGAAATTCATCAATGTTCTTTTTATGATGTTGGCGTTGCCTCTCACGTCTCCGACGCCCGGCGTGCCGTGGTCACGCTCGAGAAGGTCTAATGGCGGCGGTATGTAAGCTTTGTCGCTTTCGCGAGACGGAGTTTTGATGAATGATTTGACGTCTCCTTCCGCGACGGCGATTTTTACTTTCTCGTCTTTTGTTTTTTTCGGTTTCTCGACAGGTTTTTCTTCTTCCTGTTCTTCTTCGCCGACTGTTATCTCGACATTATCTTCTTCAAACTCATCCTCGTCTTCTTCATCCTCATCTTTTTTCCACCAAATGGAAGAAAACAGTCCGGCGAAATCTATTTCGGCATTGAAAGCGATGATTATCGAAGCGACGAGAATAGCAGAAAGGAAAATAACACTCGCCGTCGTGGCGAAAAATTTAACGAAAGGATACGCCACGGCGCTTCCGATTACGCCGCCATCGCCCGCTTTGGCTATGTCAATGAGACCTAGCGCGGAGAAAAGAAAAAGAAGCGAACCGATAAGTTTTAATATGTCGAATCGCTGATGAATGTTTTTTAGGAAAGCCACACCGAGGGCGACGAGAATAATGGGCAAAAGATAATAGCCGAGACCGAGAAGATACGAGAGTCCTTGGTACGTGTAATCGCCGGCCGGTCCCGCATAAGAGCGCGCGGCAAGCAATGAAAATATTGCTACCACGAAAGCGATGATAGCGATAACTCCTTGAAGCGCCTCGTCGCGCAGACCGCCGAGTCTCCTTTTTTCCTTTCTAGATTTGTCTTCCTTTGCCGATTTTTTCTTTGCCATGTCATGAAATTATAACAGAAAATATTTGCTTTTATTTTTGTCCTTAATATAATGGACAACATTCGATAGTAACGATAAAAAGGACAAGCGAAAACAGCCGTTAATATATAAAGGACATATATGGAAAACAAAAAGGACACACAAGGCAATAACCAAGACAATCAAAAGCAAATAGCCGGTATGACTGTCTTTGACAGCCGAGCCCACTTTGCTTTCGTCCAGAAGAAAACGGAAAAACTTGTCGCCGCCATTTACGTCGTTTCAAACTTTATAAAGGACAACGAACCACTCAAATGGTCCATCCGCGAGAAAGCCCTGGAACTCCTCGAGCTCGCGACACTTCTCAATTTCGTTTCTCTCGACGAGCGTCGAGCGATACTTCGAAACCACCAATCGGTGGCGTCCGAAATCATCTCTCTTTCCGGCGTAGCCCGTGTAAGCGGTCTTTTTTCGGAAATGAACCACGATATTATTAAAAGGGAATTCGAGACGCTTCTCCGCACCATAGATGAGAGCGAAAAGAAACAAGAGACTTCCGTCTTTGCTCCGGATTTCTTCGAAACGAAAAGTCTTCTCGAAAGACCATCATCGCCAGATGTCCAATACGGACAAAATTCTTCCGCTGAGTCCTTTATGAATAACCGAAAAATTCAAAAGGACAAAGTGAACGCCAACCAGCCAAGAAAGACGCAAAATCAGGCCACTATAGAACAAAACATAAAGGACAAAGACAGGAAAACACTAATTATCGATATGTTAAGGAAAAAAGACGGTTTGGGCATAAAGGACTTTGTTAGTGTCATTTCCGGCGTAAGCGCCAAAACTATTCAGCGTGAGCTCCTTTCTCTCGTAGCCGAGGGCCATATTCGCAAGGAAGGCGATAGGAGATGGTCTCGCTATTTTATCGCCCGCTAGCCATAAATAAGGCCATTTTTGCATCGTTGACGGGAATCGCGCCGTAGTATAGTATGTAATGACTGGAAAAACCCATTAAAACAAAGGCGCAAATCGACAAAATCGTTTGCGTTTTTGACTTCATAGGGTTATCCACATTTGTATATTTTGCGGCTGTCCGCCGCCAATATATAATTGTTTGCGAGGCAATGTTTTTGCCTTCCGTTCGTTGACAATTGAATATTCCCCAAAGAAGACAATTGTCAGTTAAATAATCAGTTATCTACTTTTCCGGCTCTGTCGACTTGGTGTGGCGATTCGGCGCATTTTTCGTGCCCCGAATCGCCACACTAAAAGTGAGGCGGAAAGGATAGTAGTTCGCGTCTCGACGATTACGAAAGTAGTCGGCGGACAAAAACGTTTCGCTCAAAGCAGTCGAATAGCTTTGCGAGACGGGTATTATTATTCGTTCGCTTGCGGCGCTTCGGCGTCGCATTAAAACTTCGAATGCGTTGTCGCACATTATTAATAACGCGGCGAGCATTCGTCGAATTATCAAAAAACAAAACAGTATGACTAAATCAATTCAGACTTCAAAGGTAGTCGCGGCTGTCGTAGGTCTCGGACTTGCGGCATCTCTTCTCCTTGGTGTCTCGGCTAACGTGGCTAGCGCTCAGTCAATGACCCTCGCTCAGCTCGTTAACCTCTTTATCAGTCTCGGTATAATTCCGCCGAGCGAAGCAGCAGCCGCGCAAGCAGCTATTGCCAACTCAGCAACAACCCCGGCGGCATCGTCCTACACCTACAACACCGACCTCACGGTCGGTTCGACAGGCGCTGACGTCACTGCTCTTCAGAAAGCGTCATCGCGAATGGCGACCTAGCCTCTGGTCTCAACACCGGATACTTCGGCGCTATCACGAAGGCGGGCGTTATGAAATAGCAGGCATCTGTTGGTGTTCCGTCAACAGGTTACTTTGGTCCGCTTACTCGCGCGCAAAGCTTAACGGTTCAGGCTCGAGCAGACGACCACGACAACCACAACGACGACTGAATGGTTCGACGTCCTCGACGGTCACGAACACTGGCGTTGAAGGTGTCCTAACGGTCAACCTCAACTCCACTCCGTCGTCAGGTCAGAACGTCTATGAAGGCGATTCAAAAGACGGCTTGCTCGGAATCAAACTCCAAGCACAGCTTTCTCCGATCGACATTCAGCGCGTTCAGGTCGACCTCGGTAACTCGTCAAACTTCTACACGAAGTACTTCTCGAACCTTTATCTCGTTAGCGACACCGGACAAGTTCTTGCCCAGGCTGCGCTTAACCCGAACACGGTCACGAAGCAGACTTCGTCTGGTTCAAACGAGTATTACCTCACCTTCAGCGGATTCAATTACACGGTTCCGGGTGACAACTCGGTCCATGTCTTGACCGTTGAAGGCAGACCTCTACAGCTCAATCGACACATCGCTTAACGGTACTGCCATTCCAGTCGTAATTGACGCGAATGGTATCCGCGGCGTTGACGGTGCGGGCGTAGACCAGTACGGTCCGACCAGCGGCACTCTCTCAAACAGCGTGACGCTTCAGGGTTCACTCTCTTCTAGCGCTCAGCTTCAGTTGTCTACAGACCCGTCGACTCCGCTCACAACGAGCGCTGTCGCTTCACAGGGTTCAGCAAGCAACGAGCTTGATGGTCAGACGGCCCTCGTCTTTGACCTCTACGCTCAGAAGGATTGGATTCAGCTTGATAACCTCACCACTGGTATCTACAACAGCAATGAATCGACTGGTGGTTCGGCCACGGCGACTACGGCTTATCTCTATGCTGGTAGCCAGCAGATAAGCTCGGCCGCAATCTCGTACAACGCTACTGGAATTTACGGCACAGCCAACTTCCAGAACATTAACTACAAGATTGCTCAGAACACAACGCAGCCGTTCACGATTAAAGTTGACGTTAAGAGCGCAAACTCTTCGACGAAGACCTTCTACGCGACGGTTACGCAGAGTTACATCCTAGCGGAGAACTCACAGGGTAATACCTTGTATGTCTCCGGATCTACTGGCGCTTCCGGCAACCCAACGGTTTCCGGTTCAGCGACTGGTAATCCGATCTCCGTCAACTCTGGTGGACCGGTCTTCAGTCTTGTTGGTTCTCCGACAATAACGACTGGCGCGACACCGGTTATCGCCAACAACTCGACGTCAACACTCCAGGCAGTGTTTAACGTCCAGATTCAGGCGCTTGGTTCGAACGTTTACTTCGCTGACCAGACAGCTTCATCGACCTTCGTGGTTGGTCTCTACCTTAACGGTGCGGAGACAGCCTCCCCGGCCCTTGTTGCTTCATCGACGTCAGTAAGCGTTCCTTCGAATGGTGTTGTTACGACAGGTTTGCCTTATCAGACCGGTCTTTCTACCGGTGCAGATGGTACTGCCTTCGAACTTCAACAGAACAACACTGTTACGATTCCGGTTACCTTCAACATGCAGGGTCGCGTAGTCCGCTTCTGGTGCAAGCATCACCTATGGCTCATACGCTATAGGTCTTGATAGCATCACTTGGTCTCTCGCGGGAACTGGATCGACGGTCACTTCATCCTTCATGAAGGGTCAGACGAGCTGGAGAACACCTACAGCTCAGAACTTCCCTTAATGATGGCTTAGTAACTAACGACGAACCGCAAGGTTTGACGTAGTTTCGGCAAAAGCCGCCCGCAAGGGCGGCTTTTGCTTTATCTATTTTTGTTATACTTATTATATGAACAAGCAGAGAGGATTCATAAAATTCCTTTTGGTCATCGTGCTCGCCGCCTCCGTCATCATTGCGTTTCTATATTTTTGGCAGAAATATTCTTTGAACGGTCCTTTCTCCGCCGTGCCGGCCACCTCCGGCAATCCGAGTTCCTCATCCGTGAACCCGCTCACTAATTTCGGCTCAAATTTTTCCAATCCTTTTTCCGCCAGTTCCAACCCAAACGCTCCGGTAAAAAACTCTCCTTACGCCGGCAAGGTCACGCTTTCGGAGGGCGACGCGGCGTCTAGCTATCAGCCCGACGGCGAATACATCGAGATTTACAACAACGGCAACTCATCCGTGAATATTACCGGCTGGACTCTCGAGAACGCTTTCGGTAATCGTCCCATTCAGACTACGGGCAATCAGGCGGTCAACGTCACTCCGGAGCAAGTCAAGATTCCGGAAGGCACGAATTTTCTCGACCCGTCGGACAATTTCGTCTTGAGCCCCATCATTCTTTCGCCGGAGGATACGGCTATCGTCACGACCGGCGCGCCGTTCGTTTCGTATCCCTACAAAATTTCGTATTCTTTTCGAGTAAACGAATGCGCCGGTTACCTCAATTACACTTATCCTTTTAACCCGCAGATAAACGATATCTGTCCTTTGCCGAAAAACGAGACGGGCATCGATGCCGTCACGGATGTCTGTTACAACTACGTGCGTTATCTTCCGGATTGCTACGACCCGGCGGTGCAGGACAAAAATAATTTAAAAAACAATTTCCAGCAGAACTGCGTAAATTATATTGACGAACATTTCAACTACGCCGCTTGCGTGGCCAATCACGAGAACGACGCGAATTTCAATCAGCCGACTTGGCGCGTCTTTTTGGGACTCAACCACGAACTCTGGCACGAGCCCGACGATTCCATCAAACTTTTCGACGCAAGCGGCCGGTTGGTGGACGAGATTGATTATTAAAAATAAATACAAAACCCCAGTCCAAATGCTTGCAATTAGCCGAAGCTAAAGCAAGACAATGAGGACTGGGGTCTCTGTGGCGTGGCCCTAGGGTATTTAGTTGTACCGGCTGTCTCGCGACAGTCTTGCCCTGGTGGACCAGCTTAGCCTGTATGGGGCTGTTTTCCGCGGGGAACCGGCGGCGGCCGGGGATACCCACGTATTTAGGTGCTATCGTTGATTAGTGCGCGGTGCGGCTTCATCAACTTGTATACATTACTCTCGCGGGAATAAAAAGCAAATCTACTTATTCACAATAAAAAAAGCCGCCCGAGGATACGGGCGGCTGGCTTATGAAGGTCTTGCGAGAAAAGTGCAGGTCGCACGCAAGCTCGTGCGGTTGGCGCCGATATCAAACGGATAATGTGTCGTGATTACGAGGCCAACACAGCAACCATTCATCTTGCGCCGGTCGTAGGAGATAATAGCCTCAAAACGATCGCCGTTTATTCTTTGGTTCTCGATATCGTAACCGAGGTTCCAATAATGTTCCTTGACGGTCTTTGCTATCGTTTCGATATCCGGCGTCTCTTCGTCGCTTTCAAATAAGATAAGAAATTCCGAGTCCTGAATCGGATACAGTCGACTCCTCCCCCCTCCGAAAGCGCGGACGAGAAGCTCGCCGAGCTTGCCTTCGTTGAAAAGTTCCATCAATCCTCTGGCTGATGCCATTTTGGGTTTTCCTTGCGATTGATTGCCCTAGGATGCCGCCTAGTCGGGTTCTGTTTCGCTCTATACATTACTTGCCGCGGGGATTTTGTAAAGTGAGCACTATATAAAGACTTTTTCCGGAAAATTTTTGAAATGGGGTTCGGAGACAGCTTTCCAAGCGGTCGGGGAATCTGGTATTGAAAGCGGGGATTGGTTCATCCCATTCCATGAGCTCTTTAGCGAGGGTATGCGCGACACTAACTGCCCGGTTTTTATTTTTTTAAACAAGGCTATTCTGCTTATGTGCATGAGTCTTGCCGCTTCGGCGGTAGAGAAGTGTGATTTTGTATGGTTATTTTCTGACATGTCTCTAGGTTGATATATGTCTGTGAAACAATGATCACAAATAGTAGTGTAGTCGCGGATTAAGGGCTTTATCCACACAACCGACTTGTTGCGATAAATCGAAACTAGTAATATAAGGCCGTAAATTTAATTTTTTAAACTTTTAAAACAATGCGTCGGCGGACGTACTTTTTTATTTCGTTTTTAACTCTCGGTTTCCTTGTCCCGTTTTGTGTTCTCGCCGATTCCAGCAATATTAGTTCCCTAGTTTTTACAACCGAACCACAGACCGTAGACGCCGGTGTTCTTTCTCAAGAAATGACCGTCCAAACGCAGGATATTTCTGGTAATCCGATTCCGGCAGGAGAGACAAGCACCACAACTTTAACGAGCACGTCTCCCACAGGTCAGTTTTTTGGACCATCCGGCACATCGGCATTTTCACAAACAACTTCCGCTACCACAGAAAATAGAAATTTTACTTACAAAGATTCGAACCCAGGTACATACACCATCACGGCGACGTTAATAGGCCGAACGAGCGGTAAGCAGTTTTCCGCGACGCAGACAATTGTTGTTACCGGTTCATCGGCTGATAATTCTTCATCGGATAATTCAGACGCCTCTTCCACAAATAATTCATCAGCCGATTTAAATACCACTTCAAACAATTCGGAAGAGAACTCTTCCGACGCCTATTCAAGCCAAGAAACGATTTACGCCGGTTCGGATGATGAATCTTTCGGTTTGAGTATTGGCAGGAATCGTTTGGTCTCGGTCGGTGAGCCGGTTGTTTTTCTCGCGAGAATCATTTCCGGCGATTCATCATACGCCGGGACGCTTTTTCATTTCGCTTTTGGCGACGGCACCGAATGGAACGGCGAAAGCGCGACCCATACGTATAAATACCCTGGAGATTATATTGTCGTCGTCGAAGCCAACCGATTTGGCGTGGATGCTGTCGCCGAAGCCAAGGTAAAAGTTGTCTCTCCGGACGTGGTCATTTCAAATTCCGACGCGAATTCGGTTGTTGTGACAAACAACGGAGCCGATGAAATCAATTTGGGCGGTTGGGTCATAACCGACTTCGTTGGAAGGTTTATCGTGCCGCAGGACACGATAATTTTGGCCCATTCGTCAATTACTGTTTCCTCGTCCGTGATGAAAACGAAAACTTTTTCCGGAGTCATAAGTCTTTATGACCCGTCGGAGAAGGAAGTGGCCGCCGCGCCTACGGACGCGGCGGCGGGCGGAGACATGACGATTGCTTTGCCTGGGGGAATGACTGCGGCTGAATTTAGCGATACGTTCTCACAGAAATTTTCCGACGCTTTGAAAGATTCCGAAACATCCGTTGAGGGAAATGGTGTGAAGGAGACGAAGGTAGTGGCGCGGCCTGCCGGCGGGCAGGCCGCGCCACTGCCCGCTAACGCGGAAGCGGCGGTCGCCGCTTCGTCGTCTCCAGAAGTCGCCGTCAACGAGTCCAGTTCCTCGGCGGCTACGGTGATTTATAGTGTTCCACACCATTCTGAGGACTCTGTTTTCTCCGGCATCGGTTCTTGGTTTAGCGGCCTATTCGGAAAAAAATGAAAAAATCCATAAATATTTTGGTGGTTATCGGAATTTCGACGGCATTTTTTGTCGCACCGGCTTTAGCTCACGCCTATACGATTGTCACGGGTAGCAGTCTACCTTCAGATACCGAATGGACGGCCGACAAAAGTCCCTACGTCATCATGAATGATTTTACTGTTCCACTGGACGTGACGCTCACTATAGACCCAGGCGTCGTCGTCGAATTCACCGGACGGGAGAGTCTATATGTTTGGGGAAACATCATAGCTAACGGTACGACAAACCAGAAAATTTATTTTACCGCCGCCGGAGACGCTTCAGTTGGAGCGGTTCTTAATGATTCCGACGATATTTTTCCGATTTCCTTGTGGGGAATTGTCGTCGAAGGCGGCGTCTTGAACATGAACAACGCCGAAATGCGCTCCATGGTTTATGGCATTGATATGTACGGCGGTAATATTGATCTGAATAACGTGTCAATATCCGGAGATGAACCAACGATAGAAGATATAAACGGCACACTTGATTTTTCGAATGTTGATCTAGGTGGCGATCCCGGCTATGCGATTCTTTTAGGCGGTTCTTACGCCGAGCTTTTCGCGAATAATGTCTCGATTCACGATAGTGGTGGAGGTGTAGAGACGTGGGCAAACGCTAAAATTTCCGCCACAAACCTAAACTTATCGCGTATAAACGGACAAGCATTCAATTTGATTGGCGGGTCATTAAATCTTTCCGATTCAACATTATCCGACATATACACCACCGCAAATCTTGCGGCAATTTCAACGACCATTGGTACGAGCTTGTCCATAGATTCGACAACTATCTCAAACGTATCTGGCACGGTTATTAATATTTTGAATGGAGCCAATGTCTCTATATCAAATACGGTCATATCAAACGCAGTTGGAGGGATCGAAATAAGCGACGGCCTTTCATATTTGCCCAATTATAGTCCGAACGCGTTAAATACTATCTCGTCCTCCACCATTTCGAACATTGATAACGACGCCATCGATGTTTCCGGCGCCAATTTAAATGTTTCAGGTTCGTCTCTGACGAACATCGGTCAGTACGCTCTGTACAACACGGATTCTTCGCCACTCGCGGCCGCTGAAAATAATTACTGGGGCGACCCAAGCGGACCATACAATCCAAATTCAAATCCAAACGGCCACGGTGCGGAAGTTTCCGATGGCGTTGATTTTTCAAATTGGACAGGAGAGACGGCATCTACGGCCACAACTACTTCGGCCACTTCCACTCCGTCGGAATCAACTACAACTTCTTCCGTACTCGAACCGGTGATTATTATTCCCGGCATATTCGGTTCGGAAGAAAAAGACGGCGCGTGGGTAATGGACCCGATTCTCCACGCTTACGACGACCTCATTGCTACTTTGGCTGCGAACGGGTACAGCACGAGCACGACGCTTTTTACTTTTCCTTATGATTGGAGGAATTCAAATGTCGTGACGGCAAAACTTTTGGAACAAAAAATTTCCGAAGTAAAAACCATTTGCGGGTGTTCAAGAGTAAATCTCGTGGCTCACTCGATGGGCGGACTAGTGGCGCGGCAGTATATTCAATCCGACGATTACCAAAATGACGTGGACAAAGTGATTTTTCTTGGCACGCCACACCTCGGCGCACCGGAAGATTATTTTGCTTGGGAGGGTGCAGTCGCCTCTCCAAATCCTCTGGATCTTTCTGGAAAAGTAATGGACGCCATTCTTGGCGAATATGGTTTGCACGAGGGATATTTAAGTCCGTTTAATTTTATCCATGAAAAAGTGCCATCTATTCAAGAGCTTTTGCCAATCAGTGCATATAAGTTTGATTTTGACACTGGGGAAATTCAAGAATATTCATCGTCTACTTACCCAACAAATTCTTTTTTGGAAAATTTGGAGGCCACAAAAAGTCTTTTAAGTAGTCGAGTCAATGTTTTTAACATCGTGGGGGACATTGGTGGCAGTTCAACCATAGAAAAAATAGGAGTCCGTCCAGCAACTGATATAGCTCCTTTTTATACAGATGGTCAGCCCGCAACGATTTTGTCTGGAGGCCTCATTTATGGCGATGGTGACGGCACAGTTCCTCTTTCAAGCGCTAGTGATTTCCCAGTCTACGACACGTTAGATCAGAAACATACAGATTTACCTGATTATGCTGAGGAAGATGTATTTAAAATATTAACAGGGGGTAGTCTTCAGACAATTATTCGTGATGCAGTCATTCCAGATTTACGATTTTTGGTCATAAATTTGTTTTCCCCGATTCACATTCTGATTACAGCTCCTGACGGCAAAAGAATCGGTTACGACCCTACGACCGGACAAGAAATAAACGAAATTTCGGGAGCTTTTTATACCGGCACAACGACAGAAAACGAGTATATAACAATTCCAAATCCTGAAGACGGGCAGTACCAAGTCGAGTCAATAGGATATGCTGATGGAGACTATACCATTACCGCGTCAGATGTTACCGGCGGTTCCACTACAAACACAAGTATGAGCGGTACGACATCGGTCGGCGCTCAATCGTCACAGACTTTTACCCTGAGCTCGTCCACTGTTCTCTCTATCAATACGGACGCGAGTTCTCAACAATCGGAACAGACCATTTCTGCTTTGTCTGTCCATCAATACGGCGGCGGGAATTCAGTCACCGCCACGCAAACAAAAGAAAAATTTGATCCGAACACTTTTATGATAACAATGAACGCGCCTATAGATAAATTCGTGAAGGAATACAAGCTGGCTTATCGTTCTACGCATTGGGGTGAATATCAGGCGGAACTCGCGGAAAATAATAGCCAAGTGACAACTTCAACTGAGGTAGAAACAGCGTCTGTTTATCAAGCCGTGCCGAGTTCTCTAAATGATGAATTGAGTTGGTTTGCCGACAAATTTGTCGGTATAATTAGCAAAGTTGCCGGTAATCTTTTTAATCTCATAAACAAATGAAAAAAGAAAATATCCGGGACGGAATCATACTTGTGGTTTTGTTGATTGCGAGCGGTTTATTCACTTGGTATCTAGGAGATTACTTTGGCATTTGGTATGCGCAGATTTTTAATTTAGGTTTTCATACATTTGCTGTAATAATGGGATTTCCAATTGCGTATCTATTGTTTATTTTTTTTACTGTTCGACTTTTTATACCAAGAGCGAACCCATACATTTACGCTGTTATTTTTTTGCCAGGACTTCTCTTCAGTCTTTTATTCAGTTCCGAAATTTTCGTAGCCTTTTTTCCATTCCTCTTCGCGGTTGTCGGTTATCTATTAGCACTTCTTGTAAATTGGATGATACATCTTATTAAAAGGTAATTTGACTTCCTTTTTGAAAGCGATAGGGTAGTGGAAAACAGCACAAAAGGACACAAATGATATTTAAGTATCAGGCAGTGATTTATCCGCCAAAAAAATACACGCCGAAGGGGGTCAAGAAGGGGAGCCACATTTTCTCCATCGCCGGGGTGATCGGCATAAACACTTTGCAGAAAGATGTCGTGGTAGACCTTATCAAGAGACGGATTTGGATAAGGGAGCTCGGCGCGTGTTTCTTCGTCGCCGATTACTCCAGGCCGTATGACATTCTCTACCTCGAGCGCAGGCTTTCCAAGCTGTCGCGCGCGATAGCCCAACGCTTGTGCGACGAAGGCTGGGCATACAACCACGAAGTGCCAAGTCGTTACCACTTGCCGGATTTTTATCTTCAAACGAACCTTCCGGTCGTTCTCGAGCCGGCGTCACGGTGACGCCGGCTTTTTCTTGCGGAACGTAGGAAATCTGATAGTATGGCGTCAAACGTTCGTTCAACAGTTCAGTTAAAAGGATTTATGATTACTCAAGAAGTTTCTTTCAAGGACTTATCGGTAGAATCGCGGAGGAAGATCAAGAAAATCGTGTGGCAAGTTGCCGCACTTATGCTTTCATATCCGGCCGCACTCATTTTCTCGATTGCTATGGGTTGGGACCACGTCGCGGCGGCGATATTTTTTCCTCTGCCGATTGCTTTTGCCATTACTTGCTTTGCGATGACGTGGTCCATCGTAAAAGAAACTAACGCCGGTATTAGCGGTGCTATCACGGGAATGTTTTCCATCGGCCTTGGTCTGTTCGGCATCGTTATCGCTTTTTCAAGCCACGATGTCGTCACCCAACCGTGGGGGGCATTGGTTCCTCAACTGTTTCCAAGCGATACCAGGTTTCCTAGTGTCAGCGGGAAAACTTCTATGGCAAGCTCTTTGCCACGCATTTAACGGCTGAATCGCCACTCACAGACATCTCTTTATGAGGTGTTTTTTCTTGCAAATTTCGGAGATTTTGATAAGGTAATAGCAAAGGCCGGAGAAAGCGGGCAACCATAAGTCCCGCCGAGGTCGAAGCGACGCAAACTATCGTTTGCGTCGCCCAAACTCCGGCCCGCCGCGTATACGCGGCGGGCCAAGCCTTTTTTTAACAGACAATTGTCAAAAAAATGGCAATCAACAAAGCAAAGAAAAAAGAGATTGTGGAGAAGCTCGAGAAATCATTTTCTCAAGCCAAATCCATGGTTTTTCTCGGTGTCAAAGGCATCAAGGTCAACGAGCAGAACAAATTGCGAAAGATTCTTCGCGAACAGGGAGTCGGCTACACCATAGCCAAGAAAACCCTCGTCGGTCGCGCGCTCGATAAAGCGAAAATCTCGGGCGTAAAGCCGGAGTTTCTCGCCGAGCTCGCCGTGGCTTTTAGCGAAGACAATCTCGCGAGCCACAGGGAAATAGCTGATTTTCAGAAGAAGAACAAAGACAATGTGAAAATCATCGGCGGAGTTTTCGACGGAGTTTATGTCGACGCGGTCAAAGTTTCGGAGCTCGCTTCGATTCCGCCGCGAGAGATGCTTCTCGCCCAACTCATCAATCTGCTCAATTCGCCGATTCAAGGTTTCGTCATGGCGCTTTCGGAAATCGCCAAGGGAAAACCGCAGGCCTAATTATTCTTAATTAAATTAAAATCATGTCAGAAGAGAAAAAAGTCGTAGAGACTCCGGCGAAATTCAAAAGCCTCGTCGAGTCAGTGGAAAAAATGTCGGTCATCGAACTTCACGAATTGGTCAAACATCTCGAAGAGAAGTTCGGAGTAAGCGCAGCGGCGGTCGCGGTCGCGGCTCCGGCAGCGGCAGGCGCAGCGGCGGAAGAGAAGTCAATCTTCACGGTTGAACTGCGCGACGCCGGCGCGAGCAAGATTAACGTCATCAAAGTCGTCAAAGAAGCTCTCGGCCTCGGACTGAAAGAAGCCAAGGACCTCGTCGACGCGGCTCCGAAAGTTCTCAAAGAAGGTCTCAAGAAAGAGGACGCGGACAAGCTCAAGAAAGATATCGAAGCGGCAGGCGGAAAAGTCGAACTCAAATAAATTTCACGAAATTAAAAGCGGCCCCGCCATAGGCGGGGCCGCTTTTCGTTATCCCCGCCTTCGTTGCGAATACGTCGGGGGGGGTGTTATCATAGAGGACAGAAATTTAGAATCATTAATCGTATTTATCAATGAAAAAATCAATTATTTCGGCAGTTTTGGCACTCGTCATTCTTGTGGGTGTTGGGGGTAGCGTTGCCGTGAACACGGCAAATGCCCAGAACGTGACCCTTCAGCAAATTATTTCGCTTTTTATAGCTCTCGGCATCATTCCAGCCGATAAGGTGGCAATCGCCGAAGCGGCGGTGGGATTGCCGATAACGACGACGACAACAACTACTTCGACAAACTCGAACCAACCATTAATCGCTGTCGTCGGTAATCCGACGATTTCGTCCAATCAGACGTATCCGCAAAACGGCTACTCGACTACCACTTTGGTCGCGACATTCAATGTCCAGATCCAAGCCAGCGGCGACAATTTCTATTTCGGCAGTCCTTCTGTCCAGCCGTTTGATTTTTCCGTGGGAAAAAACGGCGCGTGGGCGACATGTCGGTATATTCTCACTCCGAATCATTCTCCGTGCCGTCTGCCGGCGTCATAACTCAAGGACTTCCCAGCAACGTGGCTTTTGAAATTCAGCAGAACAACACTGTCCAGATTCCCGTCACGTTCTATTTATATCTAGGCCAAAACACTTCGGGCAATTATTCGATTGGACTCAACTCCGTCAATTTCTCGTATGATTCCGGAGACAAGGGCACGGTTTCTGAAATCAAAGGCGTAGGCACTCCGGCGATTTCCGCGACTGGCCCGCAGAATACGACCACTACGACTTCTCAGACGACAAATGTAGCCCAGCAACTTTCTCTCTCTGCTATCTTTGAAGGTAACAATACAAGCGGTACGGTCACGAACGGACCGGTCTATGGATTTGTTGCTTCTATATCAAATCCAAATGTTGCCTCTCTCACTATCAGTTTAAGTTGTCCGGCCGGTGTCGGCGCAGTAATGAAAGCGACAGGGGATTGTAACGATTCCGGAGCCACTTTTGCTGGTCAGTCAACTGGCTCGAATGGTTGGCAAGGATTGTTTCTCAACAGCACAGGCAGTAGTCAAACAGTGATTGTCTATGCGAGGGCTTATGATGCAAATAAAAATGTTTTAGCAACAGCACAGACAAGTATAGTGATCCCATCTACGACTTCGGCGACAAATACCATTACTACCGTAACTCCGACGATCACTGTTACATATCCGTCAGCGGGAAACGTTCTTGACGACAACGCGCAAAAAGGAAGCGGACCAGGGCCCTCTCCGGTGGCGAACATTCAGTGGACATCATCGGGACTTGGCAGTGACATGATCGGTATAGAACTTCTCGGCACGAATGGTCAGCAGGTAAGGTCTATCGCGAACAACATTTCCAATACCGGCAGTTATCTTTGGCCGTCCGACCCGACTCTTCAGAACGGAAGTTATGAGATAGAGGTCTATGACACATCTGCCAAAGGCCTAAATATTCAGGCTCAAAGCGGATACTTTACCATTACCAACTCTCTTGCGGGACAGACGACACAGACAACAGTGACAACGTCACCGAATCAATCTGTTACCGGCACAGAAACGATCGCTCCGAATAATCAAACTATTTCTTCGGGACAGACCGCGACTCTAAACGTTACCGTTCCAAGCAATACGACATCCGCCAAGATTTATTTGAGTTGCTCGTATGGAATAGGTGCGACAATTGAAGAGCTTGGAGACCTTGATCCGTGTAACGCTTATGAAAACTTGCCGGTATCCGTAAGTCAGATTCATGTGACTCTTTCCAACACCACCTCGAACCCAATTACCGTTGTTCCTAACTATTATATCTACACGTCTGCGAATCCCAATTATGCTTACGGAGTCTCGTCATCGATAACAGTGCTTCCAGTACAAACGACGACAACGACTCCAACCACATCCCCGTTACAATCGTCCGTATCTAATAATTCCGTGCCGGGGCTGACCATTATGGCGAGTCCGGTGGTTGCCGCTGCGGGACAAAGTTTTACGATTACTTCGGTCGCGACCGGAGGAAGCTTTACGCAGCACGGACTCGAGATATGTCTCTCGACCAATCCATGCACGGCTGGCAACGACGGCGGTCACGGTTGGCAAAATATCGGCGCGAACAACCCACCCTCGGCAGGTACCGACGCGCTTACCGTACCGTATTCTCCTTCGCAGGCCGGAACGTATTCCATTCACGCGTATGACAGCGTCAACGGCGGTGCGAGTTACACCTACACCCCTTCAGTTCAAGTGACCGTGACCGCGGCGACAAGTATGAACGCGGGTAGTTCAAATCTTGGTAGCGCGTATGTTGGTGTAAACGACGTTATCAATCTTCTGAATCTTCTCAAGTAGTTTTTACAAAACAGCCGCCGCCCGCCTTGTGCGGGCGGCGGCTTTTTTGGTGTATACTATTTTCCTATGAACGACAAAACCATTGAGACAATATTCGGTTCGGCGGATCGAGTGAAAATTATCAGGATATTTGTTTTTAATCCGGAAAAGATATTTCTCGTCGACTTTGTCGGCGAGAAAGTGTTTCTGACCAAGGCTCGCGCTCAAAAAGAAACAAAAAACCTCGAAAGAGCGGGACTTCTCGTACCGGAAAGGCCAGCGGTTTTACTCTCAACAAAAGTTCGCAGCTACCTTTCGCCGCTTCAGGAATTTCTCCCGGCGACCAATCCGACGGCAAAGAGGAAATCGTGAAGAAGCTTTCGGCGGTGGGAAAGATAAAACTTGTCGATTCTTTCCGGAGTATTCATTCGAAACCCCGAAAGCCGCCTCGACCTTCTCGTCGTCGGCGACAAAATCAACAAAACTCGGCTCTCGGGCGTCCTTAAATCGATTGAATCCGGAAATCGGCAAAGAACTCTTGTTCTCCGTCTTTGACAGGGCGGATTTCAAATACCGTTTGGATATGAAAGATAAGCTTGTAATGGATGTTTTGGACTTTCCTCACGAGAAAATAGTGAATAAACTGGGGATTTAGGCGGAACAAGGTGTGGATAAACAAAGGCCAAAAAACCTGTAGAATAGAGGAGGTCTCGAAAATTATAGGTAATTTATTTGTAAGGTATATATGATAATTCAAACATGGGGCGATTCGCTCACCGGCGCTTTCCAGTCTATCTGGTACGGCGTGGCGGCTTTCGTTCCGAATCTCATAGCGGCGGTTATCATCCTTATTATTGGATGGATAGTCGCGGCGCTTCTCGGCCGCCTTGTTTCCCAAATCATCAAGGCAATCAAAGTTGACACGGCTCTCGAGTCGGCGGGTTTCGGCAACGTGGTCAAGCGCGCTGGCTTCAATCTCGATTCTGGCGCCTTCCTCGGCGGCTTGGTAAAGTGGTTCGTCATCGTGGCTTTCCTCGTGGCGGCCTTCCAAGTTCTCGGCCTGACGCAGGTCAACGCTTTCCTTCAGGAAGTCGTCCTTCTCTATTTGCCGCAAGTCATCGTAGCGGTGCTTATCGTCCTCGTGGCGGTAGTCGTCGCCGATGCCATGCAGAAAGTCGTGACCGGAGCGGCTCGCGCGGCTCACATCAAAGCGGCGAATTTCGCCGGCTCTCTCACGAAATGGGCTATTTGGATCTTCGCTTTTCTCATTGCTCTTGAGCAATTGGGTATAGCGGTTGGATTCATCCAGACTCTTTTCACCGGCGTAGTAGTGGCTCTCTCGCTCGCTTTCGGCCTTTCATTCGGTCTCGGCGGTCAGGAGGCCGCTTCTCACTGGATTGCGAAATTCAGAAGCGAAATCTCCGACAGGATGTAGTTTGTCGTGGTTTTAGGCAAAAAAGCCGCGCCGTCGCCTCAGGGCGACGGCGCGGCTTGCTATATGAAGCCTTGTTTGCTACTATGATTTTCAAAGCTTTTCCGAAAGCTTTTTGTTTTTCTCTATATATGGCAAAGACTTCCGTCGTCGCGCGGGCCAATAAAAAGCCCAAATTCTCCACGCGTATCGTCAAACGCTGTTTTCGCTGCGGAAGGAAAAACGGCTACATGGGGGACTTTGGCGTCTGCCGCATCTGTTTCCGCGAACTCGCTAACGAAGGCGTCATTCCGGGCATTAAGAAATCTTCTTGGTAATTTCCTAATATGACAGACCCGATTTCAGATTTAATCATCCGCATTCAGAACGCTTCCAGAGCGGGAAAGGAATCGGTCGCTGTGCTTGATTCAAATATGGCTTTCGCCGTTTTGGAAAAACTTTCGACTCGCGGATTTGTCGGAAAACCGAAGAGAGTATTGAAAGGAAAAATAAAAACAATAGAGGTTGCTCTCGTTTACAAAGCCGACAAATCTCCCCGCATAAAGGGCGTGAAGCGCTATTCGAAACTTTCAAAGCGTCTCTACAAAGGTTTCCGCGAAATTCACAGCGTCAAGCAGGGCTTCGGCTCGATGATAGTTTCAACGCCTAAAGGCATTCTCGCCGACGACGAAGCCAGAAAGGAAAAAGTCGGCGGCGAAATTCTTTTCTCCATTTGGTAATTTAAATATTTTTATGTCGCGCATAGGAAAAAAACCAATAACCCTTCCCGAAAAAACCACCGTCTCCGTGACGGAGCATCTAGTCACGGTCAAAGGGCCTTTGGGCGAGCTCTCCCGCGTTGTGCCTTCGGGCATCAACATTGATATTAAGGAAAATGTCGTGACGGTTACCGCCCCGAATCCGGAGAAAGACGCTTTGTGGGGCACGATTACCGCTCACATAAGAAATATGGTCGCGGGCGTTAACAAACTATATGAAAAGAAACTCGTCGTTGAAGGCATCGGTTTCAAAGCCGATGTCAAAGGCACGGATCTCGTGATGGCTCTCGGATTTTCTCATCCGGTAGTCGTGCCGATTCCGAAAGGCCTCAAAGTTTTTTCGGATAAAAACGTCATTACGGTTTCCGGCATCGACAAGGAGCTCGTCGGCAATTTTACGGCATCGGTCAGGGCGATGAAAAAGCCGGAGCCGTACAAAGGCAAGGGTATTCATTATGAAGGCGAAGTTATCCGCCGAAAGCAGGGCAAGAAAGCGGCTTAAAATTTATGAAGAAAAACAGCAAAACAGAAAAAAAAGACCGACGGCATGTGAAAATTCGCACGCGCGTTTTCGGCACGGCGGAGCGTCCGAGACTTTCCATTTTTAAGTCAAATAAATTTATGTACGCCCAGCTTATCGACGACGAAGCGGGCAAGACTCTCGCCTCAGCTTCTTCCGTATCGCTTAAAAAAGGCACGAAGTCCGTTCAGGCGAAAGAAGTCGGCGCGCATATCGCTACCAAAGCCAAAGCGGCGAAAATTTCCAAAGTCGTTTTTGATCGCGGCGGCTTTGCTTACAAAGGTCGAGTGAAAAATGTCGCGGAAGGCGCACGCGAGGGCGGACTTATATTTTAATAATCATTTATGACCGACGAAATCAAAAAAACAGAAAAAGAAGTTATCGTTCCGGTCGCTGAAGTGGAAGCGATAGTCGAAGAAGTTGCCGCTGTGGTTCCGGAGGTTGCGGCGGAGGTAAACGGGGCGGACCGCGGCAGACGTCCTGCGCGAGGCGGCCGTCGCGGCGGCAAAAAGCCGGAGCGCGGAGCTCGCACCAAGCCGGAATTCGACAACAAAATTCTCGCCATCAGGCGCGTGGCTCGCGTCGTCGCCGGCGGCCGCCGATTTAATTTTAGCGTTGCCCTGGTTGCCGGAGATAAAAAAGGCAAAGTGGGCGTTGGTTTGGGAAAAGCCGGCGACACGGCTTTAGCCATCGACAAAGCTCTTCGCGACGCCAAGAAACACATGATAGTCGATAAACACCACGAAAGATATGTCCGTTCCGCACGAATCTTTCGCCAAATATTCGAGCGCTCGCGTCTCCATCGCGCCTTCGAAAGACCGCGGACTCGTCGCGGGCTCTGCCGTGCGCACCGTGCTCGAACTCGCGGGGATTTCAAACGTCGTGGGGAAAATAGTTTCTCCTTCAAAAAACAAACTAAACATTGCCCGCGCGACGATCAAAGCGCTCGAAGGTCTCAATCTGGTAAAACCGCCGAGAGTTTCCGCCAAATAATTTCAAAATCATATGCAAATGAACACCCTCAAACGAAATACAAAAAGAATGACCTCCCGCCAGAGAGGTCGTGGAGGCAAGCGCGGCAAAACCTCGGGCCGCGGTACGAAAGGCATGCTCGCGCGCGCCGGCTACAAACGCCGACCGGAAATGCGCGACATCATAAAGAGATTGCCGAAACTTCGCGGTTACGCTTTCAACAGCTTTCAGAAAAAAGTTTCCATCGTTTCTCTCGATTTGCTAGAAAAGCATTTCAAATCCGGCGCCGAAGTTTCTCCGGCGACACTTCTCTCCGCCGGCCTCATAAAGAAAGAGAGCGGCATCTTTCCCCGAATCAAAATTCTGTCCGACGGCGAAATCGGGAAGAAACTTTCAGTCTCAGGATGCGCAGTTTCGAAAGGCGCGAAAGAAAAAATAGAAAAAGCCGGCGGAAGCGTTAGTCAATAAAACAATGGACGTATTTTTCAAAAAACTTTCTCTCATTTGGCACGACAAGGAGCTTCGGAAACGCCTGCTTTTCATTTTTCTAATTTTGGCGATTTTCAGACTCCTGACCACCATTCCCATTCCGGGCATTGACCCCACGCGACTCGCGACCTTGATAGGCAACAGCCAATTTTTGGGACTTCTAAACCTTTTCTCCGGCGGCGGTCTCTCAAATCTCTCCATAATGATGCTCGGCGTCGGACCTTACATTACGGCCACCATCATAATGCAGCTTTTGACCCTTATGTCGCCGAAACTCAAGGCAATGTATCAGGAAGAAGGCGAAGCTGGCAGAGCAAAATTCTCCCAGTATTCGCGCATTCTCACTTTACCTCTCGCCCTTCTTCAAGCCACGGGTTTTCTCATACTTTTACAGCGCGAAAGCGTCGTTTCCTCGCTTTCGATATTCAGTTTTGTTACCAACATCATCGTAATTGCCGGCGGTTCGATGCTTCTTATGTGGCTCGGCGAAATGATAACGGAGTTTGGCGTCGGTAACGGCGTCTCGCTCATCATCTTTGCCGGCATCATCGCGCGACTGCCGACGGCGCTCTCCGGCGTCGCGGCGACTTACGACCCGTCGCAACTTCCTCTTTACGTCGCGCTCATCGCTTTGTCGCTCGCGGTCATTTACGCCGTTGTCTACGTGACGGAAGCGGAGCGTCCGGTGCCGGTGACTTATGCCAAACAGGTGAGAGGTCAGAAAGTTTACGGCGGCGTTTCCACCTATATTCCTCTTCGCGTCAATCAAGCCGGCGTTATTCCGATTATCTTCGCTCTATCCATACTGCTTTTTCCGCAAATGATTTTTAACTTCTTCGCCACTTCCACGAACGCTATTTTGGCGAACATTTCCAATATTGGTCTCTCAATCGTGAACAACCCGTGGCTTTACGACACCGGTTATTTCATTCTCGTCTTCCTCTTTACCTATTTCTACACGGCCGTGACTTTCGACCCAGTTGTCATATCAGAAAACCTCCAGAGAAGCGGTGCCTTTGTTCCCGGAGTGCGTCCCGGACACCCGACGGCGGAATATCTTTCCAAAATCGTCACCCGTATTACCATGGTCGGCGCTATATTTCTCGGTATTATCGCCGTATTGCCTCTCATCCTTCGTTCCACGACCGGTAACGCTTCGTTTGCCATCGGCGGCACGGCCCTCCTCATCGTCGTCTCTGTCGTCATTGACCTCGTGAAAAACGTCGACGCCCAAGTCTCGATGCGCGAGTACTAATTTTCGGTTACACTTATAGGCGTATGAAACAAATCACATGCGTCTTTTTTGGACGGAGCGGTTCCGGCAAAGGCACCCAGGCGGATTTGCTTTTGAGATATCTCGCGGAACACGACCCGGAAAGAAAAACTCTCTACGTCGAAACGGGTCAGCGCTTCCGTGATTTTGCCAAAAAGAAAAACTATACTTCCGGCAAAGTCAGGGAAGTTTTGGCGGCGGGCAAATTTAATCCGCCGTTTCTGCCCATATGGAACTGGACCGGATTTCTCGTGGAAAATTTTACCGGCAAGGAGCACTTGGTTTTCGACGGCGTCTGCCGCATGCCGGAAGAGGCGCCGGTATTCGATTCGGCTCTGCAGTTTTATGGTTTGGAAAAGCCGGTAATAATTCTTCTTGAAGTGCCACACACGGAAGTGAAAAAACGATTACTCAAGCGCGGTCGGTCTGACGATACCGACGAAAGAATAGACGAGAGACTTCGTTCGTTTGAAGCCACGGCACAGCCAGCGGTTAAATATTTCGAGAAAGCTCCGAGCTGTAAGTTTGTCAGCATAAACGGCGACCAATCCATCGAGGCGGTTTTTGAAGAAGTTAAAAAAGCTCTCGGAATTTAAATGGCAGTCATCATAAAAACTCAAGAAGAAATAGAAAAAATGCGCGAGGGTGGCAAGCGCCACGCGCGAATTTTGCGCGAACTCTCCAAACTCGTTAAGCCGGGGATTTCTTCGCAGGAATTGGAAAATACGGCTCTAGAACTCATTAAAAAGGAGGGCGGCAAGGCGTCTTTTCTCGGATATAAGCCGTGGGGAGCGAAGTACTCGTTTCCAGCGGCGCTTTGCGTTTCAATAAACGACGAAGTCGTTCACGGAATTCCAAACGGCAATTCGTCAAAAATCTTGCGAGAAGGCGATATTGTCTCTCTCGACCTTGGGTTTACTTACAAAGGTCTCATTACCGACGCCGCCATCACGGTCGGCGTCGGTAGAATAAATCCGCAAGCGAAAAAACTTTTGGCGACGACCGAAGAAGCTATGTACGCCGGAATAAAAAAAGCAAAAGTAGGAAACACTACGGGCGATATTGGAGCGGCGGTTTTCGCCGTCGGCAAAAAAGCCGGATTCGGCGTCGTGGACATTCTCTCCGGCCATGGCGTCGGCAGATTCGTCCACGAAGACCCCTACGTGCCGAATTTCGGAGAAAAAGGCGAGGGCGAAGTTTTGAAAGGCGGAATGACCATCGCCGTCGAGCCGATGTTTAATCTCGGCACGAAAGAAATTATTTTGGAAAAAGACGGTTACACTTTTCGCACCGCGGACAAAAAAATGTCGGCGCATTTCGAGCACACTATTTTAATTACGGAAAAAGGCGCGGAGATTTTAACAAAATAAAATCGGGTATTTTTTCGCTTGTGCGCTCCGCTCCGACTTACGCGCTCAAAAATACCCAATTTTATTTTGTTTATGTTAGTATATAAATTCTATGAAACACCCAAAAGAAGAACGGACGCTTATTATTGTGAAACCCGACGCGGTACAGAGAAATCTGATTGGGGAAATAATTTCCAGATTCGAAAAACTCGGCCTCAAAATCGCCGCGATTAAAATGCTTGTGCCGACGGTGGAGCACGTGGAGGCGCATTATACCCTGGACCCGCAGTGGCGTCGGATTACGGGAGAAAAAACCATAAAAGCTTACACCGACAGGGGACTCAAGCATCCCGTTAGCGACGACCCGATAAAAGTCACCGAAATAATTTTGCAGAAACTCAAGGATTACATAGCCAGCGGTCCCGTCATACCGATAGTTTTGGAAGGAGCGCACGCGGTGGAGGTCGTTCGCAAGCTTGTCGGCGGCACGGAGCCCCTCCGTGCCGCCGCGGTCGGCACTATCCGCGGAGATTTCGCTTTAGATTCGTATTCTATGGCCGACACGGACGGCCGCTCCGTAAGAAATCTAATTCACGCCTCCGGAAGCGTCGCCGAAGCGGATAAAGAAATCAAACATTGGTTCAAAAAAGAGGAAATCATCGACTATAAACTCGTGATGGAGGACATTCTATACGGCAAGAACCTTGACGGACTGCTTAAATAGTTTTTGACTGTTTTTTTCGTATTTATCCACGTATCTTTTTTGAAAACTATTGCTTATAATTAGGCGGGTCAGAGAAGTGGTGTTCTATAAACCATTTTAAGGGATAGTCGTATCGTGATGAGTTCAGTGAGCACCTTCGGGAGTTCTAAGAAACATTCGTGTGACAACCCACCTAGATTTTCTAGGGCGACCACTTCATGACCCCTCGAAAAAGCCCGATTTGCCCGCCGGCAAATCGGGCTTTTTCATTTCTGCTATACTTTCTCAATGTTTTGGAATAAATATCTCTTGCCGTCCATCGTCGTGTTGCTTTGTATGGCCACGCTTCATCTTTTGTTCATTAAATTCTACATATATTGGACACTGCGATGGGTGGACATTCCGGTTCACATCCTCGCCGGAATTTGGGTAGTCCTGACTTTGGCGTGGATTCTCGGATGGTTAAAACCGGAGATTGAAATTCCTTTTTTTCGCGCGATTATTTGGGGACTCATCGTCGGCGGTCTTTGGGAAATCGGCGAACTAACGCTCGGAATCAATTTGGCGACCGCTCATGGATATGTCGCCGACACGATAAAAGATTTGACCGACGATGTTATCGGCGCCGCTTGCGGATTTTTCGTTGTATCATGGATGAATCGGAACAACGGCTTAAAAAACAAATGAAACCATTTGGAAAAATAACATTTCTCGGCGGTGCGGGGGAAGCGACGGGTTCCCATTTTATTTTTGACGTTTTGGGACATAGATACGCTGTAGATTGCGGCATAGTCCAAGGCGAAAGGTTCGCCAACGAAGAAAATTCAAAAGTTTTTCCGTACGACGTGTCGAAACTCGAAGCTTTAATCGTCACCCACGCTCACACCGACCACATCGGCAGGATTCCGAAACTCGTGGCTCAAGGTTTCAAGGGACCGATTTATTCCACGGCGGCGACGAAAGAACTTTCTTCCGCTACTTTCGACGACGCGGTAAAAATAATGACGATGGAGGCCCGAGAACTTCACAAAGAACCTCTTTATACTGGAGCAGATGTCGCGGCGGCGCTTTCGGTGTGGAAAACGGTAGATTATCACGCGCCACTGACGCTCGCACAGGGAATATCTTTCGAACTGAAAGATTCCGGACACATTTTGGGTTCAGCGATTGTCGAGTTCTCTGTGCAATCCGAAGAAAAAATCCATAAAGTCGTCTTTACCGGCGACCTTGGCAATTCGCCATCGCTTCTTTTGCCTGATACCGAAGTCATAAATGACGCGGAGTATATGGTTATGGAAAGCGTTTATGGCGACAGGAACCATGAGCCGGCGGCCGAGCGCGACGAGACTTTCGCTAAAGCGGTCGTCGAGACAATCGCGCGAGGCGGCACGGTCATCATTCCGGCTTTTTCCATCGAACGGACGCAAGTTTTGCTCTACAGCATCGAGAAACTTTTTGAAAGCGGCAGACTTCCGAGCGTGCCGGTATTTCTCGACTCACCGCTCGCTTTAAAGGTGACGCACGTCTATGAAGAGAATACGAATCTTTTTAACGACGCGGCGCGACAAGCGGCACAGGGCCACGACCTTTTCAATTTCAAAAATCTGACGGTAGTCCGAACACCGGTGGAATCGGCGGCGATTCACGAAAACCAGGGACCGAAAATAATTCTAGCGGGAAGCGGTATGTCGGTGGGCGGCCGAGTAATCTCTCACGAAAAGTATTATCTGGGTGACGCGAACTCCGCCATCGTATTTGTCGGCTACCAAGCCGCCGGTTCGCTTGGTCGTCGCATTGCCGACGGAGAAAAAAATGTGACAATCGACAATGTTCCCGTGACTATCCGCGCCAAAATTGTCCAAATCGACGGCTTCTCGGCGCATAAAGACAGCGACCACCTCCTCGAATTTGTTTCTCATTCGCAGAAAACGCTCAAAAAAGTTTTCGTCTGTATGGGCGAGCTTTCAAGTGAGA
Source organism: uncultured bacterium (assembly GCA_963841935.1). Classification (GTDB taxonomy): domain Bacteria; phylum Patescibacteriota; class Minisyncoccia; order Phycocordibacterales; family UBA6065; genus DATKHE01. The sequence continues at coordinate 65,317 of CAWJEP010000004.1, forward strand.
CGTTTCTTGCTCAAAAAATCAGGGACAATTTAAATATCATCGCCGTCGTGCCCGAAGAAGGAAGCAATGCAGAGCTTGAATAATTTTCTCGTGATATATTGAAATCATGAAAAGGATATATCTCGTCCGCCATGGGGAAAGCGAGGGAAATCTCGGACCGTTCCGGCAAGGAGCAGACACTCCACTCTCGCCGACAGGAATCAAGCAGGCGGAGTTTGTCGCAAAACGCTTTGAAGTCATTTCAATCGATCGGGTGATTGCTAGTACTTACCAACGTGCCAAGCATACCGCTGAAATCATAAACAAAATCATCAACAAACCGATAGAATATTCGGATCTTATCGTGGAAAGAAAAAGGCCTTCCGTGATCGTCGGCAAGCTAAAAGATGATCCCGAGGTTCTCAAGATAGAAGCTCTTATAAAGGAACATTTTCATTCTCCTGACTGGAGGTATTCGGACGAAGAAAGTTTCAGTGATCTCAAGAATCGAGCCCTTGAAACAATAAAATATTTAGAAGGGTGTAAAGAAGAAAATATACTTCTGGTCACTCACGGGATCTTCTCCAGGATGATTGCCAGCTGCATTATCATGGGAAAAGAACTTACCTCTCATGAATATCATAATTTATCCTTATCTCTAACCACCGATAATACGGGCATCTCATTGTTGGAGAGGTGGGATGAATCAAAATACGATCACCCGTGGACGATTGCCACGTGGAATGATCATGAACACATTGGGGACGGGGAGGAGATATGACTCAAAGAAATAATAAAACCGCCTTGAGGCGGTTTTTTCGTCTGTATGGGTGAGCCGAGTTCGGAAACTTTTCTCGCACAAAAAATCCGCGACAATTTAAATATCATCGCCGTCGTGCCGGAAGAGGGAAGCAGTGCTGATTTGATATAGAAAAAAACCGCCCATCGGGCGGTTTTTTTATTTCGCGTGTTCGACGAGACGGTCGAAGATTTCCGGATTGTGTTCGGCGAGGTCGGCGAGGATTTTGCGGTCGATGATGATGTCTTTCTTTTTCATCGCGCCCATAAATTTGGAGTAGGAGAGACCCCTGGCGTCGAGGACGGCGTTGATTTTGATAATCCATTCAGAGCGTCTCGTGCCTTTTTTGTCGCGGCGGTCGCGAAAAGCGTTTGCCCCCGCGTGAAAGACGGCTTCTTGAGCGGCGCGTTCGTTCGTCGAACGGCGGAAGCGATAACCTTTCGTCATCTTGAGAAGATTTCGGCGGTATTTGAGAGCGTTTACTCCTTTTTTTACGCGTGCCATAAAATTTAATTAAAAAATGATTGGAAATTAAAAACCGACGAGAAAATGAGACTTTTCTTTATTGGGAATCTTTAGATAAGCCGTGCGTCGCTTGTTCATGGTCGCGCGTCCGCTGTCCTTCGAATTGAAGTGGTTTTGGCCCGGCTTTCTAGCGAGAATCTTGCCGTTCTTCGTGACTTTTAGGCGCTTCGTATATGATTTGCGGGTTTTTATCGACATTGTGTGGAAATAAAGACGCCCCAAAGGGCGATATAAATATATTACAGGAAAACGAAAAATTGTCCAATGAGTAGTAATACATTTGACATATTTTATTTATAGTTGTAGTTTCATTTCTAAAGGGATTATTTTTATCCTTTGTACCTTTCCAAACAACCAAACAACCACCTGAAGTAACAATGAGCTCAAAAAAATCGACCTGTTCTGATTTCATTTTAGCGGCTATAAGGCGACTTCGTCAGAATTCGACATGCTTAACGCCGGGAACTGCCGGCGGTGTCGGTCTTCAGAGACTTTTTCCTCTTCTTTGCGAAATATATCCTCGACAAGAAGCTGAAAAGCACATTAACTTGTTGATCAAGGGTGAATCTCTCGTATTGGTCTACAATTCGCCTTTGATGGGCGTGCCTCGGGAGAAGTTACCGAAATTACCCTTGAAACTTGTATCGGGCGAGAATCATCGCTACCATTTGTACATCAAGGCCGATGGTTTGCCCAGAAAAGTTACCAAGATGAGTAACAGGCGAAAAATTGCCGAGGAGATTCTCGCCAGTCTTTAAACCCAAAGCCGTCCTTTCAGCGGGGCGGCTTTTTTTATGCTCTTTCAACTATGACGGAGAGACCTTTCGGGCCTTTCTGCGGCTTTTCGCTAATTTTATATTTTTCAGTGAGAAGCACCAGCAGGCGTTCGAGGCGCTCTTCGAGAAATTTCGGGTCGAGATATTTGGCGCGGCCGGGAAGGAAAAGTTCGAGCTTGATGCGGTGACCTTCGGCAAGCCACTCGCTAGCTTTCTTGGCTTTGAGGGCGAGGTCGTGTTCGCCGGTGCCGATTTTTACCTGCAGACTTTTGACTTCGACTTCGTGGGTTTTTGATTTGGCAACCTTGGCGCGCTTGTTTTCTTCATACTGAAATTTTCCGAAATCCATTATTTTCGCTACGGGAGGGACAGCGTTCGGGGAAATCTCTATAAGGTCAAAACCGGCGTCGTGGGCGCGATTTAGGGCTTCCGAGAGGGGAATTACGCCTAGGTTTTCGCCCTCCGCTCCTATAACGCGGACTTCGGTGGCTCTGATTTGATGGTTGACGCGGATTCGTTCTTTACTCAAAAGGTTTTTTGTTTAGCCGTGATATCTTCTCATATTCAGGAGATTTTGCAATTGGTATAATCTTTCCGATGTCTGACGTAACAATTCCAATCGCATTTCTCGCCGGACTCGTGTCATTTCTCTCGCCGTGCGTCTTGCCGATTATTCCGGGATTTCTGGCTTATCTCGCCGGCACGTCTACGGACGGAAAACAAAACAAGGCCGGAATATTTTTTCAAAGCTTGTGGTTCGTCGTCGGATTTTCCGTCGTCTTCGCGATTCTCGGCGTCCTTCTCAACACCGTTCTCGTGCATGTGGCGCAAAGCGTCGAGACGTGGCTCTCATACATCGGTGGCGCGATTGTAATTATTTTCGGACTTTACCTCACGGGACTTTTGCATATAGGATTTCTCGAAAATACTCACGTGATGCGCGTGGACACCAAATCAAAGCGGCCAAGATTCGTCACATCGTTTCTTTTTGGTTTCGCTTTCGCCGCCGGCTGGACGCCGTGCGTCGGGGCGACTCTCGGCGCCATCATTGGTCTCGCCGCGACCTCTCCCGGCTCGGCCTTCGCACTCCTGTTTTCTTACGCCGTCGGCCTCGGCGTACCGTTTCTTCTCGTGGGGCTTTTCGCTTCGCAAGCGGCGGGTTTTTTCGAACGGCACACCGTGGGATTCTCCTATGTGAACAAAATTTTCGGCGCGCTTTTAATAATCATCGGCATTTTGGTTTTTACCGGTTCGCTTTCCGACATCGCCAATTTTAGTTTCGTCAATTCTTTAATCCTTCATCAATAATGAAAACTTCAAAAACTGTTTCGCTCATAGTAGTTTTGCTTCTAGTCGTTTCGGCAATAGCTTACATAGAAATGAATAAGGTTTCAGGTGGCGTCTCCGTCGTCGGAAACGATTTTGCGAGCTCGACCGTCGCCATGGCTTCTTCTTCGCGCGCGACTCTCGTCGCGCAAAAGGCACTACAGTATCCGCGTGCCAAAGAGCTCGTGGATCCGACCGGTTTCATCAACACACCGAACGGTTTGCCCATTACCATTTCGCAATACATAGGCAAAGATGTTATTCTCGTCGATTTCTGGACATATAGCTGTATCAACTGCCAGCGCACCATTCCATATCTAAATACTTGGTATTCGAAATATCAAGGCGACGGTTTCGTCATCATCGGCGTTCACACTCCGGAGTTTGATTTTGAAAAAGACATAAATAATGTAAAAGCGGCGACGCAAGAATACGGCATAAAATATCCCGTTGTCCTCGACAGCGATATGGGCACATGGAACGCTTACGGCAATCTCTATTGGCCGCGGGAATATCTCATCGACATAGACGGTTTTATTCGCGAAGACCACATCGGCGAAGGCGGTTATAGCGACACGGAACAGACGATTCAAAAACTTCTCATGGAACGCGCGGATGAGCTAGGGTTAAGCGCGAGCGGCATCGCCACCACGACTGTTTCCAATCCCGCGCCCCAAATGCAGACCATAAGCCAGGAAACTTATTTCGGCGCCTATAGAAATACAAATCCCGACGGTTCGAGCAACGCTTCGTATCTTTCGGGCGCGTGGAATATTTTGGACCAGTACGCCGAGACTTCCGGTCAGGCGAAACTCGTTTTTCCTTTCACGGCAAAATACGTCTACATTGTAGCTTCGTCCACTTTGCCGGCCGACGTGACGGTCAAAGTGGATGGAAAGGCGATAAACACCGTCGAAATATCGAACGCGCAGCTTTACACTCTCGTCTCGCAATCTGATGTCGAATCCCACACTCTTGAACTCGACATACCGAAATCGGGCCTAGATGTTTTTACTCTGACTTTTGGTTCGTAAGCTCGTGTTTCTTGTGCATCTCGAAGCTTAGAAAATAATTGGCGAGGAAATTCCAAACTCCCACGATGATGGCGGTGACGACTCGAGAGCGAATCGGCGGCACATGAAGGACAAAAGTAAAAATGAAAACCAGAGCGAGCGTCAGGATTAAACCAATGAGCGCCACAAACATGAAATACGCGTAGCCGTCCTTAAACTCTCGGTCGCTGTCTTTGAAGACGAACATATGGACGGCGAAATATTGTATCGTCGTACCGATGACGAAAGTCACGCCGACGGCACAAAGATACCAAAATCCTCGCGTGTGCATGTGTCGCAGGAGAAATATGAGCGCGACCACTTCCAAAGCCGTCGTCAGTATTCCGGGAATTAAATATTTGAAAAAATCCTCTCCGAAAGTTCGTATGTTCATAGCGGGAATCGCCATTATAGCGAAAATTCCGTCTCAATACAATTATGGTGGAGATGGGCGGAGTTGAACCGCCGTGCAGACGAGGACCTCATATGGTTCTACGCGATGTAGAGATTTTCTTTTGTTTAAGCGTTCACGCTATGAAAGTCACAAAATACGTGGACGCCGATTTTCTTTCCGCTATTCGCGGTTCGGCCGTGCGTCGAAACGCTGCACGTCTATTCCGGGCGGATGACGCTTGACTCACTTTTGTCCGGAAGTGTTGGTGAGAAGCGCCGTCTAGACGTAAATTACGCGTAGACAGGAGCAAAAGCGAAGGCTCCGAAAGGAGACGCTACGGATTTTGCTTTCGAAATGCTGTTTGCATTTGAATTTTCCGAAAGTTTAAAGAGTTCTCGGAGCTCTATCGCGCGCATAAGAGGGGAATCGTCTGTCGATGCCTGTCATCCCCATATGTAAATTATTTTTTCAACGAACGACCGATGTCTCGCTCGGTATCGCGTTTCTTTATGGACTCTCTCTTGTCGAACTTTTTCTTGCCCCTGACGACACCGAGTGAGACTTTTATCTTACCATTTTTATTATACATCGACAAGGGTACTATTGTCAAACCTTTCTTGGAATCAACGACCGCGAGCGCGGCGATTTCTTTTTTCGAAAGCAAAAGGCGGCGAAGCCTTTCTGGCTCATAGTCGGCCGGAGTGTTGCCGGCTTGATAGGCAGGTATGGAAAGTCCGGAGAGAAAGGCTTCGCCGCCGCGGACGAGAACGTAACTGCCGTCGAGAGCCACGCTTTTCGTTCGGAGAGCTTTTACTTCGTGTCCGGCAAGCTCGATACCGGCTTCGACGGTGTCCAGGATTTCGTAATCAAAACGGACTTTTTTGTTCGTGGCGATATCGGGCATAAGGAAAGTATAACAAAAAGAAAAATAGATATTTTTCTTTTTGCCTATTTTGTGTATAATACCCAAACTTATGGCTGTTCCAGCGAAAAAAGACGGCGGCAACAAAAAGAAGCCAAAAACGCTTTGGCAGTTTCTCGGCAACATAGGCGCTACGTTTCTCATATTTTTCGCCGTGCTCGCGCTTTATTCTTTCATTTCGGGTTCCGGCGCTCCGGCTCCCGTTACGATTCCGATTTCCGCTCTGGCATCCGATGTTTCCTCCGGCAAAGTTAAATCAATAGACATAAACGGCGATGACCTCGCGGTTACGTATCAAGACGGCACGGACAAAGTTTCTAAAAAAGAAACAGACCTCGCGCTTTCGCAAACTTTGGTCAATTACGGCGTGCCCGCGGCAAAAATAGAAGCCGTGAATATTACCGTCGAGAAGCAAAGCAGTTTCACTTATTGGTTCGAAATACTCGCTCCGACTATAATCTCCGTTTTGTTCATCGCCATCTTCATCTGGTTTATCATGCGTCAAGCCAAGGGCGCCGGCATGCAGGCTTTTTCTTTCGGCCAATCGAAAGCCCGCATCTCTTTTCCGGGAGACAAAAAACAAAAAGTCACGTTTAAAGATGTCGCCGGCACCAAAGAAGCCAAACAGGAACTTTCGGAAATCGTCGATTTCCTGAAAAATCCGAAAAAATTTCTTGAGATAGGCGCGGTCATTCCCAAGGGCGTGCTTCTCATGGGCGCGCCCGGCACCGGCAAAACGCTTCTCGCCCGCGCGGTCGCGGGCGAAGCCAACGTGGCTTTCTTTTCCATTAGCGGCTCGGAATTCGTGGAAATGTTCGTGGGAGTCGGAGCCAGCCGCGTACGCGACCTTTTCAAAATGGCCAAACAAGCGGCGCCGGCAATTATTTTCGTCGATGAAATCGACGCCGTCGGTCGCGTACGCGGCACGGGCGTGGGCGGTGGAAACGATGAGAGGGAACAAACACTGAACCAAATCCTAGTCGAGATGGACGGCTTTGAGCCGAACGAAAAAGTCATCGTCATGGCGGCGACGAACCGTCCCGACGTTCTCGACCCGGCGCTTCTTCGTCCGGGAAGATTCGACCGTCGCGTGGTTATCGATTTGCCCGATCGTGCCGACCGCGAAGAAATTCTGAAAATTCACGGCGCGAAAAAGCCGTTTGCCGAAGACGTAAACCTGCAGGTTGTCGCCGAACGCACCCCCGGATTTTCCGGCGCCGACCTTTATTCGCTTATGAATGAAAGCGCCATACTTGCCGCGCGGGAAAACAGGACGAAAGTTTCCCAATACGACCTCATTCGCGCCATAGAAAAAGTCATGCTCGGTCCCGAACGCAAAAGTCACATTCTTTCAAAACAGGAGAAAAAAATTACCGCTTATCACGAAGCCGGTCACGCGCTCGTTTCGTCCGTGCTTACTCACGCCGACCCGGTGCATAAGATTTCAATAATTTCTCGCGGTCGCGCGGCGGGATACACGCTTCATTTGCCGCTTGAGGATAGACGCCTGCAATCGAAGAAAGAATTTCTAGACGACATCGCGGTTTCTCTCGGCGGCTACGTGGCGGAGAAAATGATTTTCGGCGACGTGACGACTGGACCGAGCAACGACCTTCAGGTTTCGACCGCTCTGGCTCGCGATATGGTGGCAAAATACGGAATGTCGGAAAAAGTCGGCGTCTTGGCCCTAGAAGGCATGGGCGGCAGACCGCTCTTCGGCAAAGGAATGGAAGAGCATGATTATTCCGAAAAAAGCGGCGCCGTAATTGATACCGAAGTCCAAAGAATTATGTCCGAAGGATACAAACGAGCGGAGAAAGTCATTAAAGAAAAAAGAAAAGCCCTCGATGCCATAGCGGAACGCCTCATCGAGACGGAAACCATTGAACGCGAAGAATTCGAAAAGATTTTGGTCGTGAACGGTATCACGCCCAAGAAAAAACAGGAAGAAAAAGTTTTGTAAATAAAAAGAGCCGCACTAGGACATGCGGCCCTCGAGTCCCTTTCGGGCACAACAAATCAGGTTCCAAACATCATCAGGGAAAACTCGAGCTTCGAGGCTATTCTTGCTTATAAACGTCGCCCCATTCTCATTTTTCAATTCTCCCGAGAACTCATACGCGTAAAAGTGACACGCGAATTGTTCCCCTTTCCACCAAAAATCTGGAATCACGTCACAGACGAAACTCCGGTTTCTCAGCGTTACATTGTCGAAGAAGGGTTTGATGAGGTTTTTTATGAATTCCTCGTGGAGAAGCTCGCCGTTTTTCCCGATGGGCACCGTCCACCTGTTGTTGTCCGTCCGAATAATGACCATTTTACGTTCGTCGTTTATGAGCGCGAACGCGAACAAATTTTTTTCTTGGACAAACATTGTGTACCTCCGGAGAAAATTATAGCACCGCGACATTTTTAATTAGGAACACTTTGCGTTGCCATGTCGTTTTATTTGTGGTAGATTCGCTTTGAACTTCCTCATACCAAACAATGAATACCGATAAGAAATTCGAATTGTCCGACACCATCGTCGAGCCAACGAGGTTCTTTTACAATCTTTTTTTCTACGTATTTCTCTCCGGACAGAAATGTCTGGAGTGTAGATGGTGCAAAACCAGAAAAAGAATGTTCAATGACGATTTGTGCGTTTCTTGCGCGGAGTCGTTGGGCATGACAAATTCTCGGGAACATCCCCATTGCCGCCGCGTCTGACGCGGCGGCTTTTTATTTCAAAATAATTATTCACACTACTTGTTTGACATTGTTTCGCGCGGGAGTAGTATTTTTCACCGGAGCCGGAACGTCCAATTTCGGCTTAAGTACACAACGTCAGTGACATAAGAGACAATGAACAACAAATCCAGTCAGGTTCATTCCGTAGGGGCTTCCAGCGCCTCTTCATCGGTCAACGGTCAAGTTTCGCGTCATGACAGTTCCAGCGACAGGGTCAGGTGGGTCTCGAAGAATTCCCACTGCGGTGGTTCATGGGAAAACATGAACGACAGTCCTTCTCTGCCACCGCGACCAAGGGGAACAATTTTGAGTTTCAGACCCGGTTTCGCCCATTAGCGGCCGGAATCATTTTTACGCAAGGAGACGCCGCGGGGCCGTCTCCTTTTTTATTGCTTTTACAACCTTTGAAAATGCGATATAATCGAGCGAATGGCAACGATTGACGAGACAAATAAAGTCACTTATTTCGCCTTTACCGACTCTAGAGGCAAGAAAATCCCTTTCGGCATCAAAGCCAAAGACCGCACAAAACACACCTACATCATAGGTAAGACGGGCATGGGCAAATCCACGGTTCTCGAAAATATGGCGATTCAGGATATTCAGAGCGGTAACGGCATCACTTTCATAGACCCGCACGGCAAAACCGCCGAACTTCTTCTCGAATACGTGCCGGAATCCAGAATAAACGATGTCCTTTACATCGCGCCGTTCGACACAGATTTTCCCGTTTCATTCAATGTCATGGAAGACGTAGGCGAAGACAAGAGGCATCTCGTGGTCAACGGTCTAATGTCGGCTTTCAAGAAAATCTGGGTGGACGCGTGGAGCGCGAGAATGGAATACATTTTGAATAATATTTTGCTCGCACTCCTCGAATATCCCGGATCGACACTCATTGGCGTCAACAGAATGCTCGCCGACAAAGATTACCGCAAAAAAGTCGTAAGTAATGTCAAAGACCCGGCGGTCAGGGCTTTTTGGGTGGACGAATTCGCCAAATACGGCGAGCGATACATGCAAGAAGCCGGCGCGGCGATTCAAAACAAAATCGGTCAGTTTATTTCCAATCCTCTGGTCAGGAACATTATCGGCCAGCCGAAATCCACTTTCGATTTACGCAAGATGATGGACGAGAAAAAAATCATCATCATCAACTTGTCGAAAGGCAGGGTGGGAGAGCAGAACGCGAACCTTCTCGGCTCGATGCTCATCACGAAAATATATCTTGCCGCAATGTCTCGCGCCGATATTTCGGAAAAAGAATTGAACCTTTTGCCGCAGTTTTATCTTTACGTCGATGAATTTCAATCTTTCGCCAACGAATCTTTCGCAAACATTCTTTCCGAAGCCCGAAAATACAAACTCAATCTGACGATGGCGCACCAATATATCGAACAAATGTCCGACGAAGTCCGCGCCGCCGTTTTCGGCAACGTCGGCACGATGGTTGTCTTTCGCGTCGGCGCTTACGACGCGGAAGTTTTGGAAAAAGAATTCGCGCCAAGATTCGAGAGCGCGGATATAGTCAATCTCGGTATTTTCCAGATTTATCTCAAGCTTATGATTGATGGCGTGACGAGCCAGCCTTTTTCCGCAACGACAATGCCTCCGATAGAAAAGCCGCCCTTGTCTTTCCGCGACAAAATAGTGGAAGAGTCGCGTAAAGCATTTTCCCGCCCGCGCGCGGATGTCGAAAAAGATGTTATTGCCCAATCCGGCGGGCAAGGGGATCAAACAGCTCCGCCTGCGCCATTTGCGCGCTCGGAAAACTCGCAACCCCAGGCAAGGCCTCAAACAGTTCCTCGCGCGCAGATGGCGCCGCCTCCGCGACCACAAATTCAAACGACGCCACCGCAACCATCCCGTCCGACGCTAGAATCGTCTGACGGATTTTCGAGTCTCAAAGACATAGCGGCAAAAATTTCAAAACCTCAAAATCCACCGCGTCCGCAAGAGCATTTTCCTCCGAAAAAAGTCGGCACGGAAGAACACAAGCAAAATCTCCGAGCCGCGCTTTCCGATGTCTTGAAGAAACAGCCAAACCAAACCGAAGGCACTTTGCCGAAGGCGCCAGCGAAAAATGAAGTTCCCGAAGATGTCTTACGTTCTATTCTGGGAGAATAATTTATGTACGTATTTTTTCTTTTTTTGGTCATCGCGCTTGGAATAATCGGTTTTTTCTCCGTTGCCGTGAGCGAAAAATCAGAAAAAAAAGTCGGTACTGTTTCCGCCGAATACGAGATTATAGAAGACAATGCCTGAAACAACGCCAAAACGAATCCTGATTTTCTCCCTCACGTATTATCCGCGCCGCATTGGCGGCGCGGAAGTCGCGATAAAAGAAATCACCGACCGATTATCGCAAAACGAATACGAATTCGACATGGTCACGCTTCATTTGGATGGAGATTTGCCGGCATATGAAAAAATCGGAAACGTAAATGTCTATCGAGTCGGCCGAGGAAAATATTTTTTTACCATGATGGCGGCAAAAAAAGCGGCGTCTCTTCATAAAGAAAGAAAATACGACGCAGTCTGGAGTATGATGGCAAACTACGCCGGCTTCGCCGCGCTTTTTTTCAAAATGCGGCACGCAAAAACGCCGTTCATTTTGTCGCTTCAAGAAGGCGACCCGATTGATTACATAAAAAAGCGCGTCAGGTTCGTCTATCCGCTTTTTAAAAAGATTTTCACCAAAGCCGACGTCATTCAGACGATTTCAAATTATCTCGCCGATTTCGCCCGCGATATGGGTGGAAAAAATATCATCGTCGTGCCGAACGGCGTCGACGTGGCGCGTTTTTCAGCGCGAATTTCCACGAGAGAAAACGAAATCGGCAAAGCCGTCGAAGACGTGTTTCTCGTAACGGCATCGCGTCTCGTCCTAAAAAACGCCGTTTCGGATATTGTTAAGGCCCTTAAATTTCTGCCGCAAAACGTGAAACTTCTCGTTTGCGGCACGGGCTACGAGGAAAAAAGCTTGCGAGCCCTTGTCGAGAAACTTTCTCTGGGTGGTCGCGTAGTTTTCAAAGGTTTCGTGCCGCAAAAAGATTTGCCGGCGTATCTTAGGACTTGCGACATATTCGTCAGGCCGTCGCTTTCCGAAGGTTTCGGCAATTCTTTTATCGAAGCAATGGCGGCACGGATTCCCGTCGTCGCTACGCCGGTCGGCGGCATCGTTGACTTTCTCTCCGATAAAAAGACCGGACTTTTTTGCGCCGTTTCCGAGCCGAAAGATTTGGCCAAAAAAGTCGAAATCTATATGCGCGATATAAATCTTCGCGAGGAAATCATCGACAACGCGTTTCTTATGGTAAAAGAAAAATACGATTGGAACTTGATTGCGCGCGATATGAAAGAAAAAGTGTTCGACAAAATACTTTTATGAAAATTCTTATCGCAACGGGAATATATCCGCCGCAAATAGGAGGGCCGGCCACATACTCGAAACTTCTGCACGACGAATTGCCGAAATACGGTTTTGAAGTTTCCGTTTGTAATTTCGGCGATGTTTTGAAATTTCCGAAAATCGTCCGTCACGCGGTTTATTTCTGGAAACTCATTCTTGTTTCGGCAAATGTTGACGCCTTATACGCTCAGGATCCGGTGTCCGTCGGTTTTCCGGCGCTTCTGGCGTCGCAAGTTCGCGGAAAGAAATTTATTTTGAAAATCGTGGGGGACTACGCGTGGGAACAGAGCACACAGCGTTTCGACGTCTTTGACCGGCTCGACGATTTCTCCGCGATATCGAAACCGTATTCGCTTCGCGTGAGATTTCTGAAAAAAATCCAAAAATACGTCGCCGACGGAGCGGATAAAATCGCCACGCCGAGCGCCTATTTGAAAAAAATCATTTCTAATTGGGGAGTGGATTCGAAAAAAATAACCGTCATACACAACGCTTTCGATTTCAAAGGTCTTTCGGTGGGCAAAAGCGTCTTGCGCCACAAGCTCGGCATTACCGGCACGACAATCATTTCCGCCGGCCGGCTCGTGCCTTGGAAAGGATTTTTCGCGCTCATTGCCGCCTTAGCGGAAGTTAAAAAAGAAATTCCCGACGCTGTTCTTTATATAGCCGGAGAAGGTCCGTTTAGAGGCGAACTTGAGAAAAAAACAAAAGACATGAACCTTTCGGATAGCGTTGTTTTTCTTGGAAAAGTGGCGCAAGATTTGCTTTTTGAGTATGTAAAAGCCGCCGATGTTTTCGTCTTAAACACCGACTATGAAGGTTTTTCTCATCAACTTCTTGAAACTATGGCCCTAGGCACGCCTATTATAACTACGCCGGTTGGCGGCAACGTGGAGCTCATTGAAGATGAATTGACGGGGCTTTTTGTCGAATATAACGACGAGAAGAAAATTGCGGACGAGGTCGTCAGACTCGTAAGAGACCCGGTATTTGCCGATGAAGTTTCAAAAAACGCCAAAGCAAAAGTCAAAGAATTTTCCGACGAGCGAATGCTTTCCGAGCTAGCGGTATTTCTCAAAACAATAAAATGAAAGTCTTAATGATATCGAACGATCCGAAGATTTTAGAAAAAGGAAGCGCGGTTTTCGCGCGCGTGGAGGAGTACGGGAAACAATTCGAAGAGCTTCACGTTTTGTATGTTACCGGCAGGTCGTTTAAACATTCGCCTTTTTCCGCCGTTATGGCGGGGAAAAAATAATGCGCGAGCGCGGTTTCGGAGAAAACGATTTAATCACGACCCAAGACCCGTTTCTTACGGCAAGCGCGGGCGCGAGTTTGAAGAAAAAATTCAAAAGTAAATTGGAAATCCAGATTCACACAGATATCGGCTCGCCTTATTACGCCGCGGAAAAATTTACCAACAGAATGCGGCTTTGGTCCGCAAGGAAAAACATCCCAAATGCCGACCATATTCGTGTCGTGTCGGAAAGAATTAAAAAATTTCTCATCGAAGCGAAATGCTTGCGCATTTCGCCCGAGAAAATAGAAGTCAGGCCGATATTCGTAGACACGGAGAAAATAAAAAACGCGCCTATTACTGCAGACCTCCATAAAAAATATCCGCAGTTCAAAAAAATCATTCTGATGGCGTCGCGCCTCACGCACGAGAAAGACATTCCGACCGCTTTGCGCGCGTTTTCGCTCTTGCGAAAACGCGCGCCTGATACCGGCCTAATAATTGTCGGTGCCGGCCCC
>CAWJEP010000005.1:0-268473 GCA_963841935.1 uncultured bacterium
GAAAAATTTAAGCCGGCGAAAAACGTGGTTTTTGAAAGCTGGGCTGATCAAGAGACTCTTTTTCTCCTATTACAAAACGGCCGACGTTTTTCTTTCTACTTCGCTTTACGAAGGTTACGGAATGTCTTTGATCGAAGCCAAAGCGTCCGGACCTCCGATAGTCTCGACCGACGCGGGCGTCGCGCCGGAAATCGCCGGTGACGTTTGCCCAGTAGGCGGTATTGTATGCATTGCCGAAGCGATTGTGAGGATTATAAGCTAATGCTATCGTTTCCCTTATGAAGATAGGCTTTATCGGGCAAGGCTGGATAGGCAAAAACTACGCCGATGATTTCGAACGTCGTGGTTTTAATGTGATTCGTTATGGAAAAGAAAGTCCTTACGATAAAAATAAGGACATCATAAGTAGCTGTGACATTGTGTTTATTGCGGTACCAACACCAACAACTCCGAAAGGTTTCGACGCGTCGATCGTTGGCGAGGTTTTAAAGCTTATAGGAATCGGAAAAATTGCCGTGATCAAATCGACCATTCTTCCCGGAACGACCGAAAGTTTGCAAAAAGAACACCCAAAAATAACCATTCTTTATTCGCCAGAATTTTTGAGTGAGGCTACCGCTGCCTATGATTCGTCCCACCCATTTTCAAATATTGTGGGACTTTCAAAAGACGATTCGGCGCACCGCGCTGCTGCCGAAAAAGTCTTGGAGATTTTACCTAAATCGCCATTCACGCAGATTTGCTCAAGCACCGAAGCAGAAATCATCAAATATTCACATAACGCCAGTGGCTATGTGCAAATAGTTTTTTTCAATACCATGTACAACATTGCTCAAAACATGCACGCAGACTGGGACAATATTCAGAAAGCTTTGGAAAAAGATCCTTTCATCAGTAGCCGTTACGCGCGGCCGCTCCACAAAAGTGGACGAGGCGCGGGGGGTCATTGTTTCATCAAAGATTTCGCGGCGCTTGTAGATTTGTACGCGAAAAAAACAGATGACCCTTTGGGTGAAAAGATGTTACGTTCAATCGAAAAGAAAAATGAAGAGCTCTTGCGCAGTACGAACAAAGACACCAATATTCTTGAGGATGTTTACGGAAAATAATATGCGATTGCTTATAATCACGCAAAAGGTTGATACAGAGGACCCTATAATGGGTTTTTTTCACGGATGGCTTTTGGAATTTGCCAAGCAATGCGAGGCAGTCACGGTCATAGGACTCGAAGTCGGGGCTTACGATTTGCCGAAAAATGTCAAAGTCTATTCTCTCGGCAAAGAATCCGGCAAATCGCGGCTAAAATATATTTGGCGGCTTTGGAAATATTCTTGGCGCGAAAGGAAAAATTATTCCGCCGTTTTGGCGCATATGAGCCCACTCTATGTCATTTTTGGTTTTCCTGTCTGGAAACTTTCCGGCAAGAAAATAGGAATGTGGTATGTGCACAGAAATGTGGACGCCAAACTGCGCGTGGCGACGGCTCTCCCGATGTCGTTTTCTCCGCCGTGCCGGAAAGTTTCCGCATCAAAACGCCGAAAGTTAATTTTATGGGCCAAGCCGTGCCGATAGATGTTTACGCTAGACCGCAGAATTTTGTCGAAGAAAAAAGAAAATCTTTCAAAATCATAAGCGTCGGCCGCATCACGCCGATTAAAAATCTCGACACGCTCGCTGAAGCGGTCGCTATTACTTAGAGACCAAAATATTTTGGTCGACGTCGACCTCATCGGCGAGCCCGTCGTGCCGGCGGATATCGAATACAAGAAAAAACTCGTCGAAGCGAGAAATTCCGCGGAGAAAAAAGTGGGGGACAGGATTCATTTCGTCGGCAATGTGCCGAACAAAGATATTCCGCCTCTTGATCGGCAAAGCGACCTTTCCATAAATCTCTGTCCGACCGGTGGACTCGACAAAGTCGTTCTCGAATCTTTGCGCGCGTTTTGCGCTCTTGCGCAAAACGCGCGCCGTGAAACCGGTCTCGTCATCGTCGGTTCCGGTCCGGAGAAAATCAAACCGACAAAAAATATCGTTTTGGAAAATTGGGTTGACCAAACAAACCTTTTTTTCTTATTACAAAACCGCCGACGTTTTTCTTTCCACTTCGCTTTACGAAGGATACGGAATGTCTTTGGTCGAAGCCCAGCGCAGCTGGCTGTCGCATCGTCTCGACGGACGCCGGCGTCGCGCCGGAAATAGCCGATAAGGTTTGCCCAGTCGGCGACGCGGAATGTATTTTTCAGTCAATTGTTACGATTATAAGCTAATGATAGTCTTCTCAACATGAAAATAGGCTTCATAGGACAAGGTTGGATAGGAAAGAATTACGCGGACGATTTTGAGCGTCGAGGCCTTGATATTGTTCGCTATGGCAAAGAAAGTCCTTATGATAGAAATAAGGATCTTATTTCTGGTTGCGACATTGTTTTTATCGCCGTACCGACACCGACCACTCCCAAGGGTTTTGATTCTTCCATCGTTTCCGATGTCTTAAGGCTTGTCGGTAAAGGAAAAATTGCTGTTATAAAATCAACAATTTTGCCCGGCACTACCGAGAAATTGCAAAAAGAAAACCCTTCGATTTTCGTTTTACATTCACCGGAATTTTTAAGCTCTGCCACGGCGGCTGAAGACGCGGCACGTCCGGCAATGAACATAATCGGTGTTCCAGTCTTAAATGTTGAATACAAGAATAAAGCGGCCCTAGTCCTATCGGTCTTGCCGAAATCGCCTTACGAAAAAATTTGTACTTCAAAGGAAGCCGAGATTATCAAATATACTCACAACACGCTTGGTTTTGTCCGTATTGTCTTTGGAAACATACTTTATGATCTAGCGAGGAGCGTCGGTGCCGATTGGTCGGTAATTCAGGAAGCCGCCGCCGCTGATCCCTTCAACGGTTCAATATACATGAATCCTGTACACAAGGGCGGCAGGGGCGCGGGTGGTCACTGTTTCATAAAAGATTTCGCGGCGTTTGCGGCTTTTTACAGTAATAAAGTAAACGATCCAGAAGGTAAGAAAATGATTGAGTCAATCGAGAAGAAAAACGAGGAACTTTTAAGAAGCACAAACAAGAATCTTGATATCCTGAAAGACGTTTACGGTAAATAAAATGCGCCTGCTCATAATCACGCAGAAAGTTGATATGGAAGACACTATAATGGGTTTCTTTCACGGCTGGCTTTTGGAGTTTGCCAAGCAATGCGAATCGGTCACGGTCATAGGACTCGAAGTTGGCGCTTACGATTTGCCGAAAAACGTCAAAGTCTATTCTCTCGGCAAAGAGTCGGGCAAATCGCGGCTCAAGTATATTTGGCGGCTTTGGAAATATTCTTGGCGGGAGAGGAAAAACTATTCCGCAGTTTTCGCTCATATGAGCCCGCTTTACGTCATTTTTGGTTTTCCCGTTTGGAAAATTTCCGGCAAGAAAATAGGAATGTGGTATGTCCATAGAAATGTCGACATCAAATTTCGCGTGGCGACGGCTCTTGCGGATGTCGTTTTCTCCGCCGTACCGGAAAGTTTCCGCATCAAAACGCCAAAAGTTAATTTTATGGGCCAAGCCGTGCCGATAGATATTTATGCTAGACCGCAGAATTTCGTCGAGGAAAAAAGAAAAGCCTTCAAAATCATAAGTGTCGGCCGCATCACGCCGATTAAAAATCTCGACACGCTCGCTGAAGCGGTCGCTATTCTTAGAGACCAAAATATTTTGGTCGACGTCGACCTCATCGGCGAGCCCGTCGTGCCGGCGGATATCGAATACAAGAAAAAACTCGTCGAGCTAATCGCGGAGAAAAAAGTGGGGGACAGGATTCATTTCGTCGGCAATGTGCCGAACAAAGATATTCCGCCTCTCTATTGGCAAAGCGACCTTTCCATAAATCTCTGTCCGACCGGTGGACTCGACAAAGTCGTTCTCGAATCGATGGCCGCGGGAACGCCGACAATCGTCTCAAACAAAGCTTTTGAAAAACATTTTGGCTCTTACAAAGACCGCCTGATTTTTGCCGAAAGAGACCCGCAGGATTGCGCGAAGAGAATCAAAGCTTTTATCGAAAGCCCAGACCAAAAAACCGTCTCGGCCTATCTACAAAATGTCGTGAAAGAGAAATCGAGCCTTCAAAGTCTTATCAAAAACATACTGTCACTTTTGTCATGATGACATACACAATATATCCGATACCAAACGAGGTTAGAGGTTCGGAATATTTAAACCTCATCTATAAAAGCGTCGAAGGAGCGTCGAATGAGGATTCACTTTTTAGGGTTAAAAAATTTTCTTGGAAGCTTATTTTTGCGCCGAACTCGCGAGACGAACGGCGCGTGGTTCATATTCATTGGGAGACGAACATATACGGCAGTAAATATATGTTTGTTTCGATAGTCCGAATGCTTTACCGATTTCCTCTTCTTTGGCTAATGAAGGCGCGAGGAATAAAAATTCTTTGGACACTGCACAATCGTTACGCTCACGATTATCCTCACCCTCGCGTAGACGCTTTCGGCAGGTCTATTATGTGGCGTATTGCCGATACCGTGGTTGTTCAGCAAAAAAAGATTGCCGAAAGTGAATCAGTGAATAGACCGTACGCTCGAATTGTTTTTATTCCTCACCCGAATTTTGTCGGAGTTTTTGGTCCAATTTGGAAAGGCGACAGAGAAAATCTTCGAAAACAATACGGAATAAAACAAAACGAAATAATTCTTTTGGCTTTCGGCAGCGTCCGTCCGTACAAAGCCCTGCCGCCCCTTATCGATGCCGTCACCGAAGTTTATAAAAAGGGAATACCTATTCGTTTGCTTATTGCCGGCAAAGCCAGCGAAGAATACGGAAAAATAATTAGACAAAAAGTCGGAGAAAATCCGGCTGTGATATTAAATCTAGCTTTCGTCCCGATTGAAAAAGTCTCGGAGTTTTTTGGATTGGCCGATTATTCCATTTTGTATTACGAAGACTCGTCGCTTACCTTCCGGACCCTTACTTATGTCGCTTTCTTACGGAGTTCCGGTCATTACGCGCAATATGCCGGCGGCGGAAATCATTACTAAGGCAAATGGTTTTGTTTTTCAGAGACATAGAAGAGCTTAAAAATATTCTTCTGTCGCTAAAAACTCCTCCAAAATTTGATAGGGATGTTATTATTGAAACATCTGGTGAAAACTGGTCAAATATGGCTTTGAAGCTCAATAAGGCATATACTGAACTTTGGTTAAAATAACAAATAATCATATGGAATACCCAGTATCAGAGCTAATGGACAATATTCAATACTTCATTTGAAAGTGAAGAGATTGCCTGAAAACAAAGAAATTCTGGAGGAATACAAAAAATTTGAAGAAGCTCTGAAAAAACACGGCGCCAACAAAAGTCCGTATATAGAAAAAATGATTGAAATAAACGGAAAGATATGGGACTTGGAATTTGCCATACGAATGAGCGACGATTTGATTATGGAAGAAGTGGGAAGACGAGCTTTGCTCATAAGAGATTTGAACAAGCAAAGAATTGCCTTGAAGAACGAGGTCGCCAAGTTCCACGGCGGTTTCCAAGAATAAAAGTGACCACGGTAGTGCAGAAAATAGATGAAATTTTTGAGTAAAGCGTTGCGCTTCATAAAAGCAAGGTATGCTCCGCGGGGAGCGCGGCAATCTTTTTCCCAGGCGGGAGAAGATATCGTTATGAGCGATATTTTGAAAAAACTAGGCGTAGGGAAGGACATTTCGTATGTCGACATCGGCGCTCACCATCCTGTCTTTGGAAACAACACATATTTATTTTACAAAAGAGGCGGACGAGGAGTTCTCGTAGAGCCAAATACGGCTTTGTGCGATTTAATAGAAAAAAAGCGTCCGAAAGACACTTGCCTCAATGCTGGGGCTGGAGGAAAAGACGGCGAAGCGGATTTTTTCGTTTTCCCGCAAAGCACGCGGAGCACTTTTTCAAAAGGGCAAGCGCAGGAATGGGAAAAAACGTCCGGCCAGAAATTTAAAATAGAGAAACATAAGATTTTTTCTCTGGATACCATCATAGATAAATATTGCGTCGGCAAAATTCCCGATATTGTCTCGATAGATGCCGAAGGTTTGGACGCGGAGATCATTTCCGGTTTTAGTTTCGCAAAAAGACCGAAAGTTTTCTGCGTTGAAAACCAAGACAAAAATATTCTCGCTATTATGGAAAGGAATGGCTATGAACTTAAAGCCCAAATATTCCAAAATGCCATTTTCGTCGACAAATCCGCTCGGAAAAATTCATAAAAATATGAAATTAACGGCGATTCTACGCATAAAGGACCAGATGCTCACAATAGACGACTGTATGTCGAAGCTTTCGGCTATTGCAGACGAGATAATCATAGTCGACAACGGTTCGACCGACGGCACGCTTGAAGCTTACAAAAAATATCCGAAAATCACGAAAGTTTTCAAGACTATCGGATTTGACGAGGGCAGGGACAAAATAATGGTTCTTGATGCCGCGAAGAAGTCCGGCGCGGATTGGATTGTCTGGATAACGCCGACGAAATTTTCGAAAATCATTTCACGCGCGAAATCGCGGAGAAATATATGAGGTCGAAAATACAATCGCGTGGTTTTCAGAATGTGCAATTTCTGGTTGAGCAAAAAATATTGCAGATACGACGGGGAATATTATCTTTACACTCTCCATCCGCAGAGAAGTATGTGGCGAAACTCGGAGAGCGCCTATTTTAAAAATCAGAAGATACACAATGGAGATATTATGGGTCTTACCGGCAAAACATATCTTTCTCCGTATCGTCTAAAACACTATGGATATGCCGACAAGAAAAAAATCGAGGAGAAAATCCAGACATATATGGCGGCCGACCCGAATAGTCCGAGAGATTACCTGAAAAGCATAGACCCGAACATTCCGCGCAAGAAATATCCTTTCTTGGAATTCAAAAATCGCTCCGTTAATACCATATATATTATTTTCTACAAATATTTTTGTAATTTGCTTTGGATTATCGAGCGCGCAAGATTGAAAGCGTTAAAATTGCTGAAAACAAAATGAACGATACGCATCCTACCTGCCACATATGTAAAACTCCAAGCGATTTTCTCGTTAACAAAGACGGTTTTGACGAGTATATTTGTCCGTCGTGCAAATTGTCTTTCGTATATCCGGCGCCGAAAGCCGAGTGGCTGAAAGAAAAAGTTTATTCATACGAATCGGGATATCAGGGAAATAAGAAAAATAATCTATCGGAGATTCCGGAAGAGGCAAGAACGATAAAGATGATGGATTTTCTTTCGAAGAAAAAGCCGAAAGGGAAACTTTTGGACGTCGGATGTTCGAGCGGGGGATTTATGTTCTCCGCTAGAAAGCGCGGCTTTTACTGCGAAGGCGTGGAGATAAACAAGCGCACCGCGGACATTGCCGTAGCGAATGGCTTTCGCGTCCACAACGGTTTCTTGGAGACAGCGCCTTTTGAAAAAGGAAGTTTCGACGTCGTCTATCTTGGCGATGTCATCGAGCATGTAAACGACCCGCGCTCTTTCGTCAAAACTTGCGCTAGTTTTTTGAAAAAAGACGGAATATTGGTCATCTCCACTCCAAACGTTGATTGCTGGTGGTCTTCAACAACTTTGGCGCTTTACAAGATGTTTAAAATTCCTTGGACGTCGCTCACTCCACCGCATCATCTCTTTCAATTTAGTTTCGACAATCTAAACACTCTTCTTTCGGAACAGAATTTCCAAAATGTTTATTCCATATTCAATAGACCGCCGAGTCTCAAATATGAACTCGGGTCGCTTCATCTTTTCAAAAGATTCAAAGAGAAAAAGACCGCCGGTAACCTTTTGTATATGTTATTCGCTTTTAGTATATACTCGTTAATATACGGCTTGAATGTCGTATTCGGGCCGTTTATGGGCAAAGATTTCAGAATGGCGGTGTTTTACGAAAGAAACAAATGAAACCATCATTTTTTTACATATTGAGGCAAAAACTGGCCGGGCGGAATTTTCTCTATGAATTTTATTTTAAAAATAAAAAGACGCTCGACGTCGGTTGCGGCGAAGGTAAATTTCTTTCTTACGACAAGAATCTCATCGCTGGCATCGATACGAACAAATCCTGCGTCGAGCGTCTGAAAAATGAAGGATACCAAGCGACACTCGCGAGCGTCGAGAAAATTCCTTTCGCCGACAATTCTTTCGAAGCGGTACAGTCTCACAATGTAATAGAGCATTTGCCGGTGAACCTGGCTTACGCGATGATAAAGGAAGCCGCGCGCGTCCTTTCGCGCGGCGGAATCTTCGTTCTCTCGTCCGAAATGCCGACAAAAAATTTCTGGAATACGTTCGGCCACGTCAAGCCATATCCGCCATCAGCCATAAAAAAGCTTCTTCGCGTCGAAAGCAGGGAAGAGTTTCCACCGATTTCGGACATCGAAATAGAAAGCGTTTTTTATCTCGGGAATTACCATAAAAACAAGGTTCTTTACCTGCTTTCGGCGTTTTTCGGATATTACACGCCTTTCTGCCGCAGGGAATATTTTCTTGTGTTAAGGAAAAAATAATGAAAATCCGTTACGTCACTTACGCTCGCATACCGACGAGAAAAGCCAACGGCCTTCAGATTTCAAAGACCTGCGAAGCTCTGGCGGCGCGTGGCGTAGGGGTCGAACTCGTCATACCGGGGAAAAACAGACATTCGAAAGACGCTCGAGGCGAAAATATTTTTGATTTTTATTCCCTAAAGAGAAATTTCCGAGTTACTCCCGTGTGGGTTCCGCCTTTTTTACCTCTGGGAAATTTCGGCATCTTTCTTCAAAATATTTATTTTTTCCTAGTCGCCGGGATCGGAAGCATTTTTGTTTCCAAAGACACGATAGTTTATTCTCGCCAGCCATTGATGGTGATTCCGGCGCTTATTTTTGGTAGAAAAGCTGTTTTTGAATCGCACGAGGGCAGGTGGACGCCGGCAATTCATCAGATTGCTTTCGTCGGTGCCGGAAGCGAACCATTTTTTGGTGCCATGATGATCTTTCCAGGATTCGGATCCAGCCATACTTGCCCACCATGCAAAGGTGCTGTTAGGAATTATGTAATGTCGGGAGAGGGACATGAGTTGAAGATAATTTCCGAGTTGTTTCCCCGCATGTTCATGTGAAATATAAAAAGTATGTTTGGTATGAAATCAGAGTCTTCTGCATTAGTCCATATCATCGGAAAATAAAAAGAACCTCGCATCAGCAAATAGATCTTTCTATAAACAGTAACACACTTTCATAACATCTTTTTTACCTGATGAATACGAGTTTGGAGCTGATTTTAGGATCGGGTCAACATAGTCATAGTTTTTCTTACGTTTTATGCATACCGAATCACGCTCTCGTATCATTGTGGCAAATCGAGCAAAGTCGCCAGCTATTTTTTCTCAAAAAGTGAAATCGAGCTCGCAATCTCTTTTTCAACAGTTTTGATATTTTTCGCTTTGCCAAATGCCGGCGAAATAATGGTTGTCGCCGAGCGCCGCTATTTCTGGAACGAAAGAATATTCCGGTTCGATAATGTCTTTTCTTTTTTCGAGAGGGAAGAAAGATTCAGTACGTGCGTTGCACTTATCGTTTTGCTTTCGCGCGACAAACTCTGGTCCGCTCGGGTCGCCTATACCGAGATTTTTGAAATCTTTTTTCGTGGCGACTTTGTATTTTGTATTGAAAATATCGAGCGAGAAATATCTTTGCATTTCGTCCTTCTTTTGCCAGGAGACCCGAGAGGTCGAAAAGCAATTCAGTTTTGTTTTTGCTCGCGAGGGCGCGACCAAAAGCGTATTCAAACATCTGGTTTCCGAGACCGCCCGAGATGCGAACGATAATCATTTTATTTTAAATGTGTCGTCTACGAATAATGTGTTTATCGGCGTCATTGCCGGCGACGACGTATCCTTTGACGGTTGAAGGAAAGCGTCGATATGGCGAGACCCTTCATTTTAGTTTCTGATGTCCCGAAGCTCTGCGTTTCCACGCAGATTATTTTCGGTCGGCAGGACTTAGAAATCGACGCTCCTAAGTATTTCCAAATCGAGCCCCTCGACGTCGAGCGAAAGCAAATCCACGTTTTTTATGTCGTTTTAAAGAAAAAATAATTAAAAACATTTCTATCGGCTATTTCTCTCCTTTCTTCCGATCATCTTATATCCTTTTTTCTCCGCGCCGAGATGCTTCTTTTTCCGAAAAAGTATTCAAGGCGAATCGCTTGTCGAACATAAAATAAGTAAGTATGCCTTTGTTTTGCGCCGACGCCTATTTCAAGCACGATATCTTTTGGTCTTTTGATTCTGATTTTTTCGCAAAAAGCGGGATTCGGTTCGACAAGATGCCTCTAGCGCCCGCTCTGTAAAAAAAATAGGTATCGCTGTAAATGACAGCATCGTTTGCGCCGATATCGATATAAAAGGTTTCGCTATGTCGAGTTTTTTCAAGAGGCGACGAATAATAAGGTCTTCGCCGCATTGAGAATAACTTTTTTTGTATTTCGGTCCAATAATATATTTAACCGCATTGATTTTGTCCCTAAGTGTTTTCATTTGAAGAATTTCTTGTAGCATTTTTCTTTGTTGTCCAAGAGATATTGCGGCAGACCTTTCTCGTCTTTCCATAATTTTATGCCTTTTCCTCTGTAGTCTCGATTGTTTTCTATTTTTTTTTCAGATTTGGTAAGTTTCTTGTGGATTGTACCAAAAATGTGCGACTCGACGATTTTTCTCTTGGCCCCTTCAAAGCCGCCTTGAAGGCGAAGTGCCATCCGCCGTTTTTAAGAAACACGTATTTGAATTTCATTTTTCTATGATTGCGTACGTCGTTGAGTAAGGCGTCCTGAAGTTTTTGTATTTTGTCACGATTGTGCCGCCCCAGCCATACCAATCGATTTCGTTTGTGCGATTGTTGAGGTAATACATATAGCCCATTTGGCGCAGTTTAAAGACGCTGTCCTTTCTGTAGTCGATGACGAGATCCGGATTCCATATTTCGTCCAGGTCGAAAACATAGCATATGTCGTCATCAGAAGCCGACAAGAATTTTTTGATCGATTCTTTTATATAAAACTCTCTGACCGAATGGAAAATCTTTTCGAAGATGATCCCTTGTAAGTGCGCCGGTCACTCATTCTTTGTCGAGCACAGAAAAAGGCTCTTTTTCTCTCAAGTCTCTTTCATAATTCTCCTTCATTTTCCGACATGTCGCTCACGGCGTAACAATTATTTTATGCTGCCATTTTTTGAAGGTTCTTTATTTTCTTTGTAATAAAGAAGGTCTGGGTTGTCCGGAAAAAGTCTTCTTCGCTTCGACAAGGACGAAAGAATCGACATATGGGTCTAAAATATTTAGACGCGTTCGAGAACGTCGAGTTCGTTGAAGAAAGGGAAGACATCATAAATCTTTATTGTCTTTCTATATTCGGCTTGATTCTCTCGGGGCGAAAGCCATGTTTTTTTCGCTTCTCGTTCGGTACTGATCGAAGAGTCTGCTGGGATCCTTTATTTTTTGCGGAAGAAAAAGCTATCCTCTTCTACGAATCTTTTGTGTCCTTTCCATTTTCCATATTTTATTTTTATTTCGAATCACTCATTTTAAAAGTCCTTGCATATATCATTCTCCTTGCCTATTCGATTCATCGAACATCTGAGTTGCGGACGATATTGAAGAACATTCCGGAATACATTTTTTATAGGTTTTTTTCCCATTATAGTCATTCAATTCTTTTAGACATTCGTCGTAGTTCTGGGGTTCCTTTCGGTCTTGATACGTGAGACCGGTCATAATATTGTAGCCGAGACTCCAGTAACCATCGGAAACGTTGTGTCGGGCCCAATATTTCGGCGCGATGGCGTATATGAGCGTGTCGCTTGTCCACGCAGGAAACTGGGCAAAACTCGAATTCGAAATAATTAAATACCGGGCATTTTTGAGACGGAATAATCTTTGGCGATGCTAAAATGACGGACCTCGAAATCGGGGAAGAATTTCTTGGCGTTTTTTTCGTCTTCCGTAATGACTATGAATTTAAAATTGCGGATTTATTTTTCGCATATTGTGCAATCGCGTCTCTCCAGTATTTCTATAGAGAAAGAAATCTTTTTCCTGCACATAGCCGCGTGCCGCGGAAATTGATAATGCATGTGTCGTCGTTTGAATAGTCGTAGCACTCATATTCCTTTTTGACCTCCAAGCCATTTTTTAATCTCGTCTTTGTCGACGGATTATGTATTTGCTCATCCTGCATAAGCCCACCGATTTTCCTATTGTCGGCGATATTCACCAGATCTTTATCGTATGTGCGGATATCCGCCCCGGTTCGTGGGTGGATGATTTTTCTTTTCTTCGTAGTGATTCTTAACCCCTTCTACTTTTTTTCCGAAATCGAGAGTCGAGGAAATCATCGACCTTTGGTATTTTTTCTGTATTGATAATGCCGAAATCTAAAGCCCTCGATCGAGAGCGATGACAGCGCGTGGTGATATAGCACCAAAGCTGGTTGCCTAGTCCTTGACCGTCGTAGAATTCAGTTGTGATCATACGGTTTTATCTTTAGGATCTTTTTAACTATTCGTTTCAAGAATCTCCAACACCTTCCTAATTTATAAATAGTCTTGAGCCGCCACCCGTTTTTCATTTGATATTTATCGACAATATATCGCCACTCAATCTCCCTGCGATCTTCGGTTGCTGTGGTATTGGTTATTTGGTGTGGTCCAACCCTATTGACGACATTTATATCACCGAGGATTTTCGGCACGCCGAATTTTTCGAAACATCTTTTGTAGTAATCAGTACCCATCCACCAGATGAGCTTTTCATCAAAGAAAAGTGGGTTTTCGATTTTTTATTGTTACGACCGAAGGAGAACTGATTGTGTTTTTAAGGAGGATTGTTTCATTGTTGTAAGATGGACGGACTGGACGATAAAAATCGGTCCCATTCTTTGTCGCTCACACCCAGTCACAAGCCACATATCTTTCTTCAGATCGAAACTTTTGACGATCTCTTCCAGTGAAGTCTTTGCATACAAAAAATCATCCTGAAACAATATTTTAATAAGCGTGCCGGTCGGCTTTCGCCATCGCGTTGTTTATATTGGCCGCCGAATTACCGCGGTTTTCCGTGTTTTTGAAATAGGAAATATCAAGGACGTTCCTTGTACTCGTCGCATACGTTTTTGATCATGTCGTCGGTCTTTGAATGGTCGGAGACGACATGTCGAAATCTTTAAACGTCTGTATTTTAAGCATGTCGAAACTCTGTTTGAGAAATGCCGCGCCCATGCCGTGCATTTCGTAAGTAGGTATGCAAATGCTTATGAGTTTCTTCATTGCTTTATTTCTTTACGTAACAAATCATATCCTCTTCGGCGTCTTTGTGGAGTTTACAGACGTACTCGCCGCATATTTCTTTGAGCAATTTCGGGAGGTCGTATTTGTCGTCTTTATTGTGATACGCGGACATCAAATTGTCGGTTTCCGATTTTTGAATCGTTTTTCGCGCGCCTTCGAGGATTTGCGCTTCGTATCCTTCGGTGTCTATTTTGATGAAATCGACTCGAGATATTTTTTCTTTCTCGACGACGCGTCAATGGTCGTGACTTCCACTTGTTCCGTACCGTCGAAATATCTTTTATTTTTGAGCCGCAAGGGCGCTGTCCGTCATGGCATTCATTCCGGCGCGACCGGATACGGTGAGAATCTCTTGGTTTTTTCTTTTGCGCCGAGACCTTTGTTAAAAATTTTGATCTGGGGATAGTATTCGGAATTTTTTCGGAGAATTTCGTAAGTATTTTTTACCGGTTCGAAAGCGAATATTTTTCCTTGCGGAGAAAAGAGGGAAGCGAATATCGAAAAGATGCCGATGTTGGCTCCGGCGTCTATGGCAATTGAGTCTTTTGTAAGAAATCGTTTCGCTTTGTATTGGTCGGCAATCATTATTTCGTAAACCAAAGAAAAACGGTCGTCGCCGGAGATTTTTTCAAAAACGTCCGGATAATTTTTTTTCATAAACGAAGATATTTCTTTTTCCGATTCTTTTTTCAAAAAATCCTCATAACGCGGTACGAGACCGACCGAGAAGGCGATATTTTTGCAGGAAGAACAAGTGAAACCGTTTCCCCAAAGGAAAACGCGCCCATTGAAAACGCCCTAAGCATCGCTTTTCGGTGTTGCATGAAATTTTTACTATTAACTGTTTTCGTGAACAACATATATGTCAGATATTTGTTTGAACTTTTTTATTTCCATCGAGAAAACTCAACTGAAGGGGAATGGCGATGAAATTGGTGATAATTTGCGCCCAGAGTATGCCCCAAACGGAAAAATAATACATAAGCACAATGAGAAGCGATGCCTTGATCGCGGGAATGATGAAGCTTCCCATATAGAGCTGTTTCGTTTTTCTCTGCGACGTGAGACCTGCTTGGATAAGGCCCGGGACGATGGAGAAAAAAGAAAGGGAATAAACCTGAGTAAAAGATATTGATGCTCCGTATGCCGGGAAAAAAATATGAAAGATCCAAGGTGCAATCAAAGCATATAAGGCTGAACAGCAACCGAGAAACAAAAGCAGGAGAGGCATTCTCTTTACGATGAAGTTTTTTACCGATGCTTCAGATTTTTCCGAAAATTTTGGTAAAGCGATGTTTGAAATGAAATTGAATACCACCCTGAAAATTTTCCGGTAAAAGAGTGGCGAAAGTATACACGGCAAGCGCCGCCGGACCGACGAAATGATAGACGAGCAAAGCGTCCAATTGTGAAGATATGGTTCCCGGAATAGACATCGCGGTCAGATGATTGCCGTAAGCAACCGTACCGGGTTCGAGTTTGTCGTTCGGCGGGATTTTTTTGACGATGATGTGATAAATGATGAGGTTGCCGAGAAATCCGAAGAAAAAATTGCCGAAGGCCACCCAGATGACATTGTGTGTGAAGTATAAAAACGCCAGAGGGCCGGCGTACGAAATAAAGCGTGTTGCAAAGACCAAAGTAGGTGCCGATGCGGAAAAATTTCTTGCCACCGATATACGCTGCCCACGTGTTGAGAGCATTCGCAGTCGGCAAGAAAAGTGCGACCCAAATAAACGGAACGGAAATTGTCACGTTGCCGTGCAGGAAATACCAAATAGCGACGCAGAGAGCTATGGTCGTTGGAATGATGCCAAGGATGATTTGATATTTTGTCGTTCGGCGAAGTTCACCTTCGAAACCTCGCGAGACGGCGCGGTTGACGGCGGCATTCATTCCAGTCAGTGTCGTCGAGGTGATAAGACCTGTGATGGAAAGAATGTATTGATAGGTACCGAAAGCTTCTTTGGTAAAGAGTCGAGCAAAGAGAATCGACGTAACGAAACCGAAAAGCGACACGAAAAAATAGTTGGTATTGCCCCAAAAAGCGCCACTGACGATGTACGCCATGTCTATTTTGAAAAAATGACCGAGTTTGGCGATGACCGCCCGAACTCGGCTTACGAACCTGTTTTTGATTTCCCGCATGAAGGTATATTGTATATAAGCTTTGATTTTCGGCAAAGGTGGCGGCCTTTTTTGCAAAATAAATAGCTGTGCTATAGTGTCACTCATGACATCCGCCACAGCTTTCTCGCTACTTCTTCTTGCCGTCGCGTGGGTTCTTTATGCCTTGGCCGCACGCGGTTCCGCGAACAAGATTCTCGAGAGCGACTATTATTTTCGGAATCTTCGTCACGCCTTTCATTCCCATCATTGTCACGCCGTCATTGTTTTTTCCTTTCATCACCGGTAAGAATTTTCTTTTCAGAGCGTCGTCGAAATCATAACCGCCGCTTGGATAATTCTCTCTATTCGCTCTCCGGAATATCGTCCGAAAAAATCCGCAGTCTTTTGGGCCTTTTCGGCGCTCGCCGCGACGATGCTCGTGTCCACGTTTGTCGGCGCCGACCCGTTTCGAAGTTTTTGGTCCAATTTCGAGAGAATGGAAGGTTACGTGACTTTGATACATCTTTTCGCTTTCTTTCTCGTCGCCGCGAGCGTGCTTTTCCGCAGCAACGTCTGGAATCTTTTGCTCAAGACGACTCTCGGCGTTTCCGTTTACATTTCTCTTTACGGCGTGCTTCAGCTTCTCGGATTTCTTACCATTAACCAAAGCGGCGTGCGTCTCGACGGAACTCTCGGCAACGCGGCTTATCTCGCGATATATTGCATATTTGCCATTTTCTTCGCCGGCATCCTCGCCGACTCGCGAAAAAGGTCTAAAGATTTCCCGTGAAGCCATGTGGTGGTCGGTGGGAGTCATCGGCTTTGCTCTTTTACTTTTTCTTTTCGGTTTGACCCAGACGACGATTTCGTCTCCCGTTACCGCGGCGCTTGTCGTCTCTCTTATAACGCTTTTGGGTATGTCTGCCGTGGTTTTGGCGAAAAAATATTCCGTTTCTTGGATTTACGCCGCCGTGGCTGTTTTGAATTTCGTCGTTTTGTATTACACGGCGACTCGCGGAGCGCTCCTCGGTTTTGCCGCCGGCGAATAATCCTCATGGCTCTCATCGTTCTCATTGCCAGAAAGGGAAGCAAGCTGATACAGAGGAGCGCTCTTTGGCTCATCGTTGTCGTGGTCATTGGCGCCGGCGGTTTCTTTGCTTTGAAAAACAGTTCGTTCGTAGAAAAAAGTCCGGTGCTTTCGCGTTTCGCTTCGATAAATCTTTCGGATTCGGAAACGACCGCGCGATTCTATATTTGGAATATGGCGTGGCAAGGATTTCTGGAGAAGCCGGTTTTTGGTTGGGGTCAGGAAAATTTCAATTTGGTTTTCAACAAATTCTACGCTCCTCAGATTTATTCCCAAGAGCAATGGTTTGACCGCACTCACGACATATTTTTTGACTGGCTTGTCACCGGAGGCATCGTCGGGTTCGTGGCCTATTTCTTTCTTTTCGGCGCGACACTTTTGCTCATCTGGAAAAACGCGGAAATTTCTTTCACGGAAAAAACCCTGTTCACCGGACTTTTCGCCGCCTATCTCGATCAATAATATTTTCGTTTTCGACAACATCACGAGTTTATTGCTTTACGTTACTGTCTTGTCGTATGTGGCCGGCGTCGGCGGTAAGCCGTTTAAAAAATGGGGAAACGAGGAGTCGGCCGTTTCCGAAAAGACCATGAGGCGCGTGGTCGCGCCCATCGTCATCGTCGTCTTTCGCCGGCATTATATATTTGGTCAATTGGCCGGGATACATAACGTCTCGGGACGTCATCGGAGCTTTGTCCGCGATAAGCGAGAACAACGCTACGTCGTCCATCACGTATTTTGAATCGGCGGCGGGAGAAAACGCTCTCGGCCGCGAAGAGGTCACGGAACAAATCGTGGAAAACGCGCCGGCGATTATCAATTCCGGTAGCCGATTTGCAGACAAAGGAAGCGTTTGCCACTTTCGCCCAAAGTATCGTCGCGCGCCAATTATCCCAAACTCCAAACGACGCCAGAGAGTGGCTTTTCGCCGGCAATTTCTACGCCGCCGTCGGTGAAAACAATTTGGCGGAAACCGCTTACCAAAACGCCGTGACGCTTTCCCCGAACAAACAGACGATTCTTTTCAGCCTCGGTTCGCAATATATACAGGATAAAAAATACGACCAAGCTCTTCGCCGTTTTCAAACAAGCTTACTATCTTGACCAAAGCGACACCGAAGCGCTTGGAATGGTACGTCGCCGCCGCGATTTACGACGGTCAAGACGCTTTGGTGCCTCGGATCCTCGCCTCGACCACTCCAGACGTGGCGCTTTCCGATACGATTGCCGGCGCCTATCTAAATACCAGCAATTGGCCGTCGAGCTCATCAAATTATTCCAAGACCGCATTCAAGTATTTGCCGGACAACGTTCAGAACCATCTTTCGCTCGTGGCGGCGTACATGAAGATGAGTGAGACTAATGCCGCCGTCGCGGAAATCCAAAATATCATGAAGCTTTACCCGAGCTACGCCACGGTCGGCGCACAAGCTATAAAGGACATAGAATCGGGTAAACCTCTTCCATAAGATTATGAAAGAGAAAGTTTCTTTGTCGGAGATGACGACTTTGAAAGTCGGGGGCTTTGCGAAGTATTTTTTTCGCGCCAAGACGGAAAAAGAAATTAAAGAAGCGGTAGAATTTGCTGCTCTCGGAAAAACTTCCGATTTTGGTTCTTGGGCGGCGGTTCAAATATTCTCGTAAGTGATGGAGGTTTTTCCGGCGCGGTAATAAAAATAAAAATGAAGGCGTGTCGTACGACCCGCCTGACGGCGAGGCAGGGGAAAAAGCGGCGCGGACGGACACGTCCGCGCCGCTGCCGGTGTTTCGTGGGACGCATTTGTTGCCGAAACCGTTTCTCGCGGATTTTGGGGATTTGAAAATCTTTCCGGGATTCCCGGAACGGTCGGCGCGACACCAATTCAAAATATCGGCGCCTATGGCGCGGAAGCCAAAGACACAATCAAATCCGTCCGTGCTCTCGATATGAGAACAGGCGAAGAAAAAATTTTTGCCAACGCCGAGTGCCGGTTCGAATATCGAGATAGTTTTTTCAAAAGCGCCGAAGGCAAGAATTTTATCGTTCTCGAAGTCGTTTTTCGAGCTTTCGAAAGAACCAAAACCGAATATTTCGTACAAAGATTTACAAGATTTTTCGCAAAGAAAGATGGGCGGTTTTCGAGAGCGTAAGTCGGAGCGAAGCGCACAAACGAGAAAATGCCGCCTTCACTGGAAGAAATCCGCAAAGCCGTTCTCGAAATCCGTTCGAAAAAATTTCCCGACTTTTCGAAAGTCGGAACGGCAGGTTCGTTTTTCAAAAATCCAATTATTTCAGTCTCTAGGTTTGAAAAATTGAAGGCAAAATATCCGGAATTGCCGTTTTTCGCCGCGAAAGACGGCGTGAAAATTCCTCTCGCTTTTATTCTCGACAAAATCTGCGGGTTAAAAGGTTTCAAGAAGGGAAATGTGGAGCTTTTCCAAAACCAGCCGCTCGTTTTGATGAATACTGGCGGCGCGACGGCAAAAGAAATTTCCGAATTCTCCGCGGAAATAAAAAAAGTCGTGAAAGAAAAAACTGATATTGGTATAGAGGAAGAAGTTGTATGCATATCATAGCCGCAGTTTTGTTTTCGATTTCCGCGTGGATTCCATACGCCACAGAGTCGAAAGGTATTCCGGACATTTTGCCGCGCGTTTCGGAGTTCACCAACATAAGTCCATTCGTTTACGACATCACAGGCACTTCGACTATCACCGACGAGGGCAGAGTCTCAAAAGGAAATTGGACTGCCGTTTTTTCCGCCGCTCGAGCCGATAGCGTGAAAATAATTCCGACAATCGTCTGGGGAAACAAAGACCAAATTCACGCGATGCTTTCCGCTACTTCCACTCGCGCGGCGCACGACACGGCAATATGTCCATCGTCAATCAAAACAATTTTGACGGCATAGACATAGATTATGAAGGCAAATATCTCTCCGACCATTTTCTTTTTTCGCAATTTTTGTCTGAGCTTTCTTCCGCGCTCCACCAAAACGGAAAAATTTTGATCTGCACGGTCGAAGCCAAAGATTCGGAATATCAAAATATCGATGCTTCGTGCGACCAAGTGCGAGTGATGGCATACGATAAATATTTTTACGATTTCGGCTCGGGACATTTTTCGACAACCACGCCCCTCTCCATTTCCGTGACGAACGCGCCGCTTTCTTTCGACAAGTCCGTAGTTGCCGACGCCGAGAAATATATTCCGGCGAATAAAATAATTCTCGGCATTCCGACTTATGGATATGATTTTTCATACTCAATCAAAAGTGGAATAAGAAATGTAAATTGGTATGCCGCGTATTCATACACTGACGCCGTGGCTAAAGCGAAAATATTAGGGTGCTACGATTCACACGACACCACAAGACGAAAAATATTTCGTTTACACGACGCATGGCGCAAATCATTTCGTCGTTTATTCAGACGCAGCAAACTCTCTCCGACAGGGTCGCGCTCGCGAAGTCTCTCAATCTCGGCGGCGTCGCCATTTTCAAAATCGACGGTAAAGAAGACCCGAATATTTGGAATAAGATTTCGGCGGCTGATAATAATGGAAAGAATCGGTCTTTTTTGTTAAGATGATGAGTTCTTATGGCAAGCATATTCAAGAAGATGTTCGGTTCCGGCAGCGAGGCCGTTTTCGAAGCCACGAGACCTATAGTGGCGAAAATCAACTCTTTCGAAGAGAGGATTTTGCCGCTCTCGGATGAAGCTTTACGAGGGAAGACTGAGGAGTTTAAGGAGCGGCTCGCCAAGGGCGAGCCGCTCGACGATATTTTGCCCGAAGCTTTCGCCGTTGTCCGCGAAGCCGCGAAACGCACGCTTGGCCAACGACATTTCGACGTACAGCTTTCCGGCGGCATTGTTCTCCACCAAAAAAACATCGCCGAGATGAAAACCGGCGAAGGCAAGACTTTGGTCGCTACTTTGCCCGCGTATCTGAACGCTTTGACCGGCAAAGGTGTGCATATTGTCACGGTCAACGATTATCTCGCCGAACGCGACGCCGTATGGATGGGACAAATTTATGATTTTCTCGGGATTATCCGTCGGCGTCATCGCTCACGACGCTTCGTATGTCTACGACAAAAAACACAGTAGCGGCAAGGACTCGTGGCGACGACGGAGGAAGAGAAAGCGGCCTTTCACGTCGCTCACGAATTTCTCCGTCCCGTTTCGCGCCGCGAAGCTTACCACGCCGACATTACTTACGGCACGAACAGCGAATTCGGTTTTGATTATTTGCGCGACAATTTGGAATACGTCGCGGAGCGATTTGCGCCAGCGCGAACCCAACTACGCCATTGTCGACGAAATCGATTCGATTTTGATAGATGAAGCTCGCACGCCTCTCATTATTTCTGCGCCGTCGGGCGATAGCGAAGATTTTTACAAACAATTCGCCCGCATAGCGGCCGCGCTCAAAGAAGGCGAGGATTACGAAAAAGACGAGAAGCATCGCGCGGCGAATATGACCGAGGTCGGCATAACGAAAGCCGAAAAGATGCTCGGCATAGAAAATATTTACACCGAAAAAGGCATCAAATTCGTTCATCATCTCGAGACCGCCGTGAAAGCCAAAGCTCTTTATACCAAAGACAAAGAATATGTCGTCAAAGACGGAGCAAATAGTCATCGTGGATGAGTTTACCGGCCGCCTTCAGCCGGGCCGCCGCTGGTCGGAAGGTCTTCATCAGGCCATCGAAGCCAAAGAAAATGTGCCGATTCAAAAGGAGACGAAAACTTACGCTTCCATCACTTATCAAAATTATTTTCGTTTGTATCCGAAAATTGTCAGGCATGACCGGCACGGCAAAAACTTCGGCCGAGGAATTCCGCAAAGTCTATCTTCTCGAAGTCGTGGAAATGCCGACTCATCGCCCCGTAGCGCGCAAAGACGCCAACGACTTGATTTTCCAGACCGAAAAAGGCAAGTTCCAAGCCATCATCCGCAAAGTAAAAGAATTAAACGCCAAAGGCCAGCCGATTCTCATCGGCACGGCGTCAATCGAGAAAAACGAATTGCTCTCGGCGTATTTGAAGAAGGAAAATATTCGGCACGAAATGCTCAACGCCAAAAACCACGAACGCGAAGGCGAAATCATCGCTCAAGCCGGTCGCTATGCCGCGGTGACTATCGCGACCAACATGGCGGGTCGCGGCGTCGACATCAAACTTGGGCGGAAATCCGACAACCGAGGCCGATTATGAAAAAGTGAAATCCGCCGGCGGACTTTTCGTTTTAGGTACCGAGCGACACGACGCGCGTCGCATAGACAACCAGCTTCGCGGCCGCTCGGGCCGCCAAGGCGACCCGGGCGAAACGCAGTTTTTTGTCTCGCTTGAAGATTCTTTGATGCGGGTTTTCGCCAACGACATGATCAAAAATATGATGGGACGATTCGGCATTCCCGAAGATGAAGCCATCGAGAACCGCATTATCACGAAATCTCTTGAAACGGCGCAGACGCGCATCGAAGGATTCAATTTTGACGCTCGAAAGCAAGTTTTGGAATTCGACGACGTGATGAATGTCCACCGCAAAACGATTTATGGCCGGCGAAGAAAAGTTTTGGTCGGCACGGACCAGGATGTTTGGAACGAATTTCTTTTGCTCGTTGACCAAAACGACGCCGAGTTTATGAAAAAGCTCGAAGATAAGAAAAAAGAAATGGGCGAGAAGAATTTTGTCCAAACGCTTCGAATGATTTATCTTCAGACCATAGATATGTTCTGGCTCGAACATCTCGAGGCCATGGACTATCTGCGCGGCTCGGTCAATTTGCGCGCTTACGGACAGCGCGATCCGCTTGTCGAATACAAAAAAGAAGGCCTGCGACTTTTCCGCCAACTTGAGATTTCCATAAGTGGTCAGGTGGTGGATTTGATGACGAAGCTCGCGCCCGCCAAAGCCTGTGCTTTGGCGGGCGCCGCCGTGCCGGTAAATCCCGTCAGCTCCGGCGCACGAAACGGTCGGCAATTTCCGCTTCAGGCGACAAAGTCGGCAGGAACGACAAGGTAATGGTGGAAAAAAACGGCGAGAAAAAGGAAATAAAATTCAAGAAACTCGAAGAATACAAAAAAGACGGATGGAAAGTAATTGTTGACTAAAAATTTTTAAGTTGTATATTTAGACGCGAATAGTTTTTTGCGTCTAAACAATCAAAGGAAAGTCCAATTATGCTCGGCATTGATATGGAACTCGTAAACCCCGGTGATGGTAACGGTACCATTGAGCACGAAGAAGAGCTTCGTAATCGAAGGGTGAGGAAGAAAATCAAAGCGAATGAGGTGCCAGTGGATGACAATTTTCGCCACATACACGGCAAGGAGTGCCGTTGTGTTAACGGCACCACGTGCCAGATTTGCGTCACCGACCAGGATCTCATGGGCGTTCCGAGGACGGATTTCAAGATTATCGACCGCATGGGCGGTCCGATAGTAGATAATTTAATCATCAGGCTTAACCGCCGAGTAGCGATATTTTTCGGGTTTATGTAGACTCGATTCAATTCTAGCCGCCCTTGTTTCTTTGGAAGCTCGGGCGGTTTTTTATTTTTCCAATGCTTCTTCAATTCGCAAGAGCTGGTTGTATTTCGCCACGCGTTCGCTTCGCGATAGGGAACCGGTCTTGATTTGTCCCGTCGAAAGTCCGACGGCAAAATCCGCTATGGTCGTGTCTTCCGTTTCTCCTGAGCGGTGAGAAACGATGGCGGTAAATTTATTTTCTTTCGCCAATTTCACGGCGGCAATAGTCTCTGTCACCGTGCCGATTTGATTTAATTTTATGAGAATCGAGTTCGCGGCTTTTTTCTCAATGCCTTTTTTGAGTCGTGCGACATCTGTCACGAATAAATCGTCTCCGACGATTTGGATTTTTCCGCCAAGTTTTTTCGTCATGGCCGCAAAGCCGCCCCAGTCGTCTTCGGCAAGTCCGTCCTCGATTGAAATTATCGGATATTTTTTTACCAGAGCGGCGTAATATTCGATCATTTCGTCCGACGACAATTTTTTATTTTCGGTTTTCAAATTATAAACTCCGTTTTCGTAAAACTCCGTTGCGGCGGCATCTATGGCGATTGCGATATCTTTTCCCGCTTTATATCCCGCTTTTGAAATGGCTTCCATCAAAAGTTCGATTGCCGATTCGTTCGTCGGAAGCTTCGGTGCGTAGCCGCCCTCGTCGCCGACATTCGTGTTGAGATTTTTCGATTCGAGAATTTTTTTCAAAGCGTGAAAAGTTTCCGCTCCGTAGCGCAGTGCCTCGCGGAAATTCGGCGCGCCGACGGGAACAATCATAAACTCCTGGATATCGGTCGAATTTTCCGCGTGCTTGCCGCCGTTTAAGATGTTCACCATCGGCCGCGGCAAAATCATTTTTTCTTTTGTTCCTGAAATATTGTGGAAATATTCGTACAAAGGAATTTTTTCCGCTGTAGCCCTGGCGCGGGAAAAGGCGAGCGAAACGCCTAGAATGGCGTTTGCGCCGAGATTCGATTTGTTTTTCGTGCCGTCGAGAGCGATTAATGTTTCATCCAAGGATTTTTGGTCGAAACTTTTTCCGACAATCGCTTTTTTAATCGTCATATTCACATTACCTACGGCACGGAGGACCCCGAGTCCGCCGTAGCGACTTTTGTCTCCATCGCGAAGCTCTACGGCCTCATGGCTTCCCGTCGAAGCACCGGAAGGGACGGATGCACGGCCGAAAGAGCTGTCGTCAAGCGTCATTTCGACTTCGACCGTCGGGTTTCCGCGGCTGTCGACGATTTCCCGCGCGAAAAGATTTTTTATGGTATGCATACTAAATATTATATAATAGAATCAACCAAATGATTTTCGGAAAGAAAAAAACAATCGTCACGCATTCTGGTCGTTTCCACGCAGATGACCTTTTTGCTACCGCTATGATTCTTGAATATTTAAAAGGCGACGCCAATGTTGTTCGTTCTGTTGACCCGAAAATCATAGAAAAAGCAGACTATGTAATAGACATTGGTCGCATTTACGATCCGTCCAATAACCGTTTTGACCACCACCAAGGCGGAGTCGGCGCGCGAACCAACGGCCTTTCATATGCTTCAGCGGGACTAATTTGGAAACATTTCGGAGAAAAGATTTCGGGAAGCAAAGAGATTGCCGACAGGATCGATGAAAAACTTGTCATGTCGATTGACGCTCATGATACAGGCGATGTAAGTCCAAAACCTTTTTTCAAAGACATATATCCTTATTTTCTTGATGATATGGCCGGGGCTTTTGGAAATACATGGCAGGAAACGGGACGCAACGAAACGGAGTCGTTCAAATTTCTTTTGCCTTTCGCCCGCGCGATTTTAAATAGGGAAATAACCAAAGTGAAAGCGTCTATCGCCGCCGAAAGTCTGACTTTAGCCGCTTACGAGAGGGCTGCCGATAAAAGATTAATTATCATGGACACCTTTTTGCCGTTGGGCACTTTTGATATGAAAGAAGACGTTTTGTTTGTAGTTTGTCCCGAACCTCGTTCCGGTGGTTGGGCCGTGAGGACTATGAGGAAAAATAAACACGAGTACGGCAATAGGAAAGATTTGCCGAAGGAGTGGGCCGGCAAAAGCGACTCCGATATGGCGAGAGTTTCTGGACGTCTCTGATGCATTCTTTTGCCACATGAAATTATTTCTCGCCGTGGCGAAATCAAAGGAAGGCGCCATCGCCCTTGCGAAAAAGGCGATTGAAGCTTAAGTTGAGTATATATGGCATTCATTGACGAAATATCGTTTCACGTAAAGGCGGGCGCCGGAGGCTCTGGTGTCGAGCGTTGGCTTCACGAAAAAGGAAAAGAGTACATGGGACCGGCCGGCGGCAACGGCGGCCGCGGCGGAGACGTCTACGTGGAAGCCGTGCGCGATATCGGATTCTCACCATATATAAGAACGTGAAAGTTTTGGAAGCCGGCAATGGCGGCAACGGCGGAAAGAAAAGTATGGATGGCAAGACGGCGAAGATTTGGTCATAAAACTTCCGATTGGTTCAGTCGTTGCACAATCTCGATACTGAGCAGAGATTTGAGCTTTTGAAAGAAGGCGAAAAAGTTTTGATACTCAAAGGCGGCCGCTACGGTCTCGGCAACGAACATTTCAAAGCGTCGACCAATGTCCGTCCGAAACAGACAACCGACGGCCGCGTCGGCGAAGAAGCGGATTTCCACGTGGAAATCAAACTCATCGTCGATGCCGGTTTCGCCGGTTTCCCGAACGCCGGAAAATCGTCGCTTCTAAACGCTTTGACGAACGCAAAGGCAAAAGTCGCGAGCTATCAGTTCACGACGCTAGAGCCGAACCTCGGCGAAATGCATAAATTTATTTTGGCGGACATTCCGGGACTCATCGAAGGCGCGTCGGAGGGCAAAGGTCTCGGCGACAAATTCCTCCGTCACATCAAGCGCACGAAAATGATTATTCATTGTATCTCGCTCGAAAACGAAGACATCAAAAGCGCTTACAAAACAATCAGAAACGAACTCGAGGCTTATTCGGAAGAGCTGACGACGAAAAAAGAAATAATCGTTCTCACCAAGACCGACCTCGTTGACGAAAAAACTTTGGCGAAGAAAATAAAGGAAGCGAAGAAATTGAATCCCGACGTTTTCTCCGTTTCGATTGTCAACGACGAACAATAAAGAAATTTAAAGACGATTTGGTAAAGATTTTGCGAGGGTTATAAAATAGATAGACAATGAAAAACAAAGATTCGGCGTTAGTGTGGGAAAAAATAATAAGAATCGACGGAATCTATTTAAGAATTGTCGAGGAACAAAGAAATATTTGACCTACTTGCAACCAAAAAAGACTCGGCAGTTGTGCCTACCAGAATCTTACTGCAACTTCGAAAAAGTATGGAGACAATTTTTCTGACAACTGAAAAAGTAACGGGAGTTGATAATGACCCAAAAGCTATAGGTGATACTCAAAAAGTTTTTTTGAAAAAACCATCGGCTAAGATTTTGCTTGGTAAATGCTCTCGCGCTGCCTTTTCCTAATGAATCTTTTGATTTTGTAGTTTTCTTCGATATCCTAGAAAACCTTGAAAACAAGAAAATTGCAGCACTTAAAGAAGCATCTAGAATATTGAAAAAAGATGGTGGAATACTTCTAAGTAGTTATTCAGAGGATTCTTTTAAAGAAAGAATGAAAATTTATAAGCAAATCGCTGTCTTGATTGATCGAATCGAAGGAACGAAGGTGATTTTTAATAAAAGTGTCGGTGCAAATGAATCGGAACAATTTTCAGAAGTTGAACTGGAAGCTTTGGCTAAAGCCGCACATTTAAAGATATCGTATGTGATGTAATTAGACCAGATGGAAATGTTTCAAAGTCGGTAAAAAAGTGACTATAATTTCTGAGTTATAATATATCCATGAAAAATCAAAAAGGTTCGGCGGTCGTTTGGATTATTATCATAATCGCTCTTGTTGTAATTCTGGGCGGAATTTATTTTTATTTACAACCAAAACAATCGGCAATTACATCTGTGCAAAACCAGGTCGCAACTTCGACTATTGCTACTCCAACCAATATGCCTGGCTGGCAGACGTATACGAATAGTCAATATGGATTTTCGTTCCAATATCCGACGAGTTGGGGCGCACCGATGATGTCTAAAAATAATGATGAGATTTTCTTTGGCCAGAATGGCAACGCGAACGTGGTTGTAAATGTTCCCGTTACCAAAACTCTACCAAACGGTCAGTCGGAGACATTTGAGCAGGCGATGGCAAGCGTGTACAATGCTAATTCTTACAGTAAAACTCAATTCGCGGTCGGTGGTATCCAAAGTCTCGGAGTTTCAAGTCCGCAGGTTGGAGACAGCGTATATGTTCCGCTTCCTAACAATCAAATCCTTGAAATTGACGGCGACTTCAATAACCCCGAATTTATTGGAAAGTCGATTTTTTCGACTTTCAAATTTATTAGCACAGCTACATCGACCGATACGATTGGCAAGAAGAAACGCAAACTTCAGGGTGGATTTTCTTTCCAATATCCAGCCACTTATCAAGTCGGAAGTCCAGAGTCTAATTTTGAAACACTTCCAGGTAGCAAAAATATTGTGGAGCATTACGATCCTTCGAGTGATAATATTCTCATAACCATTTATGCAACATCGACTTTAGATTTTGGTGATGCAGAGTCTGGACCGGAAACAATATATTTCGATAATACGTCGGGGGGATGCATCACATGGAATTTTCTGGTACTACAGGTGGCGTAGGAGGTCCTCATAGAACCAATGATGAACCTTTTATCAACAAAATAGTGAAGTTTGATATTGGTAGAGGTATTTATCTGCTGACGCTGTTGCGTTGTCACCCTCTTTGTTTGTTACCTTGAATGCTGCCGATAATGGACCTGTTAGAAGTATCGTCGGAACATAGCAAAACTTTCAAATTTACAAATCAATGAACTCAGAAAATAATATGAAAAATAAAGGTTCGGCGCTCGCGTGGATAATTATTATAATCGCTATTATCGTAATCGCCGGCGGAATTTATTTTTTTGCAGAGAGACCTAAACCTCCAGTCATAACCTCAATATCTCAGTCTTTTGTAAACGATCGTCATCATTCGGCTCATATCACGATGTCGACGTACATGTCACTGATTTCAACCCTTATGACAATGACGTGTATTTGGTCAGCACTTCTACTGGAGCGCGAATCGCTCTTCTTACCATTGATACACCGACTGGTGAGGCTACAAGCAGTAGTGAATTTCCCGTAATGATACTAGATATGGTAGCTGGGACGTATGCCCTTGTAGTTGAGGACAATCAATCTGGTTTAGCAAGTCAGCCGTATCCTTTTACCATTTTGCCGTCTGACGTTACTCCTTTGGGACAACAAGCAATTGTTTATCTTTCGGGCACATCTTTTAATGTTGGAGACAAGATCACTATGGGATGGTCAGCTAGCTTTGGTGCTAAAGCGCCTATTCTTACTTTGATGAATGCTGAGGGCCAAGTCGGTAATCCTATTAACACCGGTGCACCGGGCGATTCGTACGTCTGGACTATTCCTTCGGGAATCCAACCTGGTACGTATTATATTGAAATTAGCAATGGTCTGAATGAACCGGCGTCAAGTACGAATTTTCACTATTCTTAATACTCAATCCTCAAATTCAACTTCAACCGCGGTTACTTCTGCAATTGAAAACGCGACTATCGACCAGAACTCACTTACAGCAAGTCCTGGATTTCCGACTATTACGGGAACTGCTGAAAATGTAAACAAACTTCTAGTCAACGTAGTTGGTGCCGACAGTACAGAACCGTTGGTGGTAAACGGGCGCTGGTCAAGTTTGTTGATTG
Source organism: uncultured bacterium (assembly GCA_963841935.1). Lineage (GTDB taxonomy): Bacteria > Patescibacteriota > Minisyncoccia > Phycocordibacterales > UBA6065 > DATKHE01. Next base: position 28,911 of record CAWJEP010000005.1, read on the forward strand.
ACGATTTAAAGACAGGTAACTTATACAATAAATGTTTATGCCATAGAAAGTGCCGGCAATGGCCGCGGCAATCTTCTCACGACAGGAATTTTGATAGTAAAATGAAAACCTACAAACCCACAATCGGTCTGGAAATTCACGCGGAACTAAAGACGCGGACGAAGATGTTTTGCGATTCGAAAAATGATGCCGATGAGACGCGACCGAACGTAAATGTCTGTCCGATTTGCATGGGTCATCCAGGAACATTGCCGGTCATAAACAAAGAAGCGGTCCGTCATGTTATTCGCGTCGGCGTTTCCGTCGGCGGAAAAATTGCCGACTTCACGGAGTTCGACAGGAAAAATTATTTTTATCCCGACATTCCGAAAGGCTATCAAATTTCGCAGTACAAATATCCCTTGGTAAGCGGCGGGGAATTAAACGGTGTCGCTCTCACGCGCGTACATCTCGAAGAAGACACGGCAAGCTCGACGCACGACACGGGGATTCCGCCTCGTCGGCGGATAAATTCTCGCTTGTTGATTTCAATCGCGCCGGAGTGCCTCTCATGGAGCTCGTGACCGAGCCGGTGATTCAATAGTGCTGAGCAGGCGGGAGATTTCGCCCGTGAGCTTCAATTCTTCTCCGATATCTCGGCGTCTCCGACGCGAACATGGAAAAAGGCGAGATGCGCGTCGAAGCGAACATTTCTGTAAGCGACAGCGACAAATTCGGCACAAAAGTCGAAGTCAAAAATCTAAACTCGTTTAAGGCCGTCGAACGAGCGATTGATTACGAAGTCAAACGCCACATCGAACTTCTCGAAAAAGGCGAGAAAATATCTCAAGAAACGCGCGGTTGGGACGAAGACAAAGGCAAGACATTTTCCCAGAGACAAAAGGAAGATTCGCACGATTATCGCTATTTTCCGGACCCTGATTTGCCAAAGCTTAAAATATCGGAAATTCCCGAGAATTTCCGAAAAGGCAATAAAGAGAGAGCTTGCCGGACTTCCCTCGCAGAAACGGAACGTTACGCAAAGATTTCGGTCTCAAAGCCGCCGACATACACATATGTATCGAATCCCGAGCTCGCGAAGTTTTTCGAAAGCGTCGCCGATGTTTGAAGAAAAAAGAATTGGTCGCGCTTGCGTCGAACTATATTATTTCTAACGATGCTTCGAAAATTTTGGCGACAATTTGGTGAAAATAATTTTGATGATTGAGAAAGGCGAACTCTCGAGTCGCGGAGCGAAAGATTTGATCACGAAGCTTTTTGAAAAAGAAGGCGATGCAGAAAAGTGGCTAGAGGAAAATAATCTTTTGCAAGTGAGCGACACGGGAGCACTCGAAAAAATCGCGCAGATAATAATTTCCGCGAATCCGACCGTCGTCGCGGATTTCAAAAACGGAAAAAGCCGCGTTTCAATTTTTCGTGGGGCAGGGAATGAAAGAAACGAAAGGCAGCGCCGACCCGAGTGAACTCGCCAAGGCGATTAAAAAAATTCTTTCGGAAATAAAATAATGGAAACCAAATTTTCATGGAAGAAAATATTTTTTATTCTCGTCATACTTCTTGTTTTGGTCGGAATAGTTTCCGCTTTGGAAAAAACGGCGGCTTCGAACTCGGCGTTTCCGTCTCTCGAAAACTCGCTTCGCTCAAACATTCTCGATACGGAAACGCCTCCTTCTGCGCAGACGCCGAATTTGTCATATGCAACAACAACGATTACCACTCCAAACGGTACTTTTGTCGCCCAGATAGCCGACACTTTGGACAAACAAGTGCAAGGGCTCTCCGACAGGACGAGTTTGCCGGAAGGAACCGGTATGATTTTTGTTTTTTCTTCTCCCGCCATCCAATATATGTGGATGAAGGATATGAATTTTCCTCTCGATATGGTTTGGCTCGACCAAAATAAAAAAGTTACTTACATCGCGGCCGATGTGACGCCGGAAACGTATCAAAAAAATCCTCCGGAGATATTTTTTTCGTCGACGCCGTCTCTTTACGTCATTGAATTGCCAAATGGCGACGCTTCGAGGCTTCACATCACTCTCGACTCGTTGCTTTCTTTTGAAACTACTCCGTAAATATTCATAAATCTCATAGTTTTTTCCGCGCGGCGAAAAATCTATGTTGCACTCGAAGTATTTTTGTTTCTTGATGGGAAATTGTGTTAATAAACGCTTCTTTTTCCCACCCGCTCGTGTAAAATTATCCCCGAGCATTTAAAAAAAATTTTCTAGCGATGAGCATCACCATAACCAAGCGCGACGGCACAAAAGAATCTTTCAACGCCGACAAAATCAACCGTTCAATCGCGCGAGCGGCGAAAGGTCTCAGCAATATCGCCGGCATGGTCGTGCAAATCGCACTCGGAAACCAATCTAACGCTCTACGACGGCATCACGACCGACGATATAGACCAAGCGACGATATCAACGGCGGTTCAAAACATCAAAGAAGACACCGATTACGACAAAATCGCCACGAGACTTCTCTTAAAAACGATTTATCGCAAAGTCATCGGCGATTACGACAAAGATTCCGAAAAAGATTTCGTCGGAAAAACATCGCGCGGCATTCGAGAATACGTGAAAGAAGGCGTCGCTCAAAATCGCCTGCAAAAAACATGGTCGAGAAGTTCGACCTCGAACAAATCGCCGCCGCGCTCGACGTATCGCGCGACGAACTTTTCGTTTACGCCGGACTCGACGGCTTGATGAATCGATACTCATTGAAAACTCTCGACAACGTTTTTCTTGAGACTCCGCAATTTCTTTTTATGCGCATCGCCATGGGACTTTCATACAACGAAAAAAATCCGACCGAGTGGGCGATCCGTTTTTACAATAAACTTTCTCGACATGAATATATTACCGGCGGTTCGACTAGTCTCGGCTCCGGAACCATTCGTTCATCGCTTTCCAATTGTTTTCTTTTGGAAATTCACGACGATATGGCGCACATCGCGAAGTCCGTCGCCGACGTGATGATGCTTTCCAAAGATTCCGGCGGTCTCGGCGCTTCAATCACGAAACTGCGTGCCTCCGGCTCGCCACTGAAATCCAATTTCGGCGGCGCATCATCCGGTCCGACATCTTTCGCCAAGATTATCGACGTTGCCATTCACGCCATCATGCGCGGCGGCAAGAAAAAAGGCGCGTTGTGTTTTTATATGGAAAACTGGCACTACAATTTTCCGGAATTTCTCGATTGGAGGCACAACGCCGGCGACGACCACGTCCGAATGAGGACGGCGAACACCGCGGCTTTCATATCGGACGAATTTATGCGCCGAGTGGAGGCGGGTGAGGACTGGTATATGTTTGACCCCGCCGAAACCGGGGATCTAAACGAGCTTTACGGCGCCAAATTCGCGGAGACGATACAACGAATACGCCAAAATGGCCGATCATGGCAAACTTCGAATGTTTAGAAAAGTTCCGGCGCACGAACAGTTCCGCCAAATGCTCACCACGCTTCAGTCGACTTCTCATCCTTGGCTTACTTGGAAAGATCCGATAAATTTGCGCGCCCTAAACAACAACACCGGTACAATACATATGAGCAATCTCTGCACGGAAATCACTTTGCCGCAGGACAGAAACAATATTGCCGTCTGCAATCTAGCCTCGATAAATATTTCGACTCATTTGCGCGGAAGGGAAATAGACTGGGCGAAACTTGAAGAGACGACAAGAATTGCCATTCGCCAACTAGACAATCTAATCGACATAAATAATCTTTCCGTCGTTGAGGCGATGCGAAGCGACAAAGCCAACCGCGCGGTGGGTCTCGGCGTCATGGGTTTTGCCGATGCCTGCGAGAGACTCGGATATTCTTACGACAATCCGGAAGCTTGGGATTTCGCCGACAGGATTTTTGAATTCATTTCTTATATGGCGATAGACGAAAGCGCGAATCTCGCGCGCGAGCGGGGTAATTATCCCAATTTCGAAGGTTCCGGCTGGAGCAAAGGCATGGTGCCGTTTGATTCCATCGCTGTTCTCGAAGCAGACCGCGGACAATCTTTGACTGTCGACAAGGAATCAAAACACAAAGGACTGGATTGGAATATTTTGCGAGCCAAAGTTAAAAACGGAATGCGAAACGCCACTCTCATGGCCGTGGCGCCAAACGCGAACATTGGTTTGGTTGTCGGCACGACGCCGGGCATCGACGCTAGGTTCGCTCAAGTATTTTCCCGAAACAAAATTTCCGGAAAATACATGGACCTCAACCACAATCTCGTCAAAGAACTCAAAACCGCCAATCTTTGGGACAAAGTAAAAGGAAAAATTATCGAAAGCCAAGGAGACATTTCTGGTATCGAAGAAATTCCGCAGAGGATAAAAGATATTTACAAAACTTCTTTCACCACGTCGCCTTACGCCTATATAGAAGTCGCCGCCCGAGCGCAGAAATGGGTGGACCAAGCGCTATCGAGAAATATGTATCTTGAGACTCGGGATGTGGAAGAGACGATGAAAATTTACAGGACGGCGTGGGAGAAGGGAGTCAAGACCACGTATTATCTCCATATGAAACCTCGCCACACCGCCGAGCAATCCACGGTCGCCGTCAACAAAGCCGTGCAAATCGGCAAAGTAGGATTTGGCGGAGTGAAAATGAGCAGCGGAAAATCTTTCAAAAGCGCCTCAGACATTCTCTATGCCGCTTCAGAAGACTTTGGAAATGGACGGCATACCGAAAAGTTGAAGAGAAAAAATTACCGGAGCCGGTTGTCGAAAGGAAAGCCGAGCCATCGTTCAAAGTCATAAACGGCAGAAAAGTTTTCGCCCCGAGCGACCCGTCGGAAGAAACCATCTGCGATGCCTGTCAATAATTTTATGCTAATAGGAAAAGCTTCACCGGAAGACGTAAATTTGCATCCCTTGCGCTACAAGTGGGCATATGACTTCTACAACCAAGCCGTGCGCAACACTTGGTTTCCGCACGAGATTCCGCTCAAGGAAGACCTCGACGATTGGCAAAAAATGACCGCCGACGAACAGCACGCGGTAAAATTCGTCATGGCATTTTTCAATCCGGCCGAGCTCGTGGTCAACCGCGTCCTCGCCCTCGGCGTTTATCCGTATCTAAAGTCTCCGGAATGCCATCTATATCTCGCGAAGCAAATGTGGGAAGAGGCGAATCATTGCGTGGCTTTCGAATATGTTCTAGAAACTTTTCCTTTCGACAGGGAAAAAATCTACAACATCCACCTTGAAGTGCCTTCGATGAAAGCCAAAGAGGCTTTTATTTTGAAATATCTCAAGCGAATGACGGATACGAAACTCGACGTCGAAACGGTGGAAGGTAAAAAAGATTTCATCAGGAATCTCATCGTCACGAATATCGTGATGGAGGGCACGTGGTTTTATTCCGGATTTATGGTCATGCTTTCTTTCCGCCAGAGAAACAAACTCCGCAATTTCGGCTCAATGATAAATTGGGTTTTGCGCGATGAGTCTCTGCATCTTAAATTCGGCATAAATCTCGTTCATAATATTTTGGAAGAGAACGCCGAGCTTTTGACCGAAGATTTCGCGAATGAAATTCGAAACCTCGTCATTGAAGGCGTCGAGCTTGAGACGGCGTACAACAAAGATTTGTTTCCGAAAGGCATCCTTGGACTCAATGCCGACTATGTGAATCAATACGTGCAATACGTCGCCGACAGGCGACTAGAAGAACTCGGCCTTCCTATATACTACAAAGCGACGAATCCGGCGAAATGGATGGCGACATCGACAGATGTCTTCGAACTCGTGAATTTCTTCGAAGCTCAAAACACGAACTACGAAGTGGACTCTCACGCGAGCGAAAAGAAGAAAGAGTAGGGAACTATGGATTTTTTTTATTTTCCGTTGTATTATATTTTAGTCTTTGTCGGGCAGTCGCTCCGCCTCATCGGCGGAGAGGAAAGTCCGAACACACCTCCGCCTCATCGGCGGAGAGCAAGGTAGCGGGTAACGCCCGTCCGGAGCAATCCGAGAGGTGAGAGCAGAAACGCCGACGCCGAAAGGCTAGGGCTCCTTAGGGAGTTGTCGCGCAGAGATGCGCGGATGAAACGGCAAAATCCTTACCCGTGTGCAAGGCCGTGTCCGTAGCAATACGGAAGTGCCGCTTGAGGTTGTCGGCAACGACAATCCCAGAAAGATGGCTGTCGTTCGCCGATGAGGCGAATACAGAATTCGGCTTATAGACAGAGACATATGAAAAGGCCCCGCCAAAGGCGGGCGCCTTTTCTCTTGCTGGGGTTTGCCGTATCTAATATACTAAAGGGCACTATTATTAGGTTAAAAGCATTATTATGAATCAGAATAAATCAGTCCTCGATTCCGTTTCTTTCTATATTTTCCAGGCTCTATTGTTTCTTATTCCAGTGTTTTTCGTGCCGTCCTCGTCGGTGCCGTTCAACACCGCGAAAACCGCTCTGGTAGTTTTGGGAGCGCTCCTGCTTCTCGTGGTATATCTTGTCGCTCGAATAAAAGAAGGAGCTTTCTCTTTCCCTCGCGCTTGGGCGTACGGCAGCGTCGTCATATTGCTTTTAACTTACGCTCTTGCCGCTTTTTTCTCCGGCAACATGGGGCTCTCGATATTCGGCCAAGGTCTCGACCAAGGTTCGCTTGTCTCTATCGTCGCCCTGGTTATCTTGTTCCTTCTTGCCCCGCTTGTTCTCAATAGTGACGAAAAAGTTTTCTATTCATACATAGTGCTGTTCGTCTCTTTCTTTGTCGTGGCATTGTTCCAAGTCATCCACCTTATTTTTCCGGGTTTTTCGCTCGCCGCATTCACTTCTCCGACGGCCAATATGATAGGCGCGTGGGACGATCTATCTATCTTCTTCGGTCTTGCCACAATGCTTTCAATGCTTACCCTGGAAAGAATATCGCTTTCAAAGCTAGCTAGAACGTTTGTCTACATATGCCTTATTGTCTCGCTGGCCTTTCTTGTCCTTATCAATTTCTCCCAAGTATGGATAGTTATCGCCATTTTTGCTCTCGGTTCTTTGATTTATAGTTTTTCCTTCAACAGGAAAAATCCCGACCGCCGATTTCCGGTCCGCGCTTCGATAGTCCTTGTCATTTCGCTTGTCTTTGTCTTTTTCGGCTCGTCACTTGGAAACGTCATTGCCAATACCACCGGCACTTCGGAAATAGCCGTGCGCCCGTCTTGGAGCGCCACGGCCGCCATATCGCAGGAGACTCTTTCAAGCCACGCTCTTTTCGGAGTGGGTCCCGACCGCTTCGTTTCCGCGTGGCTATCGGACAAGCCGTCGGGAGTCAACAGCACGATTTTCTGGAATGTTGATTTCAATTATGGCATAGGCTTTATTCCGAGCATGCTCGTTACCGTCGGGCTCATCGGCATTCTTGGAGCGTTAGCATTCATTCTTTTGTTTCTCATCAAAGGCGTGCGGGCGGTTTTCTCTCCGACAAAAAATTCCGTCGGCGCCTACCTTTTGGTTTCGACACTCTCCGCCGCGGTCTACCTCTGGGTCTTTGTCTTTACTTCCGTGCCGAGCGAAACCCTTTTGGCTTTGGCATTTATCTTCAGCGGCCTGTTCATCTCCGCCGCCGTTACTCAAGGCATCATAGCGTCCAAAACGTTCGCGTTTCTCGATAACCCGGTGAAAAATTTCGTTTCCATTCTTCTCACGGTCCTTGTCATCGTCGGCTCCATAGCTCTGGGATATTCCGTAACGACCAAGGTCATTGCCGAAATTGATTTCCAGCACGGCACCAACATTCTTTCGGCCTCAGGCAACCTTGATCAAGGTGAAGCTTACGTCACCAAGGCTTTCGCCATGAATGCCGACCCTCGCTTCACTCGCACCATAGCGGATATTTATCTTGCCCGCATATCAAATCTTCTGCAGTCAACCACGACGCCTCAATCCCAAGCCGCCGCGCAGTTCCAGGGCGATCTCTCTACCGCCATCCAAGCGGCCCAGCGCTCCGTGTCTCTCGATCCGACGGATTATCAAAACTATCTCGAGCTGGCCAAAGTTTACGGCGCCGTCGTGTCGCTCAAAGTAAGCGGCGCCTATGACGCGTCGAAGTCGGCCTACACGACGGCTCTGTCCCTAAATCCTCAGGACCCGGAGATTTACTACGACCTAGCGCAGCTTGACATCGCTAACGGCGACAATGCCACCGCCGAGACCGACGCGACCAAAGCCATAACGGAGAAAAACGATTACGCCGACGCCATATACCTTCTCTCGCAGATCTACATTCAGGAGAATAATCTTCCGCAGGCAACGAATGCCGTCAAAGCTCTTGCCGTATTGTCTCCGACTGACGCCGGCACGTTCTTTGAGCTCGGACTTCTCGAGTACAATCAAAGCGATTACACTGACGCGGCGTCTGCCCTCAATCAGGCCATCACACTCTCGCCGGGCTACGCCAACGCCGAATACTTCCTGGGCCTCTCCGATTATTATCTGAAAGACAGTACCGACGCCATTGCCCAATTTACGGCTCTTGCCGCCGCAAATCCGACCAGCACGTCCGTTGCTTCTATCCTTGCCAATCTCAAAGCCGGCCGTGCTCCGATTCCTCCGGCGACTTCCACGACCAAAAATTCCTCGTCTCTTCCTGTAGCTCAATAATTTTGCTAGAGTGCGTGAACGTATGAAGCTTTCACACCTTCGCAATTTTTCTATTATCGCCCACATTGACCATGGCAAGAGCACTCTCGCCGACAGGATGCTTGAAATCACGGGCACGATTGAGAAGAGAAAAATGATGGAACAGGTGCTTGATTCCATGGAGCTCGAGCGCGAGCGCGGCATCACGATAAAAATGCAGCCGGTCAGAATGAAATTCAAATCGGACGGCGAAGACTACATTCTAAATCTCATTGATACGCCGGGGCACATAGATTTCTCTTATGAAGTCTCGCGCGCGCTTCGCGCCGTCGAAGGCACGGTGCTTCTCGTCGACGCCACGCAGGGCGTGCAGGCGCAGACCTTGACCACGCTTTTCGCCGCGCGCGCCGCGGGACTTTCCATCATTCCGGTCGTAAGCAAAATAGATTCAGCTCCCTCGCCCGTGTCAAAGAAACGAAAACGGAAATCTCGAACTTCTCTCGATTCCCACGGAGACGATTATCGAAGTTTCCGGCAAAACAGGCGAGGGAGTCGAAAAATTTTTTCGAGAAATTGTCAAAAGGGTTCCCGCGCCAAAGTCGGAGTCGCCGGAAAAAGATTTCCGCGCTCTTGTTTTTGATTTTCAATATTCGAATCATCGCGGCATCGGCGTTTATGTTCGTGTCATTGACGGTTCGGTCAAGCGCTGGCGACAAACTCATTTTCAGAAACTCAAAAGAATCGTTCGTCGCTTCCGAAGTCGGAATTTTCGCGCCGGCCGAAACAAAAACGGAGACTCTTTCGGCCGGCGAAATCGGCTACATCATGACAGGCGTCAAAGAATCCGGGCATCGCGTCCGTGGGCGACACCATCACTTTAGAAAAAAGTTCTCTGCCCGAGCTTCCCGGATACGCGAGGCCGGCTCCTGTCGTTTTTGCTTCGATTTATCCGGAGAGCCAAGACGACCTCGTACTTCTGCGCCAAGCATTTCTCGCGCCTCTCGCTTTCGGACTCGGCGTTTACTTATGAAGAAGAAGCGTCAGGAACGCTTGGAAGAGGATTTCGCTGCGGATTTCTCGGTATGCTTCATCTTGAAATCATCACCGAGCGTTTGCGCAGGGAATTCAATCTAAACCTCGTCGTTACCACGCCATCCATCATCTACAACGTCACGAAACGAAACGGCAAAAAAGAAATAATATATTCGCCGCCGCTTTTTCCCGACGACGGAGAAATAATCGCCGTCGAAGAGCCGTGGATTAACCTCAAAATCATCGCGCCGCACGATTACATCGGAAAATTAAACCAAATCATTCACGACCACGAGGGAATAATGGGCAATTCGTCGACTTTCGGCGAAGGTAGGACGGAAACGGAAGTCGAGATGCCCCTTCGTGAGCTTATGAGGAATTTTTTCGACGAAATAAAAAGCGCCACATCCGGCTACGCTTCGATTTCTTACGAACCAATCGGTATGAGAAAAGCCGATGTCGTCAGACTCGACATTTTGATTGCCGACGAGCCGATTGCCGCTTTCGCTCGCGTGGTGTCGCGAGCGAAAGCTTACAATGAGGCGGAGGAAGCCGTGGAGAAACTTCACAAAATACTTCCGAAACAGCTTTTCATAACGAAAATTCAAGGCAAAGCCGACGGCAGAATCCTCTCTTCGCGCACGCTCTCTGCCTTGAAGAAAACCGTCACGGCGCATCTTTCCGGCGGCGATATTTCAAGAAAGAAAAAATTGTGGGAACAGCAAAAAGAAGGCAAGAAAAGAATGCTCGAGCGCGGTCGAGGCAATGTCAACATTCCGCAGATGTTTTCGTCAAAATGATGCGGGCGGGAGAATAGTTTTATCTAGTCCATAGAGCCGGAAAATAGAGGGCGATCATACCTAGAACCATAATGATGGAAATCACGCCCCAGACGTAGCCCATGCGTTTTCTGTGTTTTGGATTGAGTAACATACGATATAATATAGCATAAATGAACGAATTTAAAAAAAGGCAGCGCCTAAAGAAAATAATTTACTCGCGCGCTATTGTCATACTTCTAGTCATAATCGCGCTCCTTGTCGCCAGAGGAGTTTGGGACATTTTTTGGAAATACAAAGGAAGCGTTTCGGACGAACAAGAACTCAAGGCCGAGCTTGCGTCACTTACTAGCCAGGAGACATATCTGGCGTCATCGACGGCAGAACTTCAAAGCCCGAGCGGTCTAACTTACGAACTTCAGGAGAAATTCGGCGCCGTTTTGCCGGGCGAAAAGGAAATCGTTCTCGTAAATACCTCGACCTCCGGCGCGGCGCAAAGCTCTACGCCGTCCGGCTTCTTTGGCCGCATCTGGAATTGGATTACAAACCTCTAAATATGCGAGATGCGAGAATCGAAACCCGATGTAAATTACTGAAATATGCGAGATGCGAGAATCGAACTCGCGCCCGATGCTTGGGAAGCACCAGTTCTACCACTAAACTAATCTCGCGGATTTTTCATCGATATGATACACTATTTTCATAAGAGTTAATCATTTCAATCGATGAAACCAGTCACTATATATTCAACTCCCACCTGCGTATATTGCAAAGGAGCAAAAGAATTTTTCAAAGCAAACGGTATTTCTTATACCGAAGTAGATGTCGCCGCCGACGCCAAGAAAAGGGAAGAGATGATAGACAAAAGCGGCCAAATGGGCGTGCCTGTCATCGAAGTCGGCGAAGATATCGTGGTCGGTTTCGACAAGAAGCTTCTCTCGCAACTCCTCGGAGTCAAGTAGTTTTTTCGCCCTCGTAGTTCAATGGATAGAACGGCTCACTCCTAACGAGCTGATGTAGGTTCGATTCCCACCGGGGGCACATTTTTGGCGCTAAGAAAAATCCGTACCATCGGTGTTGTCGGGCGGTTTTTTGGCTTTAATTCGAGGTATGAAACTCTCCATTTTTATTTCCGAAACATTTCCGAAAGTTTTGGCGCCAAAATACAACGCAACTATGAAAATAATGGTCAGTGCTTGGTCCGTAACAAAAAGCGCGGTTAAATTCGTCTTCGCGAACTCGATCGCGTGGTTTTCAAAATAAATAAGTGCGACAAAGGATACTATTATATCCGTGGCTATCGTCCAATGCCTTTTTGGTTTTGTCAGTCCGGCCAAAATCGCCAAGATAACGATGCCGAGTATCATGATACTTGAGCTTTGGGGAAGAACGGTGCTGAAATATGGATAAGTCAGTAGCATTATTACCGCTCCCGCGACGAAAAGTTTGCGCACGACGTCGCCGTAATATTCTTTTTGGTGCATAAAATATGATGCCGTTCCAGAATTTTAATGATTACAGCCTAGCCATACCGATTTTGATATAATAAAGCCATGCTAAAAAATCTTGCCGTTTTGGACCACTCGATTTTCTACTGGTTTTACGATTTTTCCGGCCGACTACTCGGTGGCTCGATTTTCTCATCGTTTTTTGCGGCGAATATTTGATTTTCCTTGTCGTTCTTTTTGTCTTTTGGCACGCCTATCGAATGTGGCAAAAAGGCGGCATGAGAAATCTTTTGCCCTATGCCGAAGCCGTCGTGTCGGTATTTCTAGCGCGACTCGTAGTCGAGCCGGCGATTCATTTGTTTTACGACAGAGTTAGGCCTTTTGTCGCTCTTTCGCTCGCGCACAATCTGATAGTGGACACGGCGCAATCTTTTCCGTCGGGACACACCATCGTGATGTTCGCATTGGCAACGTCTATTTATTTTTACGACAAAAGGTTTGCTTGGTTTTTGTATTTTCTCGGCGTAGTCATAGGTATTGGACGAATAATGGGCGGCGTGCATTATCCATCCGACATTTTGGGCGGCGCGGTTCTCGGCATTCTCGTCGGCGCTCTCGTATACTTTGTTTCGAAAAAGATTTTGAAAAACCACCCCAGTTTGCTATAGTATTTTCATGACGCCGGAAGAAAAAGACCTTTTGCAAAAGACGCTTTCGCTCTCGTAAGAGAACAACGAAATGCTCAAGAAAATGAAGGGCTCGCAGAGAGCCAACAATATTATGCGCTGGGCGTATTGGATTCTCATTATCGTGCTTTCCGTGGCGTCATTTTGGCTCATACAGCCTTATATAGACAGTCTTCAAGAGGCTTCAAGCATAGGCGACACGGGGACTTCCGTGTCGCCGGCGCCGTCGAGCAGTCTGAACTTGAATCAGATTATCAACGATTACAAGCAGGCGACACAGACTCAATAGTTTTAGGAAAATTAAATATGCCGAGATAGCTCAGTTGGTAGAGCGTCCGCCTGAAGAGCGGTAGGTCCCCGGTTCGACCCCGGGTCTCGGCACCAAATTACGACGACTTAACTTTTAGTTTGTTCTGCTTGGCTTTGTTTATTTTGGCTAGGCGAATGGTGAGCAGGCCGTTTTTTTCCGTGGCTTCCGATTCATCCACGTCTATTTCTTCAGGCAATGTCACCGTGCGGGCGAAAGTGCCCCAATAGAGTTCTTTGTGGTAATAATCTTTTTCTTCGACTTCGGAGGACGCTTCGCGCGTGCCTTTTATGGAAACCATCGAGCGAGTGATGTCGATGTCGAGATTTTCCGGACGAATGCCGGCCACCATGGTTTTCACTATAATTTCCGTCGGCGTGTTGTAGACATCGACAGGAAGTTCGCCGTCCACGGCATCTTCATCAAGTAGAACTCCTTCGCGCTCTTCCTCGACCGATTCATTCAAATCCAAATCATCCTCGTCGGCCTTGACGGTGCCGGTCAGTCGCTCGAAAAAAGATCTTTTTTGTTTGCTCATATGGTGTGCGGTGGCGCTTTTAAGTTTTTAATATTTTCAAATAAGACGAGGAGAAGTATCGCGGCGGCCCAGACGAAACCGAAGACGACGAAAACATTGGTTCCGCTTTGGTAAATTATAAAGTAGTTAAAGATTGCGTGCAATGTCGTGGCCAGAACAAGTCCGAATATTAGCGACATTATTTTCCAGAAACGGCTTCGGGCGTAAAACTCTCTGCCTATAAGATATCCGAGAGCCGCGGACGATACCACGTGGACGAGCGATGCGCCGATGAAGCGCATATTGCCGGTAATGATGCCGCCGACGATGTCACCTTGTATGATAGGACTCAATATGAAAAGGGAATTCTCCACGGCGGAAAATCCGAGAGCCGTGGTGATTAAATATTCCAAAGCGTCAATCGGTTCATGATAGTCTCTCGAGCGGATTGCCACAAGATAACAGAGAATAAATTTAATTATTTCCTCGATTGCCGCCCAAGCGATGATTGTCCAGACGCTCCAGCCCAGATATCCGAGAGCCGCTTTTTCCAGAGGATAGACTATTGCCACGCCGACCATACCGGCGAGGAAAGCGAAAAGGATTCTGCCGCGCGGCTCGGGGTGGAGTTTGTCTTCACGCAGCCAAAACCAAAGCCAAAAGAGGGCAGGCAAAAATCCTCCGATGAGAGCGTAAAAAAGCAAAAGTCCTGAAGGTTCGGCGGTCATATTATTTTGGCCAATTTGAAATCATAAGCGGCAATTTTTCTTCGCGCGGCCTGCCTGCCGGCGAGGCAGGCAAATCTTTCCAGATTTCTTCCGTGATGAAAGGCATGAAAGGATGGAGGGCTCGGATTGAGTTTTCCAAAATATAAATAAGCATATATTTTGTCGAAACATCGCCTTTGGAAATCTTTTCTTTGCTCACTTCGATGATTTTGTCGGCGAATTCGTGCCAGACATAAGCGTAAAGTTTTTCTCCCGCCATATAAAATCTGAAATTCTCCATATCTTCCGTCATGTCGGCGATAATTTTTTCGAAATCGGAGATTATTTTTTTGTCGTCAGTCCGAGAGCATCGGTTTTTTCGAGTAATCCCGCAAAATTTTCCGTCGAAGTCAAAACGAAACGCGCGATGTTCCAGAGTTTGTTGCTGAAATTTTTGTAGCCTTTGATTTTGTTTTCACCGAGCTTGCTGTCGTTGCCCGGACCCGTGCCGATGATGAGACTCATGCGCACGGCATCGGCGCCGTATTTTTTCGCCATATCCACAGGGTCGATATTGTTGCCGAGCGATTTGCTGATTTTCCTGCCTTGCTCGTCGCGCACGATGCCGTGGAGATACACTGTGTGAAAAGGTATGTCGCCGAGAAGGTAAGTGGACATGAGAATCATTCTAGCCACCCAAAAAGGCAAAATGTCGTAGCCGGTTTCTAGAATAGTGGTCGGATGATAGGTTTTTAGGTCGTCCGTTTGGTTCGGCCAGCCAAGGGTCGAAAACGTCCATAAACCCGAAGAAAACCACGTATCTAGCGTATCCTCATCTTGAGCCCAGCCGTCGCCTGTAGGGGCATTTAAACCGCAATAGACCTCGTTTTTTCGGTACCAGACGGGCACTTGGTGGCCAAACCATATCTGACGGCTTATACACCAATCGCGCAGGTTATAAATCCAATGCAAATAGACTTTTTCGAACCTGTCGGGAAGGATTTTTATTCCGTCTTTGAGCACGGCTTTTTTCATTAAATCCTTGAGAGAAACTTTTTTTAGACCCCTTCGGAATTTTTTGTTCACGTCGATGAACCATTGGAGTTTCGGTAAGGGTTCGAATGATGCCTCCCGTACGCTGCGCCGTCGCCACATTCTGAGGAACTTCTTCTTCTTTTTCCAAAAGTCCTTCGGCTTTCAGCCATTCAACGACTGACGTCCGTGCGTCGACGACTTTTTTGTCTTTGAGCAATTCTGGCGACTCGACCGACATCTTGGCGAATTCATTTATGATTTGTTTGGAGGGCAAATGATGTCGCGTCGGCGATTTCGGCGTCGACGTGGCTATGCGCCGGAGTGACGCCGACCGCGCCGGTACCGAAATCTTTGTCGACTTCACGGTCGGCGACAATTTTTTATGGATTTTTTCTCCGGCAAAAACGATATCGTATTCCGTGCCCACAAATTTCGTGTATCGTGCGTCGTCGGGATGAACGGCGACACCTGTGTCGCCGACTTTCGTCTCCGGTCTAGTGGTGGCGATGGCGACGGAAAGTCTTTCGAATATTTGAAAGTGTAAAGTTTTGCCTTTGCCTTCCGTATAAACTATTTCGTCGTCGGAAATAGTCGTCTGGCCTTTCGGATCCCAATTGACGATTCGATTTCCGCGATAAATCAAACCGTCATCGTACATTTTTTTGAAAGCAGTGCGCACGGCAAGCTCACGCTTTTCGTCGAGAGTGTAAGCTTCACGGCTCCAGTCGACGGACGCGCCGAGCTTTTTCACCTGTTCCACGATGGCATCGTGGCTCTCCCGCGCGAATATTTCTATGCGGCGCACAAGCTCGGCGCGTCCTAGGTCATGCCTTCGTTTGCCTTCTTTTTTATAAATTTCGCTTTCCACTTTCGATTGCGTGGCGATGGCGGCGTGGTCGGTTCCGGGAACCCAAAGAGTTTTGTATCCTCTCATTCGCGCGTAACGCACCATTATATCCTCGATGGCGAGCATGAGGGCACTTCCCATGTGGAGGATTCCCGTGACATTTGGCGGCGGCAGGACTATGGAAAAAGGTTTTTTGTGTCGTGCCGGCAAGTTGTCAGGATTAAAATATCCGGACTTTAACCAATCGGAATAGATGGCGTCCTCGGTGGCGTTCGGGTCGTAAGGTTTGAGGTATTTTTCCGGTATCATTATTGAAATAATAACAAAAATAAGCCCAAAAATCACATTTGCTTTTTGTCTCGCGTTGGTATAACGTCTTTCTTAAATGTTCCCCAACAAAAAGCCTTTTACCCCAGGCTTGATGAGAAAGATTAATTTTGACCGAGGACTTTCGAGTGAGGCTTTCATACCGTGGGCTCTGGAGAACGCTGCACACCTCGTTCCAGAATGGTTTAGGCTTCCCGTCGAGCACTCGAAGATGAAACTCGATTTCAACTATGGAATTGATTACATCGTTTACACCGACATAGGAAAGATTTACCTCCAAGTGAAAAGTTCGGAGAAGCTCGCGAGCAGGTTCAGAGCCAAATACGCCCATAGCAAATATGCGAATTACACGGCCCTCGTCGTCATCGACGCGCACGTGAAGAACGCGGAGGAAATAACCAAACGGATAGTCAGAACAGTCGAGAAAATCAGAAACAATCTTTGCGTCAAGCGCGGGCAACCGGAACTCGTCACGATGGTTCCCGAGCCGTCCACGTAGGACGGCTTTTTTATGTTAAAATCAAATTATGAAGAAACAAGTCGTAGTCATACACGGCGGAGATATTTTCAAAACGTACAAAGAATATTTGACCGATTTGAAATCGGAGGATATTAAGCTTGACCCGAGGGGAGAAACACAAATAGGTGGAAAAACACAATGGCCGAAAAGCTCGGCAAAAAATTCGAGGTCATATATCCCGAAATGCCGAATCCCGACAACGCCAAATATTTGGAATGGAAAATATGGTTTGAAAAACTTTTTCCGTATCTCAGAAACGACGTCGTCTTGGTCGGCCACTCGCTCGGCGGCATATTTCTGGTGAAATATTTTTCGGAAAATAAATTCCCGAAGAGAATCGCGGCGACGATGCTCGTCGCCGCGCCCTATTTCGACAAAACCCGCAAAGATTTGCCGAAAGATTGGATTTTACCCGCGTCGCTTTCACGATTTGAAAAACAAGGCGGAAGAATAATTCTTTATCAGAGCAAAGACGACAAGCTCGTGTCTCTCTCATCTCAAAAAATACGTCAAAGTTTTGCCGAATGCTACGCAGAGGATTTTCAAAGACAGGGGACACTCTTTCGCCGAAAAATTCCCGGAAATTGTGAGGGATATAAAGAAATTAAAAATTAAGAAAAAATAAAATGACTCATCGTCTTGATTTTGGAAACGAAAAAGTAAGAAAGTTTCATGAATATCGGATAAAAGAAGACAAAACATTTGGATGGCAGATGTTTTCGTTAGCCGCATTCTGGTTGATTCTATTTGTCCTTAACATATTTTGGTATATTCCCACTAGTTTTTTGTTCGCATGCGTATTTTTTAGTTTCTGGTTTGTGTTATGGTTCATCAATTATGAGACACAGAACACACACAATAGAATTGACATGGAGATAGATGTTTTGGAGACAAATGTGCGAGAGGATATAGAGCGGTTACAGAAGAAAATAGACAAAAGTTCTTAAACGATGACAATTCTCAATTGTACCGAGTGTTGTTCTTTGCGTGTAAAATTGGTACACCAATTTTACACGCAAAGATAGTCGATGTCAATAGAAAAGTTGAAATTTCGAATGCCAGTAATAGTTTTGATGTACCTGATATAAATGATTTTCTAGAAAACATACGAATATTACTTAAGTATATTATATCAGAAAATCGTAAGAAATCAAAATGACATATTTCCCTCCGCGCCGAAATCTTTTTCGTTTTTTCCGCCTCCTCGGCGGATTTTGAAATAACCGGCGAGAGCAATCATCAGAGGCGTTGTCGGTCGCGTGGGACGTGTGAGGCAAATAGAGAGGAATATCGTAAGTCGCGGCGAGTTTTTGGAGGAGCGAACGGATGAAAGTATTGGCGATGACGCCACCACCGGCGACTAGTGATTCGGCGCTATATTTTTCTATGGCTTTTTCCATTTTTCCGATGATGACGTCGGTAATGGCTTCTTCTATTTCGCGGGCGTATTTTTTCATATCGTCTTGCGAAAGTTTTTTGTCTTTGGTCGCGTAAAGGACGGCGGTTTTCAGTCCCGAGAAAGAAAAGTCTAGGTTGTCGGTATCGAGCATCGGGCGAGGAAGTGGATTTTCCAATTTCAAATTTTCTTTTCGCGCCTCTGCGGCGAGTTTGGAGATTTCCGGACCGCCCGGATAGGGAAGTCCGAGCAGGCGAGCCGATTTGTCGAAACATTCGCCGACGGCATCGTCGCGCGTCTTGCCGACGATTTCGTATTTGCCGAATTCACGCATCAAGACTATTTCCGTGTGACCGCCGGAGATGAGAAGGGCGAGAGAAGGGAATTCGCGGCACGGTGAAAGCAAAGCTTTCGCCGTGCCCGTCCGCCGATGAGGTGGACTTTTTCAAAAGAGCCGCGACAATGTGACCTTCCATATGGTTCGCGGGAATGAGGGGAACATTCCATTTCTTCGCGAGCTCTTTTGCAAATGTGATGCCCGTCCACAGACACGGCTCTAGCCCCGGCCCCTGAGTTACCGCTATGGCGGTCACGGGCGCGGCGGAGGAAGTGGCGGACGTCTCGCTTGTGCGCTTCGCTAAGACTACGCGCTCGCCGCCCGCCACTTCCTCCGCCGCTTTAGATAAAGCTTTTTGGAGGATCGGCTCCAAATTTTTCTCATGCTCTCTTTTCGCCAGATTGGGGAAAACACCGCCATAGGGGCGGTGAAGTTCTATTTGCGAGAGGATTTCGTTGGCGAGGATTTTCACGGACACGCCATTTTCGTTTTCCTCGATATCCAAAATGGCTATCGCCGTCTCGTCGCAAGAGGTCTCGATTCCCAATATTTTCATAATGATATGATTATAGTATGACTTCAGCTCAAGGTCTCACTTCCGCGGAAGCCAAAAAGCTTCTCGCCAAATACGGCAGAAACGAAATTTCGCGCAAAAAAGAAAGCGTTTTCTTCCAATTCCTCGGCCGTTTCAAAAATCCGCTTGTTTTAATACTTCTCGCCGCCGCTATCATTTCTTTTTTTTCCGACGACCCGACGAGCGCTTCGATTATCATCGTCATCGTGCTCGTTAGCGGCGTTCTTGGATTTCTTCAATTCTTTCAGGGCAAGCAAGGCGGCCTCCGAGCTCGCGGCAAAAGTGAAAATCACGGCCGCCGTCGTCCGTGACGGCCGCGCCAAAGAAATTCCGGTGACGGAAATAGTGGTGGGCGATATCGTCGAGCTTTCTCCGGGCGACATTGTGCCGGCGGACGGCAAAATCCTCGAGCCGGTGGATTTCTTCGTCAGTGAATCGGCACTCACCGGCGAAAGTTTCCCCGTGGAAAAAGCCGCGAAAGAAAAAGCATTTATGGGATCGTCGGTGACGACTGGCGCCGCCAAAATGAAAGTCGAATCCATCGGCAGTAACACTCGTTTCGGCGCGATCGCCTCGGCGCTTAACGCCAAAGATATGCCGACGGAATTCGACCGAAGCATCAAATCTTTTTCCCGTCTAGTAGTTTCCGTAATGTTCGTTCTCGTGATTTTCGTTTTTATCGTTGACGCTTTTGCCCGCCACGGCATACTCCCGTCGCTTCTTTTCGCCGCCGCGCTTGCCGTAGGACTGACGCCCGAACTTTTGCCTCTCATCATTACCCTAAATCTGACCAAGGGCTCTCTTTCGATGGCCAAGCGCGGCGTCATCGTCAAGCGTCTTTCGGCGATACAAAACTGCGGCAGTATGGATATTCTCTGCACGGACAAGACGGGAACTTTGACCGAAGACAAAATCACCCTCGTGAAATATGTCGATTCGAACGGAAAAGATTCCGATGAAGTGCTCTTTTACGCTTATCTAAACTCGATTCATAGAAGCGGACGCAAAAATCCTCTCGACGCCGCCATAAAAGAGTTTAAACGCGAGGACACGGCCGGCTGGAAAAAAATCGAGGAAATTCCTTTCGATTTCGACCGTAAGCGCGACTCCATCGTCGTCGCCCACGACTCCGAACATGTTTTGATTTCCAAAGGCGCGCCGGAAGAAATGTCGAGAATTTCGCGCGGTTACGGCTCTCTCGCCGTGGAGGAGTATGCCAAACTTTCCAAAGACGGCTTTCGTGTTCTCGCGGTCTCGATAAAAAAACTCAAAGCGGAGAAAAATGTTTACACCGCGGCCGACGAAAAAGAAATGACATTCGTCGGCTTCGTGGCTTTTTTCGACCCGCCAAAGAAAACCGTGCTGGAATCTTTGCGTATGCTTGAGACTCACGGCATCGAAATCAAAATAATTACCGGCGACAACGAACTCGTGACGGAAAAAATCGCCAAAGAAATAAACCTTCCGAGCAAAGGCATCATGTCTTGGGTTCGGCATTGGAAAAAATGTCGGAAGAGGAAATTTCCAAAGCCGTGGAAAAAAATACCATTTTTGCTCGCGTCATTCCGAGCGTTAAAACCAGAATTATCCAAACTTTGCAGAGAAATGGTCACGGCGTGGGATACCTCGGCGACGGCATCAACGACGCGCCGTCTCTTAAAGCGGCGGATGTCGGCATATCGGTCGACAACGCCGTCGACGTGGCGAAAGAGAGCGCCGATTTCATTCTTCTGAAAAAAAGTCTTCACGATTTCGTCGAAGGCGTCATCGAAGGCAGGAAAACATTCGCCAACACATTTAAATATTTGATGATGTCGCTTTCCGGCAATTTCGGAAATATGCTTTCGATGGCTGGTGCCTCGCTTTTCATTCCTTTCTTTCCGTTTCTTCCGACGCAAATACTTCTCAACAATTTGCTTTACGATTCTTCGCAATTTGCCATTCCGCTCGACGAAGTCGACGAAGAAGAATTGCGAACGCCGCGCAAATTCGACATTGGATTTCTTGAAAAAGTTTATGCTCATTTTTGGACCGATATCTTCCTTGTTCGATGTCATCACATTCGTAGTTTTGCTTTCAGTTTTCCATTTTGTCGGAGCGCAATTCCAGACCGGCTGGTTCCTCGAGTCGATGGCGACGCAAATGCTCGTGGTCTTTATCATCCGCACCAGAAAAACGCCTTTCGCCGAAAGTCGTCCAAGCTGTATCCTTTTCGCGAGTATTATCATTGTTCTCGCAATCGGCTGGACTCTCGCTATAGCTCCGATAGGCGCAATCTTCGGCTTCGCCCCGATTCCGCTTTCGGCAATCGTTTTCGCCTTTGTCATATCGCTCGTCTATCTTGCCGTGACGGAAATAGGGAAGAGGATTTTCTATAGGAGGATTGTTAAGTAGTAAGATTTTGGCTATTTGACATAAAATGTATATGGGTGTATAATCTCAACAGGATAGAACCTTAAAAATACTTGCGAAATGGTCATAGCCACAAGGTGCTTTATATAGGCATTTTCTGGCTATGACCACTTACGGTCCTAGTACTTGTCTCTAATAGAGGCAGGTAAATCACAACTAGCAGTTGAAGATAAGGATTGTTATGAAATACTCCGAAATGAACTGGGGAACAATGGAAGCAGTGGTAAACAAGCTCGGTGGAATGGACGGCGTTCAACGCTTTCTGTCTGGTGAGCTCATTGTGAAGTCAGCAACACCCACCGACTTGGTTCTCAAGGTCTGGAAGACCATCAAGCTCGGCACGGGACTCAAGAATGCCGACGCTTTCCGCAAAGCCATCAAGCAGAGCGGAATGTACCTCGGCGACTACGCGAACCAAATCATCGGCAAGTCCGCGTTCACCGCGAGCGAAACCGAAATGGACGCCAACCTCGTTGTCGTCTCCATTGGCGAGCTTGGCTTCAAGAAGGGTGCAACTCGTGGCGAAATCTACGAGCGGGCACAATCCCTTGGATTGTCGCTTTGCCCCGCAGAAGTCGGACCGCAATTGCGTTTGCAGTACACGGACCAACCGAAACGTGAATGGCTCGTCATCGGAATGGAACCCATCGCTGACTCGGGTGGCGACCTCTTCCTGTTCGACGTGGGGCGTCGCGGCGGCGGCGGGCAGTGGCTCGGCACGTACTACGACAGGGCTGACGGCGTCTGGGGTGCTGACTTCCGCTTCGTCTTCCTGTCTCGCAAGTAGTCCTCGGACCTCTGAACCTCGGGACTCCTTAGACCCTTGGAACTTTGGTCCCAATCAAACCCCCTGCGTTGCCGAAAGGTAATGCACGGGGTTTTGTTTTTGTATAAAATATTTTATTTCAAATACTTAATGATATTGTTTTCCTGCTGGTCGAGCGTGTCGGCGCAGTGGATGACGCGGTTTGAATCGTGAAGATAATACAGACACGTTGTCGTGGCGGGATTTAAAGCGGCAGAAATCGCGGCCAGCCCGGATTTGAAATCGGATGCGGCGGAATGCCGGCGTTTGTATACGTATTGAAAGGCGAATCAATTTGTTTATCCGCGCTATGTAATCGGCGCCCACCAGCCAAAGGGTGTGTCGCCACGAGCGTATTGCAAGGTCGAGTCGACGTCGAGCGCCATATTTTGCAAAAGTCTATTCCACAAAATTCCCGAAATGAGCGGCATATCGGCAGTGCTTGCCGCTTCGCGCTGAATGATTGACGCGAGCGTGAGCGCCGTCGTCCATTTTATATTTTGATTCGCCGCCTCTTCCTGGTAAGGCGCGAATTTTTTATTGAATTCCGAAACAAGTTCTGTCACGACCGTTTCCGGAGTGTCGGTCGTCGGAATGAGGTAAGTGTCCGGAAAATAGACGCCCTCAATGTAGTCCGGATTTCCGTTCGTGTCCGCTAAAAATTCCGCTTCGGTAGAGCTCGACCAAGCCAAGTCCTCGGCTAGAATTCCCGCGATTTCTTCTTTGCGCAAACCTTCCGGAATGACCACCCACTTCATGCTTGGTCCCGAAATCAAGGTTTGCGCTATTGTCCAAGCGTTCATTGAACTTGAAATGTAGTAGCCGCCGGCGTTTATCGTTTTGCCGTGGTCGAATAGATGAAAATAAATATGAAAGGCGAGAGAACTTCTGACAAATCCTTGCGCCGCGAGTGAGGCGGAAATATCGCCGAGCGTTTCGCCTTTCGCCACGGTGAATTGTTCCTCCGGCGTACCCACTCGCGGCGCGCCAAGCGTGACGAAAATAAATAAAAAAACCGCGATGATGGTCGTGCTTATGAAAATATTTTTGTTATTCATTTTTTTTGGCGGAGAGAGGGAGATTCGAACTCCCGATACGGTTTCCCGTATGCCGGTTTTCGAAACCGGTGCCTTCAACCACTCAGCCATCTCTCCAGATTGTTTACATTACCATTTTTTGAATTTTTTTCAAAAAAATGATAGATTATTCTCCGTCGGTGCGGCCCTATCGTCTAATGGTTAGGACAGCGGGTTTTCAATCCGTTAATCAGAGTTCGATTCTCTGTAGGGTCAAAAATTTTTGGTATAATATCAAATATGAGTCCACTAGATTTTCTCATCGTAAATCTCGCCATAGGTTTTTATAATGTCGGCACTATTTGGGCCAATGAAGTCGATATTTTTCGCTCGTGGAAACTTATCGGGAAGAACGAGTTTCCAAAAATTCAGGCTGCGCATTGGAAGAAACTCGTGTACTGGGTTTTGATTCCTTGGACATTGGAACTTGCCGGTTCCACGGCACTCATTTGGTATCATCCCGGCAACTCGCCGCTGTGGGCGATTTACGGCGGAGTCACTTGTCTCTGGCTCTCTCTAATTCTTACTATTTTTATGTGGGGCAAGTGGCAAGGAAAATTGTCGCGCGATCCGCTTGGCTCCGAGAGTCCGTACCTAGCGAAAATTTTGAAAACTCACTGGATACGCGTCGTCCTCATAAACGCTTACGCCTTTATCCTACTCGCGTGGGTGTTGCGATTGGTCGGGTAGTTTTTTCTTGAGTTTAGTGTCATTTTTTGGTATTGTTTTTCTTGCGCGCGGTTAGCTGTTTTGGTAGATATGCATCAAAACGGAAAAATACTGCGGAGCATGCGCGGTTAGCTCAGTTGGTAGAGCATTCGATTGACGTTCGAAGGGTCATAGGTTCAAGTCCTATACCGCGCACAAGAATATGGGAGCGCTTATCACAAAATTTTTAACGCCGTTCCTTCTAATCCTCGTTTTTGCCGTAGGCGCCTATGAATTTGGTGAAAGACATCCCATAGCTGCGCCGACCGTTTATTACAGTCTCGATGCGAAGCAAAACGACCAGCAAATCATAAGCGTCATTGGAAATGCCCATAAATATATTTATTTCGCTATTTACGAATTTACGAAAGATAATATAGCGCAAGCTCTAATCGCCGCGAAGGAAAAGGGAATAGATGTCGAAGGTGTTTTGGATAGAGACAATTCCACGGCCGCCGAAGAAGCGCCGATAGTCAAAGAGCTCGAGGCGGCGGGAATAAAAATCGAAACTCAAATTCATACTGACGGCATAATGCATATCAAAGCGATAGTTACCGACAACGAATACGCTTCGGGAAGCTACAATTGGACGGCGTCGGCCACGAATGTAAACGACGAGATTTTGGAAGTCGGCACGGACGAAAACACGCTCGAGCAGTACCAAAACATTTTGAAAAATCTTTTGTCTGTGAACGCGACTGGAGCAGGCACACCGGCGTACGAGGACCTGAGCAAAGCGCCCGCAGTAGCCGGTGTGCCTGCGGAAGGAGCGATTGATTATACAGATGCCAAAAACCACATCGGCGAAACGACTGCGGTAAGCGGACAAATAGAACGCGTTTACATATCTTCGAGTGGACAAGTTTTCTTTGACTATTGTTCCAATTACAAGACTTGTCCCTTTAGCGCCGTGATTTTTGCCGACGACGCGAAGAATTTCACGGACGTATCGCAATACGAAGGTGAGACTATCACGGTTACCGGCCCCGTAAAAAGTTACAATGGAACTCCGGAAATAGTCATTTCCTCGCCGGACCAGATTTCCAAGTAACATGTTCACGAAGAAACAATTTTTAATAATTCTGGTCGCCGCCGTGGTCATTTTTGCCTTCTGCGCCGCTTATTCTCTTTATCAGAAAACGGAAAGCCAACTTCTGGAAACTACGCGGCAGTTGGGCGTGACCCAGAGAGCGCTTTTGGCACTTCAAGCATCGACGACGGCTGCGCTTCAAAACGAAACGGCGCTCATAGCTTCGGAGTCGGCGGCATTAAAACAGAGCCAGTCGGGACAAGCGACTCTCAAACAATCTCTACAAAGTTTTCAAAATTCCACTGAAGCGGCGCAGAAATCTTTCGTCACTAACGTCAACGCCGTGGCGCCGTCCGTGGTGGAGCTTGTCTGCAATTCGGACGATAAGGGAGATTTACAGCAAGGTTCCGGCGTTCTTTACTATTCGGGACTCGCCAAAGAACCTTATTTCGTCCAAACCAATTTGCACGTCGTGACGTCGCAGGACAACAGCACCTCATCCTGTTCCATAATCGTCTATCCGGATTACACCAATCCGTCTTCGTATTTCGTTTATCAAAGCACCGGGCTACAAGTGCCGATTGGCGGCGCGGACATCGCCTTTATAGCACCGACCTTGGTCGCCGACCAGCACGCGGGCACTCTCGCCGACCTGACAAAATATTCTTTAAACTCCGGAAAAATTTCATTTTGCCAAAATGACGTCGTTGGCGACCATCTTTCCGTTCTCGGCTATCCTGCCGTCGGCGGACAGACTCTCACCGTCACGGACGGAATAATTTCCGGGTTTGAAACCGATAGCGGTTTTCAATTCATCAAAACTTCGGCGAAAATCGACAAAGGCAATAGCGGCGGCATCGCCATCGAAGACAGCGGCTGCGTTCTCGGCATTCCGACTTATATAGAAGCGGACGCAAACGGTT
The DNA here is from genome assembly GCA_963841935.1 of uncultured bacterium. Taxonomy (GTDB): domain Bacteria; phylum Patescibacteriota; class Minisyncoccia; order Phycocordibacterales; family UBA6065; genus DATKHE01. The sequence goes on from CAWJEP010000005.1 coordinate 54,964, forward strand.
CCATCGGTCGCATCTTGGACTTGGGAAGTATATTCAAAAGCTCGACTCCGCAGTAATTATTTCGTGTGCAGATGAAGGTAAATGTCCTCGAGAGCTTTGACGGCGTCGCCGGCGGCGATGTTGTTCTGGTGATAGAGGCCGTCCGTGACGTCTCCGGCCGCCCAGATGCCTTCGCACGAGGTCTTTTGGGTCTTCGGGTCGGTAATTATCATTCCGTATTGATTGAGGTCGACTAGGCCTTTGAGAAATTCCGTCGATGGCACGGAGCCGATTTCAACGAATATTCCGGTCACGAGAAGTTCTTTTTCTTTGTCGTCTTCACCGCGGTAGGTGAGTGATTTGACGAATTTCGCGCCGTCAATTTTCACAAGCGGAGCGTTCGTCAGAGCGTGCATTTTCGGATTGGACAAAACTTTTTTCACGGAGCTCGGGTCGGCGCGAAATTCATCGCTTCTGTTTAAAAGCGTTACTGATTTGCAGTAGGCGAGAAGTTGAGCGGCGCTGTCGAAAGCGGCATTTCCTCCGCCGATGATGGCTACGTCTTGATCGGCGAAAAGTGGTCCGTCGCAACTCGCGCAATAAGTAATACCCTTGTTTTCAAATTCTTTGGCGCCCGGCACTTCGAGCTTTCTCCTGTGGCTTCCCGCCGTAATCAGAATTGTTTTGGCCTCATACGAAGCCGCGTTCGTCGAAACGACGAACGCGGCGCCTTTTTTCTCTATTTTCTCGCACATCTCGCCCTCTTTTATCTCCACGACATCGCCTTGGTATGTTTCCAAATGTTTCTTTAAATTCTCCGACAAATCCGCCCCGGAAATTTTCGGCGTGCCGACCCAATTTTGGATTTCTTCGGAAACGGCGCTTTGCCCTCCGAAATCTTTTGTTATGAAAACGGTCTTGAGTCTTTTTCTGGACGCATAGACACCGGCCGCCACTCCTGCCGGTCCGCCGCCGATGATTGCTAGGTCGTACATCTTCTTTTTATTTCTTGCGTTTCAGAAAAGAGGGAAGAGCGCCCCAGTCGTCTTCTTCAATTACCGGCGTGGATTTCTTTTCTTCTTTTTTCTCGGCGGCTTTCTCTTCTTTGGTCTGAGCTGCCGACGTACCAAAAACTTTGCCTTTTTCCTTGTCGTCCTGGAAAAGCCGCTTGTGAATCAGATTGGCCGCGCCGTCTCCAAAACCCGTGGCGATGACCGTGACTTTTATGTCGCCTTTCTTGAGTTTTTCGTCTCTGACGGCTCCGAATATGACTTTGGCGTTCGGGTCAATCGAGTCGGTAATGATTTTCGCCGCGTCCTGAATCTCGAGCATTCCGACGTCTTCGCCTCCGGAAACGGAGAACAAAACGCCCTTGGCTCCGTTGATGGAAAGGTCGAGAAGAGGCGAGCTGATGGCGGCCTTGGCGGCTTCTTCCGCGCGTTTTTCGCCGGATGCTTGGCCGATGCCCATGAGTGCGGAGCCAGCGTTTTCCATAATGGCGCGGATATCGGCGAAGTCTATGTTGATGATTCCGGGCATCGTAATCAAATATGAAATGCCTTCGACGCCCTGGCGAAGAACTTCATCGCACATCGCGAACGCTTGTTTGGCCGTCGTGTTTCTGTCTATGGTCGCGAGGAGGCGGTCGTTTGGAATGACGACGATAGCGTCGACTTCCTTCTTGAGATTTTCGAGAGCTTGTTCGGCGATGGCCATGCGCTGTTTGCCTTCAAAAGAGAAAGGCTTTGTCACGACGGCGACGGTCAAAGCGCCCAGTTCTTTAGCCGTTTTAGCGATAGTCGGAGCGGCGCCCGAGGCCGTGCCGCCGCCTAGTCCGCAAGCGATGAACACCATGTCCGCGCCCTTGATGGCTTCCTGAATTTCTTCTTTGGTTTCATCGGCGGCACGGCGTCCGATTTCCGGATTCATTCCGGCGCCCAAACCTTTGGTCAAATTTTTCCCGATATGGATTTTCTTCTTGGACATGCACTGATGCAAATCCTGCGCGTCGGTGTTGACCGCGATAAACTCGACGCCGCGGACTTTCGAGTTGATCATGTGATTCAACGCGTTCTTGCCTGAACCGCCGGGGCCGATGACCTTGATGCGGGCGAACGTTTCGATTTCCGGAGTTATATGCGGCATATGGAGTATTAAATAAAGTAATAAATTGCCTTCGATTTCGGTAAGGCAAATACTATAAAAGCCAAAGGAAAAAGGCAATACTTGACAGCTTTGGGTTTACGGCAAGAACTGCGATAACCAAGATTTGAGTTTTCCGACGGTTGGACGGACAACTTTGATACCGGACGTTTCCGAGGTTTCGTTGGTAAGCCCAAGTACACAAAGGCCGTAGGCCACGCTCCAGGCGCTGTCTTTTACGCCGTCTTTTCCGCCGAAAAGAGCGACTCGAGAAGGAAGTTTGAGGGCGACTCTCGCCATATCGTCGAGGTTGGCGACGCCGGAACCTCCGCCGGTAATGACGATGCCGGCCGGAAGCAAAGCGTTTCGGTCTATTTTTTTCAAATGAGCTTCGATGAGGTCCAAAATGTCGGCGACGCGCGCCGTGATGATGTCCTCGATTTTTTTCTTAGGATAATCGTCGGAAGCGGCGATGCCTTTCTTGACGCTCTCGGCTTCTTCGATTGGAATTTTAAGTCCGAGGGCGATGCCGTGTGTGATGTCGGTCGAGCCGACCGGAAAGACGGCGAGAGAAATCGGAATATTATTTTCGTAAACCACGATGGAGACCGTTTCGGAACCAATGTTGGCCAAAATCGCGCCGGCGACTTTCTGAGCTTTGGAGAGCGTCACAAGCGATGCCGCGATCGGCGATGCCACTATGTCTAGGATTTCAACGCCCAAATCGTTGATAACTTCCACTAAATCGTTTAAATGGCGCTCCAAACACGTGACAAACAGGACTTTGACCTCGAGGCGTTTACCCTTCATGCCTTTCGGCTCGCCATAAACCGGCTCGCCGTCAACCGAATATGAAATCGGAATCGTGTGAATGATTCGGCGATTACTTTTTTCCGAAACCGGAAGAGCCTGTTCCGCGAGAGTTATGCTCTTTGAAATATCGGAGTCGGTAATGACTCCGTCGGCGCGCGGTATGGACATCGTCGCCCCTCCCATGACGCTTTGAAGTCCGATGCCGCCAATAGAGAGGTAAGCGGTTTTTATTTTTACGCCGCTGGAGCGTTCCGCCTGGTCGAGGGCCTTTCTCACGCTTCTCGCGACCTCTACGGAGTTGACGATGTAACCATGACGAAGTCCGCGGCTCTCGGCGTAGCCGGTGCCGATGACTTTTGGTTTTTTTGATGGACTGGATGACTCAATTTCAGCCACGACGATTTTGACTTGGTATGTTCCTATATCTATGCCTGTGGCGAGGTTTCTTGACATTGTGTGCGCGAACGTCAAATGCCGAATTGTTTTCGGATTTTTCGTTCTTGTCTCTCCATTGTAGCCCCATGTCGCATTCCTTTCAAATGACAAAGACCGTGGATAAACAGGTACGAGAGGTAATTTGAAAACGGGCGCGCGAAAAGGCGCGCCTTTTCGCGCGCCGCGCTCTTGCATATGAAAATCTCGCCGGCATTTTCTTCAAGTTCGAAACTCAAAATGTCGGTGGCGTAATCTTTGCCGCGGTATTTTTTATTCGTCTCCCGCATTTTCTTCGGACCGATGAAAGCCAAAGAAAGGTCATAATCTTTTCCAAGCACGGCGTTTTTTGCCAAATGAAAAAAGCGGGCATTTTCTCGCTTGTGCGCTTCGCTCCGACTTACGCGCTCGAAAATGCCCGCTTTTTTCATTTACTTACGGCCGCGGCCTTTTCTTTCTTCAGGTTTCAATTTTCCTTGTTTGATGAGAGTGGCTTTGGTTTCGGCGCGTTCGTTGAGTGTTAGGCGGCTTCTCTTTACTTTGAAATGTGACTGGGTGCGGGTGTTGTAGCGGATAGAACGGACGCGAGGCAATATGCCGGAGCCCTGAACTCTTTTCGTAAATCTGCGGAGAATCGAAAGGGCGTTCTCCGTCGCGTTTTTCGTGACTTCCACGTTTGTTGCCATAGAGCGATAAGTCTAAATGATATTGGTAAAAAAGTCAAAACTGGCCGTATTTAGGCGATTCTGTGGATTTTTATGTATTTGGCCAAATCTTTTATGAAGACTGTTTCTTGGGCGCGAGTGCCGTTGTGGCGGACGATGACGCTATCCTCCATTGCTTCTTTTTTGCCCATAATAATGACGTAGGGACTTTTCATATATTCGGCCAAGGACACTTGTCCGGCCATTTTGTCGCGGGCGAGGGCGTGAGAGACCGGCACGCCGGCGAGACGCAGAGTCTCGATAACCGCGAGCGATTTGAGCTTGGCTTCATAGCCGAGCTGCATAAAGCAGATATTCGGTCGCGAAAGTTTTTTGGCTTTTGCCTGCGTCAGAACGTGCCGCTCTTTCGAGGGGTACGCGACGGAGACGCCGGCGGCCATTACTTCTTTTTTGTTGCCGAGTTTTTTCGCCAAGGTGTCGTATCGAACTCCGACGGCCAAGGGATGGTCTTTGGGATTTCCCGTCCGAATTTCGAAAACCGTTTCCGAACAATAATCGCGGTTGGCGACCAGGGTGTTTTTTATTTCATAAGGAATTTCTAGACATTCGACAAATTCCAAAATTTCTTTGAATCGGCCGCGGCTTTCTTCCGATAGAAAGTTGATGGCTTTCGGGCAATCGGCCGAAAGCTCGACGCATTTCTCGTGCGTGCAACCGAGAAGCGAAAACGGGTCTTTTTTGAATTTCTCTTTGCAAGTCGCCGGCAAATCGGCGAGATGTCGGCGGTAATAGGCGGTGAGCTCTCGGCCGAAGCGCGCGGTGGATTCTTTGTCGCCGATGGAATTGATTTCAAGATGAAGGTCGGAGTATCCGACCTTGGAAAGAAGGGCGAGCGCCGTTTTGATAAGCATAGCTTCGGCGATGGATCTATTCGTGCCGAGAATGTCGAATGAATGATGGGATTCTTTCGAGCTCAACTTTGTCCTGTCATTTTTGAAAGGCCTAACGGTGGAAATCATCACGGGCTGGGGTTCTCGAAAAAGATTGTATTCTTCGTATAGACGAATGAGAGAGATTTTTTCTTCAAGCTTGGTCCACGCTCCGCCGTCATGGCTGTCGCTGTCGACGACTATTTCTCCATCGGAAATTTTCTTCGCCGCCGCGATGTCGGATGGCGTGATGGACGGCACGTTTATCGGCGTGAAGCCGTAATAAAGTCCCACCTCGTGGCCAGTCGAAAGATGCGCGGTGGCGGTAATATCGGCAAGACTCCTCTTTTTTTCTTTCGGCGTGCGATCGCTCATATAATTATTCGCTGAAATGGACGTCACCCGGACGAGCGGCTAAGGTCGATACGGGCAAGAGACGGAAAAGCGGAGTGCCGACGATATCGTTTGCCGGCACCGGCCCCCAAATGCGCGAATCAGAGCTGACCATCCTGTTGTCGCCCATGACGAAATACTGGCTAGGGCCGAGAGTTACCGTCTCTTCGCCCAGCGTTTCGCCTTGGGCGTAAGGTTCGGAAAGAACGAAACCGTCAGGGTGCGAAATATTTTTTATTGTCACAGTGTTGTCGCTAACGACGACCGTATCGCCGGGAAGGCCGATGACTCGTTTGATAAAATATTCGCTCGGGTCGAGAGGATATTTGAATATCATGACGTCGCCTCGATTTGGCGTGCCAAGCTCGTAAGAAAGCTCGTCAATGATGAGATATTGTCCATTGGCGAAAGTCTTGTCCATGGAATCGCCGGAAACGACGAACGGCTGGGCTATCCAAAGACGGATAGGGACGACGATGACGAGAGCAATGACGGCGTAGATGAGGACTTCTTTTATGAAAGAGCCGGATTTCTTGGCGGGCGGAGTATTTTCCATGCGCGTCATTATACACGAAACGCTCGATAAGCAAAACAAAGTGGCGATATTTTTTGCTTGTGCGCTTCGCTCCGACTTACGCGCAAAAAATATCGCCACTTTGTTTTTTTATTTCGTGCTATGATTTTTTTATGATAATCGTCGGACTCGGAAATCCTGGAGAGGAATACGAAAACACTCGGCACAATACCGGAAGAATAATTGTTTCAACTTTCGCCAAAAAACTTTGCGCGGAGTTTGAATCGGACAAGAAATCAAACGCTCTGGTAGCGGTCGGGAAAATCGGCAAAACGAAAGTGATTTTCGTTTTGCCGGAGACTTTTATGAACAAATCCGGAAACGCCGTGGGAAAGTTCGTTAAATCTATGAAAGCGGCGAAAGACCTCATAGTCGTCCATGATGATTTGGATTTGCCGCTCGGTCGGATAAAAATTTCTTTCAACAAAAGCTCCGGCGGTCACAAAGGCGTAGAGTCCGTGATGCGCGCCGTAAAGACGGAAGCTTTTTGGCGACTTCGCGTTGGCATATCTGGCGCCAAAGCCGGAGGCAAAACCAAAAAACCTTCTGGCGACGCGCTTGTAAACAACTTTATCGTCGCGAAATGGAAACCATCGGAAGAAACGGAATTCAAAAAAGTAATAAAAAAAGCCGTCGAAGCTTTGGCGCTCGCGACGACTGACGGATGCGAAAAGGCAATGATGGAAGCCAATAGAGGCTAAAAGGAACTTATTTGCCGCCGAGTCGGCGGGACGGAACCCCATGGCTACCACGTCCCGCCGACCGGTCCAGCTTCACCCCCTTGCTCGGAAGGAGGTTTTGATAAGCTACTATTTTACGGAAAATATGTCAAGTGGCCCTTTGGGTGCCGTTTTATTTCCTGTCGCCGGCGTAGGAAAGTGTCATTTTCTGGTTGCTCGGGTCAAAGAGGGTGATTTTGAACGGATAGACTTTTCCGAGCTCGAGATTGGAGCGAAGTTTCTCTTCCGAGCCGAAATCGCTCACATGGACGAGTCCGGCCACGCCTTCTTCGATAGAGGCGAGGGCGCCGTGTTTGTTGAACTTGATGATGACTCCGCGCACCGCCATATCTTTTTTGTATTTCGCCGCGGCTTCTTTCCAAGGATTTTGTTTGAGAGCTTTGAGCGAAAGGGAAATCTTGCCGTCTTTGATTTCAATGATTCGCACTTTCACTTTGTCTCCGACTTTCAGAAATAGTTTCGGGTCTTCGACAAGTCCCCAGTCGATTTCGGAAATGTGCACGAGCCCTTCGAGACCTTCGGCGATTTTCACGAACGCGCCGAAGTCCACGATGCCCGTAACGCTTCCTTCTATTTCGTCTCCGACTTTGTAGGTCGAAGTCATCTCGGCTTTCTCTTTGTTTTCCGTGCCTTTTTCCGAGAAGATGAGTTTGCCTTCTTTCGGCAAGGCTCCGATGATGGTGAGCTCGAGGCGAGTATTGATGAGTTTCTTCAATTCATCCAATATTTTGTCTTTGTCGCCGTCCGGAACACGAGGATAATGTTCGGTCTTGAGCTGTGAAGCCGGAAGAAATCCGACGATGCCTTGCCACTCGACGATGAGTCCGCCTTTGTTGGCTTCTTTGATGGGCAAGTCGAATACTTTTTTCTCGGCGATGGCTTGCTCGGCTTCGGTCCAGATTGCCGCGGTGCGGGCTTCTTTGAGCGAGAGCTCGACATAGCCGTTTTCGTTGCCCGCGTCGACGACTTTGGCGGCGACTTTGTCGCCGATATTTATTTTCTTGATAACATCGCGAGCGATGATGTATTCGCGTCCGTAAATGATGCCCGTGCCGTAAGGAGGCAAGTCGATATAGACCGCCGATTTCTCGATGGTGATGACCGGACCTTCGACAATGTCGCCGACCGACGGAGGCGTGATGCTTTCGGCAATCATTTTGCCCATCGGCGTGTTCTTCTTTGCGTCGGCCGCCGCTTCTAGAGCTTTGTCCGAAGCCTTCTTTTCCTTCTTAACCTTCTTTATTTTTTCTGTCATAAATGAAAAAAGCCTGAAATTTCTTTTCGCCAGTGTCTCGTTGCAATTGGCGCGCGAAAAGGGTTAATTTCTAGGAATTTTCTGATAAATAAACTAACGGAATGATGATAGTATGAAATGGAGGAGAAAGTAAAGAAAAGGCCGCGCCGCTTTGCGGCGCGGCCAAAATCATTTATACTCTACACCTATGGTTATCACGCATTACGGGCAGGAATTTTTCAAAGTCGGATTCGGCGACATCACGCTCGCTTTAAATCCCATTTCCAAAGATTCGAAATTAAAGACGAGCAAGTTTGGCGCCGATGTCGCGCTTTCGTCCACGAACCATCCAGATATGAACGGCTTTGACCAAGTCTCTTTCGGCGAAAAGAAAGCGTTTGAGATTCGCGGGCCGGGAGAATACGAAGTCAAAGAAGTTTTCATAAAAGGTTTCGCGAGCGAATCGCAAGTCAGTGGCGAGAAGGGAATGAACACAATATATACGATTGAGCTCGAAGGAATGCATATTTGTTTCCTCGGCGCTTTGTCGAACAAAGATATTTCATCTGAAACTTTGGAAGCCATTGACGACATCGACATTTTGTTCGTGCCCGTCGGAGGCAAAGGCGTGCTCGCGCCGGCGGACGCCTACAAACTCGCGGTCAAACTCGAGCCTCGTCTCATTATTCCGATGCACTGGAGCGAGGACAAAGCGGCGCTTAAACAATTTCTCAAAGAAGCCGGCGAGGAAAACACGAAACCGGTAGACAAACTGACCTTGAAGAAAAAAGATTTGGAAGGCAAAGAAGGCGATGTCGTCGTACTTGAGAGTGTCGCTTAAAAAACAAATGCTAGATTTTTTGGAAAAATTGCGGAGGAAGCCGGTAAAGACTCGGAAGAAAATCGCCGCGGCCGTGACGGCAATTGTCGCCGTAATCATTTTCGCTTTTTGGCTCGGCGCTACCGTTTGGAAAATAAATCATCTTTCCGCGGCCGCGGCGGCGGGTACGGACTCCATTTCTTCCGACATTTCCAATATGATACAGAGTGCCAAAACCAACGCTCCGGCAGTTTCTTTTTGAGTGGAAATATGATAGGATTATGAGACCAAAAGCCCTCGGGCTTATTTAATTTATGGCAAAGGAAAAAGGGGAAAATCATGACGGAAAAAAGGGGAATTACGGCTCGCCCGTGGCGCTCAACCAGAACATCACGCAAAGAAACATCGTGACGGAAATGCGCGAGAGCTATCTCGACTACGCGATGTCCGTCATCACGGCGCGCGCTTTGCCGGACGTTCGCGACGGACTGAAACCCGTGCACCGCAGAATTCTCTACGCGATGAACGACATCGGACTTACCGCTTCCGCGAAAACCAAAAAATCGGCAACCATCGTCGGAGACGTGCTCGGAAAATATCACCCGCACGGCGATGCGTCGGTATATGAAGCGATGGTCAAAATGGCCCAGCCGTTTTCGATGCGATATCCCATGGTCATCGGCCAAGGCAACTTCGGCTCGATAGACGGCGACGGCGCGGCGGCATATCGATACACCGAAGCCAAAATGTCTCGCCTCGCCATGGAAATGCTTCGCGACATCGAGAAAGACACGGTTGATTTTCGTCCCAACTACGACAATACGAAAAAAGAGCCGGTAGTTTTGCCGGCATCCGTTCCGAATCTTTTGTTAAACGGCACTCTCGGCATCGCCGTTGGTATGGCGACAAACATTCCTCCGCACAACCTCCGCGAACTTGTCGCCGCGACCACGCATCTCATAGACGAGAGCGACGCCACGACCGAAGACCTGATGAAGTTCGTCAAAGGGCCGGACTTTCCGCTCGGCGGCACTATTTTCGACGAAAAAGAAATCCAGCACGCCTATGCCACGGGCAAAGGCGGTATCGTCGCTCGCGGCGACGCGGAAATTATCGAAACAAAAAGCGGGTCTTATCAAATCATTATCACCTCGATTCCTTTTCGCGTGGTCAAAGCGGACCTCATTATGACAATCGCCGACCTTGTTCGCGAGAAGAAACTCGAAGGCATAAAAGAGCTTCGCGACGAATCGGCAAAAGACATCCGCGTGGTCATTGAGCTCAAAAACAACGCCCATCCGCAAAAAGTTCTCAATTTTCTATACAAACACACAGCGCTCGAAGACACTTTCCACGTCAATCTCGTAGCTCTCGTTGCCGGCGTGCCGGAGACTTTGTCCTTGAAATCCGTTCTCGAAGAATTCATCAAACACCGCGTCGAAGTGGTGAAACGCAGAACGACATTTGACCTCAAACAGGCGGAAGCTCGCGAGCACATCCTCCTCGGTCTCAAGAAAGCTCTCGACCACATAGACGAAATCATCAAACTCATTAAGAAATCAAAGGACGTCGAAGACGCCAAGCAGGGACTTATGAAGACGTTTAAGTTTTCGCTTCTTCAGACGATGGCCATTCTCGAAATGCGTCTGCAGAAACTCGCGGGGCTTGAAAGAAAGAAAGTCGAAGACGAACTGAATGCCGTCCAAGCGCTTATCAAAGAACTCAAAGACCTTCTCGGAAGCGCCAAGAAAATAAAAGAAACGATTAAAAAAGAACTGGCGGAAATCGCGGAGAAATACGGCGACGACAGACGCACGAAAATAGTCAAGCACGGTGCCAAAGTCATTTCCGACGAAGATCTCATACCGGATGTCGAAAGCGTTCTCGTCCTTACACAAGGCGGATACGTGAAGAGAACGGCGCCGGAAGAATACAGGAAACAGAAGCGCGGTGGCGTCGGCGTCGTTGACCTTGATACCAAAGAAGAAGATTTCGTGACGAAACTCATCACTGCCTCGACCCACAACGATATGCTTTTCTTTACCGACAAGGGCAAAGCCTATCAGCTCAAAATGTACGAGCTTCCCGAGGGCCGCCGCGCCACGAAAGGCAAATCCATAATGAATTATCTTTCCATCGCCGCCGACGAAAAAGTCACTTCCATTCTTCCGATGCCGAAAGAATCAAAAGCCGCGGCGTCGCTATCTTTAATGATGGTGACAAAGCTCGGCACGGCGAAAAAAGTTAAAGCCGACAGTTTCCACGAAGTGCGCAGGAGCGGTCTCATCGCCATCACGCTCGAAGCCGGCGACGAACTCATATCGGTATCTTTCGTTTCGAAAGGGGACAGCGCTTCCATCGTCACGACCGACGGCCAGTCCATACGATTTAAGGAATCCGACATCCGCGAAATGGGCCGCTCGGCAATGGGCGTGCGCGGCATTCGCCTCGCCAAAGGTGACAGCGTCATAAGCGCCGACATCATCACTTCGACGGCGAAATCCGCGCGACTGATGGTCATTTCAAAAAACGGCTATGGCAAAACGACCAAAATGGACGAATATAAAATCCAAAATCGCGGCGGCTCCGGCATCCTCACTATGAACGTCACGGCGAAAACCGGTCCGGTCATCTCGGCGAAAGTTATCACCGAAGAAGACAGCGAGCTCGTGGCGATGTCCAAGAAATCCCAAGTGGTGCGCGTGGAACTCTCCGAAATTCCGACATTGTCGCGTTCGACTCAAGGCGTGCGCGTGATGAAACTTCGCGAGGGCGACTCGCTCGCAAGTGTTGTGTGTCTTTAATTTGAATGTATATCAAAGTCCACGTTGGGACGAATTGTAAGGAAGAGAAATTTGAACAAAAGTCCGAAGATTCTTTTTTTGATTCACGTAAAAGAAAAACCGGAAAGGGGATTGGCGAACAAAAAAGTCGTGGAAATCTTGCGGAAACATTTCGGTCCGTCGACAAAAGCCATACGAATTGTCAGTGGTTACGATTCTCCGGCAAAACTCGTGTCGGTTGACCTTGTGGATGAATTAAAGACAAAAAAGACTTAGAATGGAGGAATGTTCTCCAACCCAAAAGAAAATATAAGGCAGTTCGGACTCTCGGACGGGATGATTGTCGCGGATTTGGGAACGGGTTCGGGATTTTACGCCATCGAAGCGGGCAAAGCGGTGGCGCCCACGGGCAAAGTCTACGCCGTGGACGTTCAAAGAGATTTACTCGAGCGTCTGCGAAGCGAAGCCAATCGCGCCCACGTTCGCGACATCGAAATCATCCACGGCGATATCGAAAAACTCGGCGGGAGCAAAATCAGAGAAGCTTACGTCGACCGCGTAATCGCCGCCAATGTTCTTTTTATGATTGACGACAAGAGAAATTTCATAAATGAAATAAAAAGAATACTGAAACCGCGTGGCCGATTGCTTCTCGTCGATTGGTCCGGCTCCTTTTCGCAAATGGGTCCGCATCCGGAACGCGTCGTTTACAAAGACAAAGCTTTGAAACTTTTCACGGACGCCGGTTTCGCGGTGGAAAAGGAGATTTCGGCAGGTTCGCACCATTATGGTATGATTTTGAGGAAGGTTTCCTAATTTATGAGTAAATTCCAAGTCATTCTTCTCGCCGTATTCGTACTTCTAGCCGTCATCGGCGTTTTCGTATTCGCCACCTCTTCCTCAAATCAAAGCGCCGCCTTGGTGCCCATCACAATCTGGGGCACGCTTCCGCAAGCCGATATGACGGCTGCAATAGACGATTTGGAAAACGCCGACAAGACGACTTTCGAGGCGAGCTACACTTACGTGGACGAAGCGGATTTTCAATCAAAGCTGGTCAACGCCATCGCCACGGGACAAGGACCAGACATAGTTTTAATTCCGCAGGATATTTTCCTCTCGGTAAAAAATCTTCTTTACCCGATTCCTTACGCCGATTATTCGCAGAGACTTTTTGAAGACAATTTTGCCCAAGCCGGAGAAATATTTCTCGACCCAACGTCGGGTATTTACGCGTTGCCGGTAGCCATTGACCCGATGGTGATGTTTTGGAACAGGAATTTGCTTTCTTCGGCCGGCATCGCCCTGCCGCCAAAAACATGGACCGACCTCTTGGCCGAAGTGCCGAAACTTACGGCGAAAGACGCGAACGGCAACTTGACGGCTAGCGCCGTGGCTTTCGGCGAATGGACGAATGTGCCGCACGCTAAAGATATTCTCTCGATGCTCATGCTTCAAAGCGGCTCGCCGATAGTTTCGGCCGACCAGACTACGGGCAAGCTTTCCGCCGCGCTTCTTGAAAGTAATTCTTCCGGCATCATGCCGTCCGCCGAAGCCCTGAATTTCTTCACACAGTTCGCCGACCCGTCGAAAGACGTCTATTCTTGGAATCGCGCCCTGCCGTCCGCCGACTCGGCGTTTCTCGCGGGGCAACTGGCGTTTTACTTCGCGCCGGCCAGCGAAACATCCACGCTGCGAGCCAGGAACCCGAATCTCAATTTTGACGTCGCGGAAGTTCCGCAGACCGGCACGACTTTGGCGGGAACTTTCGCCGATGTCTACGCTTTCGGACTTTTGAAAAGCTCACCGAATCTTTCCGCTGACATTTTGGACGCCAATCTTTTGACGGGAGATAAGGCCGCCGCGGATATATCCGCGGCGGCCGCGGTCGCGCCGGCGCGGCGCGACCTTCTCGCGCAGACTCAATCATCCGCCTATCAAGCTATTTTCTGGCAGTCCGCCTTGATTGGCGAAAACTTTCTCGACCCAAATCCCGTCGCGACAGACTCTTTGTTCGAGCAAATGGTAGAATCGGTGACATCCGGAGCCAAGAGCGCCGCCGACGCAGTAAACTCCGCCGATGGCTCTCTCGGAACGCTTATCCGCGCCGCCGAGCAATCTCAATAATATGAAAAACTTTTCCAAGAAAATTTGCGCAGGAATATTTGCTCTCGCGGCGGTTTTTCCTTTGTTGGCTTTTGCCCAATCTCAACCAATAGGTTCCAGTGATGCTACACAAAATAATTTTCAGCTCGTGCCGTGCGACGCTCCAGCCGTAAGTGTAAACGACGCGAACGGTAATCCCGTCCCGGTAACAACAAATCCCGTAACTGGCGCTGCGTCGACTCCGTGCACCTACAACTCTCTCATCACGACTATTCAGAGGTTTATAAATCTTTTACTTTACGCTTCCGGATTTATCGCTATCATTTTGGTGGTTTACGCCGGATTCAATTATTTAACCGCCGGCGGAGACACGGCCAAGGTAACCAAAGCGAGGAAAATAGTTACCGCCGCGGTCATCGGCATGATTATCGCTTTCTGCTCGTGGCTCGTGGTCAATACCGTCGTCACTTCCGTTCTCAACCCGGACTTTGGCGGTGGCAATATTAATCCATTATCACAACAATGAAAAAAATATTTATAACCAGTGCAATATTTCTTATGCTAGTTGTGCCTAGTTTATCTTTGGTCTACGCTCAAACCGGTTGCAACAGCTCAAACGGCAGCAATTGTGTCACTACCATTACCAACCCAATAAAATACACTAGTCTCTCTGCCATCGTCGGCGCCATACTTACCGGAGTCGAATACATCGGCGGTATTTGCTGCGCTCTTTGGATAATCTGGGGCGGATTTCTTTTCGTCAAAGCCCAAGGCAATCCTGACGCTTTGTCAGACGCCAAGAAGACTCTCTTGCACGCCGTCATCGGTACGGCTATTATTCTTGGAGCGGGAGCGATTCTCACCATTATACAAAGCACTATAACCGCGATAAAACCATAATATGCAAACAACATGTAACCTTTTAAGTATTCCTGACCTCATCACTTGCGTTATCATCATCCTCAATTCGCTCATTCCGCTCATCATCGCCCTCATAGTCGTCTGGGTGATTTGGAGCGCTTTTCAGTTCGCACGTTCCGAAGACGCAGATAGAAGCAAATGGCGTAGCTCCATAGTTTGGGGTATCGTTGCGCTTTTTGTGGCAGTCTCCATATATGGACTCGTTGCTATTTTGTCCGGCACATTTTTTGATGGCGGTATTGAGACGAATTCAATCAAACCTGTGGGCGTGGGACAAACTTACATAACTCCGCCGGCACAACAATAACATGAGCGCCTGCACAACATTAAACACATATAGCAATCTAGTTTCCTGCGCGATTGGAATAATCAATTCGGTCATTCCCGTCATCGTGGCCATTACCGTGCTCTACATCATCTGGGGCGCGTTCAATCTGACAAAGTCCGAAGGCGAAGACCGCAAGAAGTGGGGACAGGTAATTCTCTACGGCGTCGTTGGTTTGTTCATCATGGTGTCCATATATGGCATAGTCAACATTCTCGTCGGCACTTTCGGTTTCGGAGCAAATAGCATCACCACACCGAATATCTCTGTTGGCGTACAATCGCCAGTCAGTCCGGGAAATATTATAATGTCAACACCAACAAATTCGAGTCAGGCGCCTGTCACAAGTCAGAATAGTCCGTTCCAGGCGCCTTAAGCCCTGTTGATAACCATTTTCTTTTGTTTTGGGGCGGGGTATAATCATTATTGTCCCATTGTAAGTCGCATTATTCGGCAATTTATCAGTTTGTTTATAAATATGAAAAATATAGCTAGAAAAGTAGGTATAGGAGCGGCAATGTTTCTTTTGCCGGCTGTGGCGTTCGCCCAGTACAGCATTCAAAGTTCGACCGGACTTTTTTCCGCCATTCAGTCCATTCTAAACGCCATTATCCCGATTATCATCGCTTTGGCGGTCGTCTTCATTCTATGGGGAATCGTTCAGTCGTTCATAAAAGGTTCCGATGAAGAGCGAAAGGCCGGTCATATGAAGATTCTCTACGGCATTATCGGTCTCTTCGTCATGATTTCCATTTGGGGTCTCGTGAACATTCTCGTGGGTACGACCGGTCTCAACAATCAGGTTCCGACAAATCAGATTCCGAACGTAAATAACATTACCAACGGTAGCTAGTAAAACCGGGTGTCTATAATCACGAAAGTCTTAACAATCGTCATCGATCCGGCGATTCAAGTCCTCTTGGCCGTCGCTATCCTTTACTTTATCTGGGGAGTCTGGGTGTTTGTTAGAAATGCCGAGAGTCCGGACAAAAGGCAAGAAGGGGCGAGTCACATTCTCTACGCCACAATCGGCATATTCGTGATGGTCAGCGTCTTTGGGATCATGGCACTCATTCAGAATTCTTTCGGTCTCCACTGACATACAAAAAAAATTTCGGAAAAGAAAAAGGGCCGAACGCGCGTAGCGCGTTCGGCCCTTGGGTTTTTGAACTATCGTGGCCCCGTGGAAAAACTTACGGAGAGCGGGTGATTCACTAGGGATGTGTACTCGATTGATTGAGTATCCGGCCCAAGTCGCAAAGACTTCAGTTGTTGTCCTGTAGTCGGAATTACCTTCCAGCCGTTTTTCCTTACCGCCATTTGCGGGTCGTCATCTCCGACGTACACCCCGCTGAAGCAATAATTTTGAGGGATTATCTCGATCTTTGACCACTGTTCACCGCACGGAACGGCGACTGTCTCGACCGAACTCCCTTTACCCTCGTCTAGTTTTCTCGTTGCCGCCGGTTTTTCCTTGATCGCTTCCGCAACGTGCGGGTTTACGACAGGCGAGCCGGTTATGATAACGAGCGCCAAGAGCGTGGCATTTACCGCGATGGCATTCTTCGGTCTTGTGAGACAGAAAATGACACCGCAGACGATGACAACAACGACCCACGAATGGTCCGCGGTAAGAGCTTGCCCTATGGCGAAGCCCGAACCTAGGAACTGTATGGACCATATGAGCAGGACGAACGTAACGAGAGCCGTAACCTCGGCGCCGAGGTTTTTCAACCCAGCGCCGATTTTCTTTACTCCCGCAAGTCCATTGATGTTCGGGACGCTCAGTTTGCCCTCGAACCATGCCCACAGACCTATGGCGACAAGTAGAAACAGTCCGGCTATTCCAAGCAGAATGTAGTTTATATTTTGCATGTGGCCCTCCTTACTTGGAAACGGTCTCTATGGGGACAGAAATTAACGGTCCCTGACCACCGAAGGTTACGACTTTCGTCTGGGCCCCTTGGATGGCTTCAGACATTTTTAGAGCGGAATACATACTCGCGCCGTTTGGATTGGTTCCAACCGCCGCAAACTCCGCGGTAATCGCCTCTCCCTCAGCCTTGCCTTTGAGTTTGATTACGTCCGCCTCGGCTGTTCCGATGGCGAGAATCTTTCCGGCCTCACCCTTACCCTCCTCGATTGTCGCTTGGGCTTCAAGCTTGGCGACTTCGATTGCGGTGCTCGCTTTTAGGATTTCACCCGAAGACCCAGAGAGGTCGTACGCGACAAACTCGGCGTGCACGATTTTCACCGCGCCAGCCAGAATTGACCGAACATCTACCCCGTTCGTCGTCAGGAACTTCGCGAGCGACCCGCTCGTTTTTTCGTCGTTGACCGCGGCACGGAATTGTTCGAGGTTTTTTTCTTTCGAATAGGTCTCGTCCAAACCGCTTATGGCCGATACAGCGAATGGCATCCAATTGCCCTTGAGTATATAGATAAGATACAACGGCTTGACTATCTCAAGGGTGACGTTCATCAATATCTGGAGTTGGAAGTTTCCGATAATCTTGATGTCGTTGGACAGAATTGCGTAAACGCTTTTCCAGTACGCGGAATCAACGGCGTTTTCACCCTTGTAAGCACGATGCGCCATTGTGTAGCGCACCTGTTTTGTCATGGGGTCTGTTGTTGCCTCCAGTTCATCGTATTCGAAATCGTACACGTGAACTCTCCTGAACAAGATACCTACCCACATGATGCCGAATCTCTCTGTAAACCAACGGAGTTTTGGCTTGCCGTCGATTATCACGTCGTTCACGGGGTCGTATGTCTTGCCCGGAACGTTGATTAGCATTTCACAGAAGCTTTCGCCCCTGTCTATCATCTTCATTTCCCCCGTGGGAACGAAGGTGAACATGATGTTGTTCTTTGCCAGGATATATACGATACCTAACAGCGACCCAGCAATCACGGCTAGTGAAAGTAGGCACACGAATACTAGGATTATTGCTTGCATGTTAAAGACCCTTTTGTTTATTAATGCCAAGCGTAGTGCCGGCATTTCCCGCAAAACTCTATCATACATATTATATGTATGTCAATGACACGGAAAAGTGGTTTTAGCAATAAAAAAGCCGGCACTTTTAAGGTGCCGGCGGTTCAGACTTGCCGAGACTTGCCAGGGCATCTCTTATTTTTTGCAGATTGACCGGCTTCCCGAGAAATTTGTCGGCCTTGTGGCCGAGTTTCTCGGCGTCGCCGCTCATGAGAATGAATAGGGTTTCCGGCCGTTCGCTTTTCACGATTTCGGCAAAGACGTCCCCGTTCATGTTCGGCATGTTCGTATCCGAGATGATGATGGAAGGGGCATCCTTTCTGAAAGCATCGAGTCCCGCCTGACCGTCAGGAACCGTGATTACCTCAAAACCCATTCGGGTCAGGATAATCTCGATTATGTCTCTAATCTCGCCGACGTCCTCCGCGACGAGGATTGTTTTCTTTTTTGTAGTATCCATAAAAAGGGCATTTTCTTTTGTATTCGGCCGAGTGCCAAATACCACTGAAACCAAAATAGCAGAAAACACCTAATTTGTCAAATGTGCCGGGGAGAGGACTTGAACCTCCATGGATTACTCCGCTTGCTCCTAAGGCAAGTGCGTCTGCCAATTTCGCCACCCCGGCATTTATCAATACTAACATTTCTTGTCGTCACGGATATTCGTTCGCCGTCGCTCACGAATTCCGCGACCCCGACTCGCCATTTTTCGAAACGAAAAATATGGCTCCGTCTCGGACATGTATCAAAAAATATGAATCAATTCATATTTTTCTATCATGTCCGCCCGGTTGGAATCGAACCAACGACCATCTCCTTAAGAGGGAGCTGCTCTACCAACTGAGCTACGGGCGGATATTTCTATCGCCAAACATTTTTACCACAGAAAAACGAAAACCGAAAGAGTATAAACTTTGTGCCCGGGGTGGGAATCGAACCCACATCTCTTGCGAGACACGATTTTAAGTCGTGCGCGTATACCAATTCCGCCACCCGGGCAATTTAAAAGTACGGAGGCCACGGGGAGAATCGAACTCCCGCATAGAGATTTTGCAGATCTCCGAATTACCACTTTTCTACGTGGCCGAGATTTAATACTAATTGTTTTTCGACGCTTCTTCAACTCGCTGACGGTTTTTCTCGCCACGGTCTATTTCGAAATCGAAAAAGGGAATACGGAATAATTTCGAATGGCCGACGACATATTCGCGAAAATCGCTCCGTCGGCGTTTGAGAAAGGCGAGCGCGCGTTCTTCCGAGCTTTCGGGAAAAACGCTGACGAATATTTTCGTGTGTTCGCCTTTCGGGTCCGCGTCGACTTTGGTGATGGTGATGAGTCCGTCGCCGGCGGATTCGGTAACGACAAACTGTGCCGCGAGGGCGCGGATGATTTCTTCAAATCTGCCGTGTTTTTTTACGTCCATTCTATTTTTCAACCATTATCACATCCTCGATGATATCGCCGGGCGCGATATCGAGCGCCGATTCTATCATCGCGCCGAATTCGAAGCCGACGGCGACCTCGTCGGTCTTTTTCTTTGCTTGTTCGAGTCCGCGAATCGTCGCTCTCTTTATTTCGGTATTGTTTCTCATGATTTTTATTTCATGACCGACGTGAATAATGCCCGACAAAACTTTGCCGCCGACGATTTGACGGTCTTTTGTCTTCGAAAAGAAGCGCATTATTTTCGCCGTGCCGGCGACTTCTTCCGCCGTGATTTTCGGGGTGCGTTTCGCCGACTCCTCCTCTAGCCACTGCGAAAGTTTGTAAATAATGTCGAACATTAGGACCGGAACGCCGAGCCGCTCGGCCGCGACTTTGGCTGAAGCGTCGGAGGAGACATTGAATCCTATGACGACGGCGCCTTTGGCGGAGCCGGCGAATTTCACGTCGGACTCCGTGATGGCGCCGATGGACGAAGAAAGGATTTTGAGTGTCACGCGGTCGTTTTTGATTTTCTTTATTTCGTATTCGATGGCCTCGAGACTTCCGGCGAGGTCGGCTTTTATGATGATGGGGAAGACGGCTGCTTCCGGAATCTCGGCTTCAGAAAAAGTGGCTTCCGTCTCGCTTGTGCGCTCCGCTCCGACTACGCGCTCGCCGGAAGCCACTTTTTCTTTCGCCTTATTATTTTGCGCAAAATTTTCCGCGTATTCTTCGGCATCGCGCTTCTTTTCGAAAGTTTGAAAAGTCGCGCCGACTTTCGGGGATTTGCTCCAGCCGGTGATGACGATTGGTGAAGAAAATGTCGGCGCGACGAGGCGTTTGCCGTTTCCGTCTTCGATAATGCGCGCCGGAGCGACGGCGTCGCCGGCGACGATGGTCGTGCCGCTTTGCAAAGTGCCGTTTTTAATGATGAGCGTCGCGGCCACGCCTTTTTTCGAGTCGCGAGAACTTTCGACCACTATGCCTTCCGCCGACGCGTTCGCTTCTCCTTTAAGTCCTAGAATTTCGGCGGAAAGAAGTACGAGGTCGAGGAGAGCCGGCACGCCATCGCCGGTTTTCGCCGATATCGCCGTGAAAGAAATCGTGCCGCCATAGCCCTCGAGATACACGCCGTTTTCCGCGAGAGAGTTTTTTGTTCGGTCTATGTCCGCGTTTGGCTTGTCTATTTTATTTATGGCGACAATGAAAGGTGTTTTTGATTCTTCGATGGCTTTGTATGCTTCAATCGTTTGCGGTTTGACCCCGTCTTCGGCGCTGATGACGAGGATGGCTAGGTCGGCGACACGACTTCCGCGCTTGCGCATTTCTTGGAACGCTTCGTGCCCGGGCGTGTCTATGAAAGTGATTTTCTTGCCGGCGTGTTCTATTTCATAAGCGGAAATTTTCTGCGTGATGCCGCCGACCTCGGCGTCCACCACATTAGTTTTTCTTATGTAATCAAGAAGTGTGCTCTTGCCGTGGTCGATATGCCCCAAAACCGCGACGACCGGAGGTCGCTCGATGGATGTTTTCTTTTCTCCGCCAGTTGGCGGATTGGCTACGGTTTTCGGCATAAGATTGTTTTGAAATGAAATGATGTGTCACGTCAGTTTGATATACGCTCTCTCGCGCGCGATAGGGCTTCGCGCTCTTCGCCGGAAAGTTCGTATTCGGAATTGAAACGAGCTATCGGCTTGGAAAACACGGAAACACGGTCGCGCGAATACATGCTCGATACTATGAATCCGTCGCCGTTCTCGTCAACGAGCGCGGCGGCGAAACTCTGATTGCCGCCTTCTCCCGTGCCCTTGAAAGCGTTGAAGCGCACGGTGTGAATTCCTTGGACACTGCGTCGCAATCTTTTCTCGACGCCGACGAAATATTTTTCCGCTTCTCCTTGAAAGTTTTCTAGAGACTTAACGTCCTTGTCGAGAGAGACAATCGAATCGGCGATATCGACAGTCTTGCAACGCATTACTTTTCGCAGTTTCAGCCGAAGCATAACGGCGTCGACCGTGACGGCAATCATTAGGACGATGAGAATTATGACGAGAGTGTTTGTGGTCAAGAGCATACCGACAATATATATCTTTTTCGCCGATTTCGCAATTATGATTTATGATACTTAGATGTTTCGAAAAAGAATATACGCGGATTACGCTTCGACGACGCCGCTGTCGAGTGAAGCCCGCCGCGCCATGAGGAAAACCGAAAAACTCGGAAACCCGTCGGCTATTTATAAAGAAGGCGTCGAAGCGGAAAAATTTCTGGAAGCGGCCCGCGCGCTTTGCGCGCGGGCCCTCGAATCCCGTCCGGAAGAAATCTTTTTCACCTCCGGCGGCACGGAATCGAACAATCTCGGCGTTGCCGGAGTCATTGAGGCAAGACGTGCCGACGGGATTCCATATGAAAAAATTCACGTCGTCACGACGCCGATTGAGCATTCTTCCGTTCTCGAATGCGTCAGGGAATACGAAAAACGCGGCGTAAAAATTTCCTTTGCCGACATAAATAAAGAAGGAATCGTTTCCGTCGAATCAATAAAGAAAAAAATAAATCCCGATACGGTTTTGGTTTCCGTAATGTACGCGAACAACGAAATAGGCACGATACAGCCGATTCACGAAATCGGAGAAATGATTCGCGAAATGAAAAAAGAAAAGGCAAGCGTGTATCCTTTTTTCCACACTGACGCCTGTCAAGCACCACTTTTTCTTTCTCTTCATCGGGAAAATCTGCGCGCCGACCTTATGTCTCTCGACGGCCACAAAATATACGGGCCACGCGGCGCGGGAATCCTTTTCGTGAGAAACGGCGTGAAAATCTCGCCTATTCTTTTTGGCGGCGGACAGGAAAGGGGACTGCGTTCAACCACGGAAAATATTTCCGGCATCGCGGGAATGGCGGCCGCCCTTCGACAAGCTCAGGGCGGCCGCGAGAAATTTTCCGCGCGAATGAAACTTTTGCGCGACTTTTTCGTATTAGAAACGGAGGAGCATTTTCCCGAAGCGGTTCTAAACGGCTCTCTCGAAAAAAGATTGCCGAATAACGCCAATTTTTCTTTCCCGTGGATTTCCGACGCGGAGTTCGCCGTGCTAACGCTTGACGCCAAAGGTATCGCGTGCTCGACAAAAAGCTCGTGCCTGAAAGGCGAAGATGAATCATACGTCGTTTCCGCGCTTGAACCGGGAAATAAGTGGCGCTCGCGGAGCACTTTGCGTTTTACCTTTGGCGTCAAAAACACCAAGCGTGATATAATAAAAATCGTAGAAGCTCTGGAGAATATCAAGAAAATTCTGGCTAAAAACTCACCCCTTGCTAAAAATCAATAAATGTTTTACACTCTAAACCATGGATCTCAATAATCTAAACAAACATCAGGTCATTTTGGTGGCGCTTTTGGTCTCTTTCGTCGCGTCCACGGCCACGGGCATCATTACCGTGTCTTTGATGAATCAAGCTCCGCCGCCGGTGACGCAGACCATAGAGCACGTCATTCAGACTACTGTCGAAAAAGTCGCGCCCGCCACACAGGGCGCGGCAGTGGCTCAGGAGACCGTAATCGTACAAGAAGACACCGCGACGATCGCCGCCATAGCCAAAGCGTCGCAATCAATCGTCCGCGTTTATTCTTCCGACCCCTACGGCAACACGCATTTCGTCGGTTTCGGCGTCATAGCCACGAGCTCCGCCTCTGCGACGACTACTTTCGTCGTCGGTAAAATAACCGTAGCCGGGGAGACAAGCTTCTCCGGACATCTCGAAGGCGGCAACACAGTGAACCTTTCCCTTCTTTCAACCGACCCTTCGTCGGGACTTTCCATTTTCTCCATGGCGCAGAGCTCTGATTTGACGCAAGCCAAAGCTTTCACCGGCGCGACCTTCACGAACTCCGACGGCGTCCAGCTCGGTCAGACGGTCGTGGCGATAGGCGGACAGACCAATCCTTTCATTTCCACCGGCATCATCTCCAGTCTTTCGACGATAACCGTTTCCGCCACGTCTTCCGACGAAACGGTAACAAATATTTTCTCCAATATTTCCGACCAGGAACTCATGACTAACGCCATTCTTGTCGATCTCTCCGGCAACATTGTCGGTTTCAAGACGGGCTCAACAGTTTCCGACGGATTTGTTCCGGCAAAATACGCGGTGGCTCTTGTGAACCAAGGCCTATAGAAAGTTTCGTATAAAAACATATGCCTCCATTTGGACACTTCACGACAAAAGCAAAAGAAGCCATCCGCCGCGCGCACGAAGTAGCCGTCGAGCGCGGCCAATCCCACGTCTCGCCTTTGCATTTACTCTCGGCGCTTTTGCTTCAGGAAGAAAGCATCGTAATGTCCATTCTCGACCGGCTCGAAGTGGACACGATGCTTCTCACGGATTCCATTTTGGAATCTCTCGAAGGCACGCCGTCGGCTTCGACGATTTCTCCGTCGTATCAGCTCTACCTGACGCCCGACCTCGCGCAGACGCTCGAACATTCGGCAAAAGTCGCCTCGTCCCTCAAAGACGAATTTATTTCGACGGAACACTTGCTCATATCGCTTCTTGAGATTCCGAGCGCGGCGCGCGACATTCTCGCGCGTTTCAAAATAGACCGTGGCGCCGTCGTGCGCGTTCTTTCGGAAATCCGCTCGCAGAAAAATACCGGTCAAACGGAGACCAAGAAATATAAATATCTTTCAAAATACACCAAGAGTTTGACTAAAATGGCGCACGACAACAAACTCGACCCCGTCATCGGCCGTGACCTTGAAATCAGCCGCATCATCCAGATTCTTTCGCGCCGGACGAAAAACAATCCGATTCTCATCGGCGAAGCGGGCGTCGGCAAGACCGCGATAGTGGAGGGCTTGGCTTTGCGCATGGCCTCAGGCGACGTTCCGGAATCTCTCAAAGACAAAGAGCTCATAATGCTTGACCTCGGACTTCTCATCGCCGGCACGAAATACCGCGGAGAATTTGAAGAGCGTCTCAAAAACATAATGAAAGAAATCGAGCGCGCCGAAGGCCAAATTATTCTTTTCATAGATGAAATCCACACCATCGTCGGCGCGGGCGCCGCCGAGGGCTCGCTCGACGCATCGAATATGCTCAAGCCGGCGCTCGCTCGCGGCGAGCTTCGCGCCATCGGAGCGACGACAATAAAGGAGTATCAAAAACACATAGAAAAAGACCCGGCGCTCACTCGCCGCTTTCAGCCGGTTTTCGTCGCCGAGCCGTCCATTGAAGACGCTATTGCCATTCTCCGCGGTCTCAAGGAAAAATATGAGCTTTATCACGGCGTCCGCATCACGGACGACGCAATCCTCGCCGCCGTAAATCTTTCCAGCCGCTACATCACCGACAGATTTTTGCCCGACAAGACTGTTGACCTCATTGACGAAGCGGCGAGCGCGCTAAAAATCTCCCTCGAATCAAAGCCGCCGATACTCGAAGAGACTCACAGGAAAATAATGCGTCTTGAGATAGAGCGCGAGGCATTGAAAAAAGAAGCCGAGACGGATGCGGGCAAGACCGCTAAGGCGCGCATCAAAGAAATCGAAAAAGAAATCGCCGAACACAAGGAAAAGACGAGCGAGCTAGAACTCAAATGGAAAAACGAAAAAGAACTTTTAGTGGATATCAAAGGCATAAAGAAAGAGCTTGAAAGTTTGCGCAGGGAAGCCGAGCAAGCCGAAATCCGCGCCGATTTGTCCAAAGCCGCCGAGATTCGCTACGGCAAGATTCCCGCGCTCGAAAAAGATTTGGAAACCAAAGCCAAAAGAATGAAACGCCTTCAAACTTCGCGTCGCATTTTGAAAGAAGAAATCACGGAAGAAGACATCGCGACCGTGGTGTCTCGTTGGACGGGCGTGCCGGTATCGAGAATGCTCGAAGAGGAAGCGGCCAAGCTCGTCAGAATGGAAGCGGAATTAAACAAACGCGTCATCGGTCAGGACGACGCGGTAAAGAAAATCGCCGACACCGTCCGCAGGGCTCGCGCCGGCATCGCCGACCCCAATCGTCCTATCGGCTCTTTTCTTTTTCTCGGTCCGACCGGTGTCGGCAAGACGGAACTGACCAAGGCGCTGGCCGAGTTTATGTTCGACGACGACAAAGCGCTCATTCGCGTCGATATGTCGGAATTTATGGAACGCCACAGCGTGAGCAAACTCATCGGCGCGCCACCGGGATATGTCGGTCACGAAGAAGGCGGCTCACTCACCGAGACCGTGCGTCATCGCCCTTACGCCGTGATTCTTTTCGACGAAATAGAGAAAGCCCATCCGGAAGTTTTCAACATCTTGCTTCAAGTTCTAGACAATGGCCGTCTTACCGACGCCAAAGGCCGCGTTGTTAATTTCAAAAACACCATTATCGTTTTGACTTCAAACATCGGCGCGCAATACATAGACAAGATGCAGTCCATCGGATTTGCCGCGCAGTCCGGTGAGAAAGCCAAATACGAAGACGTCAAGGCCAAAGTCACGGAGTCTTTGCGCGATTATTTCCGACCGGAATTTCTAAACCGTCTCGACCACATCATCATCTTTGACGTGCTCTCGCCTGAAGCCGTGAAAAATATCGTCGCGATGCAAGTCGGACTCGTCATCAAACGTCTCGCGGAGAAAGGCATCGCTCTAGACCTTACCCCGGAAGTTTACGATTACATCACCAAAGAAGGTTACAATCCGCAATACGGCGCTCGACCGCTCAAACGCCTCATTCAAGACAAGATTCTCACGCCGGTCGCCACATTTATGCTTACCCAAGGTCTCAACCGCGGCGGCACCATTTCCGTCTCGATGAAAGGCAATGAATTTGTTTTCGACAACAAAAAGGGAAAGAAATCTCCGATAAAAACTCACGCCGTCAAAAAGGAAGAAGAGAAAGTAGAAAAGTAGCTCGTAATCTGCTAGATTAAAGTTCTGCGCAAGTGGCAGAGTGGTCAATTGCAGGTGACTGTAAATCACCCGACTATACGTCTACGGGGGTTCGAATCCCTCCTTGCGCACAAAATGTCCAAGACGAAAAATCTCCGCACGTGGGTGGAAATAGACAGGGGAGCCGTGGCGAGAAATATCGCGCGGCTGAAAAGTTTTCTCGCGCCGAAAACCAAATTTATGGCGGTGGTGAAAAGCAACGCTTACGGCCACGGCATGATTCAATACGCGAGAGAGGCGAAAAAATCCAAGGTGGATTTTTTCGCCGTGGACTCATTTGAAGAAGCCATAGAACTTCGCGACGCGAGAATCAAAGAACCAATTTTAATCTTAGGATTCGTCTTTCCGGCTAATTTTGCGCAGTGCGCCGCGAAAAATATTTCCGTCACGATTTCAAGTTTGGAGTCACTGAAAGCGGCCGCGCGGCAGGGCGCCGTTTTTGAGCGCGTAAGTCGGAGCGAAGCGCACAAGCGAAAAAATGGCGCCCTGCCGCGCGAGAGCTCAGCTCTCAAAATCCACATCAAAGTAGACACGGGACTTCATCGCCAAGGTTTCCAAGCGGGCGATGTCGAAAAAGTTTTCCGTGAAATAAAAAAAGCAGGAAATAAAATAGCAATCGAAGGTCTTTACACTCATTTCGCGGCGATGGAAACGCCGAAATACGAAAGTTATTCGCGAATGCAGATTCGCGAGCTCCAAAAATGGAAGAATGTTTTCTCAATGGTCGGCATTCACCCAATCATTCACTCATCGGCGACCTCGGGAATATTTTTCAGTCGTGAATTTCATTTCGATATGGTACGCGCCGGCATTTCGCTTTACGGACTCTGGCCGTCGAATGAAATTAAAGAAGTGGCGCCGCAAACGAAGCTTTTCCCGCTTCTCACTTGGAAAGCCATAATTTCCGAAGTGAAAAAAATCAAATCCGGCGAACGCGTCGGCTACGATCTCACGGAAAAATTGAAAAGAGATTCCATCCTTGCTGTCGTGCCCATAGGATATTGGCACGGCATCCGTCGCTCGCTTTCGGGCAAAGGCGAGTTTCTCGTCCGCGGCAAGCGAGCGAAAATCATCGGCCGAGTATCGATGGATATGCTTGTCATTGATGTCACGGACATCGCTGGCGTAAAGCAGAGCGATGAAGTAGTCATTATCGGCGCGCAAGGCAAAGAGCGGGTAAGCGCGGAAGAAATAGCGGACAAGACCGGCACGATAAATTACGAAGTCGTGACGCAAATCAACGCGGCAATCCCGAGAATTTACAAATAGTTTGTCCCGTGCTAACCTGAAAACTCAACCCGCCTCCGCTAAAGCTATTGCGAGGCAAGCAAAAATATGTCACAAGACCAACTTATCATTTTGAAAAACAAGCAGACCGGCGAGGTCTACATTACGCGCAAAAACAAGCGCAAAGTGGAGCGCAAAATCGAACTCAAGAAATATTCTAAAAAACTTCGCAAACGTGTCGTTTTTAAAGAATCAAAGAAATAATTTCGTCTATCTCCGTATCGCATTCGGCATCGTCTGGGCGATCGATTCCGTCATGGCGTGGTCGCCGGCGTTTCTCAACAATTTTGAAAGTTATCTCACGAACAATATTTCCGGTCAGCCGCCGATTTTGGCGGCTTGGATGAATCTTTGGGTTTGGATCACGAGCGCAAGTCCCCACGCTTTCGCCGTCGCCGTAGCTCTGATAAGCATGGCGCTAGCGGCGTGTCTCATATTTGGATTTTTCCCGAAGACGACCATGTGGACGGGAATGATTTTCTCCGCGCTCATATGGACGACGACGGGCTTTGGCGGCCCGTATATGTCGGGAGCGACCGACATCGGCGCGTCGATAATATATGTTTTCGTTTTCGCCGCTTTGCTTTTCAGTTTGAGAAATAATTCCGCGCCAAGCGAAAAAGTCTCGGCGATTCCCGAAAACAAAAAAGATATTTACATAAAAATACTGATTCTTGCCGTCATTATTCTTTTTGCCGCTCTCGTCGCGCCGTATCTCGTCGGTAATTCGGAAAATCAAACGGGAAGCTCGATGTCTTCCGATATGATGCAGAAAACGTTCGACATTCCCGCCGGCACGTCGGTACCGACCGTTTCGTTTACTTTGACCAAAGATTCTCTCGACGGCTACGACCTCCATGTGACGACGACGAATTTCACTTTGACTCCGCAGCTTATCAATCAAGCGCCCGTCGCCGACCAAGGCCACATTCACCTATATATTGACGGCACTCTATATGTCGTATTCAGCGATTGGTACCACATTCCGTCGACCGAAGTTTTGCCGGGCAGGCACACTATCACGGTTTCGCTCAATGCAAACGACCACTCTGTATTTTGGGCGAACGGACAAAACATACAGGATACGCAAACGATAAACACTTATTAAATAAAAAACCGTCCTTTAGGGGACGGTTTCGGTTTGGCGCCGCTTTTTCAATACGAAACTTCTGTAAAAGTCGGCGGCGAGAAAACCTCCGCCGACGATTATCGCCGCCGCGCCGATGGCCGCGGCGAGGAGTATCGGGCTCTTGTCGCGAAGCCAGAGTGTCGTGACGAGCGCCGCTAAGAAAAACAAGGAAATGGCGAAGTCAAGAGGCATGGCGAATCCCGAACCCCTCTTCACTTTTTTCCTCAAGAATCCGGCTAGGACCAGAAGCAGGATGCTTCCGATCGCGGACAGAGTGAGAATGTAGTCTATTTTCATTTTCTTTCGGTTTTTGGCGAACAGGTTTGGAGAACGACAAAGGGCTAGCGGTATCTTGATATCAAATTGGAAGGCGAGTGTCAATTTAAAACCGGAAAATATTATTCAGAAGTTTTGCCGTCAAAATGGTCGCTTTCGTCTGCTTCCGCGTCGGCCTTCGTCTTGTGAATGACTCCGTCTTTGTGATGCGGGGGCATATAGAGAGTGTAAAGTTTCATCGAGCCCTTTTCGTCGTTTACGATATTGTGTTTTGTTCCAGCCGGCACGATGATGACGCTTCCGTCGGCGATGTTTTGAGAGACACCGTTTAATATCGCCGCGCCGGAACCTTTTTCCACGCGCAGGAATTGGTCCACATCGTGTATCTCTTCGCCGATTTCTTCTTTCGGCAAAAGAGACATGAGGACGAGCTGGCTGTTTTTGTCGGTGTACAGGACTTTTCTGAAATTGTCGTTCGCGAGCGAAAGCTTTTCAATGTTTGAAATGTATCCTTTCATACTCGCTATTGTAGCACTTTCACGGATCATTGGCGGGTGATGAGGGAATCGAACCCCCAATGTTCGTTTTGGAGACGAACGTTATACCATTTAACTAATCACCCAAGCGGATTTAGATTAGCATTTTTCGAAATATTTTTCTATTTGTCATGACGAGCTAGAATCATTAGTGATATAATCCTTACTAATATGGGAATGACAATGATACAGCCGCCTCCTGATAAGAAGGAGCGGAAATATAAAGAAGACTCAATAAGATTAGAAGGTAAATCTTTAGCATACTTTAGTGATATTATTCTTGGATTTATTAATGTTCCATTTTTATACTTATTGTTTTTACGACCGTAACAGTATTCAAATATCCAAAGACAGTGATGTTGGAGTTGTTACTTTATACATAGCGTTACTCGTTGGTTTATTTTTTCTTATAAGAGAAGAAGTTTATTTTGGTTCTCAACACAAAAATAACTAATTATTTCTGTATTCTCATCGGTTTTACATTTTTTAAATGGTCAGTTTGGATGTTTTTGAGATTTAATACTATTTCCGCGCGGATGTATAATCACATCCATGGAACCTCTCGCAAACAAAATCAGACCGAAGACGCTCAAGGAATTCGTCGGACAGGAGCATTTGGTAGGACCGAAAGGGCCGCTAAAGATGGCGATGAAAGACAAGCACCTTTTCTCTTTCATCCTCTGGGGACCGCCGGGAGTGGGCAAGACGACACTCGCGCGAATATACGCGAACGCACTCAACGCCAAGCTCTACGAACTTTCCGCCGTTTCGGCCGGCAAAGACGATATAAAGAAAATAGTGGACGACCCGACGCTTCTCGACCCGCGACCGAAATTGCTTTTCCTCGACGAAATCCACCGCTTCAACAAAGCCCAGCAGGATTTCCTTTTGCCTCTCGTCGAGACGGGACGAGTGACGCTTATCGGCGCGACGACGGAAAATCCGAGCTTTGAAATAATTTCCGCTCTTCTTTCGCGTTGTCGCGTGTTCGTGCTCAACAGTCTGTCGGACAAAGAAATAAGAAAAATAATCGAGCGGACGAAAGTGAAGGTGCCCAAAGACGCTCTCGACTGGCTCGTGACTCTAGCCAACGGCGACGCGCGTATCGCCATCACCGCCATCGAAAACACAAAACAAGTCTACGGCAACATTACGACCGAGACCTTGAAAAGCGCTTTCGAGCACACATTCATCCGTTTCGACAAGAAAGGCGACGAACACTACGACACCATTTCGGCCTTTATAAAAAGCATGCGAGCCGGAGACGTGGACGCCGCTTTGTATTATCTCGCGCGAATGGTCGCCGGCGGGGAAGACCCGAAATTTATCGCCCGCCGAATGGTCATATTCGCGTCCGAAGACATCGGACTTGCTCAGCCGACGGCTCTCGTCGTCGCCAACGCCGTGTTTGCCGCCGTGGATACTATCGGAATGCCCGAAGCCCAAATCAATCTCGCTCACGGAGCGAGCTATCTCGCTCTCGCGGCAAAAGACAGGAGTTCTTACGACGCCTATTTTGAAGCCTTCGATGACGTAAAAAAGCTCGGCAATTTACCTATTCCATTAAAAATCCGAAACGCTCCGACGAAACTTATGAAAGAGCTCGGCTATCACAAGGGTTACGAAAAATACGACAAGGAAAGCTATCTGCCCGACAAAATAAAAGGCAAGAAATATTTGAAGAGGAAAGAGAAATAAAAAACAGCCGACCTATGTCGGACTGTGTCAGGCTTTCGCCTTTGCTGCGGCCTTGACGTCCCTGGCGGAAATTTTCGCCGCCAGTTTGTCGCTTTCTCTCTCGAGACTCGCCATTTCGTCGTCTATGCGCTTACGCTCGTTTGACCTGAGGAAATCGTGGTCCCTGCGCCACTTGAGTGCATCCTTCCTGTCGACGACTTTCCTAAGCTTTTCTTCAAGAGATTCGCTCTTGAAAAGATGCAGAATATTCATGTTTTGTACTCCTTGTTTTTCACACTATTCCTGTCGCTATTTTTTGTCAATGAAAGCGTGGACAAGTTTTTCTATTTTCGATTTCTCGGTCGGGGCGAACCATTTCGTATTTTTATCACGGCGAAACCATGTCATCTGTCTCTTTGCGTAGCGATAAATTTCTTTTTCAAGCTCGTAAAGCATTTTCTCTTTCGAGATTTTGTTTTGCAAATACAAAGCGACATATCTGTACTCGAGGCCGAAATCGTAAAGTCGGCGATAACAGACGCCTTTCTTGTGCAGTTCGCGGACTTCTTTGACCAAAGCGTCAGAGCGCATTCTTTTGAGCAATCGCGCGTGGATTTTCTCCCTTATTTCTTTGCTCGGCAAAGTGAGGCCTATCGTAAGAATCTCGTAATGATTTTTTGTTTTTCGTTTCGGCACTTTACCGAGCGCTTTGGCGATTTCTATGGCTCGGATAATTCGGATTTTGTTTTTCGGGTCGATATTTTTGCCGCGTTCAGGGTCGAGAAGCCGAAGTTTTGCTAGCAAAACTTCGGCGGGGAGTTTCTTCAGTTTCGCTCGGAGCTTTTCATTTGGAGGAACATCGGGCAAGTTGTTATGGAGAAAGTTTTCAATATAAAATCCCGTGCCGCCGCAAATTATGGGAAGTTTGTTGCGGGAGAAAATAGCGGAGGCCGCGGATTTCGCGTCCGCCGCGAAATCCGCGGCCGTGTATCTTTTCTTTTTTGGGTCGGCGATATCGAGAAGGTAATGCCTGACACCCTTCATTTCTCGGCGAGTTATTTTCCCGGAACCAATATCAAGTCCGCGATAAACTTGCCGCGAATCAGCGGAAATTATCTCGCCGTTAAACTTTCTGGCCAAAGCCACCGCCAAATCGCTTTTCCCCGTGGCCGTTTGCCCGACCACGGCTACGATTTTCTGAAATTTCTTACTCATATCTCGGCGAATTTTCTTTGATGCCGGATTTATGATTTGCCAGACGGGCCAGAGCGTAAAGAAGGGAAGAGAGACGGTTCAGATACGAAGCCGTGTCTTTACCGATTTTTACCATATTTTCGTCACGAACAAAGACCACTCTGCGCTCTGCTCTTCTAGCGATCGTTCGCGCCGCGTCGAAAAGCGCGGCGAGTTCCGTGCCCCCGGAAATCAAAAATGTTTTTATCGGCGGCAATTCTTTTTCCGCCGTGTCCACCAGAGCTTCGATTTCTTTTATTTTCTCCGCCGAAATCGTTTTCTTTGCGCCGGCGACTTCGGCTTGGACAATGAAAAGATTTCCCTGAACGGTTTCCACTATGTCCGAAAACTTTTTTCCGCGAAGTTTAAATTTCGTTTTGCGCGAACTTACCTTGCACAAGCCGAGAAAAGAATTCGTTTCGTCGAGAGCGCCGAGAGCTTCCGCCACGGCCGAACTTTTCGAAATTCTTTGGTCGCAGCCGAAAGTTTTCGTTTTGCCGTCGTCTCCTTTTCTTGTGTAAAGCATGTTATTTGGAATTGTGCCGGAGGAGGGACTTGAACCCTCACCTCTTTCGAGACACGATTTTGAGTCGTGCGTGTCTGCCATTCCACCACTCCGGCATTGCTTCAGTCTAGCCGTCTTACTCCGAAAATTCAATCGGCGGCCCGACGACGACTGGTCCTTGATGCGAAGCGTTCGAAACCGTATACAAGAGGACTTTGTCCAAATAAACGGCGCCGTCGACTTTTTCAAAATCGAGTTCCGCGACGTTTCCGGTCATCACGTCTTGCGAAAAATACTGGTCGAAGAGCAAATTGCCGAGCGAGTAAATGACGGGCACATTGCCGATCCATTCTTTATCGCCAAGGACGTGCGGATGGGCGCCGACTATCGCCGTCGCTCCGGCGTCTACGAATTCTCGGGCCTCGGCTTTAACTCTTGCCGGCGTGTTTGTCGCGTATTCGTCGCCCCAGTGTGCCATGACGACCACCGGATAACCTTCACTCGAAAGTCTTTTTACGTCGGCGAGAATGTGGTCTTGACCGGGATTAAATTCGTGATAGCCGACGAAAGCCACGCAAATTGAATTTTTGCAGATAATTTGTTCCGTTCCGCCGGTGTTTAGCGGGTCGCCAAACCATTCGACTCCGGCGTCGGAGAGCCACTCGTGCGTTTGCGCAAGTCCGTCCGCTCCGAAATTATACGTGTGATTGTTTGCCAAGCTCACGAGTGAAATGCCGGCGGCGGCGAGGGCTTCCGGCGTATTTGTGGCGAAAGTGAAAGTCAAATCATCGTCAGTCTCGCCGTTCGATAGGAGAGTTTTTGAAGGATAGTCGGTGACCGGGCCTTCAAGATTGACGACGCTCTCGTCCGCGGATTTGAAAAGCGGTGCGATACCTTGGAAGAGATAATCATAACCGTAAAGGTTACCGAGCGCACGGTTGTGTCTGTCGAGCATCACGTCGCCGCCGATAACGACTTTAAATTCTTCCGTCGCCGGGAGAGACGGCGGCGGTTTTACCGGCACGAGGGGTTGGGAGTCATGAATCGGAGAGGATTGCCGGATGAAGATTATTGACCCGAAGATGACAACGAACGCGAAGAGTGCGGCCAGAGAAATTTTTATCATATGACAATTATATACTTTTGATTTAAAATCATTGTATGTCCAACATAATGGGTGATTCGATTTTCTGGATTGAGACGGAAAAAATAAAACCCAACCCTTACCAGCCGCGCCGCGAATTCGACGAAAACGCTTTACGCACACTCGCCGAATCGATAAGGATGTACGGCATTCTCCAGCCCTTGGTCGTGACGCGCAAGGAAGTGCCGAAAGAAGAAGGCGGATTCGCAGTCGAATACGAACTCATTTCCGGCGAGCGGCGTCTGCGCGCGGCCAAACTCGTCGGCGTGCCGACACTCCCCGCAATCATCCGCACCGACGCCGATGACGCGCGGCTCAAGCTTGAACTGGCGATTATAGAAAATCTTCAGCGCGAGGATTTAAATCCCGTGGATCGAGCGCGAGGATTCGAAAGGTTGGCGAAAGAATTCGGATTAAAACAAGGCGAGATAGGTTCGCGCATCGGCCGCTCGCGCGAATATGTCGCGAACTCACTTCGCATTTTGACATTGCCCGAAGAAATGCTCTCGGCTCTCTCCGAAGGAAAGATTTCCGAAGGCCACACGCGACCGCTCCTCATGCTCGACACCAGAAAAGAAGAGCAGGAAACTTTGTATAAAGAAATAATTCACAAACGGGTGACGGTGAGGGAAGCCGAGCTCATAGCGAGGCGCATTGCCGTAGACCGAGCGAGGCGCCCCGAGAAAATTTTCGACCAAGAAATCGCCGAGATGGAAAGCAAGATAAGCGAGGCTTTGGGCACGCGCGTCCACGTGGAGCAGAGAAAAGACGGCGGCAAAATTATGATTGATTTTTTCTCCGAAGAAGATTTGCACGCGATTTTGAATATGATGACAAACAAAAGAAATGCCTCCATCGAAGCTGTTCGTGGCGAGGGAGGAATAGGTTCTGGCGAGAGCGTAGTCTTAGCGAAGCGCACAAACGAGTCAGAACCTGTTCCGACTGAGACGCCATCTGTGTCTCTCGACGATCGTACGCCCGTCGAGAAAAAAGCTGACGATGAAAGCGACGATTTGTATTCTTTGAAGAATTTTTCCCTCTAATTATTCTTTTTTCTTTCTCGTGAACCCACGTTTCTTTTTCGGTTCTTTGAGGATTTCTAATGCGCGCTCGAGGGTAATCGTGTAGACGTCGTCCGTCTTGAGCGAGCGAAAATCGCCGTCCTCGACCACGTACGGGCCGAATCTGCCTTTGTTCGCGGAAATTTCTTTACCTGTTTCGGGATTCACTCCTAGTTTTCGGGGAAGCGTGAGGAGATGTAAGGCTTCTTCAAGCGTGAGAGTTGCGACTTTTTCCGGTGGGACGCTAGCGCGTTTCGGATATTTTATTTCTTTTGTTTTTTCGCCGACTTGAACATACGGACCAAATTTTCCGGTTTTCATCGTGATTTCTTGTCCTGTTTCGGGGAAAATTCCCAAGACTCGATCTTTTGGCATTTCCATTCCGTCTATCGTGAGCATTCCTTTGCAGTCCGGATATCTCGAGCAAGAAAGGAATTTGCCGCCTCGGCCGAGTTTCACAATCATCGGCGAACCGCAGACGGGACATTTGAGTTTCGGGTCGGCGTCGCCGAGAGTGGTGAGCTTGTCCATTTTGTCTTTGGCTTTTACGTCTTTGAGGAAAGGTTTGTAGAAATCGCCGAGAACTTTTTCGTACTTGATTTTGCCTTCGGCGATGAGGTCGAGCTCGTCTTCCATTTCGGCGGTGAAAGTGTCGCTTATATAATTACCGAAATTATTTTCGAGAAATGTCGAGACAACGTCGCCGGTGTCGGTGGGCTTTAGCGAGCGGCCTTCTTTCGTCACATACTCGCGGTCTTCTATCGTTTTTATAATGGAAGCGTAAGTCGAAGGCCGGCCGATGCCGCGTTTTTCCAATTCTTTGACGAGGCCGGCTTCGGTGTATCTTGCCGGCGGCTCTGTTTGTTTTTCCTGTGTTTTGATTTCAATCAGCTTGAGCGGGTCGTTTGAGGAAAGTTTTGGAAGTTCTACATCTTCGCCGCGAGCTTCTGGGTCGGCCTTAAGCCAGCCGGCAAAAAGAGTTTGCGAGCCGTTTGCGGCGAAGTCCGGAATGGAATTGCCGAAAATATTCGCCGTGACGCGCGTTCTTAAAATTTTGGCGTCCGCCATTTGCGAAGCGAGGGTGCGAGCCAGTATAAGAGCGTAAAGTTTTTGCTGTTCGGGATTATGACCGGCTTTCATTTTTGAAACATCCGTCGGGCGAATGGCCTCGTGAGCTTCTTGAGCGTTTTTGCTTTTTGTCTGGTATTTTCTAACGGTCAAAAATTCCTCGCCGTAAAGTTTCTTTATCGTGTTGGCTGCCGCGCCTAGGGCGAAATCGGAAAGGTTTACCGAATCGGTCCTCATATATGTAATGAGACCGGCTTCGTAGAGACGCTGGGCGACGGACATCGTGCGCGACGGCGAGAAGCCGAGACGCGAGCTCGCAGTCTGCTGGAGGGTGGAAGTGGTGAATGGCGGATAAGGACTGCGCTTGGCTTCAGTTTCTTTCACATCCACGATATGCCAAGGATTTTTCTCTCCGGCCGCGACGATTCTTTTCATTTCTTTTTCCTCTCGTGGTTCTTCGGAACAAACAAAAAGAAGTTTCGTTTTGTTCCCTGCTTCCGTGTCCGCCGTTATCGTCCAAAACTTCTCCGGCACAAAAGCGCGGATTTCGCGTTCGTGTTCCATTATTATGCGCAGAGCGGGAGATTGAACGCGGCCGGCGGAGAGTCCATAGCGGACTTTTTTCCAAATGAGACCGGAGAGGTCGTAACCGACGAGGCGGTCGAGGACGCGGCGCGCCTCTTGGGCGCGCCGCAAGTTTTCGTCTATGGCTCGAGGATGATTGATGGCTTCTTCGACCGCGCTTTTGGTAATTTCGTGAAAAACCACGCGTTTTGTTTTGTCGGGGTCGAGGCCGGTGGCAATAGCCACATGCCAAGCGATAGCTTCGCCTTCACGGTCGGGGTCGGTGGCGAGCAGGACCTCGCTTGATTTCAACGCCCTCCTGGCGATTTCGGCGACGATTTTTTCTTTGCCTTTGGATATTTCGTAATGGGGAATAAAGCCGCCTTCGATATCGATGGCTTTTTTGTTTGATTTCGGCAAATCGCGCACATGGCCGACGGAAGCCACGACCTCGTAGCCCGCGCCCAAATATTTTTCTATTGTCTTGGCTTTCGCCGGAGACTCGACGATGACCAAAGTGTTTTTCTCTTTAACCATTCGCGCAAGTATTACACGAGAGGCAAAAAAAACGCAACGGTGGATAAATAAAAAGTGCCGTCAACTAATGTGACGGCACGAGGCGGTTTTCCGCCGAGGATTTCGGATATCTGTAGTAGACTCTTTTCTTTACCGCCACGAGGACAGCGTCTCCCGCGAAGTCGACGGATTTGTTTATGAGACTGAATCCTTCGGGAATCATCAGAAGTTTGACCTCATCGTCTTCGGCGTTTATGAAGCCTCGCTGGTGAAGCTCGGCGTGAAAGTCCGAGGATCGGGCATTCGTGTCGAACTTTCGGCAGACGAGGAAGATGGGAAAGGTTTCGTTGTCTATCGTGATGACCATCTTTTCCCTAACCTCGATGATTTCCGACTTGCGAAACGGTCCAAAAGCGTTCAAAAAGAAGAGTCTTGGGGATATGTTGTTCATGTGAGGGGGGTGCTTTCTGGTCGAGACTTTACTTTAAATTTTAGGGTTACGCAAGCCTCATCTCTCCGCCAGCTTCGGTGATGATGCCTTTGATTTCCATAACGCCGATGAGAGCCTGGGCTTGGGATACCGGCATATCTAAAGAGTCCACTAGTTCGTCGCGAGGCAGAGGTGTTTCGAGAAGCTCCACGACTTTTTTCTCCTGTGGAGACAGGTCTTTTATGTTTATGATTTTCTTTTTCTTCCCTTCAATTTTAAATCCAAGCGCGGCACGCAATTCTTCCGGAGTCGTTATCGGAGTCGCTCCGAGACGGATAAGCATATGAGGACCTTCGGATAGCGTTGAGAAAATCGAACCGGGCACGGCCAGAATGTCGCGATTGTACTCTGTGGCGAATTTTGAAGTGATGAGCGTGCCGGATTTCATTTGAGCTTCGATGACGAGAGTGGCGTGAGAAATCCCCGCCATAATTCTGTTTCTTTGCGGAAAACTAAAATCGGTGGCTTTGAAATCAGACTCAAATTCGGAAATGAGGCATCCGCCGGCTTGGAGAATTTTCTTTGCCAACTCGCGATTGGCGGCGGGGTAGAGGACTTTGTCCGAAAGGCCCGAGCCGGGGACGGCAACCGTCAAAATATTATTTTCCAGCGCCGCTTCGTGGGCCAAAGCGTCCGTTCCGAGCGCGAGTCCCGAAACAATGACGACGGGAAGTCCACGAAGTCCGGCGATTAGTGTTTTGACCGCGTCTTTGCCGTAACTTGAAGGTTTTCTCGTGCCGACGACGGTAAGATATTTTTCGGCAAGCGGAAATTCGCCTTTGATGTAAAGTTTTTCGGGTGGGTCTGTGATTTCGGACAGGAGAGGAGGAAAACTTTCCGCCGAAAGTTTGTGTATGGAGTCCACTTGGAAAATATTGTATCATACGGAGAATGTTAGACATCAAATTTATCAGGGAAAACAAAGACTTGGTCGCCCTAGGCGCGAAGAAAAAGCGTATGAATTTCGATGTGGCGGCGCTTATCGCCGTGGACGATAAGCGCCGCGCTTTGATGGGAAGCATAGAGAAGCATCGCGCCGAACAAAACGAAGCCAGTATGAGAATCGCGAAGGCGCCGACCGCCGAGCGTTCGGCTATAGTCGAGTCGATGAAATTCGTCAAAGAATCTCTCGTCAAAGACGAAGAAGCGCTCAAAGAAGTGATGAAAGAATGGCAAGCGCTTATGCTTTCCGTGCCGAACATTCCGGATGTTTCCGTACCTGACGGCAAAGACGAAAGCGAGAACAAAGAATTGAAAACTTGGGGCGCGAAACCCGTTTTTGATTTTGAACCGAAAAACCACATAGAACTTATGACGGCGCTCGACATGGCCGATTTCGACAGAGGGGTGAAAGTCCACGGCTTCCGAGGGTATTTTTTGAAGAACGACGGCGCGCTTCTGTCGTGGGCAATCTGGAATTACGCCCGCGAGTTTTTTCTCGAAAAGAAATTCAATCCATTCATCGCTCCGGCCATCGTCAATAAAGAATATTTCTACGGCACGGGACATCTGCCGGGAAGCGCCGAAGATATTTTCCAAACTCAAGACGGACAATATCTCGCCGGCACGGCAGAAGTGCCGATGATGGCTTATCATGCCGAAGAGACTTTCACCAAAGAAGAATTGCCGAAGCGGTATTTGGCGTTCTCTCCCTGTTTCAGAAGGGAAATAGGAAGCTACAGCAAAGATGTAAAAGGTCTCATTCGCGTTCACGAATTTTATAAGTGGGAGCAATTGATTTTATGCGAAGCTAGCCATGACGAATCGGTGAAATTTCACGAAGAATTAAATAGGAACACCGAGGAGTTCATAGAATCCCTCGGCATTCCTTATCGCCAGGTCGCTATTTGCGGCGGAGATTTGAAAGCCGCCCATGTTAAATCTTACGACACGGAGCTTTGGGTGCCGAAAGAAGGCAAGTACCGCGAAATCGCCAGCGCTTCTTATTATCACGATTTTCAGACCCGCAGATTTAATATTCGATACAAAGACGTCGACGGAAAAACCAAATACGCCCACTCGCTAAACGCCACCGCGATTCCCACGCCGCGCATTCTTGTGTCCCTCGTCGAAAACTTCCAACAAGCCGACGGCTCGATAAAAATTCCAAAAGTTCTCGTCCCGTATATGGGCAAATCAGTTATCGGTTCTTAATATATGGGGAAAGGAGCTCCAATAACGCAGGAAAAAATAATGGCGCGCAAAAAAAAGCGCAGATTTTGGCTTTCCGTTTGCGCGCTCTCTTGTCTGACGCTCATAGTCTGCGGACTCTCGCTTATTTCTTCGCTCGATTTTTTTCAGGTCAAAGACATTGAAATATCCGGCGGCGCGAAGGAAGTACCGCTGGCCGAAACAATAGTGGAAAATAATCTCATTGGAGAATCCGCGTGGTTTTTTCCTCACTCGGATATTTTTCTTGCCTCCGCGAAAAAAATAGCGGGGAATATTAGCGCCGTTTTTCCGGCCGCGTCGTCCGTTTCCGTGACAAAAAAATATTTCTCGACGATTTTCGTCACCATAACGGACAAAACACCAGCGGCGCTCTGGTGCCTCGGCTCGTCCTGCGATGACATAGACCAAGACGGCTACGCTTTCGAGAAAGCCGATTCGGCGGCGACTTCGCTTATCGTCTTTCAAAACGGCGAGACGCCGATGGTCGGCGTCTCGCCCATACCAGCGGACGAATTTATACCGCTTCTTATATTCATAAACGATTTGCCGCAGAGAGGCATTTACGCATCTTCAGTCACGCTAAATTCGGACAATACCGATGATATAGCCATCGGCACTTCAACAGATATTATCGTCGACCCGACGAAAGATTTATCGCAGTCGCTTTCCAATCTCGACCGAGTTTTGGGGAACAGCAATTCCGGCATAACCGCGGCGAACATAACGTCTCTTCAATACTTGGATTTGCGTTTTCCGGACAAAATATTCTATAAGTAGATGATGAAAGAAAATTTCTGGAAAAAAGTTTCGAAAAAGAGACCGTTTTTCGTTCTCGCTCCGATGGCTGACGTGACCGACGCGGCTTTCCGCAGGATTATCGCCAAATACGGCAAGCCCGCGGTCATGTGGACGGAATTCGTCAGCGCCGACGGGCTTTGTAACGACGAAGGTAGAAAACATTTACTCGTCGATCTCGCGTACACGGAAAAAGAAAGACCGATTGTTGCTCAGCTTTTCACTTCGAGTCCCGAGAAAATGCGCGAAGCTGCCCGTCTCGTCGCCGAGCTCGGTTTCGACGGACTCGATATCAATATGGGTTGTCCGGACAAGACGATTGAAAAACAAGGCGCTGGCGCCGCTCTCATAAAGACTCCAAAAATCGCTCGTGAAGTGATACGCGCGGCAAAAGAGGGAATAGCTCTCGCCGGAAAAGACATTCCGGTTTCGGTCAAGACTCGACTA
Source organism: uncultured bacterium (assembly GCA_963841935.1). GTDB lineage: Bacteria > Patescibacteriota > Minisyncoccia > Phycocordibacterales > UBA6065 > DATKHE01. The sequence goes on from CAWJEP010000005.1 coordinate 96,079, forward strand.
GGCTGGAGCAAGCCGGAAATTGAGACATGGATTCCGGAACTTCTTTCTGAAGACATCGCGGCGCTCACTATTCACGCTCGAACGCGAAAAGAAATGTCCTTGGTGCCGGCGCGATGGGAATTCGTCAAACGCGCCGTTGAGCTCAGAAACGAAATGAAATTGGAAACGCTCATCATAGGGAACGGCGACGTGAAAGATTTGAAAGAGGCGAAGGCGCGCGCGAAAGAAACCGGAGCCGACGGTGTGATGATAGGCCGAGGCATATTCGGCAATCCGTGGCTTTTCGCCGGCAAGACGCCGAACATCAAAGAAAAATTGAAAGTTATGGTCGAGCACACGAAACTTTTCGAAAAACTTCTCGGCAAAAAGAAAAATTTCGCCGTTATGAAAAAACATTTCAAGGCTTACGTAAACGGCTTTGACGGCGCCAAAGAACTGCGCGTGGAGCTTATGGAATGCGAAAATGCCGCCGATGTCGGGAAAACAATAAAACGATTTTTAAAAACCATTTGACAATAAAATTATGTTATGGTAGCTTGTCACGGCGAGTTCCTTAACCCTCAAAATCGGATTCGTCCGGAGAAAGCGATAAAAGTCGAACACCCGTGAAAAACCCATAGCGCCTGCCAAGGCACATACGGATAAGTATCGGGCTCGAACAATACTTCAAAACAAGTTGGCCGCTTCAAAGGCTATCGCGTACTCAAATCCGGAAAAGAGGAGTTTACGCGGTGTTTAATGTAAGATTTTTGTGAAAAGGGCCCGCTGCGGAAACGCAGCGGGCCCAATCTTTTTATATTTCCAAGGAATAATCTGTTATACTTTTGTTATGAACCACATCGCGCTCTACCGAAAATACCGCCCGGCAAATTTCAAAGAAGTCATCGGTCAAGACGCAATCGTTTCTACGCTTTCAGGTGAACTCAAATCGGGGAAAATTTCCCACGCTTATCTTTTTGCTGGTTCTCGTGGCACGGGTAAAACTTCTATCGCTCGCATTTTTGCCCGTGAGCTTGGCACGACGGATAAAGACACTTACGAAATAGACGCCGCGAGCAACCGCGGTATAGACGACATTCGCGCTTTGCGTGACGCGGTGCTGACACTGCCTTTCGATTCGAAATACAAAGTTTATATCGTCGACGAAGTTCATATGCTGACTAAAGAAGCTTTCAACGCGCTTCTAAAAACTTTGGAAGAACCGCCGTCGCATGTGGTATTTATTCTCGCCACGACGGAAATACAGAAACTGCCGGAGACCATAGTTTCTCGATGTCAGGTCTTTGAATTCAAGCGGCCGTCGGTGGAAATTATCCGCTCCGTCGTCGCGACGGCCGCGAAATCCGAAGGCGTGGCGCTTGAAGGAAACTCTGCGGAACTCATCGCCGTCGCGGGCGACGGCTCTTTCCGAGACGCTTACGGCATTTTAGAGCGCGTCATCGCTTCATCCTCAGCGAAAAAAATCACGGCGGAAATGATAGAGGAGACGACCGGCGCGCCGAAGCAGACACTCGTAAATTCCCTAATCTCCGCCATTGCCGATAAAAAATATTCCGATGCCATCACGGCGCTTCGGCGCGGCGTGGAATCGGGAAATGATATGGCGCTTCTTTCAAAACTTCTCATAATTAAACTCCGCGCCATACTGATGCTCTCGATAGACCCGAAGTCAGATTTCACGAAAACATTTTCTGAAGAAGACATCGCTTTCGCCAAAAAAATAGCCGCGACTAAAAGCGTCACGGCGGAAACTTTGCTAGCTTTTCTTTCCGCTCACGATTCGATAGCTCGCGCGCCGCTCCCCGAACTTCCGATAGAACTGGCGATTCTTTCTCTCGCCGAAAAGGGAACAGACCAACGTCTCTTTTCGTAACGCGCGAATTGCGCTAATCTTGATTTGCAGCCATTGCGGGATCGTCTAAAGGTAGGACACGGGCCTTTGAAGCCTGGTATCTTGGTTCGATTCCAAGTCCCGCAGTAATTGACGGATTTTTAAAAGTCAGTATTGTAAGTTCAAACAGCACTTTCAATTTCAACCACAAGGAGATTTATGATCAAGCTTAGAAAAGGGAATACCCGATGGGCTTTTGTGTTCTTTCGTCTCATAGTGGTCAAGGTTCCGAGTCCGCGCTTTGATTGGATTAAATGTGATTACGACAGAGGTATTTGGACGTGCCTTTTACGGTTACCGAAGAATATCTACACAGCACTCCTCAACGGTATAGTGGCAAATGTCACAGAAGCGGGTGTGTATCTCTATACCAAACATATATCTTTTCTTTCACCTGCGTACACAATTGCTATTGCGAATTTTCAGCGATACGAAGGCGAATTAGAGCCGACGCAGCAAGAGGTCATAGACTTTTTTGCTCGTTATGAGATAGCTTTGTATAATCCGGCTTATCGTCATAGCGCACATGCCTCTGGTTACTATAATTGGCGTAAAACAGATCGAGGGCTTGTGCTTATAGATTACGCCGTCGACCCAATGCGGGATAATTGGATAAGGATGATCCGAAGATTGGATGTTTGTATAGAAGGAGAAAAGAAGGGCATGAAACCATCTGACCTCTTCGCACCGCTTTAAGCGGTGCTTTTTGTTAAAAAAGGTTCCCTCGGCCATGGCCTATGGGCGAAGCTAACTTCGTACCAGACCGTCAGTTTTTAGATTTGCTATTATAGTCATATGAAATCATTGAAACCCGTCGCTATTGTCGGAAACACGCTTTATATCCTCTGGATTGTTTACAACGGAGTCGACGAGGGATTCAGAGCCGTCGGCAGTGTTCAGGCAATCGCCCTCATCGGACTCGTGCTTCTCTTGGCCCTAAACCTTTTTCTGTTGAGAAAGAGAAAGTAGTTCCGACATCGTACCAGACCCTAGCCAAATGATGTAGAATGAAAATCTTATTATGAACTACGAAACCGTAATTCTTGGAAGTTGGGTAGCGCTCGCTTTTGTGTGGGTAATCGCTTCTTTCGGCGTGAAGCGCGATATCAGAGGCGGCGGCGTTTACGGTGTGTTCTACAGATATTTAATTTTAAAAATTGTCGGCGCGGCGCTCGTGGTGTTCGTCATTGTGAAGGCCACGGCCGGAACAGACAGTTATTCCATTGCTGTCGCAAGAGTTTTTAGAAACAGCGTCTTCGTGCCGCCAACAGCGCTTGGATGGATTGCCGCGGTTTTTGTCGTGCTTGGCGTGATTTTTGCCGTCTGGGCGCGCGTCAATCTCGGTCGCAACTGGAGCTATGCTCCCGCCGTGAAAGAAAACCACGAGCTGGTGACGAGTGGACCGTATCGTTTAGTGCGCCATCCCATATACACTGGAATCATATTGGCGGCCTTAGGCACGGCGCTCTCCGGCACTTCGTTCGGTATCGCTCTTTTTCTTATCGCTTTCTTTATGTTTTCTTTTCGCATAAAAAAAGAGGAAAAAATCATGCTTGAACTTTTTCCGAACGAATACCTGTCGTACCAAGCGCGCACGAAACGGCTCATACCGTTTGTGTGGTAAATTCCGTCACCAATCAATGGTACAATTGTCGAAAGTCCAATTTAGCCAATTAATCTCGGTCACAAAAACATGATAAGAGGAAATTTTATCGGCGCGGCGATTGTGGCGATAATATACACGGTCTATATTTTATGGAATCCTCTGCCGTCCAAATCGCAGATGGTTTTGCTACTGGTGGTTCTCAACGCTTTGACTATCGTCCTTATGGCTTTCGCCTTTAAATAAAAAAGCGATAGCATAGAGGTTTCATCTCTTTACCGTGTCATCATCAAAGTCTGTTAAACTTATCTCATGAACCCAGATGACATCGTGCATTTCCTCCCCGCAGAGGAACTTTTTGAAAAAGCAGCCGTGGTGTTCGTTGCTCAGAAGAGAGAGCTTGAAAATGTATTGCCACCAGTTGATATTCAGCAAGTGGGAAGTTCCTCTGTGCCAGGTCTTATCGGAAAATTCGACGTCGACATACAGATCAGAACAACGAAGGAACAGTTCAAGGATGTTGTTGCAATGATGCAGAAAAAATACGTCCCAAAACATCCAGAAATATGGGACGATGGCTTTGCTACTTTTTGTAACAATAAAAAATATCTTATCGACTTTATGGTTACGGTTGTAGGCTCAAAATACGATGATTTTTATAAAGTACGTGATGCGCTCATCGCTAACAAACAATTGATGAGGGAGTTTAATGAACTCAAGCGGCAGTATGAAGGAAAAACTTACGGTGAATATAAGAAGGCAAAAGTGGCGTTTCTCGGCGGGAACGGCAGAGTCAAGTTTCTGGACGACGAATATCTTGATTTGGTCGATGAAAACAACAAGGTAATCGGAAAGAAACTTCGTAGCGAAGTCTACGCGGAGCATCTTTCGAATTTTAGGGTGGTAAATACTTTTCTGATAAATTCCGAAGGAAAAATGTGGATACCCAGAAGGTCCGCCGACAAGAAAATTTTCCCTCTTTGTCTCGATATGAGCATGGGCGGGCATGTGGAAAGTGGGGAGACATACGAGCAAGCTTTCAAAAGAGAACTCAAAGAAGAATTAAATATTGACGCCGACAGCGTTGAGTGGAAACTTGTCGTCCATCTTACTCCAAAGAAAAACGGCGTGTCGGCTTTTATGAATGTGTACGAGATACGCACGGACAAAGTTCCGAATTATAATCAAGCGATTTCATAGAGTATTTCTGGCTTTCTCCAAAAGAACTTTTCGCGAAAATAAATAAAGGAGAAAAAACGAAAGGGGATTTACCGGTAGTGGTTGATTATCTTTACACGGAGCATTGACAAAATTGGTTTAAATAGCAATATAGGCAGTCTTGCTCTTTAATACCGGTGGTCATAGCCACAAGGTCTTGTTTATCGAGGCTTTTTGGCTATGACTACCACACTCAAAATATATTCCCAAAGGAAGCCGACGGACTTATCGCCGAGGCCATAAGACAAGACCGCGAGTTCCAGGCTCAAATCCTCCACGCCCTGCCGATGCTTTTGCCAGCTACAAAGAAAAGATTGATTGAAAATCCCAAACGGTCTAAAAGTTTTCTCATCCGGCCTAGGCCGAACCGAAAACTCCCGAGACCGTCAAGGAAACTTTCTTAACGCGAGGGATCGTCAAAACGGACGGCTTTCCGCTCAAGGCGCTGATTGACGATACGGACAATCCCATAGATGTCATAAAGGAAAACGTTGCCAAGTCCTGGGGCATCGATGTCGAGTTGTTTCGCGGTGAAACAGGGGAACGCGGAACGTATGCGATGCTCGAATGATGGCGATGTATCTTTGCCGTAAATGCGGCATGACATCGACAGAAATAGGGCAAGCCTTTGCTCGTGATCACGCCACCGTTCTTAGCGCGGCAAAGAGCGTTTCGTGTCTTATCGAACAATCATCAAGGCACAGGGCTAAGATACGAACGAAGCATTGAGCTAATCACCCAATGCTGCCGAAAGAGGGCCGCGGCCTGAGGATTATACAAGCTTGCGCACAGGTGCGGGCTTTTTTCTTTATTGTTTATTATAATAGGCGGGCAGTGTTTTATTCATTATAAAAAGTAATTAAAAACATGGCAGAGAAAAATTCAGCATTTATGAAACCTTTGACCGTTAGCCCGGAGCTAGCGGTTGTCGTGGGTAAGGGGCCGCTCCCTCGCTCGGAAGTCGTAAAGAAGCTTTGGGTCTATATCAAGAGCAATAATCTTCAGGACCCGAAGAACAAGAGAAACATCAACGCCGACGAAGCGCTCAAGAAAGTTTTCGGCGGTAAGTCCGTCGTCAATATGTTTGAAATGACCAAACTCGTTTCAAAGCATCTCTCATAACAGAAAATTAATGGCAAAAAGAATCAACACGAGGATGAAAACCTCGCGCTCGAGGAAGACTGCTAAACGCGCGGCGACAAAACACGCGCGCCTACTAGCTCATCGCCTTAAAAGACCCGGGAAAACAAAATAATGAAGAAACTCGTCTGGTTCATCATTATAGTGGCGATTCTCCTCGGGATTTATTTTTACGCTTTTCGGCCGGTTGCCGCACCAAGTGAAAACATAAACGCCGCGGCGACGCCAATCACGAACGTGTCGGCAAGTTCGACCGTCTATCATATTTCCCAAAGCGGTTCGAAAGTTTCCTTTACGATAAGCGAGGTTCTTCACGGTTCGCCGTTCGTTCCCGTCGGCACTACCGACCAAATCGCCGGAGACATTGCCGTCGCGCAAAGCGCGTCCGGCGCCCCGACTCTCGATGTCGGCACATTGACCATAGACGCGCGGACTTTAAAAACCGATAGCCCGCAGCGCGACGGCGCAATCGGAAGATTCATCCTCAAGTCCGACCAAACGGCGAATGAATTTATAACTTTCGCCACCACGACTACATCCGTGCCTGTGCAAAACGCAGATGGCTCGTGGGACGCGACCACGACCGGCAATCTGACTATTTCCGGCGTGACGAAACCCGAAACATTCGTCCTGAATTTCTCAATCGCGAACGGAACTCTCGCGGGCACGGCTTCGACTACTCTTTCCCGCAAAGATTTTGGTTTGGTAATTCCAAATTTTTCTTTTCTCGCCAATGTTTCCGACACTTTCACGGTGTCCGCGACGATAACTGCCGCTCCGTAGGAAAAAATCCGCGATTTTGACTCTTTTTTTGCTTTCTGTTAGGATACGAACCTATGTTAAAGATTCGCCTTCAGCGAGTTGGAAGGAAAAACATCCGGACTTTCCGGGTTGTTTTGACTGACTCGAAAAATTCCACCAAAAGCGGCAAATTCCACGAGATACTCGGCACCTACGACCTCGAGAACGACAAGAAAGAAATCGCCGCCGACCGCGTGAAATACTGGATTTCAAAAGGCGCGAAGACCTCAGACACCCTTCACAACTTCCTCGTTGACAAAAAAATCATTGCCGGCAAGAAAATAAACGCTTTACCGCGCCGCACGCCGATAAAGAAGGAAGAAGTCAAAAAAGAAGGCGAAGCGGCTCCAGCCGCCGCCTCGGCTCCGGAAGCCGCGCCTGTTGCTCCTGCCGCCTAGTTTGGTAATATTAGGGTGACCTGCTTCGATTTATTTCCTAACAACACAAATATGATGGAAAAGGACGCACAATTCTTGGATACCCTTATCAAAGCTCTAGTCGACTACCCGAACGACGTAAAGATAAAAAGAACCGTGGACGAAATGGGCGTGCTTTTGACTCTCGACGTCAACGCCGCCGACATGGGCAAAATCATCGGCCGCGAAGGCAATACGGCAAAATCGATTAGAACTTTGCTTCGCATCGTCGGAATGAAAAACAATTCCCGCGTGAATTTGAAGATTAACGAACCGGTCGGCGGTGTGCCGAAAGAGCGCGTGACGAAGACGGCCGACGAAGCCATCGACGACCTCAAGCTCTAGTGACTTTTCACATCATCACTCTATTTCCCGAAATGTTCGATTCGTATTTGAGCGAATCCATTTTGGCGCGAGCGAGAAAAGCTGGGAAGATAGACTTCAAATTTTATAATCCGCGAAACTACGCCGAAATTAAAAATAAGCGAGCGGAAAAACCGTATCGCCACATCGACGATAAGCCGTACGGCGGTGGTCCCGGAATGGTGATGAAACCCGAACCGGTAATCAAAGCGATTGAAATCGCGCTTAAAAAAATAAAAAGCAAAAAGACGAAAATAATTTTCTTTTCTCCGGCAGGGAAGCAGTTCGACACTTCCTACGCCAAAAGCGCGGCGAAGAAATTTACCGATATCATTTTTATTTGCGGACGATACGAAGGAATCGACGCGCGGGTGAAAAAAATATTCAAAGCCGAAGAGATTTCCGTCGGCCCCTATGTTTTGACCGGCGGGGAATTGCCGGCGATGATTATGATCGATTCCATCGCTCGGCAGGTCAAAGGAGTGCTTGGGGATTTTGCTTCGCTTGAAGAGTCGCGCGTTTCAAGTTCGGAAGTTTATACTCGACCGGAAACTATTTCATATAAAGGAAAGAAATATTCCGTGCCGAAAATACTTCTCTCTGGACACCACAAAAAAATTGATGAGTGGAAAAACAAACGAAAAAAGGAATGAAACTTTGTCGCCGCGCGGTTCGTTATATAAAACGACAGGGTCGAGTTATAATGGGGTAGCCGAGGGAGCTTGAAATCGGGAAACCGAGGGACGGCTCTCTTTTACCGATGACCGACGAAGAAATATTTTCAAAATCATTTGCCGAACCGAAACTTTTCGAAATCATCGTGGAGAGATACGAGGAGGCTTTTTTGCGCAAAGCCCGAACGATTGTCCGAAGCGACGAACTCGCCAAAGACATCGTCCAAGACGCTTTCGTCAAAATGTATCTTTACGGCAAGAAATATAAGCCTCAAGAAGGCGCGCGCTGGAGCTCTTGGGCCTACAAAATTTTGATAAACACCTGTTTCGCTTATCATCAGAAATTGAAGAGAGATAATCAATTTTCCACGGCTTTCACCGAGGAGCTCGAAGCCGTGACGCCTGACGAGTCCGAGCACGAAACCCACAAAAATGACAGGGAATATGTGCTTTCGCTCATAGACAGATTGCCGGAAACTTTCGCCAAGATTCTTAGATTATATGTGATAGACGGCAAGGATTACGCTTCCATAGCGGAAGCCGAGAACATAACGGTCGGGGCGGTCAAGACCAGAATGCATCGCGCAAAGGCCGCGCTTAAAGAAGAAGCGGCGAAAATAACATATTAAATTATGACAACCATTTCAAACAATGTGCAGAAAAAAGTTAAGGTGATTTTCTGGGCGCGCCGCCTCTCATCGCGGCGCGCCCTGGAATGTTATGTGCTTTTTGTTTCCACGGTCGGACTTTTTTCTTTCGTCTCCGTGCCGCATGTCATAGCCAATATGCCTTCCGTCACCGACATATTCTCCGTGGCGAATTTCATGCTCATCGCCGCCGTTCATACGCATACGGCGGTGCAGTTTATTCTCGGACTGATGATTCTTTCCATCGCTCTCATGGCTTTTGATTTCGTCCGGCAATCAGTCTTTCATCGCGCTCGTTTCGAACGAGTTTCACTTTCCTAAATGTTTCGAAAAATTTTTCTCGCCTGGCTGCCGCTCGCTTGTTTTACCACGCTTTTCGCTTTGCTCGCTTATGCCGTGGTCCAACAAGACGTAAGACAATCGGCAAACGATCCTCAGATAGAAATGGCGGAAGATGGAGTAAGTCCGCAATCTCTGTCGCAAATAGACATTTCGAAAAGTTTGGCGGCTTTCGTGATCGTTTTTGACGATAATGGAGAACCAATAGCGTCTTCCGGCACTTTAGAAGGCACGGTTCCTATTCCTCCCGCTGGAGTTTTTGATTATGTGAGAACTTCTGGCGGCGGTAACCTCCGTCCGACCGATGTATCCGGCGAAGACAGGTTTACATGGCAACCTGAGCCGAGCGTGCGGATTGCCGCGGTAGTCGCCAAGACCGATACGGGATTTATTTTGGCGGGCCGCAATATGCGTGAAATCGAAAGCAGGGAAGAACACATCCTCTTTATTACTTTTCTTGCGTGGCTTTTTGGAATCGTCGGATTTTTTATCCTTGAAGCGTTTGTTATTGCCGCCGCTTGACGATTTTTCGCCGTCGTGTATACTCTTATCCAACTTCACTCTTGATTGAGTACCTGGGGAAATGAAGGATTATTCGGGGAAAATAGTCCATTTATTCACATTTAAATAAATTATCAGATTAAAAAGGCGGCTTTCGTTTTCGAAAGTTGTTTTTCCGTCTGTTTTTATTTTTTTATAAAAAACATCAATATGATGCGAGAAAAAAAGTATTTCGGCCGTTTCAAGGAGCCTCTCATCGGAATCCCTGACCTCGTGGCCGCCCAGACCGAAAGCTTCAAATGGCTTTTGGAAAAAGGTCTCAAAGAACTTTTCGAGGAATTTTCCTCAATCAAAGATTACGCCGGCAAAAAATTCGAACTCTCGTTCTCCGGCTTTTCCGTTGATGAGCCGAAATACGACGAGCATCACGCAAAGGAAAATAAACTTTCGTACGAATCCTCGCTCAAAGTCCGCGTTAAACTCAAGAACAAAACTTTCGATTCGACTAAAGAGCAAGAGATTTTCCTCGCGGATTTCCCCCTAATGACCGATCACGGCACTTTCATAGTAAACGGCATCGAACGCGTCATTGTTCCCCAGCTAGCGCGTTCTTTCGGAGTATTTTTTACTTCCGACGAACTCAAAGGAAAAATAGTTTTCGGAGCCAAAATCATACCGGCCCGCGGGGTTTGGATTGAAATCGAAACCGACACCGACGGCACTCTTTACGCTCGCATAGACAGAAAGAGGAAATTCACGGCAACGGCCTTGCTCCGCGTTCTTGGCGCGAAAACCGACGCCGAGATTCTTGCCTTTTTCAAAGGAAACGATGCCGTGAAGAAAATGATCGAGGCAACTCTCGCCAAAGACCCGGCGAAAAACGCCGTCGACGCCCATGTGGAAATCCACAAACGCCTTCGCGACGGAGACCTCGTGACACCGGACAACGCGCGTGAATTCGTCGCCGGCATTTTCGCCGCCGACCGTTACGACCTTTCGAAAGTCGGACGCTTTCGTTTCAACAAACGTTTTGCAAAAGATATGGGAGACAAAGAGCTTGAAAGGAAAACCATTTCCGCCGAAGATTTCGCCACCGTTCTCGCTCATATCATTACTCTTAACAACGACCCGGAAGCCATGGAGGATGATATCGACCATCTTGGAAGCCGACGCGTCCGCTACGTCGGAGAGCTTCTCCAAGCGAAACTTCGCGTTGGACTTTCTCAAATGAGACGAAACATTCAAGACAGAATGTCGACAATAGAGCCGGATGTCACCATGCCGGTGTCGTTTATTTCTCCTCGACCGCTTCAGGCGCGACTCAAGGAATTCTTTATGACCAACCAGCTTTCGCAGTTTATGCAGCAGGAAAATATTTTGACCGAGCTTGAACATCTGCGCACCCTTTCGGCTCTCGGCCCCGGAGGTCTGACCAAAGAGCGCGCCGGGTTTGAAGTTCGCGATGTTCATCCGTCTCACTACGGCCGACTTTGTCCGATTCAAACTCCCGAAGGTCCGAACATCGGCCTTATTCTTCGTCTCTCGACTTACGCCCGCATCAACGATTTCGGAATGATAGAAACGCCTTACGCCAAAGTCAAACACGGCGTCATCACCAAAGAAATTGTTTATCTAAACGCTCTCGAAGAGGAAAACTTCCGTATCGCTCATGCCGCCACTCTTTACGACGAGCACGGAAAAATCACGGAGGATACGGTTGAGGTTCGTCAGAACGGCAAGCCGACGGTCATTGCCCGACACGACGTGGACTATATGGACGTCGCCACGAACCAAGCTTTTTCAATCGTGACCTCGATGATTCCGTTTCTCAATCACGACGACGCCGCCCGCGCCCTCATGGGCTCTAACATGCAAAAGCAGGCAACACCGTGCCTCATTCCCGAAGCCCCGCTAGTCGCCACGGGCGTCGAAGCGCGGGCGGCGGAAGACACTCGCCGCGTCATTTTGGCTCCCGAAGAAGGCGTGATTTCCAAAGTCGACGCGAGCTCAATCGCGTTCAAGCCGACAAAAGGCAAGGAAAAAGTTTACAGATTGACATCGTTTGAACGCACGAACGGCTTCACGGCTTTTCATCAGCGGCCGGTCGTTTCTCTAAATCAAAAAGTTAAAAAAGGCGATGTTCTCGCCGATACTTCTTCGTCAGACGGCGGACAAATCGCTCTCGGCCAAAACGCTCTAGTGGCATTTATGTCGTGGTCGGGTTCAAACTATGAAGACGCCATCATTCTTTCGGAAAGACTCGTGAAAGAAGCGAAATTTACTTCGATTCACATCGAAGAATTCGTGGTCAATGTTCGCGACACGAAACTCGGTCCCGAAGTCACGACGCACGATATTCCGAACGTCGGCGAAGCGCGTCTGCGCAACCTCGACGAGGACGGCATCGTCCGCGTCGGTGCCGAAGTCCGCTCCGGCGACATTCTCATCGGCAAAATTACCCCGAAAGGCGAAACCCAACTCACGCCGGAAGAAAGACTTCTGCGCTCTATATTCGGCGAGAAAGCCCGCGATGTGAAAGACACGTCAAAGAGAATGGAAGGCGGCAAAAAAGGCCGTGTCATTTCGGTCAAAGTATTTTCACGCGAAAAAGGCGACAAACTCGAAAGCGGAATCATAAAAAGAATCCATGTTGAAGTCGCTCAGCTCCGCAATGTTTCGGTGGGTGACAAGCTCGCCGGCCGCCACGGGAACAAAGGCGTCATCTCGCGCATTTTGCCCGTCGAAGATATGCCCTATATGGCCGACGGCACGCCTATCGATGTCATTCTCACCCCGCTTGGCGTTCCTTCACGTATGAACCTCGGACAAATCCTGGAACTTCATCTTGGACTTGCCGCCCACACTCTAAATTACCAAGCAATCGTTCCGCCTTTCGTGGGCGCGACCGACGGCGAAATCAAACAAGAACTCGTGAAAGCCGGATATCCGGAAAGCGGCAAAGTTCCGCTTTATGATGGCCGCACCGGAGACAAATTCAACCAAGACATCGCCATCGGTTACATGTATATCTTGAAACTTCACCACATGGTCGAAGACAAGATTCACATGCGCTCTATTGGACCTTACTCGCTCATCACTCAACAGCCGCTCGGTGGCAAGGCTCAAGGCGGAGGTCAACGCTTCGGAGAAATGGAAGTCTGGGCGCTTCTCGGTCATGGCGCGGCATATACCTTGCGAGAAATTTTGACGGTCAAATCAGACGATATCCAAGGCCGCTCGCAAACATTTGACTCCATAGTCAAAGGCGAGCCTATCGCTCCGCCAAATTTGCCAGCGTCATTTAATGTTCTCCTTAACAGCTTGAGGGGCCTGTCGCTCGATGTCGAACTCAAGAAAGACGGCGATAAGAAAAGAACCAAATAACCATCAAAATAAAATCTTATGGCATACCAATCAAACAAAGAAAAAGGCAATGTGGGCAACGATTTCGATGTCGTGTCGCTTCGCCTCGCTTCGCCGGAGCGAATAAAAGAATGGTCGTTTGGAGAAGTCACCAAGCCGGAAACAATCAACTACCGCACCCAGCGTTCGGAAAAAAACGGACTTTTCGACGAGAAAATTTTCGGTCCCGACAAGGATTATGAATGTTACTGCGGTAAATATCGCGGCATCCGCTACAAAGGCATCGTCTGCGAGAAGTGCGGCGTCGAAATCACCCGTTCGATAGTTCGTCGTGAAAGAATGGGCCACATCGAGCTCGCCACGCCCGTTTCTCACATTTGGTTTTTACGCACGATGCCGTCTCGTCTAGGAATGATTCTCGGAATGCCGACGGGAGAACTCGAGAAAGTCATTTATTTCGGCGGTTATATCATCACGAAAACCGACGAAGCCGAACGCGCGAGGATAATCAAAGACATGGAATCGGAATACAAGGCAAAGATGAAATCCTCGCAGGACGAAAAAACAAAAACGGCGCTCAAAGAAATGTTTTCCGCCGCCAAGAAAGAGCTCGAAAGTCTTCACGAAGGCGCGGTAGTCGACGAAATCGAGTATCACAAATATTCGATGAAATATTCGACATTGTTTGAAGCTGGCATCGGCGCCGAAGCGATTTTCAATCTGTGCAAAAACATCGATATGAAAAAACTCGAGGAAAATCTCGAGAAAGCCCTCGAAAAAGCTTCGGCTTTGGAGAAAGAAAAAGTGAACCGCCGACTCTCGACCGTCAAAGCTATGATTCGTTCCGGCGTTCGACCAGAATGGATGTTTTTGGTGCGTGTTCCGGTCATTCCGCCGGCTCTCCGCCCCATGGTGCCTCTCGATGGCGGCCGCTACGCGACCTCCGACGTCAATGACCTTTACCGCCGCGTCATAAACAGAAACAACCGCCTTCTCAAACTCAAAGAAATCAACGCGCCGGACGTCATCTTGCGCAACGAAAAAAGAATTTTGCAGGAAGCCGTCGACGCGCTCATCGACAACTCGATTCGCCACGGTAATTCCACCGTCGCCGCGGGTTCCTTGATTCAGAAACGCGCCCTCAAATCTCTCGCCGACAACCTCAAAGGTAAACGCGGACTTCTTCGCGGCAATCTTCTCGGCAAACGCGTCGACTATAGCGGTCGCTCGGTCATCGTCGTCGGTCCTGATCTCGCGCTTGACCAGTGCGGTCTTCCGAAACATATGGCGCTTGAGCTCTTCAAGCCGTTCGTCATTCACGAACTTTTGACTCGCGAATTCGCTTACAACATCCGCGGCGCCTCTCGTCTCATTGACGACGGTATTCCGGAAGTTTGGGCGATTCTCGAAGACGTCATCAAAGGCAAATATGTTCTTCTAAACCGCGCGCCGACTCTCCACCGCCTCGGCATTCAGGCGTTTCAGCCGATTCTCATCGAAGGTAACGCCATCCAAGTCCACCCCTTGGTTTGTTCGGCTTTCAACGCCGACTTCGACGGCGACCAAATGGCCGTTCATGTTCCTCTTTCAGTCGAAGCTCAAGCCGAAGCCAAAAATATAATGGCTTCCGACAAAAACATTTTGAAACCCGGCAACGGCGACCCGGTAGTCAGCAACAAAATGCTCGATATCAACCTCGGCACTTATTGGATGACAAAAGAAGTCAAAGGCGAGAAAGGCGAAGGCAATGTCTATGAATCTCCGTCGGCGGCTATCCTGGCTCACGATTTCGACTCTGTGGCTCTTCGGGCGAAAATCCGCGTTATGCCGAGCGACTCGAAAAAATTCGCGGCTTTCGAAGGTAAATTGTTCGAGACGTCGGTAGGCAGGATTATTTTCAACGAAGTTTTGCCAGACGATTATCCGTTCGTCAACAAAGAAGTCGACCGTAAAATGATGCAAAACATCGTCGACGATTTTCTCGTCCGCTACGGCATCTCAGGCATTCCTCCGATTCTCGACAAAATAAAGAAAATCGGATTCAAGTACACGACTATTGCCGGCATCACTTGGGGCATTGACGATGTCAGGTCGCCGAAAGACAAAGAAAAAGTCGTGGGCGCCGCCAAAGCGGAAGCGGCAAAAATCAACGACCAGTTCGACAACGGCTTCCTTTCCGAAGAAGAACGCATAAGAAAGAATGTCGAGATTTGGCACAAAGCCAAAAGCGATGTCGAGAAACTCGTTCCCGACGCTCAGGTGCCAAACGGCTCCGTCTCCGACATGGTGAAGTCAGGCGCTCGCGGCAGCTGGGGTCAAATCACTCAAATGGTCGGCATGAAAGGCCTCATCACCAACACTTCCGGCGAGACGATAGAATTCCCGATTATTTCCGGAATGAAAGACGGACTGACGCCGATTGAATACTTCATTACCACTCACGGCTCGAGGAAGGGCTTGACCGATACCGCCCTAAACACCGCAAAGGCCGGTTACCTCACGCGCCGTCTATTCGATGTCGCTCAGGATGTTATCGTCACCGAAGAAGATTGCGGAACGAAAGATTGTATCGTCATTCACAGAGAAGGTTCGTCGGGCATGGAAGTACCTCTAGCGAAATCCATCCGCGGCAGAATTTTGGCGGAAGAAGTGAAAAATAAAGAAGGTAAAGTGCAATTCAAGAAAGGCCATCTCGTGACGAAACAGGACGCTCAAGAAATAGAAACGTTGGGTATTTCCGAAGTAAAAGTTCGATCGCCGCTTGCTTGCAAGACTCTTCGCGGAGTTTGTCGCGCTTGTTATGGCATGGATTTGGGTAGAAACGAGCTTGTGAATCTCGGCGAAGCAGTCGGCACCGTAGCCGCTCAAGCCATCGGCGAGCCGGGAACTCAGTTGACCATGCGCACATTCCACGCCGGAGGCACGGCGTCCGTTGGTGGCGACATCACGCAAGGTTTGCCGCGCGTCGAGGAAGTCTTTGAGAAGAGAAATCCGAAAAATCCGGCCCTCATCGCTCCGGTCTCGGGCGTCATCACTTCCATAAAAGAAGAAGGCAAAGAAAGAATCATTTCCGTCATGCCGGACGTTGAAGACCGCGCCAAAGGCAAAGACGCAAAAGGCGGTGAGATAGAACTCACAACTCATCCGAAGCGCGTGCTCCTCGTCAAAGTCGGCGACAAAATCGCCAAAGGCCAAATTCTCACCGACGGCTCCGCTTCAATAGACGAAATTTTCGAATTCGCCGGCAGGGAAGCGGCTATGGATTACATTATTCGAGAAATCGGCAAGATTTACGAACTTCAAGGCGAAACGGTTTCGAGAAAGCACATCGAAATCATCGTCAAACAGATGTTCTCCAGAGAACGCATAAGCATGGCAAACGACACGCGGTTTACCGACGGCGACATCGCCGACGTCTACGACCTTCGCGTTGAAAACGCTCGCGTCAAAGAGCTCGGCAAAACCGGAGCAGAAGCCACGCCGGCGGTCATGGGCATCACCGAAGTTTCGCTTTCGCGCCAAAGCTTTCTCTCGTCGGCATCATTCCAGCACACGACTCGCATATTCGTCTAGTGCCGCCGTCAAGGGCTCCGAAGACCATCTCCAGGGACTGAAAGAAAATGTCATTATCGGTCGCGTCATTCCGGCCGGCACGGGTTATAAGGGCTCTCCGAAATACGATATGATAAAAGAAGTTCAGTCGAAAATCCCTCCGCGTTCCGAAGATTCCCGTTAGTTTTCCGCGGTAGCCGATTATTCGCCTTCGATAATACTTAAAAATGTCGAGCGAAGTAGAACAAATAAAAGAAAGATTGAATATCGCCGATGTCGTCGGCGGTTATCTCAAGCTTGAAAAAGCAGGTCAAAACTTCAAAGCCAAGTGTCCTTTTCACAACGAAAAGACGCCGAGCTTTTTTGTCTCGCCCGACAGAGGAAGTTATTATTGTTTCGGCTGCGGCGCGCACGGAGACATTTTTTCTTTCGTTGAAGCTTTTGAGGGAGTTGATTTCCGCGGCGCCCTGAAAAGCTTGGCGGCGAAAGCCGGCGTGGAATTAAAAGGAGGAGACAGGACGGGCGACAACAAGAAAGAAAGATTATACGCCGCCATGGAAGCCGCCGCCGAATTCTTCGAAACGGAACTTTCGAATAATTCGGCGGCTCGGGATTATGTTTTATCCCGCGGTATTACGGAAAAAACTATTCATTCTTTCCGAATAGGCTACGCGCCGTCAGAATGGCGGACGCTTAGAACGCATCTTGAAGCAAAAAAATTCGGCATAAACGAACTTTTTGCCGCCGGGCTCGTCAAGAAAAATGAAAAAGGCGATTTCTACGATGTTTTCCGCGGACGAGTGATGTTTCCGATTGCCGACTCATCCGGCCGCGTCGTGGCTTTCAGCGGTCGGACGCTCGATGAAAAAGAAAATCCGCCAAAATATTTCAACACGCCGGAGACGGAACTTTATTCGAAATCCCATACGCTTTTCGGTCTCGATAAAGCCAAATCTTCGATTAGGAAATTCGACCACGCTATTTTGGTCGAAGGTCAGATGGATTTGGTGATGTCTCATCAGGCGGGATTTACCAACACGGTCGCCGTTTCCGGCACGGCTCTTTCGGAAAACGCCGCCGACGAAAGCGCGTCCGGAATTTCTCTCATCACGCGCTTTCGAAAAATATCAAAATCGCCTTCGACCCGGATGAAGCGGGAATCAAAGCGGCGCTTCGCGCCGCGCGAATCGCTTTGTCCCTCGGTATGGATGTCAAAATCGCGGCTGGATGTAAAAGGCGAAGATCCCGGCGGATACTATCCGCCGAGACCCGAAAGCTTGGAAAGAGCTCTCGCGGCGGAAAAAATGGCGTCGTGACATTTCTCGTTGATTCGATCTTGGAAAAGACTAACGATTTGAAAAAAATCGCAATCGCCGTGAGAGAACAAGCTTTTCCGTTTATTGTTCTAATGGAAAACAAAACCGACAGGGATAGATTCGTGAAAGAGATTCACGAGAAGACCGGCATAAGCGAGACGGCGCTTTGGGAAGATCTGAAATCGACGGAAAAGCCGCTACGGAATTCGCCCGCGCCGTCGCCCGAAAACTCGCTTCGCTCAAACAGTTCTCGCTCCGCAGGCGCCGGTTTCTCCGCTTCCAACAGAGCACTAGGAATCTTGGCGCTCGTGTCGGAGAAAGGCGACGCGGCGGCATTCACTGAGAAATTAAAAGCCGCGTCGCCAAGCGATTTTGAGAGATTTGAGACGATGACAAAGGAGGAAAAAGGCGAACTCGCCTTCGAAGCGGAGGTATTGTATGATGTGAAAGATTTGGAAAAAAATTTCGACGAACTCGTCCTTCACATAGAAGAAGGACGATTGGCGTCTCTTCTTGAACAAAAATTCGCGGATATTTATAAATCTGAAAAAGAAAAAGATGTGGGCAAAGCCAAGACGCTTTTGAAAGAAGCCGGCGACATAATGAAACGAGTAAATGAAATAAAGCAAAAACTAAGAAAATAAAAATATGAAAAAGAAACAAAAAAAATCAAAAGCCAAAGTCAAAAAAGTAAAAGCCCTGCCTCGCCGGCAGGCGGGCAAAAAGCCGAAGAAAGCTCCGAAGAAAAAGCTCTCGAAAAAAGCCGAAGACCAAAACAAAAAAGCCGCCAAGCTCATCCATAGAGGCCGTGAGCGCGGCTTCGTGACTTACGACGAAATTCTCAAAGAGTTTCCGACCGTTGAAGACGATGTGACTTTTCTCGACCACCTCTACGAGAAACTTCAGCAAGCCGGCATAGATATTCTCGATTCCGGAGGCATGCTCGACACACCGGTGGAAGAAAGCGGCAAGAAATACGCTTTTCACAAAGGCGAAAAATCCTATGACTCGATTCAAATGTACCTCAAAGAAATCGGTCAATACGCTCTCGTCAACGCCGCCCGAGAAAAAGAATTGGCGCGTCGCATCGAGAAAGGCGACAAGGAAGCCGTCGGTCTTCTCGCCAAAGCCAACCTCCGTCTCGTCGTCTCGATTGCCAAGAAATACGTCAATCGAAGCCCCGATTTGACACTTCTAGACCTTATCCAAGAGGGTAACTTGGGTCTTTTTAAGGCCGTGGACAAGTTTGATTGGACCAAAGGCTATAAGTTCTCGACATACGCCACTTGGTGGATTAGACAGGCCATTACGCGCGCTTTGGCCGACCAAAGCCGCACCATTCGCGTGCCGGTGCATATGGTTGAGACGATTGCCAAATACAAGCAAGTCGTCCGCCGTCTTTCTCAAGATCTCGGCCGCGATCCATTGGCAGATGAAATCGCCACGGAAATGGGCATAGATGTCGAGAAAGTTTATCAAATAGAAAAGATAGACCAAGACACAGTGTCACTCGAATCGCCGGTTGGCGACGAAGATGAAGGCAAGTCCACGCTCGGAGATTTTCTTTCCGACGACAAAATCCTTTCTCCAGACCAAGAATCTTCACGACGCATTCTTGCAGACCAAGTGAAAGAAATTCTCGGCGAGCTTTCTCCGAAAGAAAGAAAAATATTGGAAATGAGACACGGACTAAACGACGGAATTACTCATACCCTAGAAGAAGTGGGGAAGGAGTTCGGCGTCACCCGCGAACGCATCCGCCAAATCGAAGCCAAAGCTCACGAAAAAATCCGCCAGCACGGAAAAATAAACAGACTGAAGAATTATTAAATAAAAAACCGCAAACATATCTCAAGTTTGCGGTTTTTTTGTTGCTGGGCGGAAAGTGGATAACCCCTCGCTTGCTTTTTAGAAGTAATTTCATTAAAATAGAAGAGTCTTTGAGCCCTTCAAAGAATAGATACTTGATTTATAGAAAAGAAATGCCCCCAAAGGCGGGGGCATTAGCTTGATTGCTCTGGCAACATTTCTAACAAAAACGTGGCGAGGTTCAGTTTCAAAGCTGACAGAAAAACTCGCAATGGTGTCTTAAGGCCTTAAGACTTCGAAAAGAATTGAATTCTACGAGCGACTTGCTGGTGCCTCTGTATTTGTGGGTATTTGCACCAATAAATTTAGGATATCATATTTTATGACAATCTCCAAAACAGACTATCTCTTGTGGCGAGAGTGCAAGAAAAATACGTGGATAAAACTTCACAAACCGGAAATATTTTATGCGGTGGAGCTTTCCGATTTTGAAAAATCTATTATTGAAAGGGGGAATGAAGTTGAAGCAGAAGCACAGAAACGTTTTCCGACAGGAGTTTTGATTGAAGGTCGAGACGAACAGGCGCAAAAGCTCACGCAGAAATATATCGCCGACAAAGAGCGGACTCTTTTTCAGCCTGTGTTTCTCAAAGACGGTTTTCTCGCGGCACTCGATATTTTGCAATACGACAAAGAGACTGGGAAATATTCGATATTTGAAATCAAAGCATCGAATGATGTGGACGAGAAAACCCATCTTTATGACTTGGCTTTCCAAGTTGCTCTTCTCAAGAAATGCGGAATCAAAATCGATATCGCGAACATCATTCATCTCAACTCAAAATATGTGAGAAACGGCGAGCTAGATATCGAGAAACTTTTCACCATAAATAATCAGACGAAAGAAGTCGAAGAACTTCTGCCGAAAGTCGAATTCGAAATGGAAGCGGCGAAAGAATATCTTTCGCAGGAAAAAGAACCTTCAGGATATTGTGATTGTGTCTACAAAGGCCGCTCGGCGCACTGCGCCACATTTTCATATTCCAATCCGACCGTTCCTGAATACGGCATTCATGATATCGCTCGCATCGGTATGAGTAAGAAAAAACTCCAAGAACTCGCCGACAGAAGCATTTTCAAAATTGAAGACCTGCCCGACAACATTGAACTTTCGGAAATCCAAAAGAATCAAGTCGATGCTTATATTTTCGACAGAGTTTCTATAAAGAAACTGGAGATTGGTCAGGAATTAAAAAATTTGGTTTTCCCTCTGTATTTTCTTGATTACGAAACATATCCGTCGGCCATTCCTCGGTTTGACGGCTTCTCGCCATATCAGCAGATTCCTTTTCAATATTCGCTTCATATCGTCGAATCACCGGACGCGGAGCCGATTCACAAAGAGTTTCTTCATACGGGAAGTGACAATCCGAGCGAACATTTCGCCAAATCGCTTCAAAAACACATAGGTCCAAAAGGAAACATAATCGTCTGGAACAAAAAGTTCGAATGCAAGATAAACAACGAACTCGCCAAAAGGCTTCCGGAAACCAAATCTTCTATCGATGATTTAAACGCTCGCGTCTACGACCTTATGGATATTTTTTCCAAACAATTTTATGTTCACAAGGATTTCAAAGGTTCGACATCGATAAAATATGTTTTGCCGGTTCTCGCACCGGAACTTTCGTACAAGAAACTAGAAATCCAAGAAGGCGGCACCGCGTCGCAAAAATGGAATGAGATTACGACTTGTGAAATGGATCAAAAAGTAAAAAAAGAGATCGCGGAAAATTTAAAAGAATATTGCAAACTAGACACATACGCGATGTACGCCATTTGGAAACATCTTTTTGAGTTATAATTTACTTTATGCAACTCATTTTTTTAGACACGGAGACGACGGGCAACGACGCGGCAAAAGACCGGCTTTGTCAGATCTGCTATAGGATTGGCACAGAAACGAAAACGGAATATTTCAAACCGCCAGTGCCAGTATCGGTCAAAGCGATGAGCATCACGCATATCACGAACAAAATGCTTGCGGACAAAGAGCCATTTATCGCAAGTAAGATGTATAAAGAACTTGAGAAACTTCTTCCGAAAAATATTTTGGTCGCTCACAACGCCAAATTCGATATAGCAATGCTTTTCGCCGAAGGAATAAAGGTCAAAGATTTCATCTGCACATTGCGTGTTGCCAGAAATCTAGATACTGACAATGTAATACCCGAATACAATCTGCAGTATTTGAGATATTATCTAGATCTTGAAGTGGCAGGAACGCCACACGACGCGGAATCGGATGTCAACGTCCTTGAAGCCGTTTTCAACAAATTGCTTGAAAAAATTATGGAGAAAATTCCAAATCGTGAAAAAGCCATCGAGGAAATGGTGAAAATATCAAGCAATCCGGTGTTATTCAAAAAAATAAATTTCGGTAAATACAAAGACAAAGACGTTGAAGAAGTTTTAAAAGCCGATCGTCGCTATCTCGAATGGTTACTTGCCGAAAAACGCAAAACTCCGGAACTCGAAGAAGATTGGATTTATACGTTGGAAAATTATCTGGGACGGAAGACGGTCTAAATTTATTTAACCAAATTTTTCCAATATCTTTCTAAATCTTCCGAAACGCTTTCGTTATTGGTAGATCCTTGTGGTTGAGCAACGACAAAATCTTTTTTCCATACCTCATATCCTTTCGGAAATGTCTTGCTAAAGATGTCCGAATATCGCTCAAATCTTTCCTTAAGACTTAGACTCTCGTTATACCTTTCAAACAGCACATAATACGCTAAATCATTTTCTTTAAACCATTTAACTGCATTTTTCTCTCCCGTCCATGGAATATTACGTAATGAGAAATAGCAGCATATTAGATTACTCATACTATATAAAAGTCGAATTTCTAACGCTTCATGATAAATCGGGTCTTTCGAATCAAAATATCTTTTGTTTGCTACGTAGTTATAGTTTGCATTTTGCCAGAAGTTATATTTTTCTGAGAATGGCACATTAATGACCATGTCTTTGAAACCTCTTTCAATAAGGGCCGATGTTTTTCCTGATTTATCAAATTTTATATCAGCTTTTTGTAACCATACAGGTAAAGTTGAATTACCGTTAGCCACAAATTCCACATGGTTATCAAGAAAGTTTCTGACCTTATCTAAATCAAGATGGTCGAAGAAATATATATCAGCGAAAGTTTCATCTATATACGTAAAAACAGACTGTATAGTCTTATATTTTGCTTTAAGAATAACTATAAGATCAATATCACTGGATGATCCAGCCTTTCTTGTTCCGTGAGAACCTGTAAGAAAAACACAGTCTACATTTTCATTCTTCTTTAGTTTCTCTATGACCTGATCTAGAGAAAGCATAATTTTAGGAGTTAAGGTTGCTTAAGATTATTTGAATATAATTATTGACTGCGTCATAAGGAATCGCTCCGTCGGTGTTGGCGATGTTGCCTTTTGGCGTGACGAAAACGGTGTAAGGGGTGCCCTGACCGCCGGCGTTTATGGCGTCTTGGTAATCGGCTTGGACTTTTGCCGCTTCTTTACCGCTTGAGAGACATTCATTGAAAGCCGTAACGTTTAGACCGACATCGCTCGCGATTTTCGGAAGTTCCGCCGGGTCGAGTCCGTCATTGGATGGCGTGACGGAAAATATTTCATCGAGATAATTCCAGAAAGTGTTATTTCCGCCAAGGTCGGCGGCACACTCCAATGCCTCTGCTTCGTTTGTCGATTTCGAGTGAAGCGGAAACGAACGATAAACCCAGGCGACTTCGCTCGTTGAAGCGTATTCGCTGTAAATATCTTTGAGAGTCTGGTGGAATTGCTTGCAATAAGGGCACTCGGTGTCGGAATAATCTATTATTTTTATCGGAGCGTTTATGCTGCCGAGAATATGGTCCTCCGCCGTTACTGGTCGCACCGTGATACCGGCGTCAGGCGTCGCGGTTTGTGCCGGAATGACGGTAGTCGAAGATTTTCCTCCCACAAAATACACGGCAATGGCGATAAAAACTCCCGCGACGACGATGGCTATGGGCACGAGGAGGTTCTTATTCATATTTACATTATAACCCAAGAGAGAAGTTCATCGAACTGTTACCGACTTTTTCCCAATGTGAAGTGTCTAGTTTGATTTCCAGAATTTTTCCGCCGAAATCTTTGTATTTTAGCGAGCCGTTTTTCAAAGCGTATTCGTAAAGCTCCTTTGTGATTTTCACGTCGTCAATACAGTAATCGATGATTTTCTGAATTTCGCCTTGTTTCCACCAAGTGATGGCTTCCAGACCGTGACCACTTTTGTTTTTTCCTAGCGTGGCTTCGGTGACATTGTCGAGCTTTACGCGCCGCCCGAGCGATTTGTGTATTTCTTTCAAAAGGTCCACGCTTTTTATTTTGCCGAGGTCACCGTGATAATACTTGTTCAAAAGAGGAATATCGAAATGGTCGCTGTTGAATCCTATCAAGATATCCGTGTGTTCGAGAATCGGCCAGAGGTTCTTGAAATCTTTTTCAAGATAACTCGTGTAAGAATCCGTCTCCGAGTCGTGAATGCACACGACGGAAATATCGAGAGCCGACGGGTCGCTCGAGCCGACGTCTTGAAAAAGATTTTTTGTTTCCACGTCGAAGACGATTTTTCTCATTGGTGGAAACTATTGTATCATAGGGATTATGGAGAGAGTCTTAAATCTTTATAAGCCGCTTGGCGAAACGCCGCTTCAAACCCTCGAGGCATTTCAAGCGGCCCATCCGGAATACGCCAAGGAAAAAATGACTTACGCCGGTCGCCTTGACCCCTTGGCCGAAGGCGTGCTCATCGCTCTTGTCGGTGAGGAAACAAAAAATAGGGAAGCTTACACCAATTTGCCGAAAGAGTACGTCTTCGAATGGATATTCGGGCTCGAGACGGATACTTACGATTTGCTGGGGTTAGTAAAAGAAATAAAAAACAGCCGCGAAACGGCTTCTTCGCTATTGGAAAAATATTTTGCGGATTCCGCGCAGAAATTTTCACAAAAATATCCGCCGTTCTCGTCAAAAGTCGTCGGCGGCAAGAGTCTGTTCTCTTTAGCCAAAGCCGGAAGGATTTTCGAAAAAGATTTGCCTTCACACGAAGTGGAAATCTATGAATCAGAATATTTGGGGAACAGGGAAATTTCCAAAGAAACGTTCTTGAAAACTATCGAGGAAAAAATAGATTCCGTCAGCGGCGATTTCAGGCAAAAGCAGATTCTTTTAGATTGGAAGAATCGGCTTTCAAAATCCGAAAGAGAAACATACGTTGTCCACAAAGCTCGCCTCGCTGTCAGTTCCGGTTTTTACGTCAGGCAATTCGTGCTTGATATCGGAAAACACTTTGATACTGCCGCGGTGACTTTTTCCATACTGCGCACTAAAGTGGGTTCCTATAAGGCGAATAAGTCGCTTCACTTGCGTTAAAAGGTCATATGTGCCATACTTGCGGGGTCTCAAGTTCTCAAGGGTAAGGATTTTCTTAGCCAAGAGGCGACTGGTCGGAGACGAATTATCAAAAGAAGCAACAAAATGGCTAAGAAATTGTACATAGGAAATCTTTCCTACGGCACGACTTCGGAATCGCTCAAGGCCGCCTTTGAAAAGGCAGGCACTGTTGTCGACGCTATCGTTCTCACGGACAAAATGACGGGCCGCTCACGCGGTTTCGGTTTCGTCACGATGGAGGACGCTGACGCCGACAAGGCGATCGCGATGTTTGATGGCAAAGACCTCGAAGGTCGTCCCATCAAAGTCAACGAAGCTCAACCGAGAGAGGAACGCCCGAGACGCGACTTCGGTCCGCGCCGCGCGTACTAAACAAAAAGCCCCGCCTAGGCGGGGCTTTTTGTTGCCTATTCTTTTTTCTTGCCTTTCTCTCGGTCGGCTTTTTTGAGAAATTGTTTTCGCAAGCGAATGGTCTTTGGCGTAATCTCCAAATACTCGTCGTCTTTCATAATTTCGAGGCCGCGTTCTATTGAAAGCGTAAACGGGGGAGTGAGAAGTATGGCGTCATCTTTGCCGGCGCTGCGATAGTTGCTCATGACTTTTTCTTTCGACGGATTGACGTCGAGGTCATCGCCCTTTGATGTGTTGCCGACAACCATTCCCTCGTAAATCTCGGCTCCGGGAGAAATGTAAAGCATTCCGCGGTTCTGGAGGTTGTAGAGAGCGAAACCCACGGCTTTGCCTTTTTCCATGGAGATCATGGAGCCAAATTCGTGTTTCTCAATCGTTCCGACTTCCGGCCGGAATTCAATGAAGCGCGAAGAAAGAATTCCTTCGCCTCTCGTGTCAATGATAAATTCTCCTCTGTAGCCCAAAAGTCCGCGCGTCGGGATTTCAAACGTCAATCTGGATAAGCCGTTTTCTTCTTTTATGTTCGTCAGCACGCCTTTGCGCGCGGAAAGTTTTTTTATGACGTCGCCTCCAAATTCGCTTTTGACGTCGGCGTAAACTTCTTCAAACGGTTCGCAGATGACGCCGCCAATTTCTTTTTTGATGACTTGCGGTTGCGATACTTGGAGTTCAAATCCTTCGCGGCGCATATTTTCGAGAAGTATGGATATATGAAGTTCGCCTCGACCATAAACCTCGAAAATATCTCCGCCGGAAAAGTCAATCTTTAAACCCACGTTTATCTCAAGCTCTTTTTCTAGTCGCTCGCGGATTTGCCGAGTGGTGACAAATTTGCCTTCACGGCCGGCGAGCGGGGAATTATTAACGAGAAAATTGAGAGCAATCGTCGGTTCGTCTATGGCAATCGCCGGCAAGGCCTGTTGTTCCGCCGATTCGCATATGGTTTCTCCTATGAAAATGTCCGGTAAGCCCGCGACCATGGCTATATCGCCGGCGATTGCCTCGCTCGTTTCCTCCCTATCCAGGCCTTTAAATGCGTATATTTTGGTAATTTTGCCGGTTCTAGACTCTCCCGTAGGCTTTTTTATTACCACATTTTGACCTGTCTTTACTTTGCCTTCATATATCCTGCCCACGGCGAGACGGCCGACGAAATTATCGTAAGCGAGATTGAATGGTTGCATTCGAAGCGGCGCGTTCTCGTCCGCTTTCGCCGCCGGCACGCTCTCAAGAATCGTGTCGAGAAGGGGAGAAAGGTCGGAAGAATTTTCTTCGAGCGTGCGTTTCGCGATACCTTGTCTACCGATGGCGTAAACAGTTTTGAAATCCAGTTGTTTATCGTTCGCGCCCAGCTCGATGAAAAGGTCGAGAACTTCATCTAAAGCTTCTTTCGGCCGCGCCGCCGGCTTGTCTATTTTATTTATGACGACGATGGGCTTCATTCCGAGTTCCAAAGATTTTTTCAAAACAAATCGCGTCTGCGGCATCGGACCTTCTTGGGCGTCGACGACGAGAAGCACGGTGTCGATTGAGCGGAGAACGCGTTCGACTTCGGAACCGAAATCGGCGTGTCCAGGGGTGTCGACGATATTTATTTTCGTGCCTTTATAAAAGACGGAAGCGTTCTTTGCGTATATGGTAATGCCACGCTCTTGTTCGAGCGCGTTGGTGTCCATTGAAAAACCCTCTTGGGCGGCGCCCGTTTGTTTGAGTATGGCGTCGGTCAGGGTCGTTTTTCCATGGTCGACGTGAGCGATGATTGCGATATTTCTGATTTCCATAATTCTTTCCGTAAAAATAAAATCCGCCAGCTGGCGGAGAACCCTTTGGCCCGTCGAGAGACTATAACAGATAGGGGAATAAAAAGAAAGTCTTACTATTTCCAAAAGCTTTTTTATGTTTTATGATAATTTTTCTTTTTTCGGCGATTATTTGACAGGCCATAAATTAAATATTATCCGGTGAAAATTACATATTTTACCGGGGAATAAAATACTTTTTGTGGATTTTATTTCGTGGCTTTAAATGATTTTTTAAGTATTAATGTTTATCAATGTATAGAAATCATTAGTATTTTTATTTTCCTCTTTTTTAAATCTAAGACTGCCGGTAAATCGCAAAATCTTTTTAAAAGTCCAAAAAGGTAATCAAATTGGTTTTTTCCGCGGAAAAAAGACCTGGAGTTTTTCAACAGATTTGGCTAACCTAAAGCCTTTTTTGTAAATAGAATTATGACCAATGGATGACACTGTTCTGATCGAAGGGAAAACACATATTTCATCGAGACGCGCCGCGAAATTAAGCGGTTACACTCAAGATTACGTCGGCCAGCTTGTTCGCGGCAAAAGAGTCACGGCCAAAAAAATTGGACGCTCGTGGTATATACAAGAAATTTCGTTCCGAGATTATATTTCCGGTAATCCTGTATTAATAAAAAAAGAATTCTCGAATGACCGAGAAAGGTTAATAAATCGCGAAAAAGTAGAGAAAGAAAAGGTCAGTGGTTACCATCCTGAAAAAATCAGACACGGAATACTTCACAGATTTCAGAAATTGACAGCGTTTACCCTCTCCCTCCTCATCGTCTCCTCAGCCATTGCCTTCGCTAATACGGTCAGTCCTCAAGAAGTGGCGGGATATGTTTCCTCCACAACGGATAAAGGATTGGCCATGGTTTCCTCGGCTGAAGCACTTCTTCGTCAAAGCGCGGACTTGGCCAATTTATACGGCAAAGAAAACACGGCGCTCGTGGCCGCCTCGGGCGAAAATCCTCTTTTCATCGGAGCCCAAACGGTGGCCCTCGGCGTCTACGAAACATTCCATCCGGCGATTCAAAACGCCGAATATACTTTGGCGGCGCTCTTTGCCCCGAGAGTTTCTAACATCGCCGTCAGTAACGTTTCGGAATCTCCGATAACCATTAATCTCGCTTCGAGCACGACGCCAATGACAAGTTCTTCAAGCGCTCTCGCCGTTTATACTCCGCCCGTCACCACGGCAAATCCCGTCATATCTTCGCCAAACAACGTCTATTACCAGACTCTCGGCGAGACGCAAGACGAAGTCCAAAGCCAAATAGCCGCCGCCATAGAGCCCCTGATTTTCCAGATTAACGCTTTGGGATACAGAGGAGGAACGACGCAGTCAAACGTCCAAAACGTCTACGACAACATCGATTTCAGCCGCATTAACGGAGCAAACATCGACAAAAGCTTCGTGAGCGATTCGGCCTTTACCGGCGGAACCATTAGCGGCGCGAGTATTACCAACTCATCGATTGACGTTCTAAACGTCGGAAACGGTCTCTCGAACATCGCCGGCGATTTGACCGTTTCCGGCACGACAACAGTCAACAATCTCTTTGCCGCTAATTCTTTG
The DNA here is from genome assembly GCA_963841935.1 of uncultured bacterium. GTDB lineage: Bacteria > Patescibacteriota > Minisyncoccia > Phycocordibacterales > UBA6065 > DATKHE01. The sequence continues at coordinate 124,990 of CAWJEP010000005.1, forward strand.
ACGAGTAATTCAACCACGACCTCTGCCACCTCGACTAATCTCTACGCCGCGAACGTCGTGTTGGCAAACGCCACGACGACAAATCTCTTTACCGACTCACTCAACGCTTTGTCGGAGACAATCGATAGCATCACTTCAAATGTCGCGACCATATTCGGCCTGACCGCGACGAATGCCACGACGACCTCCGCCACGACGACGAATGAATTCGACGCAAACCTCGTCGCTTCAAACGCCACGACGACGGGGAACGCGTACGTCGGCGGCAATCTCACGGTGGGCGGCAATTCAGTTACCCTGGGCAACTCGAGCGCCAACACGCTCGTCGTCAATTCCGCCGTCGGCTCAAACCTCATTCCGAACCAAAACGCCACGTACGACATCGGCTCTCCGGCCTATTACTGGAACAACGAATACGTCGCCACCCTAAACGTCAACAATCTCTCGGCCGCTTCTTCGACCATCGGCGGAACGACAGACAGCAATTTCACCATTAACTCCGGCAACGGCACTCCCGACACCGAGAGTATGTCACTCACATTCTTCCGAGGCACCGTGGTGCCAAACGCCGTCATCGCTTGGAACTCTACGACCAAACGTTTCGAATTAAACCAAAGCGCCTTCATTCAAAACGGCTCTACAAACCTTCTTTCCTCGCCTACGCTTTCGCTCGAGGGTCAAGCGGGACAAACCGGAGACATTTTCGATATCGCGAGCTCAACCGGACAAAACTATTTCAATATCTCCGCCACTGGCACGACAAACACTTTGGGACTAACTTTCACGAGCGCAACGGGAACCTCCGCCACCACGACCAACTTCTACGCTTCACTTTTGAATTCCATAACGGGAACGATTACCAACTTCACTTCAAACTTGGCTACGATTTTCGGTCTGACCGCGACGAATGCCACGACAACGAACGCCACGACGACAAACCTAGTGGTCTTCAATTCTCCAGTCGCTCCGGCTTTCATCGCCACCTCGACTACGGCTGTGTCTTCGCTTCAACAACTTCTCGTTAACGCAAGTACCACTCTCCAAAACTTCACGTTCCAAAATGCCACGGGAACAAACGCCACGACGAGCACTCTTTACGTTTCCGGTCAGTCAATCCTTGCGGCGACGGGAGGGGATGTGGGAATCGGACTTACGAACCCTTCTTATCCGCTCGATATTTATAACGCGGCTAGTGGTGCTTTGAGATTGAATGATTCGAACAATGCAGCCATTATTTCTACCGTAAAAGAATTGGCCGCGACAAATTTAAATTTTACTGTCAGCGGAACCAATGCTATGACAATAAGATATAACGGAAACATCGGTATCGGCACGACGACACCTTGGGCGTTCTTCTCTATAAACCCGAACGCCAACTCGCAAGGTCCGCTATTCGTTGTCGGCTCATCGACCGCCACACAATTTATCATAAGCAACACAGGTTTGGTCGGCATCGGCACGACTTCACCTCTTAGCAAGTTTGATATTGTCAGCAACTACAACGATACCACCGATACTTTCCGAATCGATGCTCCAGACCCGGGAGATTATCATTTGACTATAAATCCGTATGTGGTCGGCAACGGCAACGTCGGATACAAATTTAAAACCACCGATACCGCGGTCACGGTCACGGCCATGGCTATCACGGGTACTGGAAACATAGGTATCGGCACGACGACGCCGGACGCCACGCTCTCCTTAAACGGAAGCGGCGGCTCATACATAGACTTTGGAAATAGCGGGCCAGTCAAGGCGTACATCGGAACATCGGGAATATTCGGCGCGGCAAGCACGGATGATTTGCGCGTTCGTTCCGATGGTCCAAACATTGATTTTGGTTTTTCTGGACAAATAACTGATGTCATAAATAGTTCCGGTTCAATGGGTATCGGCACGACAACGCCGAATGCTAAACTGGATGTTCTTGGAACCACTGGTAGTCCTGCTACAAGCGGTTACACCCAAAATGGCATATTCCAGATTGGAGCTTCTATTGGAGGCAATGGTTTGGACTTTGGAGTCTTGGCCGGAGCGCCATACTCGACCTGGATGCAGTCAGGTTATTTGGGCAACTATTCTCTCGCGGCTTACTATCCAATATCTCTGAACCCTCTTGGCGGCAATGTCGGTATCGGGACGACTAATCCGACGGCGAAACTTGAAATCGCCGGCACTGGCAGCACACTTGTCCAAGCGAGCACGACCGATGTGACAACTTCTTCCGCTTCGGGATTTCAATCTCTAAGTGACGCGAGCATACTGACCATGCAAAATCACGGAAGCGCGAGAGTCGTGTCGCGTTATGGACTCACGCTTGGAGGTTGGACAGAGATAACGGCACAGAACAATTTCGGAACGAACAACGGCATTGTTATCGGAACTCAAAGCGCGGTACCCATCGTCTTCGGTACGAACAATACCGAATATATGCGCATTACCGGCGCCGGCAACGTCGGCATCGGGACGCCGGGGCCTGGTTACAAGTTAGATGTTCAAGGCAATGCTGGTATTGTAACTGTAAACACTAATGGCTCCGTGTCTGCAGGTGGACAATATGTCTCTGGTATTGGAAGTTTTGCATCCGCAAGCGATGGAACTGATGTTGTTTTACAAGCTGGAGCTACGACACTTATGACTTTGAAGTCCGGCGGCAACGTCGGCATCGGGACGGCGAGTCCTCAAGTCAGGACTCATATTGTCGGTCCGTCGTTAACTGAAAGTTCCGAGACTTCGTATGCCTTATGGGTGGCCAACACCAACGCTCCGACGAAAGCGTTGATTATGGGTTACGACACTACCGCCGATATCGCCGTCATCAATGCCGTGCAGCAAGGGGTAACTTGGAAGAACATCGCGATGCAAACCAATGGCGGCAACGTCGGCATCGGAACTACGAACCCGGGAGCGACCTTGGATGTGAACGGGTATGGACGCTTCGTCAGCCCCAACGGAGGATCAACCGGCGCCGTTATAATTAGAGACGCCAGCGGGAACCCTAATGCCGCGTATTTGCAGTTCACCAATAATGCAGACTCCGTGGAGTACGCAGACATTCGTGGGCTCGCCGCCGGAGGAATGGCTCTAAACGGCGGTAACGTCGGCATCGGGACGACGAATCCTTCCCAAAGATTGTCGGTGAACCAATCACTCGCTATCACGAATGTGGGCGGCGGCGGTGCCCAGTATCTGCTCATGGGCAATCAAGATTCTGCTGGCGTCAATAACCCCGTAGTACTGCAAGCAGCTAACGGTGACTTGAGCATCGGTCACGGGTCCAGCTGGACGGACCCGGTGGGGGGCACCTTCTCATCAAATGTAACATTCAAGAACGGTGGCAACGTCGGCATCGGGACGACGAATCCAGCGTATAAGTTGGACGTGAATGGTACAGCAAACATTGGTGGTAATTTTACTGTCGGTGGCAACTTGACTATAAACGGAAGTTACAATACAAGTTTGTATAGCCTTACAACAAGCAGAAGCGGAGGAGTGAATTATGCTTATCCTGATGTTGCGGGGGCGTCGGTTGGTTTAGTGCTTGGCGGAACCAGTAATGGTAATGGAACAATTGCTTTGAATACCACTGGTAGCAACACAACACCGACGATGTATCTTTCAACAACCGGCAACGTCGGCATCGGGACGACGGCGCCGGAGTCAAATTTGACTGTACAAAATACTAATGCAGGTGGTCGAGGAGGTGAAATAAGTATCACAAATCTCTCCAATACGATCAATTCAGAAGCGGCGTTAAATTTTGGTGTTGATAACTCCAGCTACAATGCCGACTCCGGTAACGGTCAGATTAAAGTTGTTAATATGGATGGAGCGACAATGAAATCGGATATGGTATTTTCAACTTGGAACGGTTCTGCTTTTGGCGAGAGAATGAGGATACAATCAGGTGGCAACGTCGGCATCGGACGACAGTCCCGCTCAATAAATTGGATATTGCAGGGGCTTCTGCGATTGGCAGTGATTATGCAGGTGCTTACACGGCTCCAACTAACGGTGCAATAATAGAAGGCAACGTCGGCATCGGGACGGCGAGTCCAGGGCAAAAACTTGATGTAAACGGTAATATCAATTTTGCGGCTGCGGGATATATTACCAACAACAATAGCTCGTACTTTGGCGCAGGTAACGTACTGGTGTCAGGCGCGGCATCAACGGATACAGGTATTTTGACAAGCGGGAATATTGTTTTTGGCACCAATGCCGGCGCGGGGAATACTGAGCGCATGCGCATCACTTCGACCGGCAACGTCGGCATCGGGACGACGAATCCGCAGTCGCCACTTCAACTGGGTTCAGTGTTTGCATTACAACAAGATGTAAATAGTGGTTATATTGGCGCAAACTTTGGCGGAATAATAATTAGTTATATCAAGAGCCAATATGCCAACCAAATACAGTTTGACTCTGCACTGGGTAATATCAATTTTAAAGTAGCACCATCCGGAACTGCTGGTAACCCTATCACTTACACAACAGCAATGGCGATAAATTCTTCCGGCGAGGTCGGTATCGGAACAACGAATCAAAACAATCCATTGGAAGTCGACAGTTCGGCGGGCGCTGAGACCGGAATCAATATATTCAATTCAAATATAAACGGCGGGGCGCAGCTTAGTCTTCACAGTATCTCAACCGGCACCGGTCCTTTTGGCGGCGCTACAATTTCGTATTCAAACGTGGCCGGGCCATACGCAAACGCCCTGGTCATAATGAATACATACTCCGCTCCATTAATACTTGGTACCAACAACGCCAATAGATTCGAGATAGACAATAACGGCGACGTGGGTGTTGCAATACTATCCGCGGGTACATCCAATTCTCTCTGCTACAACAACATAGTCAATCCCGGTTACAATTCCATCGGCACGTGTTCCTCCGACGAAAGAGTTGAAACAAAATATTACTCTCGCTCTCCGACAACACCGGACTCTCGGTGATTAACGCTTTAAATCCGGTGTCCTTCAATTGGAATCCGGCGTTTTCAAACGACCAGAGCGAACAATACGGATTTATAGCGCAGGACATTCAAAAGGTTTTGCCGAGCTTGGTCTCGACGAGTTCTCCGACGGCTCTCACGCCTGACGGCACGTTGTCGCTCAACTACAACGGACTCTTCGCTCCGATAGTCAAATCGATTCAGGAACTTGACGCCGATTTGTCTTCGACAACGCAAGCGGTATTCGCTCTGCAGACAGAAGTGGCCGGCATAGAGAATGTTTTGAGTAGCAATTACTCGACATCGTCGGCGAGCGTCTCAACGACTACCGTCTCCAACGTAGTTACAAACTGGTTCTCGTCTCTAGGCGTGGCTATCGAAAATGGAGTATTTCATTTTGGAAACCTCATCGCCGACACCTTGACCGCCACGACGGAAGTGGTGAACACGGTCAACGCGGAGACTATTACAACGGCAAACTTTACCGTCGAGCCGGCCGCGGCCGCGATGTCATCATCGGGTATTACTATTTACGACCGCGCTTCGGGCAAACCGACTTGTCTCTTCGTGAACAACAACACAATAGAAGAAACAGCCGGCGCCTGCGGCACGTTTGATTCTTCGTCAAACAACAATTCAAGCAATCAAAATAATTCCGGAAACAATCCTACGGACGGCAATGGGGGAACGGACACTTCGACTTCGACTCCATCCACGGACACCTCGACGTCCACTCCTTCGTCCGACGTCTCGACATCCACTCCGTCAACAGACGTTTCCACTTCCACTCCGTCCACTGATACTTCGACTTCCACGCCTTCGACCGACACCACGGACGCTTCATCCACCGACGCTACATCGACAACGCCGTAACATACATATATATGTATATGCCGACAAGCCCGTATTTTCATTTTTTGAATTTTTGCTATAGTATCCGAGTCGCTCTTTTGTTCCAAACATTCCGGGATAGCTCAGCGGTAGAGCAGTCGCCTGTTAAGCGATTGGTCGGTGGTTCGATCCCACCTCCCGGAGCCAAGAAAGAAAATTCTAGACGAGGGACTTTTTTTGTTGTCCGTTGATGTTCGGTTTTCCGATAAACATGGAAGTTTTAAATTCCTGAGCGTCGAAAGGTCAATTTTATATCAAAAAACTAGGTTTCATTTTTAACCTTTAGATTTCTAATTTGTGTTATTAATGTTTATCAATGTATAGAAATCATTAGTATTTTTTTCTTTTGACCGCGAAAAGAAAATCCGCGAGTTTCTCTCAAAAATCCGAGAAAAAATCATAAAAAACTATTAAAGAGACCTGTGGTTTTTCCACCTGTTCCGCATATGAAAATATGGCTATAAACAATAGAATTATGGCCAATGGAGAGCAAGGTTACTATCGCCGGAAAAATATATATTTCGGCAAAGTCGGCGGCAAAAATTACCGGCTATGCCCAAGACTACGTCACACGTCTTATTAGACTAAAAAAATTTTCCGCGCAAAAAATCGGCCGGTCTTGGTATGTCGAAGAAGATTCTTTTTTGAAATTCTGGACGGAACACAAAGAAACGCTTTCCGATTCTGCTTTGAAACAAAGCGATATGTCGGCTATCCGACCGGCAAATGTTCCTCAATCTTTTTTGCCTCCCGAAAAAGAATATGTTTCTCTGCAAAAACCGGAAATCAGAAAAAAACCGGCGCAGCTCAAAATCCCGAACTTTGTAACTCTGACCCTCTCCCTCCTCATCGTCTCCTCAGCCATTGCCTTCGCTAATACGGTCAGTCCTCAAGAAGTGGCGGGATATGTTTCCTCCACAACGGATAAAGGATTGGCCATGGTTTCCTCGGCTGAAGCACTTCTTCGTCAAAGCGCGGACTTGGCCAATTTATACGGCAAAGAAAACACGGCGCTCGTGGCCGCCTCGGGCGAAAATCCTCTTTTCATCGGAGCCCAAACGGTGGCCCTCGGCGTCTACGAAACATTCCATCCGGCGATTCAAAACGCCGAATATACTTTGGCGGCGCTCTTTGCCCCGAGAGTTTCTAACATCGCCGTCAGTAACGTTTCGGAATCTCCGATAACCATTAATCTCGCTTCGAGCACGACGCCAATGACAAGTTCTTCAAGCGCTCTCGCCGTTTATACTCCGCCCGTCACCACGGCAAATCCCGTCATATCTTCGCCAAACAACGTCTATTACCAGACTCTCGGCGAGACGCAAGACGAAGTCCAAAGCCAAATAGCCGCCGCCATAGAGCCCCTGATTTTCCAGATTAACGCTTTGGGATACAGAGGAGGAACGACGCAGTCAAACGTCCAAAACGTCTACGACAACATCGATTTCAGCCGCATTAACGGAGCAAACATCGACAAAAGCTTCGTGAGCGATTCGGCCTTTACCGGCGGAACCATTAGCGGCGCGAGTATTACCAACTCATCGATTGACGTTCTAAACGTCGGAAACGGTCTCTCGAACATCGCCGGCGATTTGACCGTTTCCGGCACGACAACAGTCAACAATCTCTTTGCCGCTAATTCTTTGACGAGTAATTCAACCACGACCTCTGCCACCTCGACTAATCTCTACGCCGCGAACGTCGTGTTGGCAAACGCCACGACGACAAATCTCTTTACCGACTCACTCAACGCTTTGTCGGAGACAATCGATAGCATCACTTCAAATGTCGCGACCATATTCGGCCTGACCGCGACGAATGCCACGACGACCTCCGCCACGACGACGAATGAATTCGACGCAAACCTCGTCGCTTCAAACGCCACGACGACGGGGAACGCGTACGTCGGCGGCAATCTCACGGTGGGCGGCAATTCAGTTACCCTGGGCAACTCGAGCGCCAACACGCTCGTCGTCAATTCCGCCGTCGGCTCAAACCTCATTCCGAACCAAAACGCCACGTACGACATCGGCTCTCCGGCCTATTACTGGAACAACGAATACGTCGCCACCCTAAACGTCAACAATCTCTCGGCCGCTTCTTCGACCATCGGCGGAACGACAGACAGCAATTTCACCATTAACTCCGGCAACGGCACTCCCGACACCGAGAGTATGTCACTCACATTCTTCCGAGGCACCGTGGTGCCAAACGCCGTCATCGCTTGGAACTCTACGACCAAACGTTTCGAATTAAACCAAAGCGCCTTCATTCAAAACGGCTCTACAAACCTTCTTTCCTCGCCTACGCTTTCGCTCGAGGGTCAAGCGGGACAAACCGGAGACATTTTCGATATCGCGAGCTCAACCGGACAAAACTATTTCAATATCTCCGCCACTGGCACGACAAACACTCTGGGTCTGACCTTTACGAACGCCACGGGAACCTCCGCTACTACGACCAATCTCTACGTTGCAAACGTCATATCGGCAAGCGCCACAAGTACGAACTTCTACACCTCTCTTTTAAATTCCATAACGGGAACAATCGCAAACTTCACGTCAAACTTGGCGACAATTTTCGGACTAACTGCCACCAACTCCACGACGACAAACGCCACCACTACGAATCTCGTGGCATTCAACGCTCCCGTCGCTCCGGCTTTCATCGCCACCTCGACTACGGCCGTTTCTTCCTTCCAACAATTCTTGGTTAACGGAAGCACCACTCTCCAAAACTTCACCTTCCAAAACGCCACGGGCACGAGCGCGACGACGACGAACTTCTTCTCCACGAACGCCGTCCACACGAGCGCTACGACGACGAATCTCTTCGCGACAAATTTCAACGCGACGAACGAAATTCTTACGAATCTCATCGCAACTTACTCAACTACCACTTACGCCACTTCAACAAATCTTTACACTTCCGGTCAGACGATTCTCGCGGCGACAGGGGGCAACGTCGGCATCGGGACGACGAATCCGACGCACCTACTTGCAGGTCAGTGGGGGTATACGGCACCGCAACCGTAATTGGTCTAATCCTTCTTACCCATTCGACATAAAACACTAACACGGGACTTCTTTCGTCACATTTCTCCAATCTATCCTTCGCGAACTCAACAGCACTGTTTACAAGGATTAGGCTGGAGTTGGGATTTGAATGCTGACTATGACGTATGATGAGGTGCAACGACGGCTCTGACATTTAGTACTCTATGCAAGCTGAGGGCACTAAAAGATGAGAATAACAGACACTGGACAACGTCGGCATCGGGACGACAGTCCCGCTCAATAAATTGGATATTGCAGGGGCTTCTGCGATTGGCAGTGATTATGCAGGTGCTTACACGGCTCCAACTAACGGAGAAATAATAGAAGGCAACGTCGGCATCGGGACGACGGCGCCTGGGCAAAAACTTTCTGTTGTTGGGGGTAATATAGGTGTTGATGCTGGATATGGTTTGGTATGGACAGGTGATGTTAATAGGATTATGACACCGGAAGATAATGTTAGTGGTGCTTTAATTAAAACACCTGGACAACTTCGTATTTTTACAGGAAGTGCTTCAGAAAAGGTGCGTATTGATGGAAGCGGCAACGTCGGCATTGGGACGACGGCGCCAGGAACCAAATTGCAGGTGAACGGCACAATCACGATGGATCCTTTCAGCGTTGGACGTTACCCTCAAGCCGGGACGATGCTCATCAACGGCGGCAGTTACGGCGATACGACTGATTCAGGCAGGTTAATTATTTCAGGTGGGTCGGGAAACAACAGCACGCATTCAGGATATTTCATGCGTGTTCAGAATACGGCTGGTGTTGGAGCCCCCTCGCCATATCTGGCTATTGGAGCGGCTATGACAGACACGGGTACCTCATTTACCGATGGAAGCGAATTCATGAGGATACTTGCGAACGGCAACGTCGGCATCGGGACGACGAATCCGCATCAACTCCTACAGGTTGGCAATAATTGGAGCGGTACTTCAGCCAATAGCGGCTCGTCTGTCTTGGTAAACGCAAGTGGCGGTACACAAGACGTCATCCCGACTATGTCTATTGCCGGTTCTGCGAGTTCGAATACCGGTGCATATATAACGGCTATTGGGCTTGATATTCACAATGATGTCGCTGGAACGACAGGTACTCGCGTTCCCGCTCTGACCTTTTCTGAGAGGGGTGCTACCGGATCTAGCTATACGCCGACCCTTGCTGGCATTGATGCTATTGATCTCGGGGCGGGCACGGATATTAACTGGCGGGCTGGCGGACTAGCTTTTTCAACGGCAAATTCTGCCGGTTCTTATGGAATGACGGAAAAAATGAGAATTCTCAACAACGGCAACGTCGGCATCGGGACGACGGGACCAGGGTCGATACTTACCGTAGTCGATTCTACAAATGCGAATCAGTATTCCGGAATCGCAAGTTTCTCTGCGAATAACCTCACTCAAGGGGTGAGTATCGGATGGGATGGAATTTCAGAAATCGGTTCAAATGGAAATAATAGCCTTCATCTTAATTCACAGCCTGGAGGTGGCTTACAACTTCAAGATGTTTCGGGCGGCAATACTTTAATCAATCCAGGCAGCGGCAACGTCGGCATCGGGACGACGGGACCACTATCTAAATTAGATGTTGCTGGAGGTGTGGCTATTGGTAGTTATGCTGGTTCTAATGCTGCTCCAAGTAATAGTTTGATAGTCAGCGGCAACGTCGGCATCGGGACGACGGCACCTAGTTATCCATTGCATATTGTATTGGATCAAAATACACCTACATACGGTGTTGTTTCTAACTCAAATGCAGGGGTCTCCGCCGCTTCTTCTTTTGCTGCTTATAATGGAACTTCATGGATGCGAATGGAAATAGGAGGTACTGGATATTCAGGGACCGGTGCGCGTCAGGCAAATGCAGGTGATTTAATAGCTGACAGTGCCGCATCAGGCGGACTGTCAATAGCTACTGCAGCTGCTGCACCAATACGATTTTATACAAGTGGTACCGCAGCTGCAAATGAAAGAATGAGAATAGATACAGCCGGCAACGTCGGCATCGGGACGACGGCGCCACTTACACCTTTGCATGTTGCTGGAGAAATAAGGTCACAAATATCAGCAGATACAACTATACCTAATCGTGGTATTGAGATTATTCCAGGTTCTTATTCTGGCTCGAACATAATACAGGCTTGGAATAATTCGGGGGGGACACTAACACTTGCTTCTGGTAATACAGGGTCTGGCACATTAGTAAATAAGTTAATTATGGACCCTAGTACAGGGTATACGAGTATAATTGGCGGCAACGTCGGCATCGGGACGACAAGTCCAGACCAAAAGTTGACTGTAAATGGAACAGTTCATGTTTACGGAACACCTGAACCATTTGTGAGTTCTATTATGGAAAATACCACGGCAGGATATTCTGTTTACCAACAATTCAAAAATAATGCTGGCTCAGCGACATTCGGACAACAAGGTTCGCCAGGCAATGAAATTGTTACAGGAACTGGTGGACTAGCATATTCAACTGCAATTTCTTCTCCTAGCGGACAGGCTATCCAATTTGCCCCAAGTGGTAATGCGGCGATGACAATCTTGTCCTCTGGCAACGTCGGCATCGGGACGACGAATCCGACAGAAAAACTTACTGTCAACGGTTCGATTGCGTACAATGCCGGCCGAGCGGATAACCTCGTGCAGGATCCTCAATTCGCCAACACATCCGCGAACTGGTCATACAGCGGAGGTACAGTCACTTTCCCTTATCAAACTTTGCCGGACGGCACCTTGACCAAAGTTGCCCATACAGTAACAGCTGATCCCGGAGGAGGTACAGGTGCCACGACATTTACCATGACGCCTAGTATCGCGATCAATCCAAGCAAGACATACCGTGTGAGCGTTTGGATTAAAAGCGAAACAGCAGGTGCCACAAAATATTTAGGTCTTAATACTTTTAATTCAAGTGGTAGTGAAGTCGGAGTCAAGAATAATAGTGGTGTAGATGTCACGAATCCATACTTCTACTGCTCATCATCGCCGGTGAATGTATGGGTAAAATACACGACATACATATATGGTTCTGATTTGCCGAACGGATGGACAGATCCTGCGGACGCTAATGCCGGCTGCAACTTCGGCCCTACCGGCAGATTCGATTCGACGGCGTCTTCTATGGAGATCAGATTTTATAATTACTCATATAGCGCTGGTCAGCAGACTGTGGATTTCGCCGAGCCAACGATAGAGGAGGTCAACGAGGAAACACCAGTAAAGCAGATTTCGAATAATGCTTACATCGGTGAAAATCTCGGCATCGGGACGGCGAGCGCGGATGAGCCGCTGAGCGTTATTGGTAACATTGATATTTCTCCCAGTTCTCTTTTGGGCTCGGGCTCCACTTATATCGGTAGTGGTGGTTCCGCTTCTAATGCGACGTTTCAGTTATATAGCGGTTCGACTGGTTTTACGAATTTGAATAACCAAGGCTACGGTATCAATTTGCAGACAGCTGGAGTTTCTCGTTTGACTGTTTCGAATGGCGGTAACGTCGGCATCGGGACGACGAGTCCACAGGCAAGATTATCAGTTTTAGCACCTTTTGGAGGAGTTACTCCTGCCGCATATATTGAAGAAGGGGAATACAATCAAGTTGGGTTACAGGTCAAAAACACTAATTCGTATGCGGCGGCTAATCCTTCAACTAATCTGCTTCAATTAGATAATGCAAATGGCTCAGTCATGGTAGTTCAATCGAGCGGCAACGTCGGCATCGGGACGGCGGGGCCTGCTGGAAAATTGGAGGTTGCTCAAACCGCAAACACGTCGAACGGTGGAATAATGGTTAGTGGAAGCGGAGATAATGTTGCCATGCAAATCGGTAATACTGGCACTGGCGGCGCTGGCTGGTGGCTGGATTCCACGGGCGGGGCTTCTGGTTTCGGTCAAGGTAAACTTGTTTTCGGTATTGCCGCTTCAGGTCGCGATAGTAACTTCACGACGCCATTGGTGACATATCAATCAAATGGCAACGTCGGCATCGGGACGACAAATCCAAGCACAGTATTTGAAGTGCATTCGGGTACGAATAATAATATTCGTTTTCTTCCTAACAGCAGTTTGGTTACCGGTGACACGGGTCTAGGTATACAAAGTATAAATGATGCGAACAATGCTGCCGCAGAACTTGTACTTCAAGGCACTCCTCTTGTTTTGTCTGGTTCGGGAAATAATGATTTGGTTGTAAATAGTACTGGCTACGTCGGTATCGGTACGACGAATCCGGCGACGACTCTTGATGTAGCTGGCAATATAAATTTGGCTAGCGGTTACAATCTCACGTGGGGCGGAGCTTTCGGCGCCGGAATTCCCACGATAGCATCAAGTGTAACCGGAATTTATGCTTATCCCGCCGGAAGTACATCGGGAATAGAGTTCTCGATTTTGTCCGGCGGCAACGTCGGGATAGACACCTCGACGCCGGCTCAGCCGCTTGAAGTAGCGGGACAATCCTCATTACCAGCAAACTTCGGCACACTTGAAAGTGGCGCCGCTCGTTTCACGAGTGGTAATACCGGTGGTGTCACGTCAGTTCTGGATATTGGCTCATTTAATTCAACGGGTGCCGGATGGATTCAAGCCACCGACAGGACAAATTTGGCTACTCATTACAATCTTCTATTAAATCCAAACGGTGGCAACGTCGGCATCGGCGTGACGGCTCCAAACAATCCATTGGAAATCGACAGCTCGCTATCCGGTGGTAATGGAATCAACATATTCAATTCAAATACAAGTGGCGCGGCACAGATTAGTTTTCACAGTATTAATACCGGCGATGGTCCTGCGGGCGGTGCTACACTTTCGTATTCAAACGTGGCCGGACCTTACGCAAACGCTCTGGTTATTATGAACACATACTCCGCTCCCATCATACTTGGTACCAACAACACTAACAGATTCGCAATAGACAATAACGGCGACGTGGGTGTTGCAAACCTCGCCGCGGCCACAAGTCAAACTCTCTGTTACAATACCATCGTCAATCCCGGCTACAACACCATCGGCACCTGCTCATCCGACGAAAGAGTGAAAACAAACATCACTCCGCTCTCGGATAACACCGGACTTTCCGTGATTAACGCTCTCAATCCCGTGTCCTTCAATTGGAATCCAGAGTTTTCAAATGACCAAAGCGAACAATACGGATTTCTCGCTCAACAGATAGAAAAAGTTCTGCCAAGCTTGGTCTCGACAAGTTCTCCGACGGCTCTCACGCCGGACGGTACGTTATCGCTGAATTACAACGGACTCTTCGCGCCGATAGTAAAATCAATTCAGGAACTTGACGCCGATTTGTCTTCGACAACGCAAGCGGTATTCGCTCTGCAGACAGAAGTGGCCGGCATAGAGAATGTTTTGAGTAGCAATTACTCGACATCGTCGGCGAGCGTCTCAACGACTACCGTCTCCAACGTAGTTACAAACTGGTTCTCGTCTCTAGGCGTGGCTATCGAAAATGGAGTATTTCATTTTGGAAACCTCATCGCCGACACCTTGACCGCCACGACGGAAGTGGTGAACACGGTCAACGCGGAGACGGTCAATGCCGCCACGATAGATGTCGCGTCGCTCTCCGTAGGTTCGACTTCGTCGCAGGAGTCCGCCGGCATCACTATCATTGACCGAGCGACGGGCAATCCGTATTGCATCTTCGTGAACAACGGCGTGATGCAAGACGTCCTTGGCGCTTGCGGCACGTTCCCGACGGGAAATCAGAACAACAATAATTCGGGCAACTCATCGTCAGGTAATTCCGGAAACAATCCTACGGACGGCAATGGGGGAACGGACACTTCGACTTCGACTCCATCCACGGACACCTCGACGTCCACTCCTTCGTCCGACGTCTCGACATCCACTCCGTCAACAGATGTTTCCACTTCCACTCCGTCCACTGATACTTCGACTTCCACGCCTTCGACCGACACCACGGACGCTTCTTCCACCGACGCTACATCGACCTCGCCGTAAACGACGTTTCTTTTTTGCCTTCTTTGATGATTTTCTCTATTTTAAAAACTCCGTTCTCCAGTTTCGCTTTGGAAATTATCACCCTTATACCGTTCTCAAAAAAATAAGTCCTCGGCCACAGGGCGTAAGCTCGAAACTTTCGGTAATTGGTCGTCGAATCTCCTTGAATGTCTATCAAGCCGTCCTCTTTGGATATTTTTTCGCAGTTGCTCGCGAGTTTTTCGTCTTGAGGAACAGGTGTGATTTTTCCGGAGACATAATTTTTCACGACATCCGGCAGAATTTTCGCCGCTATCGCGTTTAACGAATCGCGAAGTTCCGGCGCGGTAATATCGGGCGGTATGGAGAATTTTTCCGCGGCGAGTATCGGCCCGGTGTCGAGTTTGAAACGCATTTTTTGGATTGAGACTCCCGTTTCGGCGTCGCCGTTTAGAATCGCGGACTCCACGGGAGAAGCGCCGCGATATTTCGGCAGAAGGGAATAGTGGACGTTTAGCGTGCCGTATTTCGCCGCGTCTATGAGTTTCTCCGGGAAAATTTTGCCGTAAGCGGCGACGATGAAAATGTCAAAATTTTCCGCCGACATTTTTTCTATGAAATCTTCGTCGAGTTTTCCCGGCTGGAGGCAAGGGATTTTGTTTTTCTCGGCCCAAATTTTCGCCTTTGGCGCCGTCATAACGAGTTTGCGGCCTTTCGGCGCGTCCGGAGTCGTGACTATTGCCGCCGGCATAAGTTCCGCTTTAGAAAGAGAGTCGAGCAAGACGGTCGCGAGCTCCGGCGTGCCGAAAAAAGCTATTTTAACCATTTGATTTTAATTTTTCCGGAGGAAAATCGTGGATGTTCGTGGCTTTATCCGTGAAAAGCACGCCGTCGAGATGGTCGAGCTCGTGCTGAAAAATCTGGGCGAGAAGTCCCGCGCCGCCGATTTCGAAATTTTTGCCTTTTTCGTCGGTCGCACGGATTTTTATTTTCGAAGCTCTTTTTACATCGCCATAAAGATATCTGACAGACAGGCAACCTTCTTCCATCACGGTTTTTTCTTTCGAGGCTTTTACCACGCTCGGATTTATGCATATGATATGCCGCGCCGCCGGTTTTTTCGCGCCGGCCTTGTCGGGGCGCGCGGCGATGTCGAAAACTTTCGGCGAGACGATAAACATCCGGAGCGAGACGCCGATTTGCGGCGCGGCGATAGCCACGCCGTCGTCTTCGGCGTCGAGCGCCGTTTTCATATCGTGGATGATTTTTTTGAGCTTCGGACTCTTTATGTCTTTTGCCGGCACGATTTTGGCTTTTTGCCTAAGTATTGGGTTGTCCCTGTCGAGAATTTTGACCATAAATTAAGTCTATAGAAAATTGAGAAAAAGAAAAGCGGCGCGCTTTCGCGCGCCGCCGTGACAAAAAACCTAAACGTTTGCCTCGACAAACTTTTTTGAGACAAACTGATACCCCAATGCTCCGAGAACGGCGCCAACCGAAGCGCCAATGAGGGGCGATTCGACCCACCAGCCGATGGTCGTGCCTATGACGGCGTATGTCGCCGTCTGTACTCGGGCTTCGCAGTGGATCAGTTTGAAGAATTTCACCGTGAGTGCCGGCAAGTATTTCAGAAACAAACTGGCTTTGAATAGCAGACGGACCAGAAAGACCGATCCACACACTATCCAGTAGCACAGAAAGAACGGGAGACAGACTGGGTTGGTGTACTTGAACATGTTAGTTGTATCGTCATACCTACAAATTCTTATCATTTTTTTCAGTCCTTCTTCTCCTGAAAAACTTTCCGCAATAGACAAGCAAGCAAAGCCTAATGGTAAGAACATGATTATCGAGGATGTGAAGGTCAGACTAAACGATAGATCGTATCCGTAAGGAACCTTAGTGGTGTTGAGCCATAACATCGGCCAAAAAGCGCTGATTGCTGCTACAAAGAAATTTGCGAATGTCCGCCAGAAAATCCACAGACGGAGTTTTGTTTTTCTCCAACCGAGACAAAAGACAGACGCTTCCGAAACCACCTGTGTGAAGGCTTTCAATACTGTCTTCGGCTCGTAAGAAACGTGGCCGACTATTGCGCCAACGACACAACCGACGATGAGGGAAATAACCGACTTCCCGTAGTGAAGACCGACGAGGGAGCCGATGAAAGCTCCGGCAAAGATGGCAAAAACCACCTTGAGTATCTGATTGTTCGAGTTCATAGATTCTATTCTCCTTTTGAGAGATCCGGATGCCGCCGGCTCGGTCATTGAGGTATGTCAATGAGCATTCTTATCTGTTAAAGATTTTGCATAAAAATAAAATATTGTCAATAGTTAGAGAATGCTTTCCGGGTCGACATTGACGCTATACCTCGGCGGAAGAGAGCGGAGAGCGGCAAGAAGTTTCTCGTCAGGCCATTTACCCGTTGGTAAAGTAACAAGCGCGTGCATGATAAATTGATTTCTCACAGTAGCAATGAGGGCGGGGAACATTTCCACTTTGTACGGCTCGGCGATTTTTTTCACTTCGAGGACGGCGTCTTCCGCTTCCTGCCGTTTGCCTACATAAGAGACTTTTATGAAAGTGGAAAAAGGAGGGAAGTTGAGAGACTTTCTGGCCGCTCGCTCGTCTTTCATATATTCGGCAATGTTGCCTTTGAGTCCGTATTCCACGACTTTTCTCTGCGGAAACCTTGTTTGGATTAAAATATTTTTTTCGGCTCGGGAGCGGATGTAAAGAATTATGGAAAAAACCCTCTCTTCAATCCGGAAATCAGGCAGTGCGAAAAGAGCGTCGAGCGAGGCCACGGCCACGGTATCGACGGCGCGGGATATATAAGGAAGGGCAAATTCCGTGCCGACGAGGACGGAGCCGGGCGAGCGAAGCCATTCATCGGCGATTTTTTTCGCTTGCTTACCGGTCGGCGCGGCGGCTCTATCCATTCTGAAAACTTTCAAACCCGGAATTTTTTCGTTCAAAGTCTCCTCGACGCGCTCCGTGCCAATGCCGAGAGGAATAAGTTTCCAGCTTCCGCACACCGGACAGAGAGTCTCGGCGGGGAAGCGGCGACCGCATTTGTTGCAAAGAAGAAACCTTTTTTCACTTTTGCCGTAAAGAGTCAGAGCCGCCGAGCACCTGTCGCAGGAAAGTGCCGTGCCGCAGTCTCCGCAAACGGTGTTGCCGGAAAGACCTTTTCTTCCGGCAAAAACGAAAGCCAATTCGCTTCTCTCTTTGTTCACGCGTAACAGATTTTCCAATTGCGGCGAAAGCACGGCAAATTTCTCGCCTTCTTTAAGCGTCATGTCCACCAAGAAATCCTTGGCTGTCGAAAGCGAGCGCATAGAAAGCGGGGCGTATTCGGCGACTTCACCCTTACCGATTCGTTCTATAAGTTCCGGTCGCAGCACGATGTCTCCGAAAACGACATCGGCGCCGAGGGCGCGAGCGAATTTCTCGGCGACGACGCGGCTGTCAACATATGGCCGAAACTGACTTTTGTAAGTTCGCGCGCTTTCGCGTTCGAGGATTATGAGGGAGATGTCGGCGCGCGGAACGGAAAAAAAACTCGGCGTGGCGACAATGAGAACCGGTCCTCTGGCTTGTCGTATTTTGTTCCAAATTTGCGAGAGCTCTTTTACGCCCTTTTTTCCGGCGATGACAAAAGTTCTTTCTTCCACGCCTTTTTTCATGAAAACAGAAATACGCTCCGCGTCTTCGGACGACGGAGCGATAAGGAGCACCGAGCCGCCGCGAGCGAAACGCTCGCGGATGGCGCTTTTGTAATGAGCGAACCGGTCGTCTTCGTCTTCTTGAAGCGCCAAAGTTTCTTTTGGAGAAATATTTTTCGGATATTCCGGCTGTTCGTCGAAGCGCTCGCTTCCCGACAAAAGAAACTTTGGCGCCAGAGCGGAAAGGACGCTGCCCGCGCTCGCGGCGAAATATTCCGCCAAGGCCGGCAAAATTTTTATGAGTGGCGGCGGCAAAATTTTTCGAGGCGACGGATTTTCGAGCTTTTTGTATTCGAAATCCGAGGCGCGGATTTCATCTCGCGCCTCGGAGGCCTTCCGGCAAGTCAAAACCACGCCAAAAGCCGCTTTTTTCCGCAAAGTTATTTTTACTACCGAGCCCAATTCCAAATCCGTCGCCGAAAGATACGAAAGGAAATCGTGCGCGACGCCTCGAGCGATTGGGATGACGGAGATGACATACATACTATAAGTATAATATAATCGGCTTTACTAAATATGTCTCCAAATTTTTTGATAATCAACGGACAAAACGGGGAAAGAAAGCTTCAAGGTAACATACGGGTAGCCGGGGCCAAGAACGCCGCGCTTAAAGTCATGGCGGCCGCCGCGCTTTTCAATGACCACGTGGAAATAGAAAACGTTCCGGAAATAGAGGACGTCGAGAGAATGGGCGAAATTCTGCGAAGTATCGGCGCCGACGTGAAAAAGTCGAAAAACCGAAGAAATATAATATTACCCGAAAATATCGGCACGGACATTTCCGGCAAAGCCGCGCGAGCCATGAGGTCTTCCATAGTTTTGACCGGACCAATTCTAGCCCGGACGGGGAAAGTTTCTTTTCCGAACCCGGGCGGATGCGACCTCGGCAATCGCCCGATAGATTTGTTCCTGGAAGGTTTTCGAAAAATGGGCGCGACCATAGAATCAAAAGGCGATACTTATGTGGCTCACGCGGAAAAAGGTCTTAAAGCCATGGAATTTTTCTTCAAAATACAGAGTCACACCGGCACGGAAACTCTGATGATGGCGGCGACATTGGCGAAGGGCACGACCGTTCTGAAAAACTGCGCCATCGAGCCCGAAGTGAAATCTCTCGCGGATTTTCTTAATTCTTGCGGAGCGAAAATAGAAGGCGCCGGTACCCAAACCATCGTCATCCGCGGCGGCAAAATTATTTCGTCCGGAAAAAAGATTTACGAAACGATACCGGACAGAATAGAGACGGCGAGTTTCATGATTCTTTCCGCGCTGGCCGCCAAAGAAATTACGATACAAAATTGCGTTCCCGAACACGTGGAAATCGTCACGGAAATACTTAGAACCGCCGGAGTCAAAATAGAAATAACGAAAAACGAAATCACGGTTCGCGGACAAAAAGAACTTTCGGCGGTCAACGTGCGCACTCACGAATATCCCGGACTTCCGACGGACGTCCAAGCGACAATGGGAGTATTTCTGACGCAAGCGAAAGGCGAAAGCGCTTTGTTCGAAACGATATATGAAGAGCGGCTCGGATATATTCCCGATTTGATTTCCATGGGAGCGAAAATAAAAATCCAAGACAGCCACCGAGCTTTGATAAGTGGACCGTCGCCGCTTGTAGGGAAAAAAATGAAAGCTCCGGACTTGCGAGCCGGTTTCGCTTTTATCGTCGCCGCGATTCTCGCAAAAGGAGAATCGACGATAGAAAACGCCTGCGTCATCGACCGCGGTTACGAAAATCTGACCGAGCGTTTGTCGGCCGTCGGCGTTGATATAAAAAGAAGTTGATTAAAGGTAGAAAAAGCGTATAGTAAGCCAACGAATATGGCTTTATTTAGCAAAAAACTCGGCATTGACCTCGGCACGGCCAACACTCTTGTCTTTGTGCCCGGCAAGGGAATTATTTTAAACGAACCTTCGGTAGTCGCCGTCTCCGAACAAGACAACAAAATCCTCGCCGTCGGCGTTGAAGCGAAAAATATGATTGGCCGCACGCCGGGCGACATCATCGCCTACCGACCGATGAAAGACGGCGTCATCGCGGACTACCGCGTAACGGAAGCCATGCTTAAATATTTCATCGACAAAGCGCTCGGCAAATGGAATATTTGGAAACCGGACGTTTTGGTTTCCGTGCCGGCGTCAATCACATCGACCGAACGCCGCGCCGTGGTCGAAGCCGCCATGCGCGCCGGCGCCAAAAACGCCTATGTCGTCAAAGAGCCGATACTCGCGGCTATCGGCGCCGGCATTCCAATTCACGAGCCGAGAGGTCATATGGTCGTCGATATCGGTGGCGGCACGACAGACGTCGCGGTGATTTCTCTCGGCGGCATCGTAGCTTCCACCTCGGTGAAATGCGCCGGAAATAAAATAGATTACGCTATCGCCGATTACATAAAGAAAACTTTCAATCTCGCGATAGGCGACAAAACTTCCGAAAACATAAAAATCCAAATCGGTTCGGCGGTGCCTCTCGAAGAAGAGCTCGCGGTTATCGTCAAAGGCCGAGACTTTATTTCCGGACTTCCGCGTTCGACCGAAATCAAAACCAATGAAATCGTCAAAGCCATTTCTAGGGAACTTCGCGACATGATAAAGGCCATAAAGGATGTTCTTCAAGAAACTCCGCCGGAACTTGCCGCCGATATTATAGACCACGGCATCGTTATGACCGGAGGATCATCAATGCTTCGAAATTTCCCTGAACTTGTCTTCCGCCGCACCGGGGTCAAAGCCATCCTCGCCGACGACGCACTTTTCTGTGTTGCCAAAGGTACGGGCATCGCTCTCGAACACCTCGACGTCTATAAAAAGACGATTATTTCGAAAAAATAATTATGTTTGGATTTTCACGATTACATCACGCGTATTTCGTCGAGGGCGGAGATTTTGAATACATAACGAAAGAATTAAAAAAAATAAATTTCTCCGTCCGCGCCAACCCGGATTTTTGGCGGATGGAAACGGATAATTTTTCGATAGACGACGCCAGAATAATGAAGGATTTGCAGTCACAGCGCCCGATAGCGGGAGATAGGAGGGTTTTCGTCGTGGAAACTTCCGCCATTACCGTCGAAGCACAGAATGCCTTGCTCAAGGTTTTCGAGGAACCGAGTGCCGGCGCGCTTTTTATCATTGCCGCGCCGAGAGCAAGCGTCCTATTACCGACGCTTCGCTCCAGAATGGTCGTGGTTCCCGTAAGAGAAAAAACAACCGCCGCCGGACTTTTGGACATTAAAAAATTTCTATCGAGCGCGCCGGCAAAAAGAATAGAGATGCTGAAACCGATTTTGGAATCCAAAGACCAGGAAGGGAATAAGAGGGCCGACAAAGCCGCCGCGGCGGCTTTTTTGAACGCGTTACGCGAAGAGTGTCGATGGAGTGAGTTTTCGAGAGACGAATATGCCGCACTCGAAGCGATTGACTCGGCCTTATTATATATTTTCGACCGCTCGTCATCGGTCAAACTCCTTCTTGAAAACGTCGCCCTCTCCATTCCCGAAACCCGTCTGCCGGCGAGGCAGGAAATTTAAATAATGATATTATAGAAATATGTACAGTCTGGAACCGCTAAAAAACAAAGTAAAAGAAACCGCGAATTGGCTCGACAAAGAACTCGCGTCCGTGCGCACCGGCCGCGCGAACCCGGCGCTTCTCGACGGCGTGCGCGTTGATTCTTACGGAACGAGCGTCGCCATAAACCAAGTCGGGAGCATCGCCGTCGAGGACGCGCGTTCGATTCGCATTTCTCCCTGGGACCAGAGTCTTGTGAAAGCCGTGGAAAAAGCCGTCGCCGCCGCCAATCTTGGCGTCTCTTTGGCCATTGACGAAAAAGGCGTGAGGGTGATTTTTCCGGAACTTACCGGCGAGAGGCGCTCGCAAATAGTGAAAGCCGCGAAAGAAAAATTCGAACAAGCGAGAGTGACAGTTCGAAAAGAAAGGGATTGGACAATTCAAGAAATCGAAAAAAAAGAAAAAGCCAAAGAAATGGGCGAGGACGATAAATTCCGCCTCAAGACCGAAGTTCAGAAAATAATAGACGAGGCAAACAAGAAACTCGAAATCGCCATGGCGAAAAAAGAAAAAGAAATCTTGAGTTAAATGTTTTTAACTATCGTCATTTTTCTGGTCATTATCGCCGCGCTCGTCTTCGTTCACGAACTCGGGCATTTTATCGCGGCGAAAATATCCGGCGTGCGCGTCGATGAATTCGCCGTCGGCTTCCCGCCGAGAATTTTCTCAAAAACGGTAGGCGAGACGAAATATTCCGTGGGATGTCTGCCTCTCGGCGGCTTCGTGAAAATTTTCGGGGAAGACGGCGAAACGGGCAGTCGCTCTTTCTCCGACAAACCAAAACCCATTCAGGTTTTTATTCTGATTTCCGGAATCGTCGGAAACATAATATTCGCCTGGATACTTTTTGCCGTCGCTTTAATGCTTGGCCATAGCGGTTTTTTTTCTTCGCTTTATGAAGGAGCGATAAACGCCGCTACCGCTTTTTGGGCGATTATCGTCGGCTTTTTTCAAATTATTGTCGACGCTTTCCGAGGCATAAACGATTTCGGCGAACTCTCCGGTCCCGTCGGCATCGCGGCTTTAATCGGCCAAGCTAGGGAGCTCGGCGCGGCGTATTTGTTATCTTTCACGGCTTTCATTTCGCTAAATCTCGCTGTCATAAATCTCGTGCCTTTTCCCGCGCTCGACGGCGGGCGAATTCTTTTCGTAATCATCGAAGCCATAAAGAGAAAAAGCATGCCCGAAAAAGTCGCGAACATCGTGAACACTGTCGGCTTTTCCATCCTCATGCTTCTCGTCATCATAGTGACGATAAAAGACGTGCTCGGAATCTGGAAATAAAAAAGCCGCCTTCGAATGAAGGCGGCGTCAGACGGAGAATCCGGCGAGCTTGTCTTGAACCTTCGTTGCGCGGTGGACGCAGGAAAGAAGGCCGATGACATAGAGAACCGCAATCACGAATCCCACAAGATAAAAGACCCAATTCATTTGCGCGTGGTAGCGATGAAAAAAGAATGACCAGAAAACTATCATCGTGAAGTTGACGGAGCCTATGGTTGCCAATGCGGCAAAAGTTTCTTCCAAATCATGGACGTTTCGCCTTGAACAGCGAATTGCGTACTTGATTGCCACGGCCGGCCAGACAATAAGCAGGAGAATCGATGCGACGACGTTAAGGAACTTTTTCATTAAGTAAGGTGTTTGTATATGATTCTGCACATATATCAACGTCTGTCAATTCATTACAAAAACCTTAAAATGAGCTAGTATCTGCTTACTTATATGCGCCAAAGCCGATTATTCACAAAAACGAGAAAAGAAGCGCCGAAAGACGAGACGGCGAAGAACGCCAAGCTTCTCATCCGCGGCGGTTTTATCCACAAAGAAATGGCCGGTGTTTACTCTTATCTGCCTTTGGGACTTCGAGTTTTGGAAAAAATCGTCGGCATCATCAGGGAAGAAATGAACGCCGTCGGCGGACAAGAGCTTCACCTCACCGCTCTTCAAGACAAAAATATTTGGGAAAAGACAAATCGCTGGAGCAACGATGTCGTGGACGTATGGTTCAAAACAAAATTGAAATCCGGAAGCGATGTCGGCTTGAGTTTCACTCACGAAGAGCCACTCACCAATTTGATGAAAGAATATGTCCAATCTTACAAAGATTTGCCTTCATATATATATCAATTTCAGACGAAATTTCGAAACGAGGAGCGGGCAAAATCCGGAATAATGCGCACGAGGGAGTTTTTGATGAAAGATTTGTACTCTTTTTCTAAAAACGCCAAAGAACACGAAGTTTTTTATGAAAAAGCCAAGAGTGCCTACGAGAAAATCTTCGCCCGCGTCGGTTTGGGAGACAAAACGTTCGTGACGTTCGCTTCGGGCGGCAGTTTTTCCAAATACTCGCACGAATTTCAGACCGTCACCGACGCGGGCGAAGATATAATTTACGTCGACGAGAAAGTAAAAATCGCCGTGAACAAAGAGGTTTACACTGACGAAGTTCTGAAAGATTTGGGATTGAATAAAAAAAACATCGTGGAAATGAAAGCGTCTGAAGTGGGGAATATTTTTTCCCTCGGAACGAAATTCTCCGACGCTTTCGATTTAAATTACGTCGACGAGAAAGGCGAGAGGAAGCCGGTCGTTATGGGCAGTTACGGCATCGGTCCGGGAAGAGTCATGGGCACGATCGTCGAAACACTTTCCGACGAGAAAGGAATCGTCTGGCCGGAAAGCGTTGCCCCTTTCGCAGTTCACCTCATCGCCATTGCGAACGAAAACGGCAAAACCCTGAAAGAAGCCGAAAAAATTTATTCGGCGCTTACAAAAGCCGAAGTCGAAGTTCTATACGATGACAGAGATATTCGTGCCGGAGAAAAATTCGCCGACGCCGACCTCATCGGCATTCCCATTCGCATGGTCGTAAGCGACAAAACGTTAGAAAAGAATGGGGTTGAAATCAAGAGACGCGACAGCGAAAAAGTCGAGCTTGTGGCGCTCGACAAAGCCGTATCGCTCGTCTCGAAAAAATAAATGGCAAAAATCACCGACAAATTTTACCGCGCGTTTTCTCACGATATAGGCATCGACCTCGGCACGGCAAACACTCTCGTCTATATAAAAGGTAAAGGCGTGGTAATCAACGAACCCTCCGTCGTCGCCGTCAACCAGAAAACCGGCCGCGTCGTCGCGGTGGGGAATCAAGCCAAAGACATGCTGGGGAGGACGCCGGCGCATATTTCCGCCATTAGACCACTCGTCGAAGGCGTGATATCGGATTTTGAAATCGCGGAGGAAATGATCGTCTATCTTTTGAACACCGTTCAAAAAGAAAATAAAAAATTCTTCGGCCCGCGCGTCATTGTGGGCATTCCTTCCGGCGTGACAAACGTCGAAGCGCGCGCCGTCCGCGACGCCACGAAAAACGCCGGCGCGCGCGAAGTCCACATTGTCGAGCAACCAGTCGCCGCCGCCATCGGCATCGGCCTTCCGATATTCGACCCCGCCGGCAACATGATTATAGACATTGGCGGCGGCACGACCGATATCGCCGTGATTTCGCTCGGCGGCGTCGTGCGTTCCAAGAGTCTCAAAATCGCCGGCGACCGCCTGAATAACGATATTATTTCTTATATTCGAAACGAATTTAAAATCCTCATCGGCGAGAAAACAGCGGAAGAAGTGAAAATAGCCATAGGCGTCGTTCGTCCAGACGGCACGCCTTATCAAGCGACGATTCGCGGTCGCGACCTTGTCACCGGACTGCCGCGAGAAGTCGTGCTCACGGATTCCGACATCCGAGAAGCAATATCTCAATCGATAGACAATATCGTCGACGCGGCCAAAGAAGTTCTCGAAACAACGCCGCCGGAAATCCTCGCCGACGTCATGCAAAGAGGCATATACCTCGTCGGCGGCGGGGCACTCATCAAAGGATTGGATGAACTCATACATCGAGCGGTCAATATTCCGGTTTACATAGCGGATGACCCGTTGACCGCCGTCGCCCGCGGAGCGGGAATCATTCTTGAGGACCTCGAAAAATACCGCGGGATAATTATCGAAAATGAAGACGACCTCGTTAAAGCGCAGTAAAAGCCAAAATGGCGCGGCAAAAAGCAAAATGGCGCTTTTGGTTGGCGTGTGTCTAATCTTGGCGGCGACGCAATGGTTTTTTCCCGGCGTTATTTTTCGCGCCGTTTACGCGATTTCCATACCTTTCACTTCCGTTCGCGACGACATAGGAAACGGACTTTTTTCGCTTAAAGCGTATTTGTCGTCCAAACAATCCCTGGCGACGGAAAACTCCGAGTTGAAAAACGATATCTCCGCGGAGAGTGTCAAACTTTTGTCCATGGAAGCGCTTGAAAGTGAAAACCAGTCGCTTCAAAATATCGTAGCCGCCAAACAGGAAAAAAATCCCGCCAAAGCGTCGCGAATAGTTTTTGCCTCGGTCACGGCGCGGCCGCCTTTTTCTCCTTACGACGTTTTGATAATTTCTTCGGGTGAAAATTTCGGCATTACTGTCGGCAATCCGGTGTTTTCCGACAACGGCACGCCGATCGGAGCGGTGGAAAACGTTTTTCCAAGTTCGGCCAAAATTCTTTTGTTTTCAAGTTCGGGCACGGAAATTCCCGTGGAAATAGGCGGCGGCAAAACCGAAGTCGCGGCGTTTGGCGGCGGAGGAGGAAATTTTAGCCTGAAAACGCCCGTAACAAGTGCGCCGAAGGTCGGTGACGCGGTTTATATTCCGGACTTCGCGCCCGTGTCGCTCGGAGTGGTCGAAAACGTCGTCACGGCGCCGGCAAGCGCTTTCGCCGAAGTTTCTTTCGCCTATCCGGAAAATATTTTCGAAATGCCTTTCGTCACCGTGGACACATCGAGATATTTCGATATAAATGTTAATTCGCATGAAGCAACGACTACTGCTCAATAGCGCGATTTTCGTGTCTTTTTTTCTTTTGCCGTGGTGGTTTTCGGCGCTTCTGTCCGTCGCGGCGCTTTTCCTCGTCAAAAACTTTTGGGAAATCATCATCTGGGGATTTGTCATCGACATTTTCTACGGTCTCCACGGAGGGGTAAACGACACGTTTTATTTCGGAGCGGCAACGGCCATCGTTCTTTACTTTGGCTCCATCCCCGTTAGAAAAAGAATTTCCATACCATGATTAATTCCTTTCTAAGAAAATTCAAGAAAAAAATCGCGCCGAAAAACCGAGCGGGAGAAATAGACCCCGACGAAATACTTATTGACGCCGAAAATCTGCCGGCTTTCGACGTCAATCAATTTGAAGGACGAATAGAAAAACCCCTGACCCTGCGCGCCGTCGGCATATTCGCTTTCGTCATTTTTCTCATCCTTGGAACTTTGTCGTACCGGGCTTACGCCCTCGATATCAAAGACGGCGCGCAATACGTCGAAGAGAGCAACAACAACAGTCTCGAGGATACGACGATTTTCGCCAATCGCGGCGCGATATTCGACAGAAACGGCGTGGAGTTGGCGAAAAACAGTATTGACCCGAACGAGAATGATTTTTCCACGCGCTCTTACGCCACGACGACGGGCTT
Source organism: uncultured bacterium (assembly GCA_963841935.1). Classification (GTDB taxonomy): domain Bacteria; phylum Patescibacteriota; class Minisyncoccia; order Phycocordibacterales; family UBA6065; genus DATKHE01. The sequence goes on from CAWJEP010000005.1 coordinate 152,696, forward strand.
AGGACTTCTCATAGGTTACGTGAAATATCCAGCGCAGGATAAAAACGGCAATTATTACAGAAAAGATTTCGAAGGTGTTGACGGCGTGGAAAAATATTACAACGACTTACTATCCGGACAAAACGGCGAGAAAATAGACGAGGTTGACGCCACCGGGGCGATTAAATCCGAATCAATCATAGAACCCAAACAAGATGGACAAGACATAACGCTTTCGATAGATTCCAGAATCCAGTCGGAACTCTACAAAGATATGCAAAGCTTGGCCGTGCGCGAAGGATTTACCGGCGGCGCGGCGGCTATCATGAACGTTCAAACGGGAGAAATGATCGCCATGGTAAGTTATCCAAGTTATCAGAGCCAAGTCATGACCGACGGCAGCGACACGGCGCTCATTCAACAATATCTAAACGACCCGAACTTGCCGTTTCTCAATCGAGTGATAAACGGTCTTTACACTCCCGGTTCCATAGTCAAGCCGTACATGGCTCTCGCGGCTCAAAAAGAAAATGTCATCGACCCGAATCGTTTTATACAGACGACGGGCTCGATATCCGTTCCGAATCCTTACGACCCGTCGCACCCGACGATTTTCAAGGATTGGCAGGACAACGGACTCCTCGATATGCGAAAGGCCATCGCCATGTCTTCCGACGCTTATTTCTATATTGTCGGCGGCGGTTACGCGCCGGTAGACGTAGCGGGCTTAGGCATTACTAAAATAGACGAATACATGTCCGATGTCGGCTTGGGCAATTGGACGGGGCGGGGAATTTTCCAAGGACCGGCGGGAACCGTGCCGTCGCCGGCGTGGAAAGCGATAAATTTTCCCGATGACCCGGCGTGGTATCTCGGCGACACTTATCACACGGCCATCGGCCAATACGGTTTTCAAGTCACGCCACTCCAAATGCTTCGGGCCATTTCGGCGGTAGCGAACGGCGGAAAACTCTTGGAACCGACAATCATCAAAGTAAGCTCGACTACGCCGGCGGTGTCGTACTCCGACCTTCCGTTTACTCAAGACGAGTATGAAGTAGTGAGAGAAGGCATGCGCGAAGGCGTGACCGAAGGCGGCACGTCTCAGGGCCTAGATGTTCCGTATGTCGCTGTTGCCGGCAAAACCGGCACCGCTCAAGTCGGCGTCGGTAATCAATTCGACAACTCGTGGTCAACGGGATTCTTTCCGTACGGCGACCCGAAATACGCTTGGATAGTTCTCATGGAACACGGACCGATAGCAAATGACCTCGGCGGCGTTTTCGTCATGCGTGGACTTTTCGACTGGATGAGCGTCCACACGCCGGAATACTTTCAATAACTGAATACGGAGAGTCGGCGCGGGGTCGCTTGATTTATGCTCCGTAACCGTGTAATATGCTCGAGCATTATACACAAAGAACATGCCACAGCATTATCTGACCAAGGAGAAATACGACGAGCTTTCGAAAGAATTATCCGAGCTCAAAACCGCGCGGCGACAGGAAGTTGCTCGCGCGCTTGAATACGCGCGCTCGCTCGGCGACCTCTCGGAAAACGCCGAATATCATCAGGCGCGCGAGGAACAGGCGATGGTTGAAGACCGCATCGCCTCTCTTGAAGCTACTTTGAAAAACGCGGAAATAGTCAAAGAAAGGTCCCACGGCGACCATGTGGGCCTTGGCTCCGTCATCGTTGTCGCCAAAAACGGCGAAAGCAACCAGAAATTCACCATCGTTGGAGCCGAAGAAAGCGATATGGCGGCAGGCAAAATCAGCAACACCTCTCCATTGGGTCTCGCGCTTATGGGCAAAAAGAAAGGCGACGAAGCCAAAGTCAAAACTCCGAAAGGCAATAGCATATTCAAAATTGTTTCGATAGAATATAAAGATTGAGTAAGCGTCGTCATGACGTTAGCTCCTTTCGTGTTGTGTCGGATACGCTCCAACTCTGCGTCTCTTGAAGTGGTTTCAAAGAGCTAAATTCACCATACCAATAATAAATATTTTGTCAATTAGCACCTTTTGTTTTTGAAGGTTTTGTCATACACTTGAGGCATGGCCTCACAGGAAGAAATAAAGGAAGTCCGACTGAAGAAAATAGAACTTCTCAAAGCAGCGGGAATGGAAGCCTATCCGGCAAAAGTCCCGAGAGATTTTTGCTTGCGCGATGCGAAGAAAAATTTCGCCGATTACGAGAAATCAAAGAAACCGGTTTCTGTAGCCGGACGCGTGATGGCCATACGCGGTCAAGGCGCTATTTTCTTCGCCGTCCTTTACGACGGCAGAGGCAAACTTCAAGCGGTTTTCAAAAAAGACACGCTCGAGGAGAAACTTTTCAAACTTTTCAAAGACGCCGTCGATGTCGGGGATTTCATTTCCGTCACGGGAACATTTTTCAAGACGGAACGCGGCGAGGAAAGTATCCTCGTCACGAGCTGGGCGATGGCGGCGAAATCCCTCGCCGCTTTGCCCGAGAAATTCCACGGTATTCAAGACGAAGAAGAAAGATTCCGCAAACGCTATCTCGACATCCTTTTCGATCCGGAACTCCGGTCTCTTTTCGAACTCAAATCCAAATTCTGGGACGCTACGAGAAATTTCCTCAAATCAAAAGAATTTTTGGAAATCGAAACTCCGACACTCGAAATCACGACCGGTGGCGCAGAAGCCAATCCTTTCAAAACCCACCACGAAGATTTCGACGTCGATGTATTCCTCCGCATCTCAGTCGGCGAGCTTTGGCAGAAGAGGCTGATGGCCGCCGGTTTCCCGAAAACTTTCGAAATCGGTCGCGTCTGGAGAAACGAAGGCACCAGTCCTGAGCATTTGCAGGAATTCACCAATATGGAATTCTACTGGGCTTTTGCCGATTATAAAGACGGAATGAAACTTGTTCAGGAAATGTATCGCCACATCGCTCTCGAGGTTTTCGGCAAAACAAAATTTGAAATTCGCGGACATACTTTCGACCTCGGAGCGGAGTGGCCGAAAATCGATTATGTCGAGGAAATAAAAAAACAGACCGGCGTAGATATTTTGAAAGCGTCGGAAAAAGAAATGGAAAAGAAACTCAAAGAACTGAAAGTCGAATATGACGGAGAAAATCGCGAACGACTCATAGACACGCTTTGGAAATATTGTCGCAAGAAAATTTCCGGCCCAGTTTTTCTCACGCATCACCCGAAAATCGTTTCACCTCTTGCCAAAGAATCAAAAGAAATTCCGGGAACCGTCGAACGCTTTCAAATACTCATCGCCGGAAGCGAAGTGGGGAACGGCTGGTCGGAAATCAATGATCCGAGAGACCAAGCGGCGCGCTTTGACCTACAGCAGAAACTTTTGGAGTCCGGCGACAAAGAAGCCATGATGGCCGACCGTGAATTTGTCGAAATGCTCGAGTACGGTATGCCTCCGACTTGCGGTTTCGGTTTCGGCGAACGCCTTTTCGCCTTTATGGCCGGAAAACCTTTGCGTGAGGTTCAGCTTTTCCCTCTGATGAGACCGAAATAAAAATGCCCGAAAAGAAACTCTTACAGAAATACCCGTGGTTGTCATCAACCTCAATAAGTTTTGAGGAATATTTAAAACCGGCTTATTACGACAAAATACTCAAAAAATATATTTTCGGCGGAAAAGACGACCTTACGATTCTCAAAGAAAAACTCAAGAAATTGTCTACGGTTTCAAATGTCCTGGAATTAGGTCCGGGAACAGGTCGAGCGACTGAAACATTGCTCAACATTGCTAGTAAAATTAAAAAACTTACACTGGTTGATTTAAGTGAGCAAATGTTGCAATTCTGTAAGAAAAGATTTTCTGATAAAAATTATATATCTTATGTAAAATCTGATAGTCTAGATTTTTTAAGTCGGACGAAAGAATACTATGATTTTGTATTTAGTATATGGAGTTTTTCACACTCGGTCCACCAAACACTTCACAGATTGGGACAGGAGAAAGGCCGTGAGAAAGCAAAACAAAACATTGCCAAATTCATTAAAGAAAATTTAATCTCTGGAGGAACTTTTTTTATTATGCATTTTGATTCTTTGTCGGATGAACAAATAATAGCTCTCCGCCAAAGGGCCAGAAAATACGAATTTTATAGGGACAGAAAAATTCAGAGTCCGTCAAAGATTCTAATCGATTCGATTTTAACGGAACTCAAAAATGAAAAGGTGGTTGATTTTAATTGCCACCATCTTATAGGCGAGTCAATCGAATTCAAATCTCTAGATGAAGCGCTTGAGTATTACATGAATTTTCACATGGAATCATTATTTAATAATTCTGGTGATGTCGAGCAGATTATAGAGGAACTTTCCTATGACATTGCTAAGCATAAAGAAGCCGATGGAGTTATTAGAATAAAACCGGCATGTTTTGTATATGAAATAAGTAGAAAGTGAGACGTGGTAAAGGCGGATCGGCCGCCGGACGCCAAAGCGTCCGGCGGCTTTTTGTTGTCCAAACGGCTGTGGATAAGTGTGTATAGCGTGTGGAAAGAAGTGGTGTATACTTTCTTCTAAGTGGGAAGAAGTGGTATTTCAAAAATTAAAGAAATATCGATAAAAACTCCCGCTAAAAACCAATGAAGTTTGTTATAACAAAAAAATCGTTAGTCATTGGAGACAAAGTTTCGGAAATAAAGGTCGTGCGAGTCGCGGATGTCAAAATCCGCGAAAGAGTGTTGGTCAAAAAACAAAAATGCTCATCGGAGAACACCGACACTCGATAGACGAAAAGAACAGGGTCTCTTTGCCTTCGAAATTCCGCAGCGAAATGGGCAGGAAGCTCGTGGTCGCGCGCGGCCTCGACCATTGTCTTTTCGTTTTCACGCCGAAAGAGTGGAAACTTTTTTCGGCAAAACTTTCGCAGGAAACTTTGCGCGCGGACAACCGCGGCTTCAACCGTTTTATGTTCGGAGGAGCAAGCGAAGCGGAGGTAGACAGCATAGGACGAATTCTCATTCCAGATTTTCTCGCCGAATGGGCGGAGCTTAAAGACAAAGTCGCCATTATAGGTGTAGAAAGTCGCGTGGAAATTTGGAACGAGAAGACGTGGCTTGCGTACAAAGCGCAAGTCGAGAAACAAGCGGATTCGCTGGCCGAAAAACTCGGCGGTTCCGCCAAATAGTCTTCTCATGCACGAAAGTGTTCTTTTAAATGAAGTTATAAAAGGTCTCGAAATAAAAGACGGCGACACGGTTCTTGATATGACGGAGGGTGCGGGAGGTCACTCCGCGGCAATCCTCGCGTCGGGAAAAAATATCCGCCTCATCGGCATCGACCAAGATGATGTCGCGATTTCCGCGGCGAAAGAAAAACTTTCTTCGTGGAAAGACAAAGCGACCGTGGTCAAAGGAAACTTCCGCGACGCGGAAAAACTTCTTTCGGACATCGGTGTTTCTAAAGCGGACAAAATCCTCTTCGACCTCGGCGTTTCGTCGATGCAACTCGATGACGGCAGCCGCGGATTTTCTTTCCGACACGACGCTCCGCTCTCGATGAAAATGTCCGACGCGACGAAATTCTCCGCAGGGGACATCGTGAACGGCTGGGACGAGAAAGACATAGCCAATGTCATCTTCGCTTACGGAGAAGAAGGAAAAGCCCGCGCAATCGCGGCTGCGATTGCGCGGGCCAGGGGTACGAAGCCGATTGAAACCACTTTTGAACTCGCGGCCATAGTCGAGAGAGCCGTCGGCAAAAAACCTTGGCAGAAAATCAATCCGGCGACGAAAACTTTCCAAGCTCTGCGCATTGCGGTCAACGACGAGCTGGGAGCCCTCAAAGACGGTCTTGCCACGGCGGCAAAAATTGTCGCGCCAGAGGGAAGAATAGCCGTAATAGCTTTCCATAGTCTCGAAGACCGAATAGTCAAAAACTTCATGAGAGACAACGCTAAAACCGGCTTCAAAATCCTCACAAAGAAGCCAATCACGGCCACGGAAGAGGAAATAGCTTTAAATCCGCGCTCCAGAAGCGCGAAACTGCGAATAATAGTCCGCCTGCCGGCGAGGTAGGAAAAAATATGACAGCATACATTTCAAAACAACTAAATACCAAAGGCCACCCGCTCCATTTATGGGCACTTATCGCCGTCATTGTAGTTTTGTCGATTCTTTACGGCTATTTTCTCAACGCCGCCATTATAAGCGTCATTGCCAGAGAATCCCTGGAAAGCAATATTTCCATGGCGTCCTCAAACATCGGCTCCCTCGAGGAAAAACTCCTGTCGCTCGAAGAACCTTTGACCGCCGGCGCCGTGGTAAATGCCGGCCTTTCGATACCAAAAGAAGTAAGTTATTTGGGAGAAAATTCTGGTACTATACTTACGTTCGGACAAAATATTTAAACGCAAAGTGAGAGCAGGCAGAATACGCTTTATAGGAATAGTCGTCGCGGTCGTGGCGCTTCTTTACGCCACGCGTTTGTATTACGTGCAGATAATAAAAGGTTCGGCTTACAGGATGCAAGCCAATGCCCAATACGTCAGCCAATCGTCTCCGATATTTAATCGCGGAACAATTTATTTCACGACAAAAGAAGGACAAGAGTTGCCGGCGGCCACTCTCGACACCGGTTACACTATCGCCGTCAATCCGACCCTTTTGAAAAATCCGGAAGATGATTACAATCTGTTATCAAACATCTTGCCGCTTTCCGCCGAGACTTTCATGACGCAAGCGACTAAAGACGACCAATACGAAGTCATCGCCGACAAAGTCAGCGAGAGCGTCAAAGACCAGATATCCGCGCTGGATATTGCCGGAGTGGAGATTAGCGAAGAGCAGTGGCGCTTTTATCCCGCGTCAACGACCGCTTCGCACGTCATCGGTTTCGTCGGCTACGACAATAACGGCGAATCGCTTACCGGTCAATACGGATTGGAAAATTATTACAACAACGTTTTGTCCAGAGACACGGACAACACGTTCGTAAATTTCTTCGCGGAACTTTTCTCCAATATTCAAACGGCGCTCTCGCCGGACGGCGCGGCGGAGGGTGATGTCGTGACGACCGTCGAGCCGACGGTGGAAAACGAACTTGAATACGAACTTTCCATTGTATTGAAAGAGTACAACCCCGACCTCGTCGGCGGTATAGTCATGGACCCGAAAAGCGGCGCTATTTACGCCATGGGTTCTATTCCGACTTTTGACCCGAATTATCCTTCAGCGTACGCCAAAAACACCGTGGCGATTTCCGGGACGGCGGAGCCGCAAAGCGTTTTCATAAACCCGCTCGTGGAAGACACTTTTGAAATGGGTTCCATCATCAAACCCATAGCCATGTCGGTGGCGCTCGAGTCCGGAGCCGTTACGCCGACGACGACATACAACGACACGGCATGCGTCACGGTGGACAACGCCAAAATCTGCAATTACGACGACACCGGCCGCGGTAAAATCACTATGCAAACCGTTCTCAACGACTCTCTCAACGTCGGCATGACCTACGTGGAAAGCCAGACCGGAAGGGAAGTTATGAAAGACGGCCTGACGAAGTTTGAATTCGGCAAAAAGACCGGTATTGATTTGCCCGACGAAGCGGCAGGACAAGTCGCCAACTTAAACGCGCCGCGAGATCTCGAGCTCGCCACGGCGGCTTTCGGCCAGGGCATTGCCATGACGCCGATAGAGACGGTCCGCGCTCTCGCGGCGCTGGCGAATGGCGGCATATTGCCCGACCCGCACGTAGTTTCCGAAATACAATATCCGACGGGAATTTCAAAAGTTATGACTTACAACGCCGCTGACCGAGCAATTTCGACAACGACAGCGGCGACAATTACTCAAATGCTTATAAACGTAAACGACCAAGGTGAGACTCCGATAGACCCCGCCGCTTATCTCGCGCACTACACGACGGCGGACAAAACCGGCACGGCGCAGATTTCCAATCCCGCCGGCGGCGGATATTACACGGACAGAGTTCTCCACTCATTCTTCGGATATTTTCCGGCGACAAATCCTCGTTTCATTATTTTTCTTTTTGCGGTCAATCCAAAAGGCCAAGATTTCGCTTCGCACACGCTCCTACAACCTTTCGTAGACTTACGTAATTTTCTGATAAGCTATTACGATATCCCTCCGGATAGATAAATGAAAAAAATTTTGAAATCAGCGGTAACGAAAGTCCTCACGAAAGAGGCCCGCGGCGCCCTACGGCGCCGCGGGCCAATTGTGATAGCAATTACCGGCTCGGTCGGAAAAACTTCCACCAAAGACTCTGTGGCCGCCGCGCTCGCCGCCTCGGCGAGCGCGGCGGCCGTCCGCAAATCGGAAAAAAGTTTCAACAGCGAAATCGGCGTGCCGCTCGCGATTCTCGGACTTAAAAACGCCTGGAATAGTCCTCTCGGCTGGTTAAAAAATATTTTTGCCGGATATTTCTCCGCTCACTCGAAAAATTTCCCAAAAATTCTCGTCCTTGAAATCGGCGCCGACCATCCCAAAGACATTAGCTCCATAGCCAAATGGCTCAAGGTTGATGTCGTTGTATTCACGCGTATGGCGGATGTGCCGGTGCACGTGGAATTTTTCGAAAGTCCCGAAAAAGTTCTCGAAGAAAAACTTTCTCTTATCGCCGCGCTGAAAAAAAACGGCACTATCGTCGTAAACTCTCAAGACCAGAAATTTCTACACGCCGCCAAAAATTCCGGAAAAAAATTCGTTGAATACGGCGAGAAGGGAAGCGCGCCGAAAGAATTCGCCAATCTCGCGGCGCTCGCGGTCGTTTCCATTCTCGGTTTCGATGTCGGCAAAGCCAAACAATCGCTTGAGTATCACGAAAGTCCCAACGGCAGAATGAAAATCCTCAAAGGCATAAACGGCTCAACCATAGTCGACGACACCTACAATTCTTCGCCGATAGCGGTCGTTTCAGCTCTCCACGCTCTTAAAAATATGAAAACCAACGGCAGGAGAATCGCCGTCCTCGGCGATATGCGAGAGCTTGGACACTATTCGGTCAAAGCTCATTATGACGCGGGAAAGCTTGTGGCAAAATCCGCCGATATTCTTTTTGCCGTCGGACACAGTGCCAAAGATTTCGCTCGCGGTGCGATTGATGGCGGAATGAAACCAGCGAAAATTTATGAATTTTTAAACTCGACGGAGGCAGGAAGAAAACTTTGCGAGATTCTCCGTACTGGTGATATTGCTTTAGTAAAAGGTTCGCAAGGAATGCGAATGGAAAAAGCCGTAGCGATTGTTATGGCAGAAAAAACTCGCGTAAAAGAACTTCTGGTCCGGCAAGAAAAAGAATGGGAGAAAAGATAATTTGACCCTACAGGGAATCGAACCCTGGTCCCAGCCTTGAGAAGGCTGTGTCCTAGCCGCTAGACGATAGGGCCGCAGGCAAAAGATACAACATTACGGCTGAAAATCAAAACGAGTTTCTTTTGTTAATCAGTATTGGGATGGGAGTGTCGGTATAGACTGTATCGTGTTTTGGTTCATACCTCTTACGGCATTCATGGGACCGGCAAGGAAACTTAAGAGGAAGGCAACAACGAGACCGATGACGCCAACACCGATAAAAAAGAAGAACGTTACAAATCCGGGATGCTCTATGCCTTTCAAGAAACCCCTGCGCTCGTCATCGCTCCCGAAGGCTGTGCTTTTCATAATCATCTCACGACCGTTTAGTCCCATGTAGATTCCAAAAATAATCCAGAAGAATAGGTTGAGTATCGGAACGAAAGCTAAAAGATACCAAAAAAGCATGTAGTAGCGTTTTGTTCCGAGAATTACTATCGGATTGAACATAAAAGAACCCCACGACCATCTGGACTGCTTTACTGCCACTGGCTGATTTGTTTGGTCCATTAAATTAAAAATTAAACCGCCTTTTAATATGAAAATAATTGTATCACGGCAAATAAAAAAGGAGGGTCGCTTGACCCGTCCTTTGATTCAACCAAAACCAGGAAGATAAGGTGTCATATCATTCGGCTTTTCCGCTCGCGGATTCGCTTTGGCAAAATCTCTTCTCAACCTGCGACTGGCCGCCTCCGAGGCTTCCGCTCGTTCGCGTCGCAATTCCGCGTAAGTCTTCGCCTTCAATTGCACATACGAGTTCCGACGGTAAGCTTTCTTCCTCAAACTTTTCTTTACCCACAGATTTATCTGAAACCGAACTTCAGGCGGCTCGTCCTTTGGTATTACTTTGTCGAGAGCTTGCCGGACAAAACTGTCTTGTTTTTCATTCAAAGCTTTGTCCACCAAAAGTCTGACCGTGGATTCGTCTCCCTCGTAGTCTCTCCAACACTGCGTCTCGTATGGAATCTGAAAATCAACGGACATCGAACGCACCATTTCCAACACCTCATCTACCAATCTGTATAGCTTATTTTCGTAAGTTTCATTAGTGCTCATTGTCTACTCCTTTTGCAAAGGACAATGGGTTACAGACTTATAGTATCCATATAAATTCAAAGGGCGCAACACTGGTTGCGCCCTTTTCCGGATTGCTCCGGGGTTGGTTGTTTGAAGCCGTCAGGCCTCTTTTGATGCGAGCGCCTCGTGAGAAGCGTGCGCGTGGCTGAAGTAGGCGAGACGCGGGTCCGGACTCCGGTCCCGATACTGCCACTTCAGATGCTCCGCGAGAACCGGATTCTTGGCTAAGTGCGCCTTGGCAAGCTTCTGAGCTGCCTTGGCGATTTCACCACCTTGCCCGAACTCCAAATTCCGCTTGGTCATGACATCCATGGTGGCGAGATGAACATTCTCCACGCCCTCCTCGAACATCACCCGAACCACTTCCGCCGCAATTTCGGCGACATCCACTGGCTTTGATGCAGTGTTCATTTTCGGTCTTAATTGTATCACCAAAATGCCTATTTTGTCAATAGCCCCTCAACGACGGCTTTTACATCACCGCCGTCGGCTTTTCCCTTGAGTTCTTTCATCAAAGCGCCCATAAACTGGCCGAGCTTGGCTTTGTCCGGCGCGCCTTCTTTCTTTATTTTCGCTTGCGCGAATTTTTTAATCTCGTCTCGAGACATTACTTTCGGCAGGTAGGACTCGAGATAGACGAGCTCGCGAGCTTCGTTTTTAGCGAGGTCGAGCCGGTTGCCTTTGGTAAATTGTTCAATGGAATCTTTTCTTTGTTTCGAAAGTCTTTTGACGATAGCCACAACTTCTTCGTCGGTCGCCTCCGTCGCCGGAGTTTTCTTTGCCAATAGCTCTCTCTGAATTTCCGCCTGAACGCCGCGAAGCACGAGTGTCCGAGTCTCGTCTTTGGCGAGCATCGATTCTTTTATATCCCCCCTGATTTTTTGATGAAGTGTCATACGGCTATGATACAATTATTGCGCTATGGACACAATTCTCATCTCCATTCTCATCGTCATCGCCGCAGTAATTCTTTTTTTCCAGATAAAAAATCGCAAGCCGGAAAAAGAGGAGAAACCGGACAAAGCTTTGGATTTGCTGCTTCAGCAGATGAACGAGCTTTCTCGCACCGTCGACCGCAAAATGGGCGAGACGACGAAATCGATGAGTGATTCCATTCATAAGCAATTTTCCGAATCGGCGAAACTCATCCGCGATGTCACCGAAGGCCTGACCAAGCTCGACGAGACGAACAAGCAGGTCGTGTCTTTCGCCGACCAGCTTCAATCTCTCCAAGATATTTTTTCCAATCCGAAACAGCGCGGGGTGGTGGGGGAATATTATCTCGAAACGCTTTTGAAAAATGTCTTGCCGCCGGGGAGTTTCGAAATGCAATACGCTTTCAAAGACGGAACGATCGTTGACGCCATTGTCAGAGTCCAGAAAAAAATTATTCCTATTGACTCAAAGTTTTCTTTCGAGAATTATCAGCGGCTCGTCGAAGAAAGAAATCCGACGGAAAAAGAACGCTTGGAAAAAGATTTCGTCAACGACTTGAAAAACAGAATCGTGGAGACCTCGAAATACATCAAGCCCGCCGAAGGCACGATGGATTTCGCTTTTATGTTCATTCCGCACGAGGCGATTTATTACGATTTGCTCACGAACAAAGTGGGCGCGCTCACTGGAGAAAACGAGAACCTTATTCAGAGGGCCGCCGGAAAATACAAAGTCATAATTGTCTCGCCGACATCGTTCCTCGCTTATCTTCAGACGGTTCTCCAGGGACTTAAAGCCCTTCAAATCGAAGAATCGGCGAAAGAAATCCGCGGCAATGTGGAAACGCTTCAAAAACATTTAATGGGCTACGCCGAGTACCAAGAAAAACTCGGAAACGCTCTCGGCACGACGGTGAATCATTTCAATGCCTCAAGCAAGCAGTTCCGCCTTATAAACAAAGACGTCATAAAAATCACCGAGAAAGGCAAGGAATACGAGCCGGACCTCATCGAAAAACCGGAAACGGAGGAATAGTTGCGATTTTTTCGTATATGTGTAAATATGGCTATTCCTATGGCAACAAAGAAAACAACTAAAACCGCGACAAATCCGAACGAAATTGCCGTCATTATGACGGGAGGAAAGCAATACAAAGTTTCGCAGGGAAGCGTCCTTAAGATTGAAAAAATTCTCGGCGACCACAAAGAAGGCGGCAAACTCGTATTTGACGAAGTTCTAATGACGGATGATGGCACAAAGACAACCGTCGGCACGCCGAAAGTCGCCGGAGCGAAAGTCGAAGGCGTCATAAAAGAAATCGGACGAAATGCCAAAGTCACGGTCATTCACTACAAGAACAAAAGCCGTTATTACAAGAAAGCCGGTCACAGACAGCCATTTTTCAAAGTAGAAATCACCAACATCAAAGCATAAGAAAAGCGGCGGGTATTTTCGAGCGCGTAAGTCGGAGCGAAGCGCACAAGCGAGAAAATACCCGCCGCTTTTCTATGGCGATTTTTGTTATTCACAGGCTATCAACATTGGCGATGGCTTATTAAGGTTTATAATGGTTGCCATGCAAGGCAATTTTCTCACTATCAAACGCGCGTCCGAACTCCTCGAGGTCACGCCGCTCACTCTTCGCAATTGGGACAAGAACGGCAAACTCTCGGCAAGGCGCCATCCGATGAGCAATTATCGTATATACTTGAGAGAAGACATAGAAAAATTAATAAGCGAAATCACCGTGGGCTCAGCGGCTATAAAAGCCAAGCCAAGAAAATCTTTGAAGAGGAAACTCGTGGTGAGGAGCGTGAGCGATTAAAAAAATAAAATCATTTCATTATGAAGAAAATACGAGTGGCGATAAACGGTTTCGGCAGGATAGGCAGGGCATTTTACAAACTCGCAGTGGAGAGAAACGAAATCGAAGTTGTAGCAATAAACGATTTGGGCAATCGCGAGAATATGGAATATCTCTTGAAGTACGACAGCGTCTACGGTCAAAGCGCCGTAACTCTCGAAGGCGTGGAATTTCTAAGCGAAAAAGACCCGACGCAATTGCCGTGGAAAAAATTCGACATTGATGTCGTCGTCGAATCGACCGGACTTTTCGTCGATTACACCAAAGCCAAAGTCCATCTCGACGCCGGAGCCAAACGCGTCGTCATTACCGCGCCGGCAAAGGGCGGTATTGAAGGCAAAGACGGCGTGACGGTGCTTATGGGGCTCAATGAAGAGCGATTTAAGACTTGTCCCATAACCTCAAACGCTTCCTGCACGACAAACGCCGGAAGCCCGCTTATGGCTATTCTCGATGAAACTATCGGCATAGAAAAAGCCGTCCTCAATACCGTCCACGCCTACACCGCGAGTCAGGCGATAGTTGACGGACCGGCGAAGAAAGATTTACGCGAGGGCAGGGCGGCGGCGCAAAACATCGTCCCGTCTTCGACCGGCGCGGCCATTGCCGTGACAAAAGCCTTGCCCCAACTAGAAAATAAATTCGATGGAATATCCATCCGCGTGCCGGTCGTCGTCGGTTCGATTGTCGACATCACATTCATCGCCAAAAGAAACACCACGAAAGAAGAAGTGAATTCCATTTTGAAAAAAGCCGCGGCAGACGCACGCTGGCAAAATATTTTCACCGTGTCGGAAGAACCACTCGTATCGTCGGATATCAAAGGTAATCCTCACGCATCCATCGCCGATCTCGAGATGACTCGCGTCGTCGGCGGAAACCTGGTGAAAGTTCTCGGCTGGTACGACAACGAAATGGGATATACTCACACTCTAGTCGACCATGTTATCGAAGCGGGAAGTCTCGTAAAATAAAATGAAGATCTTTATCGGAAGCGACCACGCGGGATTTGAACTTAAGAAAACTTTGCTTGAGTATTTAAACGACCTCGGACACGATGTAAGCGACATGGGGGCGAAGAAACTTGACCCTCTCGACGATTATCCGGATTTTATAATTCCGGTCGCAAAAGAAGTCTCCCACGCGCCAGACAAATTCCGCGGCATCGTCATCGGCGGCTCGGGACAAGGCGAAGCGATGTGCGCCAACAAGGTCTACGGCGTGCGCGCGGCGGTCTATTACGGAGGGAACTCCGACATCGTGAAGCTATCGCGCGAGCACAATGACGCAAATGTTTTGTCGCTTGGCGCGCGCTTCGTCGGCCCCGACGAAGCGCGCGCCGCCGTTCGGCTCTGGCTCGATACACCTTTTTCCGGCGACGAGCGACACAAACGGCGAATTTTGAAAATGTATTCGATAAAAAAATAATGGCCGAAATAATCCCCGCGATTTTGGCGAAAAATTTCGACGAGTTAGACGAATCTCTTTCCTTGATTCGCGGCGTCGCTACTGAAGTCCAAATAGATATTTGCGACGGGAGTTTCGTGTCTTCGAAAAGCTGGCCTTTTAACGCTCCTCTAGGCAAAACCGACGAAAATTTCGAGGCCATTGTTTCTCAAGAAGAAGGAATGCCTTTCTGGCAGGATTTCGATTTTGAGTTCGACATGATGGTCAAAAATCCGCTTCAGAAAATCGCGGATTTCATAGCGCTCGGCGGCGGAAAAATCATCGTTCATCTCGACAGTGCCGACGATTCGGAAATTAAAAAAATTTTGGATGAATACGGTGGCGATGACATAAAAGAGTTTGGCGTCGAGATAGGGCTCGGCGTTAGCGCTACCACCGATATGAAGAGAGCGGAGAAATTTATTCCGCAAGCGGCTTTTGTCCAGTGTATGGGTATAAAGAAAATCGGATTTCAAGGACAGAAATTCGACGAGAGCGTCATAGAAAGAGTAAAAACTTTGCGGCAGAAATTTCCGGAACTTATAATATCCGTTGACGGGGGAGTAAATGAAAACAATATCCGCGCGCTCATCGACGCCGGGGCGAATAATTTAATCGTCGGGTCGGCGATTTGGGAATCGGAAACTCCGGGAGAAACGATAAAACATTTTCAAAAATTGGCCCGCTTCCGCTAAAGCTACAACGAGGTAAACAAAATAAAATGAATCTCACGCCGCAAAAAATAAAAGAGCTCGAAGAAAAAGCCAACACCATTCGCGAATCCATAATCGACATGCTTGTTACGGCCGGCTCCGGCCACACGGCTGGACCTCTCGGCATGGCGGATATTTTCACCGTACTTTATTTTCACACGCTAAAGCACGACCCGAAAAATACGAAATGGCCCGAGCGCGACCGCCTTGTGCTTTCAAACGGTCACATCTGTCCGGTACTTTACGCCACGATGGCGCACGCGGGATATTTTCCTGTTGAAGAATTGGAGACACTCCGCAAATTCGGCTCCCGGCTCCAAGGCCATCCGGAACGCGAATTTTTGCCGATGCTTGAGACAAGTTCAGGGCCTCTCGGCGAAGGACTTTCGCAAGCCGTCGGTATGGCGATTGCGGACAGGATGGACAATGGGGTCTCGTCCTCAAGACGAATTTATTGTCTGACTTCCGACGGCGAGCACGACGAAGGCAATACTTGGGAAGCGGTGATGCTCGCGGGAAAAGAAAAGTTGCACAATCTCGTCGCAGTGATGGATAGAAACAACATCCAAATAGACGGCTTCACCGAAAACATAATGCCTCTCGATCCGGTCGCCGACAAATACCGCGCTTTCAATTGGCATGTCATAGAAATTGACGGGCACAATATGGAGGAGATAGCGAGCGCTTTCGAAGAAGCGCGAGCGATTTTCGAAAAGCCAACAATGATTATCGCCCACACTATTCCGGGCAAGGGCGTGAAAGAATTCGAAAATAAATTCGAATGGCATGGCAAACCGCCGAATCGCGAGGAAGCAAATATGGCCTTGCGCGAGCTTCGCACCCTCGGCGGTAAAATAAAAAGCGAACACGAATAAAATGCTTAATCCTTCACAAAAACTCAATACGAAAATGTTTGACGCTGATGTCGAGCAAATGCCGATACGAAAAGGTTTCGGAGAAGGACTCGTCGTCGCCAGCGAAGAAAACAAAAATGTCGTTGGGCTTTGCGCCGACCTGACCGAGTCCACGCAGATGTATCTTTTCAAAAATAAATTCCCTGAAAGATTCGTCGAGGTCGGCGTCGCCGAACAAAACCTTGCCACAGTCGCGTCAGGCATGGCGGCGATGGGCAAGATTCCTTTCATAAGTTCTTACGGTACTTTTTCTCCCGGAAGAAATTGGGAACAAATCAGGACGACTATTTGTTTCAACAATCAGCCGGTCAAAATTGCCGGCAACCACACCGGCGTCTCCGTCGGTCCCGACGGCGGCACGCATCAGGCGATTGAGGACATCGCCATCGCCCGCGTTTTGCCTCGTATGGTAGTAATTTCGCCTTGCGACGCTCTGGAAGCCAAGAAAGCCACTATTGCCGCGGCAAAGACCAACACGCCCGTATACATTCGTCTCGCGCGCGAGAAAACCCCCGTGATGACGACAGACGCGACGCCGTTTGAAATAGGCAAAGCGCAAGTTTTCTACGACCCGCCGGCGGGGAAGCCGGATGTCGCGATAATCGCCACAGGTGCACTTCTCTATAAAGCCCTCGTCGTTGCGCGCGAATTTCAAAAAGAAAATATCGGCGTCCGCGTCATAAATCTTTCGACAATCAAACCGCTCGATGAAAAAACGATTTTAAGAGCGGCAAAAGACGCGAAAGCAATAGTTACCGTCGAAGAACATCAAATCGCCGGCGGTATGGGAAGCGCCGTCGCGGAGTTTCTCTCGGCAGTCTATCCTGTGCCGATGGAACGCATCGGCGTCAAAGACCAATTCGGCCAAAGCGGCACGCCGGAAGAACTCATCGAACATTACGGTATGGGTGTCACGCACATCAAAGAAGCGGTAAAGAAAGTTTTGAAGAGAAAAATCTAAGGAAGCGGTTCTTGTTTGCGGCCCGAGAGAGCGTCGGAAAGAGTTTCGCGGTCGATGTATTCGATTTCAGCGCCGGTAGAGAGTCCGCGACCGAGAACGGAAACTTTTATTTCGTGTTTTTTGACCGACTCGCGGATTGCGTCTTCGATTGTGGCTCGTGTGTTATCGCCTTCGGGATTGAGGCTCGTGGCGATAATAATTTCTTTCAAATCCTTTCTGTCTTTATTTATGCGAGAAACCAATTCTTTCGTACGAAGCGGGCTTTGTTTTTTTGCGGAGAAAGCCGACGTGCCGCCGAGAATAAAATACAAACCTTTGTAGAGATTGGTATTTTCGATACTTTCAAAATCCACATCGCGCGGCAAAACCATCAGTAGGGAATGGTCGCGGCCGCCATCGGCGCAAATGCCGCAGGCATTTGCGCCGCCTTTGGCTTCAAAAAACCGAAAGCACACGGAGCATTGCCTGACATTTTCGTCCATAAACTCTATTTCTTTGACGAAATCTTCGCGGAAAGTTTTGTTTTTATGCAAAAGAAAATAAACGAAGCGTTCGGCTTGGCGCGGGCCGATACCGGGAAATTCGCGGAATATTTCTTTGAGCTTTTCGAGCGAGTCAGCCATATTAATTTTCCGCTTGCGCGAATTCTCCGAAATCGGCTTTCTCAATCGGCACGAAAGATGACTTGTCCTTATCGAAAGAGAGCTGAATCCTGCCGGTCGGGCCGTTCCTGTGTTTCTCAACGAGGATTTCGGTGGTGATGAAACTTTTTTCCCTGTTTTCTTCGCTGTATTTGTCTTCCTGATGAATAAACATCACGATGTCCGCGTCTTGCTCGATTGAGCCAGAGTCGCGCAAGTCGGAGAGGCGAGGGCGACCGCCGCGGCTTTCCACGGCGCGGGAAAGCTCGAGAGCGCGAGCACTGGGATATCGAATTCTTTCGCCATTTGTTTGAGCGAGCGGGAAATTTCGGTGATTTGCTGGACCAAGTTGTCGTTTTTGATGTTCGTCGGCATCATAAGCTGGAGATAGTCGACGATGACGAGGCCGAGCTTGCCTTCACGCTGTAGGCGACGAGCGACGGCGCGCATTTTGACGATGCTGTTACTGCTTTGGTCGTCGATGTAAATCGGAGCGGTGGAAAGAGCCGCCAAGCCGTCACGAACAATGCTTAAATCTTTATCGATGTTTAATTTTCCGGTACGAAGTTTGAAAGCGTTGACGCGCGCTTCGGCGGCGAGCATCCTGTCGACAAGCTGAGGCACGGCCATTTCAAGAGAGAAAATACAAACCGGAATCTTGCCGCGCACAGCGACATTTCTCGCGATATCGAGAGCGAGGGATGTTTTACCCATCGAGGGGCGAGCGGCAAGAATAATGAGGTCGGAAGGCTGAAGGCCGGAGAGGAGGTTGTCTATGTCTCTAAATCCTGTCGGGATGCCGCGCAGAGCGCCTTCGTTGTTGTGAATGTGGTCGAGGCGCTCCCAAGCTTCGTCAAGAGCGTCTTTGAGATTTATGATCCTGTTTTGCGGCACCATTGCCGAGACGTCGTGAATGATTTTGTTGGCCGCGTCCACTATTTCGTCCACGTTGCTATCTTCGTCCACGCCGACGTCTTTTATCATTTCTCCGGCTTCTATCATTCGCCTCATCAAAGCTTTCTTGTGGACGATGTCGGCGTAATTTTTTATGTTCGAAGTGGACGGCACAGCGGAGACGAGCTCGCCGAGATACGCCGAACCGCCGACGGATTCGAGTTGGCCTTTTTCCGAAAGAAGGTTTGAAAGAGAGAGTAAATCTATCGGCTCGTTTTTGTTCGAGAGTTCGAAAATAGAATCCCAAATCGTCTTGTGTTTGTTCGAATAGAAAACGTCACCCGTGACAATGTCCACGACATCGTGAATAGTGTCGGGTTTGATGATGATAGCGCCAAGCAAAGCGCGCTCGGCTTCGAGAGATTGCGGCGGTGCTTTGAGCAATGCGTCTTTGCTACGGTCTGCCATACATTCATTCTACGCATCTATCTTTGTCGCGCAAAGCCAAAATCTCACAAAAAAGTGAATATGGTGGGGATTAAGATTTTGCTCTGACGGATGAGTCTTTTTCCGAATCCAAGACTTCATAGCCGAGTTTTTCGATTTGAATACGGATTTCGTCGGATTTGGCGAAGTCTTTGGCCGCGCGCGCTTTAGCGCGCGCGGCGAGAAGCTCCGATATTTCTTTCGGAATTTCCGCTTGAGGCGCGAAAAGTTCCAATCCCAATATTTCGTCGGCTGATTTTATGAAAGCAAGTTTTTCTTTTGCGTCAGCGTCGCTCTCCAACATATTCCAAACCTCAGCGAGAAGTTTCGGCGTATCTAAATCATCCGCGGCGAAGGAAATCGCCAATGGCGCGCGCGTAGTCTTAGCGGAGTCCTCGGAGCGCACAAGCGCGCCATTGGCGATTTCCGCAGCCTTCGCCTTTAATCTTTTGAACGCATTCGCCGCATTGTCGAGAGCTTCGAAACTAAAATTGAGCGGCGCGGAATACCTCGCGGTCAAAAGAAAATATCGGTAGGCGAGAGGAGAGTAGCCTTTTTCGACAAGCGTTGAAAGCGTCAGGAAATTGCCGGCGGATTTCGCCATTTTTCCGCTGTCGATGGTGACGAATGCGTTGTGGATCCAGTAATGTGCGAATTTTTTTCCCGTGGCGTGTTCCGATTGGGCGATTTCGTTGTTGTGATGGACGGGAATATGGTCGATGCCTCCGGTGTGAATGTCGAAAGTCTCGCCGAGAAATTTCATCGACATCGCCGAACATTCTATGTGCCAGCCCGGGTAGCCGAGGCCGAGAGGACTTTTGAAACCCATATGGCCGTCTTTGGAAAATTTCCACAAGGCGAAATCGCGTGGATTTTTCTTTCCGCCGTCAGCCATTCGCGTCTGACTTTCGCCCAAAGGCGTCAGTCCGCCGAGCCTGCCGTAATCGGAAATTTTTGAAGTGTCAAAATATATTCCGTCGTCCGCGCGGTAAGTCAGACCTTTTTTATCCAACTCTTTGATAAGTTTTAGGTCGGCTTTTAGATAACGGCTCGCGCGCGGGAACTTCGTGCCTTTGGTTTCGATATTCAAAAGTTTCAAATCATTTTTGAAAGCCGATTCGTATTTGTCGGCAAGTTTCTTTAGTCCATCGAGCGTCATCGGCAAATTTTCGCGTTTGAGACCTTTGACCATTTTGTCGTCGCCCGAATCGGCGTCGGACGATAGGTGTCCGATGTCGGTAATGTTTATGACTTGTTTTATTTTGTATCCCGCCGCTTCAAATGTCCGACGCAAAGTATCGGCAAAGACATACGAACGCAAGTTTCCGATATGAGCGAAATCATAGACGGTTGGGCCGCAGTGATACATTCCGACCTTGCCATTTTTTATCGGGACGAAAACATCTTTCTTTCCCGAAAGGGAATTTTCCAGTTTTATTTCCTGATATTTCATATTAGAGCCAATCTTTTTTGGCGAAATACACGAGCATGGAAATGCCGATGATGGCGAGTCCGCCGAGGAGAACCCAGAAATCGTTCGGGGCGCCGAGAGCCGAGCGGGCGATATTGTCCACGGCGAAAAGTCCGAGGAATATTTGCATCACCGCGGTGATGAAAAGAATGACGGTCAAGACCTTGATGATTTCGTTTTGCTTGTTGGAGAGGAGCGAGTCGTTGGTGTCGCGCAGTTCGTCGAGAGACTCGGTATAGCCGGCGGCGAGCCGAGAGACTTGAGAATATTCTTTTTGAATCAGTCCCATTTCGTATTCATATCCCTTGCCGAAAAAATGCACCGACGCGGCGTGGTAAGCCGAAAGTATGTCATCCTGCAAACCCATAGCTTCGCGAAAAGTGATGAGCTCGCG
Source organism: uncultured bacterium (assembly GCA_963841935.1). Classification (GTDB taxonomy): domain Bacteria; phylum Patescibacteriota; class Minisyncoccia; order Phycocordibacterales; family UBA6065; genus DATKHE01. The sequence goes on from CAWJEP010000005.1 coordinate 173,799, forward strand.
AGAAAGTTTCGAAAGTTCGCGCACCATTTCGCGCTCGCGCCCCGCGAACATTTTCTCCTCGATGTCCCCTAGCATATCGCGGGCGGTCGATAGCTCGTCACGCAGAGACTGATAGATTTCTCGCATCATAAAATAGAAAACGCTGCCGGCGTGCATAACCTCGGTCGCTCTCTTGTTCAAGACTTCGAAAACTTCGAATTTCTTGGCGAATTTGTGCAAAGCGTCCACCGAATCGTATCTGGCGGTGATGATGAAATCGCGGCCGATAATAAAGTCTATTTCCTGGATTTTACCGCTGTGAGTGTGTTTCCAAGCGGGAAAATGGAGGACGAGATAAATATACGAGGAATATTTCTCGAGCATTTGGTCGGGAGAAGGGAATAGTAGCTCTTCCGCGACGGCCGGCTCTATGCCGTAAGTGCTGATGATGAGGCGAATGTCCTCCGGACGCGGTGATTCCATGTCGACCCAAGTGATGTTCTTGTAGCGATAGGTGCGTATCATGGGAATTATTCTACCACACCGAAAAATCGGCATATCGTTGCGCGAGTGGAAAGCTTTTGCGATAATCATTTTATGGAAGAAGGAAAAAACTCCCGGACGAAAACAAGTCTCGCCATAGTCATCGTCGTGTTATTGGCTTTCGTCGCGGGATACTTTACCGCGAAATCTTCGAATGAAGTCGGGCCGAGTCCCGAGCTTTCAAACGCCACAACGAGCGAGCCCTCAAGCGTGGACTTTTCTCCTTTTTGGAAAGCTTGGAATGTCTTAAACACCAACTATGTCGACGCCACCACGAGCGCTTCGACGACTCAAAACGAAGTTTGGGGAGCGATCCAAGGAATGACAGCGTCACTCGGAGACCCTTACACCGTATTTTTCCCGCCGACCGAAAATCAAGATTTTAACGACGAAATCAGCGGGAGTTTCGGCGGCGTCGGCATGGAGATGGGCGTGCAAAAGGGCGATATTGTCATCATCGCCGCGTTAAAAGGCACGCCCGCCGACTTGGCCGGAGTTAAATCCGGAGATATTCTGGTGGGAGTCAACGGGCAAGACGCGACGACGATGACGCTCGACCAAGTCATCAACATCATTCGCGGCAATCCGGGCACGACCGTGACCATAAGCGTCGAGAGACATGGCGTCGCCGCTCCGATAAACTTCACACTCACGCGCGCGACCATAAACGTGCCGACCATCGAGACGAGCACCGCTCAATCTTCCATAAGCACCATAAGCACGACGACTCTCTCCACTTTGTCGAATGACCGTATTTATCTCATCGCCCTTTACACTTTCACCTCCGACGCGGCAAATCTCTTCCGAAACGCTCTCAAACAATTCGCCGCGTCGGGCGACCACAAACTCATCATCGACCTGCGCGGGAATCCCGGCGGCTATCTCGACGCCGCCGTCGACATGGCGAGCTGGTTTCTCCCGTCATCCGACATTGTAGTGAAAGAACAATATGCCGACGGCCAAGAAGATATATATCAAAGCAAGGGCTACGACGTCTTCGACAACGGCAACACCGAAATAGTCATCCTCGTCGACGGCGGTTCGGCATCGGCATCGGAAATATTTTCCGCCGCTTTACATGATTATCACAAGGCAACTCTCGTCGGCGAGAAAACTTTCGGCAAGGGCTCTGTCCAAGAACTTTTTCCGATTACTCCCGATACTTCGCTCAAAGTGACCATCGCTAAATGGCTCACGCCCGACGGCGTTTCAATTTCCGAAAAAGGCATCACGCCCGACTATGTCGTCGCGGCCACTTCCACTCCGGTCATTAGCGGCGTCAGCGACCCGCAAATGGCGAAAGCCATAAGTCTCCTCGAAGCGCAAAACTAATTAGTCCGCCGACGAGGCGGATTGGAAAAAACAACACCTCTGTGTTAGACTGAAAAACCTATGAAAGTAGCACTGCTAAAAGATGTTCCGGGTTTGGGCAAGAAAAATGACATAAAAGATGTCTCCGACGGCTACGCCCTAAACCTTCTCATCCCGCGCCGCCTAGCGGAAGCGGCAACGACCGGTGTCATATCCCGCATCGAAATCGCCAAGAAATCGGAAGAGGCGGAGAAACTCATCAAAGAAGACTTGCTCGGCAAAAATCTCCACACGATAGACGGCAAGACTGTGGAAATAGAAGCCGAAGCGAACGAAAAAGGAAGTCTCTTTGCCGGTATTCACAAAGACGAGATAGTAAAAGCGGTCAAAGAAGAAATCGATGTCGACCTCCTCCCTGATTTCATCGTTCTCGACAAAGCCATAAAAGAAGTTGGCGAACACAAAATCGAACTCAAAGTCCACGGCAAATCGGCGGCGTTTACGCTGAATATTGAGAAGAAGTAAGTACTCTGTTTATGAAATTAAACATCAAAAAACTCTTAGATTTTTTTGATGATAAAGAGGATTCTCAAAAAGGAGATGCAAATGCTTTTATGGCAATGTTTGGTGAGGATTTAAATGCTTCGGCATATGAACATTTTAGAAAAAACAAGGTAACAATTCTTAATAGTTCAGTCCTCACCGGTACCGGTAAAGGTAAAATGCTGGATAGGTGGATATTAGACAATGGGAAATTATATCAATGTGAAATTAAAAATTGGGCTGCAGGTGCCATTGGAGGTAAGAGGTTAAAATCTATTCCAAGCGATGATAAAAGAAAAGAGGTTGTTAAATATTATTGGGAACGCGAGTTAAAAGATAATTTCTCAAGTAAAACAAAACATCCGACCGGTGTTTCTAAGGTGTTACTTGAAATGAAACCACCAGGAGATTATAAAAAATTTAAAATCGAACCGTTACTTATATACTGGATGCCAATTTCTTCTGATAAAAAAGGACTAAACCCGTTGTCCGTCCTTTCTATAAAACCTCTGAAGTTAAAGATAGAAACTAAATTTTCAAAAATTCATATCTTTTCCGTATCTCTATATCTTCGTCAGCTATACAAAAAAAGTAGGGGACAAAAAATCATCGACCTATATATGCCGCACTTTGAACACAGAATGAAAATATTACGTGCCTTTCAAAAGAAATGATGCAGAGCGGTTTTTTTATTTCACGCTGACGATGTTTTTTATTTTCGTCTTGTTGTTGAAACCGAGTTTGCGTTTCGTGGAGAAAGAAACGATGCCAGGCTTTGCGGCATAGATAGTAAAGTCGCGGCCGAGAGAAGTGTTTTTGCCCGCGAGAGTGTTGAGACCTTCTTGGCGGATGATGATAGAGCCGACTTTCGCCGTTTCACCAGCGTAAAGCTTCACGCCTAGGTAGCGTGGGTTGCTGTCTCGTCCGTTTTTGACTGTTCCGCCGGCTTTTTTAGTTGCCATATTCGTTTATAATTAAGCTCTATGAGATTAACTGAAAGCTTGGAAAAAATCAAGTCTTTGGCGCTGTTACTCACCAGAAAGGACATTTATGTTGCTCTCATCATAATCCTCGTGGGAATTGCGTCTTTTTGCCTCGGAGCGTTGTGGCAAAAAGACGCGAGCCGTCCCGATATTACCATTCAAAACGCCGCTTCGGCCGATTTGGCGGCAGGCGAGGAGGGAAGCACTACCGACGCTTATGTCGGCTCTTATACGAGCAAAATCTATCGTTTAAAGACCTGTCCGGGAGTCAGCGCGATAAACCCTCAAAACGAGGTCTTTTTCGCGACCAAAGACGACGCCGAGGCGGCCGGATATATAGCGGCCAAAAACTGCAAGATGTAAAAAATGGCTTGAAATCGAGGTATTGACGACTATTCGATTTCATTACCAAATATTGACAAAAAAGAGCCCATATGATAAGCTTGGCGTAGCCAGAGCGAGCCTCTGGTCTTTCTTTTTCTAAAAACTTTTCTCTCAAAGACGCAAGTCGACAGGGAATATTCTTAGAAAAATCCTTCTTTGAAATTATGATCGGTCTTACAACGGGACTCTTTATGTTGGCCACGGCAGCAATGCCGATGACCTTGGACGCTTCGACTATTGCAGGAGCATCGACAACCATACAGAGCCCCACTTCAACTGACTCGAAATCATCGACAACGACTCCTCAAATCGCTTTGCAAGATTTCAAGACTCTCGAAGCGTATGTCCGAGCGTATTTCAAAAATACGCCGGAGCTCGCAGAGATCGCGAAATGTGAATCAAACTTCAGACAATATGATGACAAGGGTGCCATCCTAAAGGGAACAGTGGACAAGGACGACATCGGCATCATGCAAATCAACAAGTATTACAACGGAGACAACGCCGAGAAACTCGGCTACGATATTTACACCATAAAAGGCAACCTCGCTTACGCGAAAGTCCTCTACGATAAATTCGGAACCGACCCGTGGCAAAGTTCGCAGAAGTGTTGGGAAAGCAAAGTTGTTGCGATGAAGCAATAAAAACAAAAAGCCCCGCCTCATCGGCGGGGCTTTTTGTTGTGAGGGGATAGAGGGAGCTATATTATATGTATGTCGCACAATGTATGTTTTGGGTAGTATAAGTCTAATCGCTTTTGGGTAGCTTCTAAATCGCCTGTGGAGACACTTGCTGAATGTTCGGCGTGTTGTTATTTACCTTTATGTTTTGTATGCCCTGGGTAAAAGCGTTCCAGAGGGTCTGACCTACCGTGTTCCAAATGTAGTTAAACGGCGCGGAGAGATAGTTGTTCCAGACGTAGGTAGCGCCGTTTAGAACATATGAGATGTTGCTTTGGCCCGTCGGCGAATTTACGACTTGCTGAATGTTAATGCCGAAATAACTCAATACGAGAATAAGTATTATGAAAATTATAATCCATTTAATCATGAGCAAAGTATATCAAAATCCGGACTTAAACTTTCGGGCTTATACACACAACTTGACAGCACGCTCAATTCGTGAGATTGCTGTTTTCTTTCCCAAAATAGAGCAAAGCGTAAAAGGGTCCGGAGATTTGTCTTTGCCCGATAGCGCGAACCGTAGAGCCCAAAGCACCGGTCCGCGGCCTTCTTTCTCCGAATAAGGCCAGATGACGACTTTAACCTTTTCAGCGGTAAAATCTTTGTCCGAGACTTTTTCCAGTAATGCCGCGACGGCGGTCAAATGTTTTTTCACGGCGGATAAATCCCCTTCACCTTTCCAAAGGAGTTTCTCCGGAGAGAATTTCGGCTCTTCGAAATAAAAATCAAATTCGCCTTTCTTCGCCATATCGGCAATGTCGCCGAAAGTTTCAACGCGCTCGATAATATTCGGCGTGATGCGTTTGACCATATCGTCGCTTTTACCGAGCCATTTCGCCACTTCCCTCTCCTCCTCCTTCAGGGGCATTTTTTTTATATGCTCTTTGTTGACCCAGCGAAGTTTTTCTTCGGAAAAAATGGCGCCGGATTTCTGCACGCGTTCGAGAGAAAAAACTTTTATAAGTTCTTCTTTGGAAAATATTTCCTGCTCGGTTCCCGGATTCCAACCGACGAGCGCCATGTAGTTAATAAGGGCTTCGGGCAGAAATCCGGCGTCGCGATATTCCGTCATAGCTTTGGCACCTCGGCGCTTGGAAAGTTTGGAACGGTCGGCGGCGAGGACCAGAGGCAAATGAGCATACTGTGGGATTTTCTCGCCCAAAGCTTCGTAGAGAAGAATGTGGCGCGGCGTATTTGAGATATGGTCCTCGCCGCGAATGACGTGCGTGACGCCGGAATACGCGTCGTCAACGACAACCGCGAGGTGGAATACCGGCTCATCGAGCGATTTCGCCACGACAAAATCGCCAAGTTCCGTGGTGTCAAACTCCACTTTGCCTCGGATGATGTCGTCCCAAGCGACTTTCCTGTTGGGATTTTTAAATCTGATGACTTCGGCTCGGTCGCCTTCTTTTTGGATTTTTTCCTTAGAAACGTAAGCTTTGCCTTCGGCGATGAGTTTCTCCAGAGCTTTTTTATGCGCGGCACTACGACTCGATTGTCGATACATTTCGTCGTATTCGAGGCCAAGCCACTTTAGACTTTCAATAATGTTTTCCTCGTATTTTTTTTTGGAACGAAGAGTGTCCGTGTCTTCAATGCGTAAAATAAATTTCCCGCCTTTTTGTCTGGCGAAAAGATACGAGAAAACGGCCGTTCGATAACTTCCCGCGTGAAAAAGCCCCGTCGGAGACGGCGCGAAACGTGTGACGATGTTTTTCTTGGTTTCCATTTATGATTCGTGAGCGAGCGCGATGTTGATGATTTCTCTGGCGATTTTATCGGCGGCGTCGCGAGTGGCGAAAGTTTTCGTCGCCGCCGCCATTTTCGAAGAAATCGCGGGATTTTCCAAAATACGCCTGACCTCGGCGAGGAGAACGTGCGGCGTGAGATTTACTTCTTCGATGACCGAGCAAGCTCCCGTGGCGGCGTAAGCGAAAGCGTTTGACGTCTGGTCGTGGCTGACTTCTTCAGAAATCGGAATGATGATGGAAGGTTTTTTCCACAAAGCGATTTCGAATATGGACGAGCCGCCGCGCGATATGACGAGAGATGACGCGCCGGCGGCCATTCGAAGCGCGACGATGTTTAGATATGAAAGCGGCTTGTAACGATTTCTAAACGGATTATCTTTGAGAACCACGGCGACTGTGGATACGACAGCGTCGTAATTGGTCTTGCCGGTCTGATGAATGACCGAGTAATTTTCGACAAGTTCCGGCAAGATGTCTATGATACTTTCATTTATTTTCTGCGAGCCCTGAGAACCTCCAAGAACAAATATTACGGGAGAAGACGCTTCGAGTCCGAAAAACTTCCAGGGCTCCGTCGTAATCGGGTCCATGATTTCCGGCCTGACGGGATTGCCCGTGTGGGCTACTTTGTCTTTTGGAAAATACTCGGCCGCCGATTCATAAGACACGGCGATACGCTTGGCGAATTTTCCCGCCCATTCGTTCACTTTGCCCGGCTTGGAGTCCGACTCGTGGATGACGACGGGAATGCGCAAAAGTCGCGCGGCAAGTAGCGGCGGAAAGCTGGCATAACCGCCTTTACCGAAGACAACATCCGGATATATGGACCAGACGGCGACGACGGCCTTGACCACGCCTATGCCCGTCTTGAAATAATCAAAAATATTTTTAAAAGAAAAATATCTGCGTATCTTGCCGGCGTAAGAACGTCTAAAAACTATACCGTTTTCAAAAAGCAGACGTTCGTCGTAAGGCGACGGCGCCATGTAATAAATCTGGGCGTCTATAAATCTCTCGGCCTTGACTATTTTTTTCAGCGATTCCGCCACGGCTATTATGGGGTAGAAATGACCGCCCGTTCCCCCGCCGGCAAGCAATATTTTCATGGAGAAAATTATATCACAGGGCTTTCGAGGAACGAGAGATGTTGAAAATAATTCCCACTTCTATTAAAAGCAAGATAAGCGCCGTGCCGCCCTGCGAAACGAATGGGAGTGGAATGCCGGAAAGCGGTAGAAGCCCGATCATGGCGCCGATGTTGACGAACGCTTGAATGAAAATATAAGAAGCAATGCCGACGACCAGATATGAGCCGAAAGAATGGTCTACTGCGCGCGCGACTTTGAGAGCCCGCATGACAAAAAACATAAAAAGTCCGAGAAGGGCCACGGAGCCGACGAAACCGAATTCTTCGGCGGCGACGGCGAATATCGAATCGCCGACTGGCTCGGGTAGGTCGCCGAATTTTTGGATACTTTGGCCGAAACCTCTCCCCACCGCGCCGCCGGAACCGACGGCGATGAGAGATTGTTGTATTTGGTAGCTAGCCGTCAAAGAATTTTCCGACGGATTGAGATACGTCTCGATGCGTTGCATGACGTAAGGGCGAAGAAACGCAACGGAGCCGAGAAGGACCACGCCTATGACGATAAGCGTGGTTATGTGGGAAAGTTTTCCTCCGGCGGAAAAATACATGAAAAAAAGCGAAGCGGCAATGACGAAAAAAGTGTCGGTATCTTTTTGAAGCAGGCAGAGCGTGGCGACGATACCAATGATAATGACGGTCGGAAGAAGTCCGAGCCTCCAAGTCGCCACTTGGTCCTTGGCGGCGGAAAGCCACATAGCAAAGTATATTATCGAGGCGATTTTCAAAAATTCTGACGGCTGGAAAGAAAGCGCGCCAAGATTTAGCCAGCGTATGGCGCCGCCGTACTCGAGTCCCAAATGCGGAACAAAAAGCAAGAGGTTGAGAAACACGGCGGCAATAAAAATATACAAGGCAAAAGGACGGATTTTCTTGTAATCAATCTTGGAAAAGACCCACATTAAAATCAGTCCGGGAATGAAAGCAAAAAATATTTGCTTTAGGGCTATGGAAGTGAAATACGAAGTGCCGCGCGAAAGAAATCCGAGCGCGGCCGAAAGAAAAATCAAAATCCCGACGGCGCAAAGTATCAAAGTCGAGACGAGAAGCTGTTTGTCTACGGAACCTTCGGTTCTCATGCAAACATTGTAGCAAAAATTATTCTTTTTGAGCTTCGGCTTGCATCGCGGCGGCGGCCAGTGCTTCCATGTCGGTAAATCTGCCGTCATAGGACGATCCGAGAACGACAAGGGCCACGGGATGCATGAGACCGGCATCGAGAATAACGGCGAGATTACCTCCGGCAAGGTCGGTATAACCAGTTTTTGAGCCGACAACCGACGGAATATAAGGCAGGGCGTCGTCGGTGTTCGTCGCCACGTGGTTCACTAGATTCGAAGACAGGGTGATTTTTTCGTTTGTCGTGGCGGATAGAATCGATGGAAAGTTTTTAAGAATATAGCCGACCAAATTCGCCACGTCTTTGGCCGAACCGTAGCCGCCGGAGGTCGTCGTGCTTTCATCCAGGCCGGAAGGATTGTAAAAATACATGTCGGAAAGGCCGAGCGCCTCCGCGGTATCGTTCATCTCCTGAACAAAAACGCTTTCAGGGTCGCTCGCCGAAGAAGTGGCGATGACAGAGCCCGCGACGTCGGCAATGGAGTCAATGCCGTCGTTCGACGACACAACTAGGGTAAAAGCCAAAAGATTTTTGAAACTCCAAACTTCTCCGGGGTCGAGCCCGTCGCTGTCTCCAGTCGTAATCGGAATATTGGTCTCCGGAGGAAGATATTTTTCCGCGACAACGGCGGAAACGAGCTTGGTAATGGACGCGAGCGGCAAGACTTCTTCGGCATTTTTGTCGAAAAGAATTCTGCCGGTGGATAAATCTAGGGCATAAGCCGCTTTGGCTTCTAGGTTTAAAGAAGCAAAAGGGTCAACGAGCGGAGCCGCGCCCGCGGGCGCGGGCGCGGCGACGTAAGTTTTATGTGAAATGGAAATGGCCAAAGCGGCGACCAAAATCGCCAGAGCTGCGAGAGCTAGCGCTATATGCGCTTTTCTTTTTATCAAAAATTCCATTTAAAAAATTATAAGTCCGGCGTCTCTTCGAATTTCTTCAAAGCTTCTTTTACCTTATCAAACTCCGGCAACTCTTCAAGTTTGGCGACGCCGAGATGGGCGAGGAGATCAGTCGTCGGCTTGTATAGAAATCCCCTTCCGCCGTCTACTTCCCTTTCAATAAGTCCGCGAATAAGCAAATTGCGCAAAATGAAAGAAGAATTAACGCCACGAATATAATCAATCTCGCTTCTCTTTGCCGAACCCTTGTAAAGAATCACGGCGATGGTTTCAAGTCCGGCTTTGCCCAAATCTCTCGAGAGTTCTTCTTTCGTCAGCGTCTCGATGAGCGCCGAAACGGAGGGCGATGTGCGGAGTTCCACTTCTTCTCCGTTACGAATCAAAGATATACCTCGATTCACGAGTGTATTTTCCAATTCCGAAAGCGCGGCGGCGATTTCGGATTCTTTGACTTTCAAAGCGGCGGCGAGTTTCTTTGTTGTCATCGGTTCGGCTTTGAAAAAAAGCACCGCTTCTATTTGCGATGAGAGATTCATATTTTATTGTTCGGAAACTGCGACTTTTTCCGTCTCCATTACAATATCATCAAAATGCCTTTCTTGAACGACGGAAATTATTCCCTGCTTCACGAGCTCGAGCATAGCGAGAAAGCTAATGATGACATTGACCTTTCCCTCTTTGTCTTTGGCGAATTCCTTGAAACTCATTTTAAGTCCCGTTGTGATTCGGTTCGTGAGATTGGAAATCATTTCCTCGAGCGAAATGACTTTGTCCACGACGGCTTTCGGCAAGAATTCTTTTTTCGGCAAATTGGCAAGCACCGCGCCGATACTTTCAAAGAGGTTGGAAAGCGTCATTGAATTGTCCGGCGAGAAAACCGGCTCGATTTTCCTTTCTGCCCGGGCGAAAAGAAAATTTTTGCCGAAAATCTTCTGCAAAGCGGCGGCTCGCTCGCGATACATTTTGTATAGAGCGAGCCGCCGCTCGAGATCCGCTATATTGCCTTTTTCGTCTTCCGAGAGTTCCAAATTCGGCAAGAGAGATTTCGATTTGATGAGAAGCAGGGTCGAGGCGATGAGCACGAATTGCGCCGATTCCGAAAGCGGAAAATCCCCCACCGTTCTCACATACGCGACATAATCGTCGGCGACTTTGGAAAGCGATATGTCGTTTATGAAAAGTTTCCTCTTCTCGATGAGGTCGAGCAAAAGTTCCAGCGGTCCTTCGAATTTCTCGTGTTTCAGCGCAAAAGGCATTTTATTTCTTCGCTTTCTTGATTTCTATACCGAGTTCGCGCAGTTGCTCGGAGGAAACTTCCGACGGAGCTTTCATCATCAGGTCGCGACCTTCGCCGGTCTTGGCGAAAGCGATGACTTCGCGAATGTTCGGTTCGTTTTGGAGAATCGCCATAAGTCTGTCTATGCCCCACGCGATTCCTCCGTGCGGCGGCGCGCCATAGGAAAGCGCATCGAGCATGTGACCGAAATTTTCTTTTATTTTTTCCGGTTTGTGTCCCATAATTTCAAAAACTTTCTGCAAAGCTTCCGGCCGATGATTTCTTATGCCGCCGCCACCAAGCTCGTAACCGTTTAACACGATGTCGTATTGCGTGGCGACTATTTCTCCGATTTTTTCTTTCTTCATAAGCAAATCCATATCTTCCGGCCTCGGCGCGGAAAAAGGATTGTGACTGAATGTCCAACCACCTTCGTCCGTTTTTTCGAATTGAGGAAAATCTATGACCCAACAGAAAGCCAAAAGGTTCGGGTCATTCTTGTCCGAGCGAATGTCCGGCTTATCGCTTTTGTATTTTTCCATCGCTTCCTTGTACGAAATTCTCGGAAAAGGAATGGCTTGGATTTTTTTCTGGGGCGCAAGGGTCTTTACGAGTTCTATGAGAAGTTTTTCGTTGAGCGCCATTACATCTTCCTGCTCGACGAAACTTATTTCCATATCAAGCTGGGTAAATTCCGGCTGGCGGTCGCCGCGAGTGTCTTCGTCACGCATACAACGCGCGAATTGAAAATATTTTTCAAAACCCGCGACCATTAGAAGCTGTTTGTATTGCTGGGGCGATTGAGGCAAAGCGTAGAATTTTCCGTTTTCGAGTCTCGACGGCACGATATAGTCGCGCGAACCTTCCGGCGTGGATTTTGTCAGCATAGGCGTCTCGATTTCCGTGAAGCCTTCTTTCGTAAGCCAATTCCTGACGAAAAGATTGACCGCGTGGCGAAGACGCACATTTCCCTGCATTCTAGGGCGACGCAAATCTAGATAGCGGTATGTCAGACGGCTCTCCTCGCCGATTTCTTTACCGTCGCTTCGCACATCGATTGGCGGCGTCTGTGCTTCGTTAAGTACGCTAATTTTAAGAATTTCGAGTTCGATAGTGCCGTTTTGTTTGTCTTTTTGAATATTTTTTTCCGGTCTGCCGTTTATTTTTCCTTCGACTTCGACGACCCACTCCGAGCGAACCTTTGAACCGACTTCGTGGGCCTCTTTGGCGTTCGGAAGAATGACGCCTTGGACATAGCCAGTCATATCGCGGAAATCAAAGAAAATCATTTTGCCTTGGTCGCGACGAATATCCACCCAGCCTTTTATCGTAACTTTCTCTCCGACTTCTTTCTCCAAATCTTTTATGTATGTTCTTTTCATATTTTTATCTTACGCCAATGGCTTTTCGCACGATTTCCATTTTCTTCTCGGCCGCTTCGCGAGCCCTATCGGCACCCTTTGCTAAAATTTTCAAAACTTTCTTCGGGTCGCGCGCGATTTTCTCCCTGCGCTCGCGAAGCGGCCGGATAAATGCGATGAGGTCGGCAATCAAAGTTTCTTTCAAATCCTTGTACTTGCCTTTCTTCTCCGCGTATAGTTTTTCAAGCTCGGCTTTCGAGCGGAAGAGTGAGTGAATGGCATAGACATTTTCCGGTCTTTCGCCGGAAGAATCTGTGACAATTGTCATAACAAATTTCCTTATTTCTTCATCTGTCGCGAAAAGTCCGAGGTCATTGCCGTAGCTTTTAGACATCTTCCGGCCGTCATTTCCGGGAACAACCGCGACGGTCGAGAGAATCAAATCGGTCGGCAATTTGAAAACTTCGCTGTGCGAAAGTTCTGTTGAATTTTTGCGCCGTGTCGCGCGCGTATTCGACATGTTGTTTTTGGTCCTGCCCCACCGGCACGACATCGGTGTCGTAAAGCAAAATATCCGCCGCCATAAGCATCGGGTAATTGAAAGTGCCGACAGAGATTTCCTTGTCTTTGGCTTCGGCGTTTTTGTAAGCGTGCGCGCGCATTAGATATGGCATCGTCGTGATGGTGTCGAATATCCAAGCAAGCTCGGTATGCGTCGAGAACGTCGGATTGTTTGAAGATTACAGACTTCTTCGGGTCGAGGCCGATGGCGAGATAGTCGATGGCGAGGTTCAAGATTAAGTTGCGCATTTCCGTCGCCGTTTTGAATGAGATTTAGTCCGTGATAATCGGCAATGAAAAAGTAGCAGTCGTATTTGTCCTGCAAGTCGACGAATTGCTTCATCGCGCCGAAATAATTGCCTATATGCGGCCGTCCCGTCGGTTTGACGCCCGAAAGAAGGATTTTCTTAGCCATCGCCAAATAATACCAAAAAATCTAACTTTTTTCAGCTGTTTTAAAAATCCTCTTTCTTAATACCGAAATCGATAATAATAGGTTTATAAAAACAAGGTAAACGGGAAAAATATATTGTGGGAGTATCCATATTTTAACCGCAGCAAAAGCCGACACGGCGTTGATTATTCCTGTGGTAAATGGGTAAACATTCTCCGTTTCGGGGTATTTCCACGCCTTTATAATTGTAGGCAACGCAGCACTTCCGTCGCTTAATATGGCAAAGAATATAGCTGTAAGCGGATCTTTGGTAATCCACCAAAATATTAGAGCAAGTATCGAAAATCCTCCGCACACCCAATCAAAAATTTCTAGTTTCCAGTAAGAATTTTTATTGGTAAAAGAAAAAATGAATACTAGAAGCGGTCCAAAGCCGGACATAAATATTGGAAGTGCCGCCCAAGTCACTCCATCTGCGAGTGCTGCCGCCGTAGCGATAAGCGGCGCAACTGACCACATAAACCAAGTTATCCTATTCGGCTTAGTGGTCCCCCGAAGAGTGTCTCTTATGTAAGGAAAAATTCCGGCAAGATTGGCGAGCCCTCCGACGATAACTATATATTGGAGCATGAATTATTTTGAAAGATCTTCTCCAAGCTCGAGCGCTAGGATGCCGAATTCTTTTATTTTCTCGTCATAATCGGGATACGAAGAATAGACCTTCTTCATTTCATCGACCGATTTGACTCCCGGCATTATTTTGTTAAAGGGAATCGCCTTTACCATAGCGTCTATGCTCGGAAAATGTTGTCTTTTGACGACTTGTTTCGAGAGACGTTCTTTGCCGCAAGTGAAAACCAAAATATCCCCCGCTTGGATATTTTTGTGTTTGAAGCTTGCCGCGCGAGTCTCGACAGTTTTCAGTCCGGCTTTCATTTCATCGAACATCGCCTTGTCCGTCTGCCTAAGCTTAAGCGTCCACGTTTTCATTATTTTTTCTTAGCTAATAACCATTCCGGCGGAGGTGTGAATGTGATTGATTCCCAATAATCGATTTCGTCATCCGTGAAATCATAATGCATCTGATATATCGGTTCGACGCTTCCGTGTATAGCCTTGCTCCAATCAAGGCCTAAAATTTTCGCTGTCTCTCTGACGATTTTTTCCGACGGACCTTCGAGTTCGACGAAAGTCGGCACCCACGGCCATGTATCTATCGTTATTTCAACATCGTTCAGCTTCCATTTCTCGCGTTTCGTTTCTTGATACGACTTCACCTTGAGACCTATCGCGAGCAGGAATTCGCCCGTCGTATCGAAATCATCGACGACCACCGTGACTTCTTTCGTGCCGTGAAGCGATCTATCATCAACTTGTTTGTAGCTTAGTGTGATTTTGTTTCCCTCGTCTCTAACTCTCACCCAGCCTTTTATTTGTTGTCTGTTCGGGAAATCAAAATTCTTCCTTCTCATGAGAATTTCCGAATACTCACAAACAGCCCTTGATTTTTTGAGAATTTTTCTGAATTCAATTTTATCTACGTCTGGGAATTTCGCTTCGATTTCTGTTTCCATTTTATTTAATTTCTTTTACCGCTTCTTCGAGAGTCATAACTTTCTTGTCGCGAGTTTGCATATTTACGAGTTTGACTTTGTTTTCCTTTGCTTCGCTTTCGTCGATAACGATGGCAAAAGGAATATTTCTGTCTTCGGCATATTTCATCATTTTCTTGAAATCGGAAGTCTCGAAAAGATACTCGGTGTTAATACCTGCGGCGCGAAGCGTAGCGGCGGTCTGCGCGTCCGGCGCGAGAACTTTCGTCACGGTTTTTATTTCCGGCACGAGTTTTAGTTCAACCAAAGCGGCGAAAAGTCGGTCTACGCCGACGGACATTCCGACGGCGGGAATGCTTTTATTGGCGAATGTGCCGATGAGATTGTCGTATCGTCCGCCGGAGAGCACCGAGCCGTATTCGGGCGCGTCGAGAAGTTTAACTTCGAAAACCATTCCCGTGTAATAGTCTAGTCCGCGGGCAATCGAGAAATCAAAAACGATTTTGGCTTTCGGATTGAGATTTTTCGCGGCGGAAATGATTTTCTCCAGTTCGCTTCCCGCCGGCAATTTCTTTTCAGCAATTACCTTTACCAGTTTTTTATCAACACCGATTTCGGCCAACTCTTTTGCCACGATTTCTTCGCCGATTTTGTCCAACTTGTCGATTATTCGCAATATCGAAGTCTTTTTCTCCGCGGAAATTTTCTGCTCATCAAAAAAACTATCTAGAAGTCTGCGGTCGTTCACTCGTATCTCGAAATTTTTCACACCAAGTTTTTCGAGAGTAAATCCCGCGAGCGCGAGGATTTCCGCGTCGGCATTTATACTGTCACTTCCGACGATATCCGCATCGCACTGGCAGAATTCGCGATACCTCCCCTTCTGCGGATTGTCGGCGCGAAAAACATTGGCTATTTGATATCGCTTGAAAGGCTTTTTGATATCGCCATACTGCGCGACGACGCGAGCGAGAGGTATCGTCAGGTCATAGCGAAGCGCCACGTCGCGGTCGCCGTTGTCCTTGAATCGATACATTAGTTTGTCGCCTTCATCGCCGTATTTGCCGGTCAAAATATCGGAGTATTCGAGTGTCGGAGTTTCAATCGGAGAGAAACCAAAAAGCTCATACGATTTGCGTATGTTTTCGACCATTCCTTGCCGCGCTATCTCTTGTTCTGGGAGAAAATCCCTAAAACCCTTGAGTACGCGCGGTTCTATTTTGTTCTTTTCGGTCATTTCCAAAATATACAATATTTTCAAGCTTTTTTAAAGCCCAAAGAAATCAGGGACTGATATTTGACCGAGTGAAATTAGTGTGATATTATATTAAAGAATTCTTCAACCATCAACAACCTAAAAAACGGAAAGGAAGTTACTCGTGAAGCACCTTACAATGAAAGATTGGTTCGCATCCGTGCGAAAGCTCGGGCGCGTTTCTCGTCGTGCGTTTTCAGACGCATGGAAAGATAATGAAATACTGATTGTTCGAGGCTTCGGCCTAGCAATCATCACGGCTGTACTGCCCTACGGCATCTATTGGTTCTATTCGCGCGCCATCGGCGCACTCTCGAACCAGGAAATGCGAAGCACGGCGGTGATATACATTGTAGGGGCACTCGCGGTATCATTCGCGATCGACCTCTTCAATGTCTTGTCGTCGTTTAGCGAACGACAGTTCTGGCACCGACTGCAACTTCGGTTCAATGTGCTCTTCTTCAGCAAAAAGGGCGCGCTAGGAATCGATGTTCTGGAAAACCCGGAATTTCGGGACACCGTCACTCGAGCTCAAGAAAACCTCATTTGGCCGATTATGCAAGTTGCTGAGGGACAGTTTGTAAACCTCGGAAACTTCGTGCGGTTATCTGTGGCACTCTCGATAGTCGGCGTATACGACTGGCGTTTGTGTCTTCTGGTTATAGCGGCTCTCGTACCTCAGTTTCTCGTAGATATCCGCCACGGCACAACCCAATGGATGATTTTCAGCGCGGAGACGGATGTGCGGAGGCACTACAATGAACTGCGGCGTCACTTCATGAATCGTAATCTGCTTGCGGAACTCAAGTTGTTCCAAAATGTAGAATACTTTATGAAGCGTATGACGGGCATCCTCGATGATTTCCGCAAGACGCAAGAGATCGCCGAAAAGAAGCGACACCTGTGGTCAGCGGTGGCCGTCGGGATAAGCGTCTTACTCATCGGAACGGTCCTGGTTATTATCGTCTCCCGCGTCGCGCGTGGGAGTATGCCGATAGCCAAGTTCGTATTCTTGTGGGGTTCTATGCAAAGCTTGCATACGGCGCTTAGCGGAACGCTTAGAAGCATCGCTCAACAGAACGAATGGGCGCTCAATGCGGCAGACAATTATGCCGTAATGGACGCCGTGCCCGAGAAAACAAACCGAACGGGCACTATAGTCTGCGCAAGCAGAATCCCCGAAATCGTCTTCGACAATGTCACCTTCCAATATCCTTGGGACGGTCACGAAAGGGTCATTCTTCGGAATGTTTCTTTCAAGATTCGACCCGGTGAACGGACGGCGCTCGTCGGCATCAACGGTGCCGGCAAGACAACCTTGATCAAACTTCTCTGCGGAATTTACTACCCCACCGGAGGCAAGATCACGATTGACGGAGTCGATCTGCGCGAGCTCAATATCGATTCGTGGCGCGCGCAGTTGTCCGTACTCTTCCAGAACTACGCCAACTACCACATGCCCGTGAACGAAGCTATTGCCCTCGGTAACACGCAAACCGCGCTTGATGCAAATCTCGTGCGAGAGGCGTCTGTAGCCGGAGGCGCGGATTCGTTCGTAGCGGACTTACCACACGGATACGAAACGATGATCGGAAAGGATTTTACCGGCGGTATCGATCTCTCCGGCGGGCAACATCAACGGATGGCGCTCGCCAGAGTCTTCTACCGAAAAGGCAAAGTCATCATCCTCGACGAGCCGACGGCGTCACTAGACGCCTTTGGCGAAGCGGAGATATTCCAAGAACTCGAAGCTCGTCCGCGCGACGCGTCGATGATACTCATCACCCACCGTTTCTCGACCATCAAGAATGTCGACCACATCGTCGTACTTGACCGAGGCACAGTGCTTGAGGAAGGCAGTCATTCGGCGCTAATGAAGCGTAATGGCCTCTACGCCGAAATGTTTCTCAAACAAGCGCGTGGCTATGGCATCGAACCAGTCGTTGGAAAAAACGAGGAGGATTAACTTCCTCACGCGAGCCGCGTTTCGAAAGAGACGTGGCTTTTTTATTTTTTAATCTCCAAATTTGAATCCGAGCCAGAGACCGAGAAAACCGCCGATGAGTGCTAAGAAATAATGAAGACATAGAAAGTAGACTCCCATTCCAAAGCATCGGAATAAAACTGCCGATGGTCGATCCGACAAGTATTCCTATCCAAATGAGAGTTTTGCGTGGCATTTTAATTTTTATTAATCTTTTCCGGAATCACCATTTCTATTTCCGGCATAATGGCGCCGCTTTTCATGCGCCACCTCTCATCCACGATTCGTTTGCCTGTATCTCTGAATCCAAGCCCTTCATAAAACTTCTTGGTTTTGGCATTGTATTCGATGAGTTTCACTATCGTCCCCTTTTTCGGGTCAAAAAATTTTCTGATTT
Organism: uncultured bacterium; assembly: GCA_963841935.1. Taxonomy (GTDB): domain Bacteria; phylum Patescibacteriota; class Minisyncoccia; order Phycocordibacterales; family UBA6065; genus DATKHE01. Next base: position 191,923 of record CAWJEP010000005.1, read on the forward strand.
CTAGCCACAACGCCGTGCCGACGCCTTTGCCCTGGTATTCGGGTAAGACATAGAGCATTTTCAATTCGTTTTTGTCTTCGTTTACTATTCCGGCGCAAACGCCAACAATCTTGTCGCCGATTTTTGCCGTAATCTGACGCTCGTTTTTCGGCAGATTTTTGATGCGCTCCTTTCTTTTTTTCTGATTTTCTTCCGTGTACGAATCTTTGTAACTTTCGTCCACATCCTCCGCTGTCACGCCGTGTTCCTTGTTCGGATATGTCGCGAGCCATGTCTCGTGAAGTAATCTCGTGGTTTGTAGCACGTCTTCGGAGACAGCGTCTGAAATAATAATTTTTTCCATATGATGCGGTTTTATTTTAATTCGCCATTTGGCTCCGTCCGACATTTCCTCTGCAAACGAATAAGAATTTCATTTATGATATTTTACAAATCTTTATCTATAGAAAAATGTAGATATTTCCTAAAAAGCTCTTTAGCATGATCATGCTGTTCACCAAACCATGATTCAATTTCATATAATTCTTGAGACAGCTCTTTGCGTTTACCAATTTCTAGATCCATGTCTTCAAGTTGCTCGCCTAAATGTATAGACCTCAAGCCTTTTTTATCAATTTCACTAACATAAGACTTGATCTCTCGACCAAATAAAAAATCTGAATCAGATGATTCAAAATAAAATTTTCCGAGCTCCTTACGGTCTAACTTCCCGTTTTTTATAAAATACATAAACAATTCTTGGCAAGCTTTAAAAACTTCATGTCGACGCTCAAACAAATCAAGTCTTAATTGATCTTTTTGTATGTGTGCTGAGGACTTACTAATTTTATAATTCTGCCATGCTATGAAAGCCAAAATATGGCTATAGAAATATTAATTATGGTGATCATAAACTTTATTCTTATATTCCCTCTTTTTTTAATTCCTCAATTTTCTTTCTTCGCATCGCGAGAAAGTCGGCGAGGCATTACAATATGGATGCGCACAAGCGCGTCGCCGCGGTGACGACCTTGGGGTACGCCACGGCCTCTGATGCGCAGGATTTCGCCGTGAGCGACGCCTTCGGGAACTTTAAGCGAGATTGCCCCGTCGAGAGTCTCTAGCGGGTATTCGGCGCCGAGGAGGGCGTCGGAGAGTTTCACTTGGAGGTCGCCGACGATGTTCACGCCTTCTTTATGCCAGAATTTGTGCGGCTCGATGTGAATGCGCACATATAGGTCGCCCGAGACGCCGCCGTCGATAGGCTCGCCTTGATTCGCGAGCTTGAGCATTTCGCCGTCGTCGATGCCCGCCGGAATTTTCACTTTCAGATTTTTCTTGTAGTTTATTTCCCGCTCGACGCCAAAGACCGCGTCGTGAAGCGTCACATACAAATCCACCTGAATGTCGCGGCCGCGCCTCTGGCGCGGCCGCCCGCCTCCGAAAATGCTGCCGAAGAGGTCGTTGAGGTCAAACTCCACTCCGCCTTGGCCGAAGCCGCCCTGCTGAAAACCGGAGAAATCAAAACCGAAATCGTTAGGATTAAATCCCGCTCCGCCGAATCCGCCGGTGTTGCTACCGGCTGTGCCGAAAGTGTCGTATTGCTGGCGTTTTTTGTCGTCGGAAAGGACGCTATACGCCTCGCTGACTTCTTTGAATTTCTCGGCGTTGCCGCCTTTCTTGTCGGGATGGTGTTCGTGGGCGAGTTTGCGGAACGCCTTTTTGATATCGTCTTGCGACGCGTTTTTCTCCACTCCGAGTGTTTTGTAATAATCTTTTGCCATTTAATTTTTGACCTTTTTCCGTGCCGATGCCTGTGCGAGAGCACGCATATTTTTCTGCTGAAAAATTGCTCTGCTCGGCTCGTCAGCCTGCGCAAGGCTTCGCCCAAGCACCGGCACGGAAGCCGGTTTTAATTTACTTTTTTTCCTCCTTGAAGTCGGCATCTCTCACATTCCCCTCTTCCGGCGGTTTGTTCTGATTCGGCGCGGACTGCTGATTCTTCATCATCGCCTCGCCAATCTTTTGCATAGCGAGCGACAAGTCCTCGGTCGCCTTTTTGATGGCGGCGATATCCGTGCCGCCTGCCTCACCGGCAGGCAGGTCTTTTACTTTTTTGACCTCGGCGATTTTCGCTTCGACATCGGTCTTCACTTCTGCCGGAACTTTATCTGCGCCATCTCTTATCGCCTTCTCCGCCGTGTAGATAGCTTGGTCGGCAAGATTGCGAGTTTCGATTTCGTCTTTCTTGGCTTGGTCTTCGCTCGCGTGCGCTTCGGCGTCGCGTTTCATTTTCTCGATGTCGTCTTTCGAAAGTCCCGAGCTTCCCTGGATTTTAATCGACTGCTCTTTGCCCGAAGATTTTTCTTTGGCCTTGACCGCTAGAATGCCATTTGCGTCGATGTCAAAAGTCACTTCGACTTGAGGCATACCGCGAGGAGCCGGCGGTATGCCATCGAGGACGAACCTGCCAAGTGATTTGTTGTCTCGAGCGAGAGCTCTTTCGCCTTGAACGACGTTTATCTCAACGGACGGCTGATTGTCGGCCGCCGTGGAAAATATTTGCGAACGCGAAGCCGGAATCGTTGTGTTTTTGTCGATGAGATGCGTCGCGACACCGCCCATCGTCTCAATGCCCAGCGTTAGCGGAATGACATCAAGAAGCAAAACGTCTTTGACGTCGCCTTTGAGAATGCCGCCCTGGATAGCCGCGCCGAGCGCCACGACTTCGTCGGGATTGACCGACTGATTGGCTTTTTTCTTGAAGTAATCCTCGACTATCTTCACCATCGCCGGCATTCTGGTCTGTCCGCCGACTAGAATGACTTCGTTGATCTCAGGAAGTTTGAAGGGAGATGCGTCCATCGCGCGTTTCGTAATCATCATCGCGCGGTCAAGGAATTCTTGGGTAAGTTCTTCGAGTTTCGCGCGAGTGATTTTCTGGACGAGGTGAAGAGGACCGTTTACGCCGCTTGATATAAACGGAATATTGATTTCAGTTTCGATTGCCGTCGAGAGTTCGATTTTGGCTTTCTCCGCCGCGTCGTCGAGACGCTGTTTGGCGAGAACGTCTTTTCGCAAATCGACGCCGTTTTCTTTCTGAAATTGGTCCGCGAGCCAGTTGATGATTTTCTGGTCGATGTCTTTACCGCCGAGATGGGCGTCGCCGTCGGTTGATTTCACTTCGATGACATCGTCGCCGACTTCCAAGACGGAAATGTCGAATGTACCGCCGCCGAAATCGAAGACGACTATTTTTTCGTTTTTCTTTTTGTTGAATCCATAAGCGAGGGCCGCCGCCGTGGGCTCGTTTATAATGCGCATCACTTCGAGTCCGGCGATTTTTCCGGCGTCTTTGGTCGCTTGTCGCTGGCTGTCGTTGAAGTATGCGGGAACAGTGATAACCGCTTGGGTCACCGGCTCGCCGAGGCGCGCTTCTGCGTCTTGTTTCATTTTCTGGAGAATCATCGCGGAAATTTCTTCCGGTCTTTTCCATTCGCCGTTTAGATTGACCTCAATGCCGCCGTTTGCCGCTTTGCGGCATTCGAAAGGCACCGAAGCGATGTCTTTTTGCGCCGCCGGCTCATCCCAAGAGTGGCCGATAAATCTTTTGATTTGATAAATCGTGTTTTTGGGATTGGTCACCGACTGCCTCTTGGCCGTGACGCCGACGAGCCGTTCGCCGGTTTTCGAGACGGCGACGATTGATGGCGTGGTGCGCATGCCTTCGCTGTTTTCGAGGATTTTCGGCTCACCACCTTCGACAACCGCTACCGCCGAGTTGGTTGTTCCTAGGTCTATACCGATTATTTTTGACATAAGTTTTTTAAGTTAGAGATTAATGAACGCAAGAAAAACCGCGCCGGAAGCACAGGATGTGCGATATTTTTGAGCGCGTAAGTCTTAGCGAAGCGCACAAGCGAAAAAATATCGCACATCCTGCGTGAGGCGCTAGATTAGAAATTAGGTGCTCGTGTGGGTTGGCTTATGACGAATGAAAAATCGGAGACGATATTTTTCGATGATTCAAAATAAGGACTCTTTATAGAAACGACAAAAGCGTTTTTCGCCTTGGCTTTCGGCAAAGCGATGGTTTCGGCACGGTCCATATATCTGAAATCAACGAGGCGAACGGAATATCCCTCTATTCCCTCGACAACGGCAAAAAACGCGAGGACTTCTCGGCCGTTAAAAGTGCCTTTCTTGGCTATGATTTGGGAGTTTTGGACGAGGGACTTTGACATGCGTTTATTATATCACTTCCTACGATTTTGTATATTCCCCGACGACGACTTTGGCCGGACGGAGAAGTTTCGTCCCGAGCATATAACCTTTCTCCACCACGGCTACGACTTTGTGATTGTCGGATTCCTTTTCCACCGGTTCGTGTTTCGTCGCTTCGTGCTCTTTGGCGTCAAACATTTTTCCGAGCGGATTGATTTCTTTCAAACCATTTGCCGTGAGCGTGTCTTTGAGTTTGTTGTAAATGAATTCCACTCCGACGCGCCAATTTTTGTCTATTTTCTCCCAAGCTTCCCTGTTAGCGAAAGCCATTTCAAACGCCTGAAGCGTCGGTAAAAGTTCTTCGATTAATCCTTCGTTCGCGAGGGATATGGAGTCACGGAGCATTTCTTGATTGCGCTTGTTTGCGTTTACGAAATCCGCTTTGGCCCTCTGCCAGCCGTCTAGATACTCCTGTTTTTCGGCGACAGCTTTCTTCAATTTCTCCCGCAATTTTTTTATCATTTCCTGCGCGTTTTCTTCCGCCACGACAGAATCGTCGAGTGTGTCATCGACTTCTATAGAAACATCTTCTGCTTTTTTCTCTTCGTCTTTTTTCATGTTTTTAAATATTAACACAAGAGCACCTTTCGGTGCTCTTTGTTTCTAGCGTTTAGACCATTGAGGCGCTTTCCTTGCCTTCTTCAAACCGAACTTGCGGCGTTCTTTGGCGCGCTGGTCGCGAGTGAGGAATCCGAGCTTCTTCAATTTCTTTCGCATTTCTTTGTCGTATTCGAGAAGGGCGCGAGCAATGCCATGACGCAGAGCTTCGGCTTGGCCGTTTATGCCGCCGCCGTTTAGCTTGCCGGAGACGGAAAACTTCTGGTCGATTTTTGATTTTACGAAAGCGTCTTCGGCAATCGCTTGGAGCATTTTGGTCGGAAAATATCCGGCGAGGTCCTTGCCGTTAAGCGTAAATGTAGTTTTGGTCGCCGGCGTGAGGCGCACGCGAGCCACGGCCGTCTTTCTTCGTCCCACCGCTTCGAAATATTTGTGTTTGGTTTCGGTTGTCATAAATTTATTCTTTTACGGTCAGATTTTTCATTATTCTCGGTGTAAGTTTGTTTTTCGGCAGCATTCCTTTGACCGCCATTCTGAAAATCTCGCTCACGCCTTTCTTCGAGATGATTTTCGCCATCGTCGGCTTTTTCAAGCCGCCAGGATATCCCGAATAGCGAGCGTATGTCTTTTCCAATTTTTTCTTTTCAGAAATGTCGGCTTTGGAAACGTTTGTGATAACGACCGAAACATCGGCGACCTTGTTTGCCGCGTAGCTTGCCGACTGCTTGCCCATCAAAATCTTTGCCGCTTCGCTCGCGACACGTCCGATTCTCTTGCCTTCCGCGTTTATGGTGTGTGATTTCTTTTCCATTTTATTTTACGAATGAAATTTGAGCCATCTTGGCGCCGTCTTTCTTGCGAATCGGCAATTTGATGATTCTCGTGTAACCGCCGGCGCGTTTCATGGTCGGCGCTATAGTGTCGACAAGTTTCTTCGCGGCTTTCGGGTCTCCTATGCGCGCGACGAGTATGCGGCGGTCGGCGACGGTCGCGCTTTTCGCTCGCGTCACGAGCTTTTCCACGACCGGTCTAAGGGATTTGGCCTTGGCTTCCGTGGTGGTGATGGCTTCGTGAATGATGAGCGAGCGCACCAAAGACTTCAAAAGAGCGCGGCGCGGGCCCGCTTCCCTTCCGAATTTTCTGTTTTTGTCGTGTTTACGCATTGGAAATTATTTAAGGGTCATACCGAATTCGCCGAGAACTTTTTTGATTTCCTGAATGGCTTTCGGTCCGAGTCCCTCGATATTTTCGAGGTCGTCTTCCTTCTTTCGGACGAGTCCTCCGACCGTGCGAATGTTGGCGTTTGTTAGCGCCGTCGTCGTGCGAGTCGAGAGACCGAGAGTTTCGATGCGGGTCTTGAGGAATTCCGTGTCGAGCTCTTTTTTCTCTTTCGGCTCGGCCTTTTCCTCTTTGACCGCGATGATTTCCTCTTCTTTGAAGCCGACAATGGCTTTGAGCTGGTGAATCATGGTCTCGATTGACTTGCTCAAAGCGTCGTGCGGACTCATGGTGCCGTCGGTCTCGACGGTGATGCGCAAGCGGTTGAAATCCGTGCGATCGCCGACGCGCATATTCTCCACCTCGTAATTTACTCTTTTTATCGGGGCGAAGACGGCGTCGAGTGCGATAGCGCCGATGTCGGCGCGGTCTTTTTGGTAAACGTCTTTCGAAACGAATCCCGTGCCGCGCTCGACTTTGATTTCAATGTCGAGAGAAGTGGCTTTGTCGGTAATGCTCGCTATGTGCTGACCAAGGTTTACTATTTCCACCTGACCCGGAGCTTCAATGTCTTTAGCCGTGATATCTTTGACGCCTTTGGCCTTGATGACGAGAGTTTGCGGCTCTTCAGTGAGCATTTTCACGCGGACTTTTTTCAAATTGAGAATGATGGCGATGACGTCTTCTTTGACTCCCGGGATGGTCGAGAATTCGTGGGAAACGCCGGCGATTTTTACCTGCGTTATGGCCGCGCCGGTCAAGGACGATAGAATGATGCGGCGCAAGGAATTGCCGAGCGTGTGGCCGTAGCCCGGATAAAGGCCGTCGATTTCATAAACTCCAAGCGCGCCTTCTTCGCGGACGATTTTCGGCTTTGAAGGAAGTGTGATGTTGTTTTCGCTCATATATTTATTTAAATAAAGTATTAAAAATTAACGGCTATAAAACTCCAATACGGCTTTGATGTCGAAATGATTGTCTCTCGGCTCGTATTTTGGCGCTCCCATGACCTTCGCGTCCTTTTTCTCCACGTCGTAAGAAAGCCACGAAGGCACTTTCACCTCTTTCATCTTTTCGGCAAGCGTGGCGAACAGGGGCTTGCCCGCGCTTCCCGGTCGAATGGAAATGATTTCTCCGACGGCAACGGAATAGGACGGTATGGTAACGCGCCGCGCGCCCACCTTTATGTGACCGTGAGAGACCATCTGGCGCGCGGCGCTTCGGGTCGGCGCGAAGCCGAGACGGTAAACGACATTGTCGAGGCGATACTCGAGTTTCTGAAAAAGAAGCTCGATGGAGTTGACGCCTTTTTTGGCCACGGATTCGCGGACATATTTGGAGAACTGGCGCTCGTTTAATCCGTAAGTAAAACGGGCCTTCTGTTTCTCGAGCATCTGAAGTCCGAAGTCGGACTTCGGACGCCACGCGCCTTTGTCTTTTCTCTCTTGGCGCAAAGTATATTTGGCCGTTTGAGTTTTCTCAAAAAGCGGAGCGCCGAGGCGGCGAGCGACTTTATACTTGGATTTAATAATCATAATAATTTAAAAAATATTGAAATTTATACTCTGCGGGCTCTCGGCGGGCGCGGACCGTTGTGCGGAACCGGCGTCTCGTCCTTGATGGACGAGAGACCGAAACCTTTGGCGATAAAAGCGCGAACGGCCGATTCGCGGCCGCTACCAACGCCTTTGACAATGACGGAAACTTCTTTGACGCCGAGGGCTTTGGCTTTTTCCGCGACGGTCTCGCCGACTTTGGCGGCCGCGAACGGCGTGCCTTTCTTGGCGCCTGCAAATCCTAGAGCGCCGGAGGAAGAAGAAACCAAAGCGTTGCCGAGGGTGTCGGTCAAAAGCACGACGGTGTTGTTGAAAGTCGAGCGGACATGAAGCACGCCCGTATCGACTTTCTTTTTTGAAACTTTCGAAGCCGCCGCCTTCGGCGCGCCCTCTGTTTTCTCTCCTTCCGTTTTAACTATTCGTTTCTTACCCATTGTGATTGCTGTATTAAGGAAGATTATTTTTTATCCGCTATCTTTCGTCCCGTGCCCATGGTCTTTCTCGTATTGCCCCTTCGGGTTCTCGAGTTGGTCTTGGTGCGCTGACCTCGAGACGGAAGACCTTTTTGGTGGCGAGTGCCGCGATAGCTTTTTATGTCCTTGAGACGCTTGATGTTCCCCGCCACTTCACGTTTGAGATCGCCTTCGACTTTGACCGACTCGACGATTTTCCTGATGGCGTTCTCCTGTTCCGGAGTAATTTCTTTGGCTTTGACGCCGTAACCGACTTTGGCCTGGTCTAGAATCGATTGCGCCCGCGAGCGGCCGATTCCGTACAAAGCGGTGAGAGCGATTTCAATTCTTTTGTTGTCGGCAAGGGTTATACCCAAAATACGCATTGTATAAAAAATAAGACGCGTAAAAACACACTTCGTGTGTTTCGCGCGCAGAAAATTACCTTAACATAACGCCGAAAAACGCGCAACTTTAGCCCTGCCTCTGCTTGTGGCGCGGATTGCCCTTGCAAATAACATAGACATAGCCGCCGCGGCGGACGATTTGGCATTTAGCGCATTTCTTTTTCACTGAAGATTTGACTTTCATGTTTTTTATTTTACATTCTTTGGACAATTCGTCCTTTACCGCCGTATTCGTCGAGTTCGACCTTGACTTTATCCCCCACAAGCACTCTAACGCGGTTTAGTCTCATTCTACCCGCGAGGTAGGCCATGATTTCCGTGCTGTCTTCGAGCGTCACCCGAAAAAGCGTGTTAGGCAGTGCTTCCGTCACCACTCCCGATACTTGGGTCTTGGCTTTCTTTTCGATCATTGTGTGGAAGAGTGCATACTAATCAAATAAATGAATGATGTCAATCGGCGCTTGAAGTCGCAATGTTAATTTCGGAAGCGTCGTTTGGAAAACTTCCAAGCCAGAACGGAAAAAAAGAAACGCTGGCACGACTTACGTGCGGATAGCCTTGAAGTATGGTGGTAAAATCGCTTTTTGGTTTGCCGGCGAGCTGCGCAGCGAAAGTCTCCGCGTCAACCGTCCAGACGAATTTCGCCGTGCCGGATAAATTGAACGACATCGAAGATGTCGTTGCCGTCGGCACGGCGTTTGTCGAGAAAATCAGGTTGCCGAGATTGCTAATGGTTATCGGCTCGCCGGCATATCCTTTCACGACGTCACTGGCCAAAGCCAAACTCAAATCGCCGGCGCTCAAAGCAAAACCGGTGAGCTCGGCCTGCTCGTTTATCGTCACTTTGTTGCCGTTCGAATCGATGGTATCCGGAAGAGACGTGAAGTCCACGCGGTAAGCGTTTGGATACAAAACATATCCGCTCGGCACGGATGTTGAAGCGGCCGCGGTTATCTCCGATTGCAGATTTGAACGAACAACAGCTTCTGCGGAACTCCTGTCCGCGCCGTCAATCACTGGCTCGGTACCGGAAAATCCTCCGGTCATCTGCGTTTTCGAACGAGCGAATATGCCGTCGTACTCCGGCTCGCCGGCAAAGCCCGGAATATTGAAATCGGAAAGGTCGATGTTGTATTTGTTTCCAACTTGGTCGGCGGTGACCGTCACAGTGACGCTTCCGGGCGTCGTCACTCCTCCTTTTGTCGTCTTGCCGGGAACGGAAATTGACGAAGCGATGCGGTAAATAAGTCCGCCGGAAGTTTCAAAGCGCGTGTTGGCAAGGAGTTTCTGCGGAGTCGTGGAATAATCGTTGAAAACAATGATGGTACCGGTGGCTTTCGTCTCTACGTCTTTCGTGGTGGTGGCGGAAAGAGTTATGGAACCAGTTTTCGTAATGGATATTACCGAGTCGGTAATGCCATTCGTGGTCGAAGCCAAGGAAATGTTACGAGTCGTGAATGAGCCATCTACCGGAGCGCTTTCACTTCCCAAAGTTACCGAAACCGTGGCGTGAGCGAAAGCGTCGGCGGCAAAATAAAGAGCGACAAGAACAACTACGACGCCGCCGATGATGAAATATTTTTTGGACTTATTGCCTCCGCCGTGGCGGTGTTTAATTTCCTCTCTAATATTTTCCGCGGCATTGTCATCTTTATGAATATGGATCTCGCGAGCGCGTTCGCGGCTATGAGGAATGGGAATATCTCTAATACTTTTTCTCGCGGAAGGAATTATGTCTTGGATTATGCGTCGTTGCATGCGCTTAATTATACACTATTATTTCGTCAATAAATCTTTCCCGACACGCGCGGCGAGGATGAGAAAAGCTGGGTCGGCGGAAATGGAATTGCTCGTGGAAACTTTGGAACCAAGGAGTTTTTTCGTCACGTCCTTTCCGGAAAGACGTTCGTCGACGGTTTCGGAAACAACACGGTCAAACGACAAGATTTTGTGTTTATGGTGGAGTGACGACACTATATCATGTATTTCTCTCGGCAAAGCGACGGCGTCTTCTATTATGACAAATGCTCCTTTCGGAACGCCGAAGTCTGAAGAAAGTTTTGATAGAAATTTTTCCGCGGTGAGATTTTTCGGCTTGGATTCTATCCAAGGCGATGAAAAAGAAAAATAAACGTTTTTGTTCGAATATGAGTCGAAAAAATCGTGGCGAAGTATCCGGCGGCGAATATGTTCGTCGAGACGATAAAGGGTTTCGCGCATAGCGCTTATCATCCGCCGTGCGCTTTGCTCGATTGCGCCATTTGGAAAAAAATATTCCCGACAGACATAAACGATGTGAGGCATGCCGCCTTTTGCCGACAAGAGAACGGCGGCTCCGACCGAGTCGGCGCAAATATCGTAGACGACGGAAACTTCCCCGTTTTTGCGAGAAGCGGAAAACATATGTCTATATTATAGCAAAACCGCTTTGATACGGCGCACGCCGGCGCTGACGGCTTCTTCTTTTTGGATTTTAAAAACTCCGAGTTCCGAAGTGTTTTTGACGTGAGGACCGCCGCAGAATTCTTTCGAATACGCATGGTCGAGAGAATCTCCAACGTAATAAATACTGACGTCGTCGCCGTATTTGTCGCCGAAAGCGTGGTAAGCGCCAGTCTTCTTCGCTTCCGTTTTTTTCATTACGACTTTACCGACCGGCAGAGCGGCTTTTATTTTTTCGTTGACGATATCTTCAACTTTTTTCTTTTCCTCGTCCGTCATCTTGCGCGGAAATGTGAAATCGAAACGCAAACGCTCCGGCGTGATATTACTTCCTTTCTGGGTAATTTCCGTTTTCAAAACATCGTGAAGCGCTTGGTGCAAAAGATGCGTGGCCGTGTGATAACGCACGGATATTTCCGACGTGTCGCCGAGACCGCCTTTAAACATTCCCTCGGAGGACGTGCGCGAAAGTTCCTGATGGTTTTTCATTTTCTTATTGAAATCGTCCATATCGACGACGCCCAACTCCTTCGTGAGTTCTACGGGAAAACCGTATGTCGTCCAGAGAACAAAAGCGTCCGTGCCTTTTTCGAGTTCCCTTTTTCCTTCCGCGAGCGTCACCGAGAATTTTCCTTCTTCTTCTTTGAATACGGCGGGGATTTTCTCTTCTTTCAGATTCGGATAGATTTTTGAATATTCGTTCGCGTACCATTTTATGATTTGAGACCCCAAATTTTCATGTCCGGAAGTATTCATGCTCATTCTAAAAATCGCCCGACGCAGAAGTCGGCGCAAGACGTATCCCTGGTCTTTGTTGCTAGGCAAAACTCCGTCGGCAATGAGAAACGTCGCCGTGCGCATATGGTCGGCGACGATTCTGGCGCTCTCATCGCTCCAATTTTTACCATTCTTTTTTATTAAATCGATGACGGACGCGAAGAGGTCCGTCTCAAAAACATTTTTTTTGTTTTGCACGGTGGCGAGCAGGCGTTCAAAACCCATACCGGTGTCGATGCCGAGGGTCGGAAGTTTTTCAAACCTCGCTTCGCCGTTATCGAGCATTTCTCGCGAGCCATCGCAAAAATATTCGTTGAAAACAATATTCCAAATTTCCACATCTTTGCCGTCGGCATTCTTGCAGTATATTTCCGTCGTCGGACCGCACGGACCGCTTTCCCCCGTCGGCCCCCAGAAGACGTCGCTTCCCTCTTCGCGAATATCTTTGACGCTCAATTTCTCCCAAATCATTTTCGATTCGTCGTCGCGCGGAACGTTGGCGTTGCCTCTGAAAAAAGTCACATAAGAAATCGGCAAAGCGAGTTCCTTCATAATAAATTCGTGAGCGTATTTTATCGCCTCTTCCCTGCCGTATCCGCCGAAAGAAAAATTGCCGAGCATTTCGAAAAAAGTCAGGTGCGTGGCGTCACCGACTTCGTCGATGTCGGATGTGCGCACGCATTTCTGCACCGTGGTCGTGTTTTTCGAACCGAAATCTTTCAGGGCGTTTCTGTCGCCCGTATAATATGTTTTAAACTGCTGCATTCCCGCCGTGGTAAAAAGCACCGACGGGTCGCTTTCCGGCAAGAGTGAAGACGACGGAATGATAACGTGTCCGCGTTTTTTGAAAAATTCGAGAAATTTATTACGCAGTTCCGTTGAAGTCATATTGAAAATCTAACACAGAACGAGAAGATTTATAAGTATTTCTTTATGGCTTTAAAATCCTCTTTCATCACGTCGCGAAGCGAACCGTTGTATAAAGCGGCGGCCGGATGATATAGGGCAATGACCGTGACGGCGCCATACGGCGCTTTGCCCGTGTAGGCGTTGCCGTGGATTTTTGAAACTGAAGCCAAGGCGGTCGACAGTCCGTATTTTTCGAAAACATATTTCATCGAATGACGTCCGAGAGTGGCTATGACTTTCGGCTGAATGATTTCTATCTGTCTATCGAGAAATGGGCCATAGAGGGCAATCTCCGGCGGTTCGGGGTCGCGATTTTCCGGCGGACGGTCTTTGACCAGATTCGTGACATAGACACTTCTTCTGTCGATGCCGATAGACGCTAGAAGTTCATCGAGAAACTTGCCGGATGCCCCGCAGAAAGGCCGAGCCGTTTTGGCTTCGTTTAATCCCGGCGCTTCGCCAACGAATATTATTTTCGCGTCATGACTGCCCTCGCCTATTACCGGAAAATATTTATTTTCCACGCGGTAAGCGTAAAGCGGAGACTCCTTCAAAACTATCACCTCGTCGCGGATTTTTTTCAGTTCTTCGGTTTTGTTCATACGGCTTTTTCCTTTTTTAGAATCTCCGCTTTACTTTTTCCACGCAAACCGTTGTAACCGCCGACTTTCCCGTCGCTTCTGATGACGCGATGGCAAGGAATATTTTTGTCGGAATTTTTGCTCAAAATCATGCCGACGGAGCGCGCCGCGCCGGACTTACCGGCGCGGCGCGCCACTTCTTTGTACGTCAAAACTTTTCCTTTTGGAATTAAAGCGACTATTGCCAAAACTTTCTTGGAAAAATCAGAATAACGTTTCATTTAAAGGTTTTTCCTCGCTATTTTTTTTCGGTTTGTTGAGCTTTGCAAGCCTTGAAACTTTTGTCGACGGCTTTGCCGGTGCGACTGCGTCGAGAACCATTTTTCTGTAAGCGCAAAACTCGCATTCACGCGACGGCTCAGGCAATTCTTTCGAATCCAAGCATTTTTTGATTTCAAAAATCGTTTTCTCCACCCACGCGTCGCTACCTTTGTGGGCGATGAGGGTAATGTCAAATTCCAACTTGCCTTCGAAAGCTTCTTTGTCTTTTTTGCCGTTGACATAGACGAAATATCCCGTGTCGGAAACTTTGAAACCGTTGCGGCGCAAAAGCCATTGATAGATTTCCATTTGGCGCTTGTATTGCGCGTCCCAACCGGAATCCGCGAGCGATTCCACTGCGGTATCTTTTGAAGTGGCTTTGTAATCAACGACGATAAACTCGCCGTCTTTGTTGACCCAAATATCGTCTATGGCGCCGGAAATAGTCAGCCCCGTCGGCTTATGGAAAAATTCTATGCCTTTGAAATTCTCCCGCCAGACATTTAAAAGTTCGTGCGATAGCGGCACGGCGTCGACGCCGTATTTTTTCATCAAAGGGTGTGCCGTACCTGCCGCGCGATGAATGTCGAATTCTTTTTTCAAAAGAGCGTCGACGGCTAGGTTTAATGTGAATGCCGGCGGACGCGGACGAGCGACGCCCAATTTGTTGTCCAAATAGAAACATCTCCGACATTCGGTAAAAAGGTCTACCTTGGAGCGCGACAAACGAAACTTCGAACCGCCGTAATTCCAGTCCTTGCTTCTGGCTTCTCCCCTGATTTTCATGCGACGCCGCAAATTAATTCCGCGTCCTCACCAATGATTTTCGCCTCGTCTTCGGAAATGCCCAGAGAAACGAGTGAATCTTTTTTCGCCAATATGTCTTTACACAATACCAAGCCGTTCGATATGAGAATGCGGCGATTGCTTTCTGAAAGATTCGGGATGGATGTCACCGGATGTAGGCCAGCGTCTTCAATCATATGCTCGAGGTTGCCCTGCGCAGGATAGTTCCAGCCGACGAGGCGCAGTCCCTCGCAAGCGGCGTAGGCGATGGCTTTGTCGGTAAATTTAGTGTTGGTCACGAGAATACCTTGCGTCAATTTTCTGATTTTTCCGCCGAAATCAAATTGCGAGAGCGATAAGTCGTCGGTGCGGGCTTTGACGTAAAGCGCCACCTTCAAATCTGATTTTATTCCTATTTCGTTGTGGAATTTCGCCTCAACCATAATGAGCTCTTCGCCTTTCCAAGCGACGACGTCGACTTCATGCTCGACGCATTTGCCGCGAACGATTTGATCTGTCACCGCTTCGTAGCCACGAGCGCGGAAAAGGTCGGCGACGAATTTTTCAAAAGGATAACCCGCCGGACCTAAATCCAGGATGGCCCGGCGCAAAGAATATTTATGCGCCGCCGGACGGGAATCCCTAGACAGAAGGTCAAAGGCATGAGTGTAGATTTCCGAAGTGGTCATGCCTTCTTTGAGTTCGCTCTCCACGTGGTCGGCGATTTTTTTTGTCATTTCTCTGTCGGCGCCGGTGCGAATCAAGGAGGATTCCAGTTTTTTGCGATTAAAAGTTTCTTTGGTGCCGTCGGCTTTGACGATTTCTATACTCATACCGAAAGTATATCAAATTATTTCATTCGATAATTCCCCCGCCTAGACATTCGTCTCCATCGTATAAGACGAGCGATTGGCCGGAAGCGACAACGACGGGCCCATCGAACATGATTTTGTTTGAATCAAAAGTGGCGGGCGCGCGGACGCCCCGATGGCGGACGCGCGCCGTATATCCCTTGCCCGCTTGTGGCTTATCGGCAATCCAATTTACATCGGAAATCTCTACTTCCCTGCGAGCAGCGGAATTTTCTTTTTTGTGTCCGACAGTAATCGTGTTTTTTTTCATATCTTTGGCGATGACGAAATATGGCTCGTCATGGGGAGTTTTTTCCGTGACCGTAAATCCGTGCCTCTCTCCTATCGTAAAGAAAAGAGCGCCAGGATGATTTCCTATGACTCTCTTTTTGTCATCAATCACCTTCCCTTCTCTTTGCGGCGCGTACTGCGCCAAAAAATCTTTTACTTCGACCGGACCGACGAAACAGAGTCCCTGACTGTCTTTCCTTTCGGCGTTGGGTAACTTAAATTTTTTCGCCAAACGCCTGACTTCAGATTTTTCCAAATCGCCAACGGGAAAAAGCGTTTTCGATAACTGTTTTTGCTTGAGTGTCCAAAGAAAATAACTCTGGTCTTTGTTTTCGTCTTTGCCCGCGAGCATTTTGAAAACACCGTTTTCTTTTTTTGTCCGCGCGTAATGCCCCGTGGCGACAAAGTCCGCGCCTTCTTTTACCGCCCAATCGAAAAATATTCCGAATTTTATGTGTTTGTTGCAAAAAACG
This sequence comes from uncultured bacterium, assembly GCA_963841935.1. Lineage (GTDB taxonomy): Bacteria > Patescibacteriota > Minisyncoccia > Phycocordibacterales > UBA6065 > DATKHE01. The sequence goes on from CAWJEP010000005.1 coordinate 207,808, forward strand.
TCCGGGTTCGGCGTACGACCGATTTTGTATTCGCGAATCATGTAATCCACGACTTCTTTTTTATATTCATTCGTCAAATCGATTTCTTTATACGTAATTTCCAGATGCGCCGCTACCCTCATGGCATCGAGTCTGTCTTCGCGCGACGTGCAGAAAAGCCACTCCGGACTCCAGATTTTTATGAAAACCCCAACGACATCGTATCCGCCATTCTTGAGTAGGGCGGCGGAAACGGCGCTGTCAACGCCGCCGGAAAGGCCAACAAAAACTTTTTTCATAGGACGATAATAAACAAGAAAGTTAAATGGGCAAATTCGCCGGAGCGTCGGCGCGCTTTGAAGGAATGCGCTCCAATGTCGGCGTGGCGGCGACGGAGCCGGGGAAATGATAGACGGTCGCCAGTTCTTCGGTGTTGAGAACGAGCGCCTTGCTCAAATATGGCGGCATGAAATAAATCCTGCGCCGGTACGCTTTGAGGACTTTTTTAGACAAATAATCTCGACGGATATTTTTGTAATCTTGCCACGGAAAACCGAACTGCGCGTGCCATTTGTCTCCGTTCGGCCGAAAACCATTCAGATTTTCCGTGTTGAAATGCTTGAAGAAAGAAATGATTCCGCCTATGCCGAACGGCGTGTCGAAAGTGTCTTTGGCCGCGATGTAAACCGCGCGGATACCGACGTCAAAAGCCGGCTTGGTAATGCTGCGGCTCAAAGCGTCCAACAGGTCCTTGTCCGCCGGAGACATGGTCGGCATTTTCGAAAAACCGGATTCTTCGTCCAAAATTCCGGAAACTTTAGTTACCGGATTGCGTTTCATTATCTCGTTCATGAGCTTTTCCGCGCCGTCTTTCCATAAATCGGTTTTCTTAAACATGTGTCCGGGGGCTTTCTGGTCTTTTTTGTGGGCGCGAACTATAAGCTGAATCCAAACTTGCTGGTCCGCCCTGACGCTTCCGAGCCACTCGAGTCCAGGCGTAAGTGGATCCACTTTGAACTCTTCTTTGGGGTCTTTGTCGAGGCCGTAATCGACGTAAGTCCTTATCGGGTAGGCGTCGTCTTTGGTGAAACTCATCTCGCAACTCCAGATTTTTACTTTTTCCGGGTCGAAATGAACGGAGCGCGCGTAATCGTCGACTTCCTGGACGGAAATATTCGGGAATTGAGAATATAGCGCGCTGATGAGACCGGCCTTGCGCCTGTCTTCGGTCCAAATCATAAATTTCACGACGCCGCCGAAAGAAACCATTTCCAAGGAATACCAAGGGCGCATTTCGCCGTTGATGTATTGCGCGTACCAATTGCCGTCGGCGGTGTTGTGAATGGCGTTTAACACAAGTTCCATGGCAAGCGGCGATTTTAACGTCTCTTGAGGAAGTTTAATTTCCAAAACCGTCTTGGGAACTTCAATCATCCACTTGAGCCGGATGTATCTCACCCACAAATCCCAGGCCAAGGTCATGGAAATCAAAGGCACCCAGATAGGCGCGAGAAACGAAAGCCACGCGGACGACTGCGGTAAAACGGAGGTGGAAACAAAGTTTTGAACAGCGGCTAGCACCTAAAAATTATACCACATGGTATTTTCCGTCTTTGTCTTTCTTGAAATATTTAGGATTCTGGAGATTGACCGTGATGGTGTTCTCTTTGACGTAGCGCTCTTTGAGAACTTTGTCGATAACTTCTTTTTTGGTAAGCGGACCGTTTTTTTCTATGACCGATTTCACGACGTCTTTGACCACGCCCGGAACGTATCCCCATTCGGAGAGAGCGTAGAGACCGCGACCGACGAGGACAAAACGTTTGTCTTTGATGAGCTCGTTGTGAGTCGTCGCCACGTGAGCTTTCTTGTTGAAAAGCTTTTCAATTTGCTTGGCCACTTCGCTAAAATGAATCGGAGAGCCGTGCTTGCGAACCACGAGAAAAGCGTAATCCTTGATGCCTCGGGCCTTAATATTCGGAGATTTTGCTATGCCCCATTCGCCGAGAGGATTCTTGCCTACTTGTTTGGAAAGTCCGAGCCAACGTTTGAGAATTTCCTGGTCTTTATAATTTTCGTTGAGACCTTCGAGGTGTTTGAGGAACGATTCGATGAATTCCGATTCCGGAATAATGTCTTCGTCTTTGAGACTCTTATAAATCTTGCGTAGAGCTTCTTCGATTCTCTTGGCGTGAGTGTCGTCTAGATGCCAACGATGGGTGAATTCATCGTCCTCTTTCTGACGCTTGAAAGCCCGACCGAGAATGAGAAGGAAATAAATATGATTTTGGACGCTTTCGTCTTTTGAAACGCTGTCGAGCAAGTCTTCCTCGGCGATGATGCCGCCGAGAGCTTCCAAATGCTTTTCGAGTTCGGCAAATGCCGCCGAAGCGTCGGTGTATTCCTTGGATTTTTGAATGTTGGCGATAGCGTAGTTTTCGATTTGGCGAACGCGTTCACGAGTGATGCCGTAGCCCTTGCCGATGGCATCCAGTGTCATTTTTTCCGCGGAGGCGCCCAAGCCGTAACGCTTGGTGATGACGTCTTTGGCGCGGACAGGCAGGGCCTTGAGAAGGTTCTTGACCACTTGTTTCGGTTTGAATGAGAGAGTCGTTGTCATATAAATACTGGATAATTTCTAATAAATAACGCTAATCGCCAAATACTTGATACAAAGTCAATCTTATGCGCTATTGGTTTTTTGTCAAGATAATGTCAAGAGTCTAGTTTGGAACAATAAAATTTATTATTTTGTTTTTCACGTAAATTATTTTCGACGGTGTTTTTCCGGAGAGCCATTTCTCTAATTCCGACGCGGCAAAAGCGACTGCTTTTGCCGCGTCTTCGTCGGCATCCGCGGGCACCTCAATCACCGCGCGAACTTTGCCGTTTACTTGTACGGCAATATTTACTTTGGCGTCTTTGATAAACGCTTCATCCCACTTAGGCCAATCGGAAAGATGTATGGACTTTTTGTTTCCAAGCGAGCGCCATAATTCTTCGCTTATGTGTGGAGCGAAAGGCGCGAGAAGCTTCAAATAGCTCTCAAAATCGGCGCGAGCTATTGTCGGCACCTTGTCAAAAGCGTTTTGCAAAATCATAAGCGAACTTATCGCCGTGTTGAAACGCAAATTGGCGATGTCTTCGGTAACTTTCTTGATTGTTTTGTGTAAAAGCGTGTTTGTCGAAGAAAAAACAGCCTCTGGCGAGCGCGTAGTCTTAGCGGAGTCGGCGGAGCGCACAAGCGAGCCAGAGGCTGTTTTTTCGGAGACTTTCCACACGCGTTCGATGAACCGCCGCGAGCCAATCATACTGTCGGTGGACCATGCTATGGCTTGATCGAAAGGTCCCATAAACATTTCGTAAACGCGCAAAGTGTCGGCGCCGTATGTCGCGACTATGTCGTCGGGATTTACGACATTGCCGAAACGTTTGGACATTTTTCTGCCGTCTTCGCCCATTATGAGTCCGACCGACTGCAATTTTTTAAACGGCTCGATTGTCGAGACAACGCCAATGTCGTAAAGAAATTTGTGCCAAAAACGCGCGTATATGAGATGGCGTGTGGCGTGCTCGGCGCCGCCCACATAAAAGTCCACGCTGTTCCAATATTTTTCTTTTTTCGGAGAAACTAAAACCTTGGAGTCTTTCGGGTCCATATATCGCAAGTAATACCAAGAGCTCCCTGCCCATTGCGGCATCGTATTCGTCTCTCGTTTCATTCCTTTGAAATTGACCCATTTAGAAATCTCAGCCAAAGGCGACTCCCCCGTTCCCGTCGGTTCGTAATATTTCACTTTCGGCAATACCACCGGCAAATCTTTTTCCGAGACCGGCACTATTTTATTTCCGTTATGAAGCACCGGGATCGGCTCACCCCAATAGCGCTGCCGTGAGAAAACCCAATCTTTCAATTTGTATTTCGTCACCCATTTTCCGCCGGCTTTTTCGATGGCGTTCCTATCGGCAAACGGTTCGTCCTTTACGGGCAACTTGAACTTTTCCGCGAACGCCGCGTCTCTCTCGTCGTGTTTCGGCACTCCCATCACGGCTCCCGTGCCGTAATCGGCAAGGACATAGTCAGCAATCCAGACCGGCACCTCTTCCCCATTCACTGGATTTACCGCCTTGATTCCTTTCAATTCAACGCCGGTTTTTTCTTTCTTTGCGTCCGTGCGCTCAATTTCCGTTTTGATTCTCGCGGCGGCGACATATTTCACGACTTCTTTTTCGTTTTTCACTTCATGCAAAAGTTTTTCCACGAGCGGATGCTCCGGAGAAAGCACGACATACGTCACGCCGAAAAGCGTGTCTGGACGAGTAGTGAAAACTTTTATTTTTTCCGTTTGATTTTTTATGGCGAAATCGATTTCCGCGCCTTCGCTTCGGCCAATCCAATTTCTCTGCGCCTCTTTTATGGATTCCGGCCAATCAAGAAGCGGCTTCACAATATGGCGTGGCGCGCCGTCCATTACCAAATCCCAGCCGAGTTTCGAACCTTCGGCCGTCATTGCGTCACGAACTTTTTCCTCGGGAAGCCAAGTGACTTCGTGTTTGGCTTGTTCGTCAGCTACGACAGGAGCTTGTTCGCCGTCTTTTAGTTTGAAATAAAAAGAAGTGAAATGTCCGACGCGGTTTTCGTCTTTCGGCGGATGGAAAAATGTCGAGTGGTATTGACCGGCGCTTCTTTTCACGAGCGTCAGGTTTTTAAATCCCGTCTCTTCGAATATTTCCGCTCGCGCCGCTTCTTCCGGCGTCTGGCCTTTTTCGATGCCGCCAGTGATAGGAGTCGTCCAATCCACCTTTTTCCATTTGAGAACTATAAATTTCTTCTCCGACCAGTGTTCGACAAAAGCGCATATGGCGTTTCTCGGAACAAACGGCTTGTCCAATCTCACTTTGCCCGGAACATCGCTATTCATATGGGTGATTCCAAATTCGCCATTCGGCAATGTCTCAAAAATGTCGCCGTTTGGCAAAACATTGGTGTCCAAGTCTTTCAAAAGTCTGTCGGCGTAATCGGTGATTTTCAAAACCCACTGGCGCATCGGTTTCTTCTCGACCGGCGTGCCGCAGCGCTCGCAGCGACCGTCTTCGACGTCTTCGTTCGCGAGGCCGGTCTTACACGACGGACACCAATTTATCGGCTCGTATGATTCGTAAGCCAAGCCTTTTTCCAAAAGTTTGAGAAAAATCCATTGCGTCCATTTGTAATATTTCGGGTCGGTCGTGTTGATTTCCCTACTCCAATCATAATCAAAACCAATGATTTCCAGCTGTTTTTTGTACCTTGCGACATTTTTCGCCACGGCCACGACCGGATTGGTCTTGGTCAAAATGGCGTAATTTTCCGCCGGCAAGCCGAAAGCGTCGAAACCCATTGGATGTAAGACGTTGTGCCCCTGCATCCTTTTCATTCGGGAGACGATGTCGGTCGCGATGTAGCCCTTCGGATGGCCGACATGAAGACCTTCGCCCGAAGGATACGGAAACATATCGAGAACATAAAACTTGGGCTTGGGAGAATCATCCTTGGTCGCGTATATTTTCTTTTTCGCCCACCCCTTCTGCCACTTTTTTTCTATTTTCTTATGGTCGTATTGTTTCATTTTTAAATTTGCGCAGAGCGAGATATATGAGTGCGATGAGAGCAATGCCGAGAATGACGACTCTCATCCAGCCGTAAGCCGACGACCAATATCTGAAAGACGCTATGACAAGCGTGAGTATTCCGGAGAACGAAAGCGATGTGGAAACCACGGCATTTGTTTTCAAAAAGAAACTTAGGACGATGAGAATGACTCCGACGGCGACGAGAGTCATAAAGACTTCCGCCTGATAATTATTTTCCGCGGCGGTGTAATTATTTGAGCAAATGACATCGTTGGATTGCGGCGTAATAACGTCCGTTTGCGGGCAGAAATCGTTATATTGTGGCTCTTGGTAAATAAGCGAAAGAGAATAATTTATGAACATATTGGCGACGATGACGATGCCAATGATGAGCGACCATTTGAGAAGTTTTGATTGCTTTTGCATGAGTGTAATATAGCATTTCACCACAAAAATAAAAAACGCACGTATTTTCTCGCTTGTGCGCTTCGCTCCGACTTACGCGCTCGAAAAATACGTACGTTTTTTATTTTTTGTAACAACCGACTTTACATCTTCGGGGCCATTGCCGCGTCCGACGCGCAAGTCTTGCAATCCTTCTTGTGGGTAAAGACTAGGACAAGCGCCGAAACGCCGACTAGAACATAGACCAATGCCTCAAGCCACGGCCACGAGCCGAGGAGAAGATTGACCACGTTCCAGTTGCCGCCGAACCAATCTCCCAAACCGACGAGTCCCCAGTTGAGGCCGCCGATTATGAGAAGAATGAAGGCGATTTTATGAGTTGCTCTCATTTTTCGTAAAAAATTAATGAATAATGTCTGCGACTTACGCTACATATTTTACCATTTTGGCGATATCTAGAGATTATAAGTTATCCACTACTCCAAGTCGTCCAAACTGCGAATTTCATTGGCTATTAGGAAAATCTCTGGTCTATATCGCCCATCTTTTTGTGAACGACTTTCTCTATGTCGCTGATGTTGTTCTTGAGGCGTTTAATGAGCGCTTCTTCTTCGTTCGTAAGTGTCCGACGAGTTTTGGCGCGTTCCAAAAGTCGTATGTGGTCTTCAAGGTCTTCTTGAAGAACCTTAAACGAATTGTCAATGACGAATTCCGCTCCGTGTAATTCTTTGCGGAAATTTTTCTTCATCAGACGGAGTTTGTATGTCGCGAAAAAGACAAGAAATATAAGAAGGAATATAAGAGCGAGGGTTGGAATGATGATGATTAGAGCATTCAAGGCGTACGAACCTATGACGAAGATAATGGGCGTGCTTACGATAACCACCACGCTTTGCGAAGGTAAACTTTTCGCCCCGCGACTGTCGGTCGCTACGGCATAGATAGTGTAAGCGCCGGATGTCAATGGTTTTTCAAATACCGCTGACCAACTGCCGCTCTTGTCCGAAGTAACTTGGTTGTCAATCGGAGTGTTGCTACCGCTTGTCGCAAAGACGTCAATGGTCACGTTGGGAAGAGCCGTTCCCGTGATTCTTACCAAATCGCCGTTTTTGGCCTGTTGCGGATACTCGGTAATGGAAGGAGTCGCAATGCCGACAACATTCACGTCAACGGAGGCGATGTCAAAGTTGCCGGCTCCGTCAAACACTTTACCAATAATGGAATGGTCGCCGGGAGCGAGAGGCCCCGTATTGTAGACACCGGTTCCGTCATCAACCCATTTGACCGGGTCGGCTTTGTCAATCTGAATCGTGTAATACGGCGTGCCGGAAATACTGTCCAAGGATGAAAGAGACAGCTGTACATTGGGGTCGGTCGGGTCGCTTCGCGGGATTTCTTTCATCACGAAAGATTCCGGCGGCGTGGTATCCACTTTTATGACGAAGTCCGATATGGCTCCCCAGCCATTCGCGTTTTCATCCTGTACGTGGAAATGCCATACACCGGGTGTTATATCCGTTAGCTCTTTTGAACTTATGGCCGGCTTATAGACAACCGTCGGAACAGCATCCGACAACCTGCCGAAAAGAACCCGGGTGGCGATGGTGTCCGGTGAATTATTCCACGAGAGTTCGGCTGTCGTGCTCGTGTACCAATCGTTTTGGTTCGGATGCGTTGACGAAGTAATATTCGGAGCGGGTGGCGTGCCGGAAGAAGGAACAAAGGACGGCGTCGCCGGAACGACAACCTGACCGTTACTGGTTCCTAAAGTAAACGACGCGGAACCGATGGTCTTGAGAATGTTTGTCCCTTGTCCGTCATTGGCCAAAACCGACGCCGAAGAAAACGAGACTGGCGCCGAGCCGCCGGCGATAACTTTGAAATTGATAGTCGCGACGACGGCGTCCGGACCTTGAAAACCGGGATTGGGAATTATACCCTCGAAGGAAACCGTGCCAGCGGCGTTTGAAAACGTCGGTTGGGTTACCCAAAGAGTCACGACTGACCCAGTCGTTGAGACCGACGATACTTGCAGTTTATCCGTGGGAAAATTAATTAGACCGGAGACGGCGTTTATTGATTGGGCGGCGCTTGAAACGACGACTTGAACCGAGAATGAATTGTCGAGATTGTATGTTCCACTTGACGGAGAAAGAATGAGAGAGTCGTCGGCGTAGACGACACTTGTTGACATTGCAAAAACCGCGAGAGAGACAACTAACGCGTAGAAAAACGCCGCGAATATATGAGGTACACGCATATGCTTAATTCAAGAATTATTATAACAAAAATAATCAAGGCAAGTCGATGATGCGGTGCATAAACCATTTCAACGCGAATATTGCCTGATTTATCAACGGCTTTTACGTAAACCTTTTGGATGCCGGACTGATTGGAAAGCTCGTAAGGACTTGTTGCTATCTTCCAATCGCCCGCGCTCGGCGGAAAAAGGAATGTCTCGGCTATTTCAAAGTGGTCAATGCCGCTATCCTTATCCGTGGTATCAAACGAAACGAAATATTTTCCGCCAAATAAAGAATCGCTGCGCGAGATGAGCGGAGTAAACTGCTCCGGCGGGATAGTGTCGGAAATTTCCGCCCTCTGCGGATACTTGGCAACCGGAGCGATGGTGAAAGTAAGAGGTAAAGATGAAGCGGTTATTTCCGTACCAAGACCGTCGTTTTTCAAAAGAGTCATTTCGTCAACGGAAACCATGGCGTCGCCTTCCTTCTCGGCGCTAAACAGAAGAGTAAAGATTACTTGATGAGCTCCTTCCAGGCCGCCGGGAATGATTCCGGAGAAAGATATTTCGTTCGTCGTAGTCCCATATGTCGGACGTTCTATCCAAAGCGGCACGACGGAATTGTCGTATTCAATACCCTGGAAGGAAAGCGTGTCGGAGAAAGACACGGCACCGGAAAGAGCGTTCACCGAATCGTTGGCAGATGAGAAAGAAAGTGACGTGAGGAAACTGTCGCCTTGGTGAACTTGCGTTGCCGGCGCGTCAAAGCCGACAGACGCGGCGTAGATAAAGGCAAAAGGCGCCAAAAGAAAAATAAAAGTGAAAAATGAAATGTAAAAATTTTTATGCATAGTATTATCCCGTCCAATGCGAGGCCATGATACTGAAGTCAACGAGGTCAACCTTGCCGTCACCGTTTAAGTCCGCCGACTTTGGCGGATTTGAACGATTAAACCAATACGCGAGAATGGAAAAATCAATGAGATTTACCTTACCGTCGCAGTTTATGTCTGATTTTATGCAAGCGGTGGAAACTGGTACTAAAACGTCTTGCGTGCCGACGGAGAAACCAACCGAGGCGCTAAACTCGCTTATATTGCCTTGAGTTGAGGATTTTGATTTCGTCGTGTGGTCGCCGTAGTCAAGCGGCGTGGTATCAAGATTGTAAAGATAAATACCGCTTTTATCCGACGCGGTAACTCCAAAAAGGGTCTGGTCGGAATTTACTTGTATGGTAACCGTGCTTGAAGCGGATGTTTGCCCGAAAATAGCAAGATTGTCGCCTTTCTTAACCTCGCTTTTATCAACGGCAATGGTGGGAACGATGAAAATACTCCCAATGTTTGTCGTCACGCCGGATGTCACGCTTGCCGGAAACGTTAAGAGGTCGGAACGCCGTCCCGCGTTGTCGCTTCCATAAACGGAAAACAAATAATTTCCCGCCGGGACACCGCTTACCTCTACTTGAAAATTAGCGTCGGCGTCGGCAATAGTGGAAGCGACAACTTGAGCATCTTCAAGAATCGTCACATCACTTGACGGATACGCCCGACCAGAAAAAATCACGTTGCCCATGCCGGAGGGAGTTGAATTATAATTTCCGCCGCCGCCCCCTCCACCACCTCCTCCGCCTCCACCTCCACCACCGCCTCCACCGCCGCCACCTGATGATGCCGGAGTCGCGGAGACCTCGGACGAAGTCGCGATAACATTGCTGAACGTGTCCAATACATCCACCACAAAATAGTAAGTCGTGCCATTGGAAAGACCTGTTTGCGCGTGAGAAAACGTGTTACCGACGGAAGTGAAAGAGTAAGGTCCGCCCGGCGTCGTCCCCTGCCCTATTGAATATCCGGAAATGCTAAGTCCGCTTCCGGCGGTTGCCGACGTCCAAGACAAAGATACTTGAGAATCGCCGGGAGTCGTCTGGACGACGGGCGAAGAAAAATAGGGAAAATAAAGAAAACCACCTAGAACGTCAAAAGAGTTCCCCGTTGAGATGCCTATGGCCGCCTGGTCCATGGCTCCGAGCAATTCAAAACTATTGGACGAACTATAATTCCCGGAGTTTATAATCGGATTACGGACTTGATAATCAGAGGAATAGAATGTTTGTGAATGAACGGGTTTTATGTTTAAAAAAAATGTGCCGGAAATTAGCAATAAACAAATTAGAAAAAATTGTTTCTGTAAATTTTTAAAATACATGTTCTAAAAACCCATGTGGTTTATTGCGTCTGTCCGTCAGTGGTATCCGATGCGGTAGTTGTTTCAACAGTCGGCGCCGGCGTTTCGGTTGTGGATGTGGCCTCCAGCGTTGGCTCTTGAGTCGTATCCGAAGTTGACGTGGCGGTTTCCGAAGTCTCTGTTGAAGTTGTAGCCGTCGCGGTCGTGTAATCGGTTGCCGTTTCTGTAGTTGTCGCGGTTGCGGTTTCAGTTGTAGTTGCGGTTGAAGTTGTCGCGGTTGCGGTTGAAGTTGAAGTTACGGTTGAAGTTACCGTCGGTTCTTGCGCGGATTCCGTTTGAGATGAAGTCGGATTTGAAGTCTGGTTTACTTGGGATTCCGGGTTCGGAGTAGAAACTACGACCGATGTTTGCCTTGCTTCTACGGTAGCGGCAACTTCCGGAACGGCTTCCGGTATGACCGGATTATAACCTTCTATGATTTCTGTTCTGGGATTCAAGAATTTTCCGATAAGGCCGGAATATTCCACCGTAACTACTTTTTGAGACGACCCTGCCGCTTCTTCCAGTTTCTGAACTCTTTTCAAAGAAGATAGTTCGTAGTTGATATTGTCACTCAACTCTTTTGCAACATAGAGCCCGAGGTCTTTATCGCCCAAAGCCGCCTTGCTTACCGTCAAAGTTTTTTCTACCTGTTTTACCTGCCAGGCACCGTCAACAATTGCCAGCGTCTGATAGGAATAATCGGCATAATAATTTTTATCGTCATCGGTAATGGAATTTATCTTCAGATTGAAATTAAAGTTATCCAAATCGGTAGAAAGAATCAAACTATTATCCACGGAAGTCACTGCGGTTCTGCTGGAATATATACTATCGCGCGCCGTTGGGCTGGCGGCAAAAACTATTCCGGAACTAAAAAAACAAACGATAAAAACAATGGTAAAAGCGTTATTGTATTTTACGAAATTGAGAACTTTTTTATACATATTCGGCTTTAATTATAGTGAAAAAAAAGATGTAAAGCAATATTAACAATTCCAAATCACTCCGTTTATATCCATAATCGACGCGGCCGGCATTCCATTGACTGTTTTTATTGAAGTTTTATCGAGATTGTTTATTGTTTTTAGTTCCACGACGCAAACAGATGGGCTGACCGAAGGTGAGATACTCGGTGACGGGCTGACGCTTGGACTGGGAGAAACGCTCGGTGAAATTGACGGTGATGGACTGATTGATGGTGAAGCTGATGGACTTGGAGAAGTGCTCGGTGAGAGTGACGGTGAAAGTGACGACAAAGGTGACGGTGATATGGATGGCGATATCGATGGAGATTCGGATGGAGAGATAGATGGACTAAGAGACGGCGAAGGGCTGACGCTCGGTGACAAAGATGGGCTCGGACTGACAGATGGAGATACCGAGGGTGAAAGGCTTGGGCCGATGGACGGCGAAAGTGACGGCGAAAGTGATGGGCTGATACTCGGCGAGAGACTTGGCGAGAGAGACGGTGATGGAGAAACTGACGGGGAAACTGAAGGACTTAAACTTGGACTAAGAGATGGTGAGGGCGAAACCGAAGGAGAAATGCTCGGAGAAAGCGATGGTGAAAGTGATGGGCTCGGACTAACTGAAGGTGAAATGCTCGGCGAGAGAGACGGGCTGAGTGACGGCGACAAACTCGGCGAAAGTGAAGGACTTGGAGATACGGACGGCGAAACGGACGGAGAAATACTCGGCGAGAGAGATGAACCAGCTGAAGGAGAAACCGAGGGAGAGATACTTGGCGAAAGTGACGGACTTGGGGAAACGGACGGCGAAACCGAAGGTGAAATGCTTGGCGAGAGTGATGGGCTTGGCGAAACCGACGGCGAAATACTCGGTGAAAGTGAAGGAGAAAGTGACGGAGACAAACTCGGCGAGAGAGACGGCGATGGAGAAACTGACGGACTAACTGAAGGACTTAAAGATGGCGAGAGCGAGGGACTTGGTGAAGTCGAAGGTGAAACGCTTGGGCTAAGCGAAGGTGAAAGAGACGGCGAGAGACTCGGCGATAGACTTGGGCTCGGTGAAACTGAGGGTGAAACCGACGGAGAAATACTTGGCGAGAGTGAAGGGCTTGGACTAACCGATGGTGAAATACTTGGTGAAAGAGATGGAGACAAACTTGGCGAGAGACTCGGCGAAATGCTCGGGCTCGGTGAGACCGAAGGGCTGACTGATGGTGAGATGCTCGGTGAGAGTGATGGCGAAGGTGAAACCGATGGTGAGATCGATGGTGAGAGAGATGGACTAAGTGATGGAGAAAGTGATGGCGATATCGAAGGGCTTGGACTGACTGATGGTGAGACCGAAGGACTCAAACTCGGTGACAGAGACGGTGATGGCGAAACCGACGGCGAAATACTCGGTGAAAGTGAAGGAGAAAGTGACGGAGACAAACTTGGCGAGAGAGACGGCGATGGAGAAACTGACGGACTAACTGAAGGACTTAAAGATGGCGAGAGCGAGGGACTTGGTGAAGTCGAAGGTGAAACGCTTGGGCTAAGCGAAGGTGAAAGAGACGGCGAGAGACTCGGCGATAGACTTGGGCTCGGTGAAACTGAGGGTGAAACCGACGGAGAAATACTTGGCGAGAGTGAAGGGCTTGGACTAACCGATGGTGAAATACTTGGTGAAAGAGATGGAGACAAACTTGGCGAGAGACTCGGCGAAATGCTCGGGCTCGGTGAGACCGAAGGGCTGACTGATGGTGAGATGCTCGGTGAGAGTGATGGCGAAGGTGAAACCGATGGTGAGATCGATGGTGAGAGAGATGGACTAAGTGATGGAGAAAGTGATGGCGATATCGAAGGGCTTGGACTGACTGATGGTGAGACCGAAGGACTCAAACTCGGTGACAGAGACGGTGATGGCGAAACCGACGGCGAAATACTCGGTGAAAGTGAAGGAGAAAGTGACGGAGACAAACTTGGCGAGAGAGACGGCGATGGAGAAACTGACGGACTAACTGAAGGACTTAAAGATGGCGAGAGCGAGGGACTTGGTGAAGTCGAAGGTGAAACGCTTGGGCTAAGCGAAGGTGAAAGAGACGGCGAGAGACTCGGCGATAGACTTGGGCTCGGTGAAACTGAGGGTGAAACCGACGGAGAAATACTTGGCGAGAGTGAAGGGCTTGGACTAACCGATGGTGAAATACTTGGTGAAAGAGATGGAGACAAACTTGGCGAGAGACTCGGCGAAATGCTCGGGCTCGGTGAGACCGAAGGGCTGACTGATGGTGAGATGCTCGGTGAGAGTGATGGCGAAGGTGAAACCGATGGTGAGATCGATGGTGAGAGAGATGGACTAAGTGATGGAGAAAGTGATGGCGATATCGAAGGGCTTGGACTGACTGATGGTGAGACCGAAGGACTCAAACTCGGTGACAGAGACGGTGATGGCGAAACCGACGGCGAAATACTCGGTGAAAGTGAAGGAGAAAGTGACGGAGACAAACTTGGCGAGAGAGACGGCGATGGAGAAACTGACGGACTAACTGAAGGACTTAAAGATGGCGAGAGCGAGGGACTTGGTGAAGTCGAAGGTGAAACGCTTGGGCTAAGCGAAGGTGAAAGAGACGGCGAGAGACTCGGCGATAGACTTGGGCTCGGTGAAACTGAGGGTGAAACCGACGGAGAAATACTTGGCGAGAGTGAAGGGCTTGGACTAACCGATGGTGAAATACTTGGTGAAAGAGATGGAGACAAACTTGGCGAGAGACTCGGCGAAATGCTCGGGCTCGGTGAGACCGAAGGGCTGACTGATGGTGAGATGCTCGGTGAGAGTGATGGCGAAGGTGAAACCGATGGTGAGATCGATGGTGAGAGAGATGGACTAAGTGATGGAGAAAGTGATGGCGATATCGAAGGGCTTGGACTGACTGATGGTGAGACCGAAGGACTCAAACTCGGTGACAGAGACGGTGATGGCGAAACCGACGGCGAAATACTCGGTGAAAGTGAAGGAGAAAGTGACGGAGACAAACTTGGCGAGAGAGACGGCGATGGAGAAACTGACGGACTAACTGAAGGACTTAAAGATGGCGAGAGCGAGGGACTTGGTGAAGTCGAAGGTGAAACGCTTGGGCTAAGCGAAGGTGAAAGAGACGGCGAGAGACTCGGCGAAATGCTCGGGCTCGGTGAGACCGAAGGGCTGACTGATGGTGAGATGCTCGGTGAGAGTGATGGCGAAGGTGAAACCGATGGTGAGATCGATGGTGAGAGAGATGGACTAAGTGATGGAGAAAGTGATGGCGATATCGAAGGGCTTGGACTGACTGATGGTGAGACCGAAGGACTCAAACTCGGTGACAGAGACGGTGATGGCGAAACCGACGGCGAAATACTCGGTGAAAGTGAAGGAGAAAGTGACGGAGACAAACTCGGCGAGAGAGACGGCGATGGAGAAACTGACGGACTAACTGAAGGACTTAAAGATGGCGAGAGACTCGGCGATAGACTTGGGCTCGGTGAAACTGACGGACTGACTGAAGGACTTAAAGATGGCGAGAGCGAGGGACTTGGTGAAGTCGAAGGTGAAATGCTCGGCGAGAGAGAGGGCTGAAAGTGACGGCGAGAGACTCGGCGATAGACTTGGGCTCGGTGAAACTGAGGGTGAAACCGACGGAGAAATACTTGGCGAGAGTGAAGGGCTTGGACTAACCGATGGTGAAATACTTGGTGAAAGAGATGGAGACAAACTTGGCGAGAGACTCGGCGAAATGCTCGGGCTCGGTGAGACCGAAGGGCTGACTGATGGTGAGATGCTCGGTGAGAGTGATGGCGAAGGTGAAACCGATGGTGAGATCGATGGTGAGAGAGATGGACTAAGTGATGGAGAAAGTGATGGCGATATCGAAGGGCTTGGACTGACTGATGGTGAGACCGAAGGACTCAAACTCGGTGACAGAGACGGTGATGGCGAAACCGACGGCGAAATACTCGGTGAAAGTGAAGGAGAAAGTGACGGAGACAAACTCGGTGAAAGACTCGGCGAAAGACTTGGACTTGGAGATACGGAGGGTGAAATGGACGGAGAAAGAGATGGAGAAATACTCGGACTAAGCGATGGACTAAGTGACGAAATAAACCATGTGATTTGAATGACTCCGTTTCCTCCCTGTCCTCCTGTGTTACCGTTTCTTCCCGACCCTCCACCACCGCCTCCATAGTTTGCTCCGTTAGCGCCAGTTGCGTTTACTCCTCCAGCTCCTCCGTTTCCGGCTGGAGTTCCCCCATTTGCTCCACCAGCGTGAGTTCCCGACCCATTCGCTCCGGTTCCTCCGTTTCCAGTGTTCCCGGCTCCTCCACCTCCTCCACCTCCGTTGTTGCTACCTCCGTTTCCTCCGTTTCCTCCGTTGTGTGACGTCCAAGTGACGACTCCGTTACCGGTTGTGTTGCTATTACCCCCGACTCCACGTGCGCCACCGGCGTTGCCTCCACCACCTCCACCGGCCGCCTCGATGATAAGAGTGTTGCCCGCAGTATTGAAAAATGTGGTTCCGCCAGCGCCGCCGGATGCGTTTGCGGTTCGTGTTCCGCCGTTTCCGGCGGAATAATTAAAAGCGATGTTCGGACCAGATATGGTTATAGTTGTCTGAGCCCAAGCGCCACCACCACCACCACTACCGTTGTTGCCTCCACCACCTCCACCTCCACCTCCAATAACCTGAACAACCGCGGAAGTTGCTGTGGTGCTATTCCATGTACCGCTACCTGTAAGATTTGATGTTGTCGCCATTAATTTTGGTCGGAGGCCTTTGTTAAATTACTACCGACTATCAAATGCTTTCCTTGTTTTATCTATAGACCATATATTTCCCGCTTCATTTTCGCTGTATATATCAAATTCGAAAAGCGCGTCTTTGACACTCTGTCTATCAAAGTCATGTCCGCAAAGAATTTTTTTACACTTCGGATACCACGCGTTTAGGTCTCTTAAGACGGACTCTTTGTCATGAGCGCCGTCGATAAAGACCATGTCTATGGAGTTATCTTCAAAATGCTTCGCCGCCTCGGCGCTATCCATTTTTAATATTTCGACGTTTTTGAAACCCGACATATTCCGTCTCAAATCCGATTCGGCGTCGGGATTAAATTTTGATTTCTGAGAGAAATTATCTACAAGTGTCACTTTCCCGGGACATCCGCTGGCGATGGCGTGACCGCTTTTTCCTTTCCAGCTTCCAATTTCAACGACCGATTTCATTTTTTTGGCCGTGAGATAAAGCCAGGTCATTTCCGACAAGAGCAAATACCCTTCTATTTTGGGGTCTTTATAATCGCTGATTTCCCAATTAGCCAAAGTTTTTATCA
Organism: uncultured bacterium; assembly: GCA_963841935.1. Lineage (GTDB taxonomy): Bacteria > Patescibacteriota > Minisyncoccia > Phycocordibacterales > UBA6065 > DATKHE01. The sequence continues at coordinate 224,590 of CAWJEP010000005.1, forward strand.
TTCCTTTAACTTTTTGCTTGGTAGGTATTACATATTCATGCCACAGGTAGTTTCCTCCGGCGTTTATTTCCTGGGTCAGTTGTGTGACGGTTTTGAATTTCAACCCGTATTTGGCTATGTTTCTTGAAAGAGTGTAATCGTCAATGAGATGTTCCCGCGTAACAACTGTGTTTAACTCTTTCTGAATGGGAAAAATATTTCCAAGCGCCTCTTCGTAGGGAATATCAAGAGGGTGCCAGAGGTCAAGGCACCAATCCGAGGCAATGGTGAACCAGTTGCAAGAACCGATATTCCTGCCGTCACGGATGAAATATTTGTCATAACGCGAACGGTTATTGGCCATGTCACAACCGTTATGAACCACGGTGTCTTTCTTGATAAAATTCGTCACATCAAAAAAATCCGGGTGAACCAGAGCGTCCGAGTCGATATAAATATTCCAATCGTTGCCCATTTTTTTGCCGAGCTCGTAAATTTGCAATTTTTCGTAAACCGGCGGCATATTTGGAAATTTGCGCTCGGAAATTATGTGGAAATCCGCTCCGATTTTCTCCGCGTAGCGTTTTATCAAGGGATAAGTAAGCTCTGTTATTTCCGGAGCGTAATTATCGACGTTCAAAGTGAAAATTGTTTTTTTAAGTTTTGACATTTTATTTTATATAATTCCAATTTTTTAATTTCTCCCTGATTTTCTCGGCTCTGTCTTTTTCTTGAACCGAAAAATCATAATAAAAATATTCATCTCCGCCCCTTCCTATTTCATTGAGAAGGTTCACGAAAGTTTTGAATTTTATGCCGTATTTGGCGATATTTCTGCTTACAACGTAATCATCAATGCCTTGCTCATTGGTGTGTCCGGTCATTTCTTCACGGTGAATGATATTAATATTTTTGAGCGCTTCGGGAGCTGTCATATCGTCAAGCGGTTTCCAAATCTCATGACATAGTGATGAAGCGACTGTTAGAAATGATGTGCTGTTTATATTTCTGCCGTCTCGTCTAAAGAAATTGTCGTAACTGAAACGGTTACCCGCGAAATCAACGCCGAAATTTAAAACCGTATCTTCTGGAAGAACTTCAGTTATGTCAAAAAGGTCCGGATGAACCAAGCAGTTCGGGTCGATGTAATAGTTCCAGTCATTATCCTTTCCAAGTTCGTAAATCTGAAGTTTTTCGTACATTACGGGGTAATTCGGAAACTTGCGTTCATTGATTATCTTCAAATCCGCGCCAATTTTGTCTGCGAATCTTTTAAGAAAAGGTAAGGTAAGTTTCACTACTTCGATATCATAATTGTCAAAACCCAGCGTGAAAATGGTTCTCTTTAATTTTTTTTGTGGTTGGTCGGAGTACATATATAAATTATTAATTAATAACCCCAAGAACTAATGCGTTCCTTTATTTCTTTGATTTTTTTTTCTTTGGGGATACCGAACTGGTGGTATATAAGCCCATAATCCTGTAAGCCCCTCTCGACGAAGACATCCCTTAGGGCCTTATATTTTAGGCCGTATTTGGCGATATTTCTGGAAATAAGATAATCATCAATAAGATAATCGGGTGTGTAACCTATTAATTCTTCGTTGTGCCAAGGGTGGAAACGGCTGAATATTTCTTTCTTGGTCAGATCGGTAATCGGCTCCCACATTTCGCGACACAGATTTGAAGCGAACATCATACAACTTCCCATAGACACGTGTCTTCCGGCTCGCAAAAAATAATTGTCGAGCTCGTAGTGTCCCTCCAGAGGATTTACTCCCCATGTTGAAACAGTGTCGTTTGAAATAACCTCGGTGATGTCAAAAAGTTTGGGGTTAATCAAAACATCGCAATCAAAAAAAAGTCCCCAATCAATATCTTTACTCAGTTCGTAGATTTGAAATTTTTCGTAAATAACGGGATATTCCGGAAATTTTCTTTTGTTAATTTCCACGAACTCGGCGCCGATTTTGTCGGCATACATTTTCATATATGGATAAGTAAGCTTGGTTATATCGTCAGCGTAACCATCAATATTGAGGGTAAAAATCGTTTTCTTGATTTTTCTAGGTATGTCATTCATATTATTTCTTAATAATTTCCCATTAATTCCCCCGTTCACATAAAGAAAAGGCAAGTTTATTTTAGTAAACCCGTGAACATATTGTAGCATTTTTAAAATCGGACCTTACATTACGGCATCGCCTTCACTCAGACTCTGGATTTCATTTGATTTTCTTGATTTTATCCAAATCTTCCTGTTTCCAACCATTTACCGGCCAGAACTTTTCCAAGAGCCAGGACATGGGATAGATTTGTTTCGGCCAATTATTATCAAAAAATAAATTCCAGACTTTCTTTTTTGTCTTTTGAACTTCGCTCTCGTGTTGCGGATATGGGAACCCGAAATCCCCGCCTTGTGTCCTGAACATATGGGCATACCAAGTTTTATGATTGACGAGTACCCTGCCACCGGAGAGCCATGTCTTTACGGCCACTTCTATTCCCTGATTGCCCCAGTTGCCGAGTTTCTCGTCGCAGATATTGAGCTCCCAGTATTTTTCGCGAGTCAGCATAAAGCATGAACCTTGGAGCGACAGCGTTTCGGTTAAACCCGTTTCTTCCAAATCTTTTTTATATCCCGGTCTTTTGGTGTAGTCGTTGAAATATTGAAAATGCGGTTCGGCGTCGAAACTGTACGAATTGCTTTGAGGCCTTTCCTTGCCGACCCATATCATTTTTCTCCTCATGTGTTTTTCGTCTCCGCATTGTTCGCATTTCTTCGGTGTCGGACCTTGATACTTTTTCCAACCGCACTTGTAGCATTTCCAATCAAAGGCCCAGAGATTTCGCATGGTCGGCACCATGGTCACGTTGTCCCCGACTTTCTTGAAAGCTTCTATCATTTTGCGGTCAAAACCTTTGTCAAAAGCGCAGTGAGCGTCGACTTTCATCACGTATTTGGCCTTTGAAAGTTTGCAGGCGAGATTGGCCGTGGCTCTTTGACCAATGGATTCCGGGACATATATGACGTTTACCCTCTCGTTTTGGAGCACGGGCGGGTCGGCCCACTTCCCATCCAAGACGACTATGACCTCCGTATCGGCTTCTATGTTGGCCAAAATGTCCTCTATGGTCCTTTGGAGGAACATTTCATTTCTGGCGGGTATAAGTATGGATAATTCTTTCATAAATTAAGTTTTCCCAGATCGCCGTCTTCGTCTTGGTAAGTAAAACATTTAGTTTTATTTTATTCAAGAATTCGCGTGGTTTTTTATGAAATCCAACAACACGCCGGTATCTCTTTGCCTTTGAGCTTTCATCGCTCTGTATTGTTTCAAAGGATTGGTTCTTTCGACTTCCGCGGTATATTCCATGTGAGTTTTGTCGTTTGTGATATTCATATCGCTGAATTCCACCTCACTTATATAAACTTTTCTTTTTATATTATTCGCCACTTGATTCACCCAGACATCGCCCCGACGGCAAATGTCCGGATGAAAAATATAACCGACGGTATCCACCCAATTTTTATGCAGACATCCTATGGCTCCGTAATTTGGACCTGTGATACTTCTATGGTCGTTGAAATAGACGAATATTATTTTATCGGCGGACTTGTCAAAAGCTTCTTTAACCCGCTCATCCCAGCCCTTTGTTTGAAAAATAATATCGTCCGGCATAAAAAGATATATGGGACCGGTCGCCGCTTTCTGGCATTCATTCATGGCCGCGTTTGGATATATCCGCTTGCCTTTTATTTCTTTGTGATTGCCCAAGTATTCGTATATGGATTCATCATCATCGTCGCGGTAAGCGACAAATTCAATATCGTTCGGATTTGAAACCGTGTTCAAAACTGATTGGCACATCATTTTAAATATTTCCGGCCTATTTCTCGTTGGAACGCAAAGTGAAATCATAAATTTACAAATTAAACATTTTTTTTAAATCCCAGCCGGAAATCTTATCCAAGGTCGTCTCCTTCCAACTTTCAAGACTTGGCGGATGCTTGAATTCGCTTCGACTGCATTTTGTTTTGGTCAATGTTCTGCCGTGGCGAATATCGATATTCGGATATTTCGATTGCCAATACTGGCAGAAGCCGTCTTGGATTATTTTTTGACGGATGCTTTTGGTTCCCGGTTCGTATCCCATTCTTCTGGCCCAGCCTGGCTCTCGCCCCGCTTCCTTGTCCCACCCTTTTTTTTCTATGATTCTCAATCGTTCCTTGTAATGATTGATGAGCAATTGCCGACCGGCGCACAGATTGGATAATGACGTTATGTTTTCGTAAGTAACGGCAAGATCGCTTGGATATTTCCATCTCCAAACATTTGTATTGTAATAGAAAATGTCATTTTTCGGCGGAACAAAATCAAAATGCGAAGGATGATAAAGAACGTCATGCTCGCAAAAGAATATGGTGTCGGCGGTGCTCGCCTCGAGAGCGGTCAATATTTGTTTGAACATCGTGACAATGCCGGGCTTCAAATCCAAATGGATATTGCGGCCGAAATCCATCGGTTTTAGAGAAACGCTGACGATGGGCAAACCGACATCCAATAGTTTTTTTTGAACTATTTTAAAAATTTTTTCATCCAATCTATTATCCGTGTAATATATTATGGATTTCATTGTTTAAACCACATCCAACTCCGGCATCTGTCTCTTTTTTCTCCTTCCAAAGCGTTCTTGCGGCCCAAAAGATACCAATCTTTTATTCCATAAGCCGCGACATAAGCGTCCACCACATATATGACATGGCAAACACTCAAACAGCTGGAATGGCCGGTATAGACATAATCATGGCCCGAGATCACTCCGCCTTTTCTAACTTTTTTCGACCACTCGCAAATATCCTCGGCTACATATTTGAACCAATGATTTCCGTCGATATAAACAAAATCGAGAGATTCGTCGGGGATATCGGCCAAAGCCTCCATCGATGTTTTTCTGATTATTTCGCAGTTTTTGTACGGGGCTAAAACTTTCTTGGCGTGTTCATAATTGCCATCCGCGGTATTCTGACCTAAAAGATAATCGCCGTAATTTAGCCAAGGGTCTATGGCGTAGAACTTAAAGCCGGCCTTGCAAAACTTTTCGGAAAATTCTCCGGTATAGACTCCGATTTCCGCGCCGGACTTATAACCCATTTCTTTAAAAAATTCAGGTAAATCGTCCCGCGAGGAGTCCGGTATCTCGGCTCCCGCGCCTTTGATTTTTATTCCGTCGATTATTTTCATATATTTAAGTTAAATAATTCTTTCAAATTCCAGCCGGGAATTTTTTCTAATGTCGTCTCCTTCCAACTTGGGTTATTCGGTTTGTGTTTGAAGTCCTCGACACTCGCGCTTCTTTTGGTAAATGTTTTTCCGTGGCGTATATCGACATTTGGATATTCCGATTTCCAAACGGCATAATCATCATCGGTAAGACCTCCGCGGCGTATTTTTTTGGTACCGGGCTCATAAGCGATCCTTCTGCCCAACCTCGGTTCACGTGCCCTATTTTCGTCCCAACCGAATTCCTCAATCTTTTTTAGCCGGTATCTGAAATGGTCCGTTGCTAATTGTCTATTCACGCACAAACAAGACAACGCGGTCAAGGGATCGTAGGTAATAGCCAGATTGCTCGGATAATGCCACCTCCAAACGTTGGTATTGTAATAGAAAACATCGTTTCTGGGAGGAATAAAATCAAAATGAGACGGATGATACAAAACGTCGTGCTCGCAGAAGAATATGACGTCTGCCGAGCTATTTTCAAGAGCGGTTAAAATTTGTCTAAGCATCGTCGGATAGCTTGGAACCAAATTAAAAACGGTATTGGCCCCGAATTCAATCGGCTTGAGTGAGGTGCTGACGATAGGTAAATTGGCTTTCAATATTTGACTTTGAACGATGGAGTATATCGGTTCTCGGAGCCTATTGTCGGTGTAATATATGATGCCTTTCATGTTTTTATCCACATCCACGACCTATGCTTGTCTCTTGTCTCTCCTTCTTTCGGATATTTTTGTCCGAGTACATACCAATTTCTTATGCCATAGGCTTGTGTATAGGCGTGAACCACATAGGCAATGTGGTGCGCAGTCATAAGTCCTTTGGCTTTAGTAAAAAAATAATCATGACCGGAAACCACTCCGCCTTTTCTAACTTTTTTCGACCATTCGCAAATATCCTCGGCTACATATCTGAAATGATGATTGCCGTCAATGTACACGAAGTCGAGCGATTCGTCGGCAATGTTTGCCAAAGCATCCATCGAGGTCTTCCTGATTATCGTGCAGTCTTTATATGGAGTTAAAATCCTTTTGGTATTTTCATAATAACCATCCATCTGGCTTTGACGATGGGGATAATCGCCGTAGTAGAGCCAAGGGTCTATGGCGTAAAGTTTCAGGCCGGCTTTGCAAAACTTTTCGGAAAATTCGCCCATGGCGACGCCGATTTCCGCTCCAACCTTAAAACCCATTCCCGTGAAGAATTGGGGTAAGTCGTCTCTAGAACAGTCCGGTATTTCGGCTGGACTTCCTTGCAGTTTCAATCCGTCGATTATTTTCATATATTCTGAATTATTTATAGGGGTATTCTTACGTATTCTTTATCACGTCCGTCTGGTATCCATAATTCTTCCGGACGATTATCCTCAACACCAAATTTATGGAATAGGTCTTTTCTGACAAAAATCGCATTGAATGACATAGCGCATATCAACTCATATCCTTTAAGCTTACCGAGCGCGACCATGGTAGATAACGAAGTGCCCCCAAACCCGTCTACGGGCTGGAGATAATCGGCAAACTTAAAAGTCGGATTAAACTCTATCACAACAACGCGCGGCGAATAATCTTTTAAAGATTCCCAAATGTAATAATCGTTTCCGTCAATATCGATGGATAAAAACTCAAAATCTTTGGGAAGTGGAGTGTCTTTGAGTAAATTGTCCAAAGATTTATCTCCCGACGGCTCAATGTGAGCGCAAATACAATGAGCATCACGACGAGCGCGTTTGTGATATCCTTCGAGCTTCGAAAGCCTTTCTTTGTTTGACTCAATCAAAACTCCAGACCAACCGTTGGATATCAATTCGTAAGTATTGCTCAGATTTTTACCGTAAGCCCCGACGTCAACGCACCAACCGCGTTTTATTTCAAGGACTTCAAATATTTTTGCCAAAATTCCATCTTCGCCTCTTTGCGAGTTTATATTCTTCTTGTGTTTTAAGAGCCATCTGTTATCCGTGTTCATTTATTTCCCGCTTACGAACCTATAATCCGTCTTTAAAAAACAATTTTTCGCTCTAGAAGCTTTTTCTTTTATGTCTTCCAGTGATAATTTCTCCCCTTTTAAAAATCTCTCCTCCAATTCTTTGACCGACACGCCGGAAGTTCCGCAAGGAAAATCCGCCTGAACTTGATTGGCTAAATTATTTATAATCTTGGCTTTACCGAAACACATCATCAAGGGCCGATTCGGGATATTCGCGTTTAACGCTCCTTCTAGATAATTCGGCGTTTTTATTTCTTTTGTCGATATTATTACGGGAAGAATATCTTCCCGTCTGAAGATGTGAGAACCTACCGACATCGGATATCCCCAATTGCGAAGGTAGTAATTATATTCTTGACCGCCGCGCCTGTAAGTCCTCCATTCCCACTTGTTATCTTTTAAAATCGGAAGTCCTTTGTAAAGATAATCCGGCGACATTCTCAAGCTTAAACAAAGAATGTCGGAATTTATTTTGAATTCACTGAACTCGGAGCAGTTCTCATGGAACGGCTCTATCATTATATCGTCGTCCACCAGAAACATTATGTACTCGCCGCCTTCGTTTATAATCTCCAACAATTGTTTTTTGAAATCGAGCTCCAAAACAAATCTAACGGACGGATACATTTTGATTAATTTGTCGTATCCGGCTTTAAATTCATCGTCATAGCGATAAAGGACGACGGCCGGCATGCTGAGACTTCTCAAAAGCAATTCCAGTTGACAAGCTCTATTTTTACTAAAGATTATTGTGTTTACCTCTCTAGGCATGTTCATCTTGAGTATTTGCTATGGATGTCTTTGCCAGATCCCCAATACGGCAACTCGTTAATCGGCGTTCTATCGGAGTGAGTATAGTGTCTCATGCTTCGACCCGTCTTTATTTGAACTACGGGATTCTCCGACTTCCAGTATTCAATCTTATCAAAAACGTCTTCTTTGCGGTGTCGCTCTTTGGGAAAATTCTTTTCTTCCACGGACCACATCGGGGCGTCCTTGAATAATTCTTTCAGTTTTTTGATGTAATACTCTCTGCCGACTATTTGAGCGTGGGTCGCGCCTTCTTCCTTTTTATAGAAATAATCCCTTCTGCGCCCCATGACGTACAAGTTGCTGTCGCGGTAACAAACATCTTTTTTAGGCGGAACAAAAGTAAAATAGTCCGGCGGATACAGGCAGTCCGCTTCCGCTGAGATGATAAAATCGGTTGTAGCCGCTTCGCATCCTATCAAAACTTGCCTGAACATGTTGAACCCAGACGCGCCGACATCGCCCACGACAATGTTTCTTCCAAGCGCGATCGGTTTTTGAGAAATGCTTATGATTGGAAGGTCACCGCAAACCTTGAGAAGATTATCTTTTATCCTCTCCTCAAATTCCGGAGATTCGCGATTGCTCGTGTAATACAAAATTGTTGCGTTCATTTGAAATTTGTCACTAACTTATCGGCCCTGCCCCAATGAGGTATATCATAAGACCTAAGTGAGCCGGGTTTTTTGACGTGTTTCCTCTGCCATTCTTCCGAAGCGAAGTCGTGGTTGAAATGGACGACTGAGACATCCGTGAAAAAATAATCTATCTTGCGCGGCGATACCCTCAAGTTGCGATCGACCATCGGCTTGCCCAATTCTCCGACTATTTTATCAGGTATCCCGTTCGGATATCTTTTGAATCTTTCTTCGAGCGCCTCTATGGCCAACTCTCTGGGCGCGATTAGTGTGGCGTTGCTTATTCTGTCTTTCCATGAATACATCGGCTCTCCCCAGGTAAATAAAAGCAACCTGTTTTTATTATAAGCAAAAGTGTCTTTCGTCGGTCTGTATTTTTTGAAATGCTCTCTCGGATACAGGGCATCGTCTTCGGCCACGGCGATGAAATCCGTTTTCGCCAGTTTGGCCGCTCTAAGCATTTGGTAATAGATGTTCGACAAACTTCGCTTTTCCGTGTCTACGAGGTTTACTCCGAAATCAATCGGTTTTCTGGAAACGCTTATGAGAGGCGTATCGCCTATGGCCTCAAGCAAAACTTTTCTTTGATACTGCGCGAATTGTTCCGGAATAAGGCTCGCGGTCAAATAAATTATTGTTATGTCATTCATATTTTTAAATTTACCATACCTTTACGGACGCGGCACCCTATTTAAGAACCCAGTTTTCCCAAACAAATTTATATTGGTAGGTCAATTTGTGGGTCTTTTCAAGCTCTGATTGTATTTTCTTCATTCTGTCTTCGGCATTTGGCACAAAATTATGAAATTGTACTTGTATGTTCTTTATTTTCTTTACCAGATTCGTCCTGATAAGTTCTTCCAGCAAATCGTATTCCCCGCCTTCTATGTTGATTTTCATCAAATCAATAAAATTTATGTTGTTCTGCGAAAAAAAATCGCTAAACTTGACCAATTTTATTTCCGTAGCGTTGCCTTCCTTTTTAAACAAAGAAGATTTATAGCCGTTTGAATAAATTTCTTCATTTGAATTTTTGTCTGACAAGCCAAACGAATATACCTGAATTTTTTTGTTGTCAGAAAATCTTTTCCTTATATTTTCCGCGAAACTCGGTACGGGCTCAAAAACATGGATATTGCAACCATATTTGAGAAAAATATCATATGCCCACTGACCTTCATAACCCCCAAGATCGAAAACGACCGAATCCTTATTCAAATCGTAATTTACTCTAAGTGTTTTATCGCCATTGGCCTCAAGATATGCCCTGACTCTCAATTGTTTTTTATTCATTTGATTCCGTGGCGACTGAATATTTCCTTAAATCGCTCGGACATTAAAGGCCTGAAAGAATCTATAACCGCTCTCTTGTTCGGATGAAAATGGACGACCTTTAACGGTTTCACGGCTTTTTCGTAGTTAGATTCGACACGCCTTTGTCCCAAATTATAGGTAATATTCAATCTTTTGCTTCTTTCGTTGACGTTATTTATGTTGCCGCCCGTGAGTCTCATCATAACCGTTTCATCCTCGATGTTTTTAAAAATATCGTCCCTCAGAAGTTCAAAAATATCTTTGGCGCTTTCCTTGAAGAAATAACTCCCCATGCACCATCTATCCCTCCACCCGTAATCCGTAAGCCCCAAATCAAGCGCCTCGAGTCCCAATTCCGATTCCTCTATGACATTCATTTGAAAAGCGTCGAAATCGTGATTCCAATATATTTTTCCTTTTTCTATGATTCCCTTCTCAATCAAATGAGGTACGACGGAAGTTTTGATTGACCTCGGCCTGACGGCGCAAAAATTATCAACGGAAACGACTACTGCTTTAACCCCGTTGTATTCGTAGTCAAAACTGGTTACCAAAAGGATGTCCTCTTTCTTCCAGCCCAGACTAAGACTATTATCTATCTGGATTTTAGCCAAAACGCTGCACTCCTCGTCAAATTTTTTTGCCGGACTTATATAAACCAAAAGGTTTTTCATATTTGCCATTCAAATTTATTCAGATATTCTTTCAGACACTTTTGCCAATCGTTAACGAGAGACGGGTCCATCGATTTGATTTTGGAGTTGATTAATTTTTCCGATAATGGCCTCGGAGCGAAATAATCTTTACGAAAATAGTCCGAACTCACGACTTTGATGCTTATTTTTTTATTCAATCCAAAATTTTCCAGTATAGATTCGGCCACATCGAACCTGGAACAGCCGCCATTGCAAGCCGCGTTATAAATCCCGTACAGATTATTTTTTAAAAGATAGTGTATTGTCTTGGCGAGGTCATAGGTGTAGGTCGGAGTACCCATCTTATCTTTAACTACGGAAAGTTCTTTTGCTCCAGAGCGAATTTGTTTGATTATCTTATTTATGAATTTTTTATCCTTGGCCGGACCGCCTCCCATCATCCAGCCGGCTCTTATCACGATTGAATTTGGAACGGCAAGAGCCGAGAGTTCTCCGGCAAATTTCGACCTCGCATACACACTCAAGGGGTTCGGAACATCGTCCTCAACGTATTTATCTTTTTTTCCATCAAATATACCAGCCGAAGATATATAGACAAAGGGAATCTTGTTTTTTCGGCAAGCGCATGCCAGGTTGTATGTTCCAATGAAATTAACGTTGTACGCATGTTCGGGATTCGACTGACAATATTCCATATCTGTAAGAGCCGCGAGATGGATGACCGCGTTCGGTTTTATTTTTTTAAAATATTTATCTATACCGTCGGAGGACCTCACGTCGAGAAACTCTAGCCAATGCTCGTTTAAATCTATGTCAGTCGCGTAAATCTTATATCTATCTTTGAGTTCGGCATATACGGCTTCGCCCAACATGCCTCCGCAACCGGTTATTAAAATTTTAGAATTTTTATTCATATCTTTAAATCCCCCACTTTGGCCGTATTTCTTTATTGTAATAGTCTCCCCAAATATCGAGAGAATATTTCCAACCCGGCGTGGCTTCCGCCGTTCCGTAGTTGTGGGTGCGCGGAAAATCTCTGTGTTTGTGAGCGTGCCAGGTGTTTTTGTTTACCATCAATTTTCCGCCAGCTTTCCAAGTTTTGAAAACCATCTCGTGCGAATCCTGATAAAGCGGTCCGTAACCCTCGGTTTGGAGTTCTCCTATGACTTCGTCCCACCACTTGCGAGGCATGAGCCAGCACGAACCTTGCATAGCCATCGTTTCGTCTATCATTATGTCCTTCCTCTCTTTGGTTCGACTTCTCCATTCCGAGCCGGCGAATTTATGAACGCCGTTTCCGCAGTCTTGGATGGTCAATCTGGCATAATCCACCGGCGGCAAGTCCATCACTTCCCACTTTACCGGGTCAAGAAAATATCTTCTGGGAGTGACTATCCAGTTTGGCTGGCAAGTTTCGGTCAAGACCCGGTCGTAACCTTTGGCAAACGAGCAGTGCTCGTCGGTCCGCATGATATATTCGCCGCTAGAGATTAGGACCCCGGCATTTATCGCGCCTCTCATGCCTCTATTCTTGCCTAAATGAAGAACTCTGACCCTCGGGTCTTGTTTGATTTGAGTCCAATAACCGTCGAGTACGGCAATAATTTCCAATTGGTCGCCTAACTCCGAATTATCCAATAGTGAATCTATTGTTTTATGGAGTAGCGGGTCTTTCCAACTTGGGATTATTACTGATAGTTTAATCATAATTTATGAGATTCCAGCATTTCTTTCCAATTTTCCGGCCAGGTGGGCACGGGCCAGAATTTCTCTATGAGCCATGAGAACGGATGTATCATATTCGGTTCTTCGTCATTTATCCAGTGTTTGGCAGACCAAGTATGGCTCGCAATAGTATGAGGATTCGTCTTAAAAGACCTGTCATATAATCCCGTCTGATAATGGCCCCTGCGTTTTGAAAGATGAGCGTACCAGGTTTTTTTAATGATCTTGAGTTCTCCCCCACTCAACCAATACTTCAGACCTATCTCATGCTGTGTCCCCGCGAAAGCGCCGTAAGTTTCTACCCGATTGTCCATAAATCCGATATGTTCCATAAAATATTTTCTATTCGCCAGCCAGCAACTTTCTTGAAGAGCCATAAGATCGTCTATGTCGTATTTCGGATCTCGGCGTTGCATGGTCATGTGGTGCCAATCTATGGCCCACATGCCATAACCGTATTTGGTTTTCTGAGGAAAACTCATGTAAAAATAATCCCGTATGGGTCTTGATTCGTCCCTTTTCCAATTTGTGTCATCAAGTGAATAGCATCTGGGGACCATAAGCCAATTGGGAGCGCAGTTTTCAATCATAATTCTGTCGAAGCCGGGCCCAACCATACAGTGAGAATCGATTTTCATCACAAAATCTCCTTTGGCCTCTTTTAGACCGTCGTTCACAGCGCCTCTCATTCCGCGATTCTTTTCCGAATGTAAAATCCTCACTCTGGGATCTTCTTTAATCGGTGTCGTCAGCCAATTTCCGTCTATCATAACAAGAATCTCAATTTCTCCCTCGGAATTTTCCAAAAGAGAATCCACGGTCTTTTGAAGCAACGGGTCTTTGTAACTCGGTATTATTATCGACAACATAGACAATCTAAATGTGCGTCAAGTATATTGTCGACGGGGTAAAGTAGATGCAATTACTACCCAAGGCCCATCCGATAGGTTGGATGACCTGGTCAGTGCCAGAGGGCTGAATCTGGGTAAGTGTACCGGAGCCCGTGGACACGTAAAGTAAACTGGCATTCCCCGGCCCGATTGTCCAATTCCAAGTGTCGACCCTTAAAACGCCTTGGACAAGAACTCTCACGCTGCCTGTTCCTGTATCGATTGCCAACGCCACGCAGGGAGAAGTCGCATTTGAACTGGCGTCAGCCGTACTCAGATGTCCGTTCGCGGTCATGAAAAGAGGCGCCCCGATGCCCACGTTATTCGTATCCACGGTGGCCATTATAATCAATCCGGACGCGGTATTATCGACTGTCGGCGTATTCATGAGTCTTATGCCGGCCACATTATTTATGGGTAATTCGCCCATATCCATGCGGAAGCGAGAAATTTTGATGGTTCTGGTTCCCACTTTCAGGTCCCCGCACCGAAGACAGGTAAAAAGAGAAGTGGGAACGTATTTTTCCTTATCAAATCCCAAAAGAGGAATCCATTTATGTCTTTTGCATTCTTTTTTTTCTTTCATCTGATTTTATTTTATCCTTCCTTATCGATATACAGCACTTCGGCGCCGGAGCTGTCATAAATGGCCAAACTTTTTTCGTCTTCAGAAATTTTGAACGCCGTAGAATCCTTTTTGGTCGATGAGCCGGTTGAGAACTTCGAATACAATGGGCCCAGGATCTTTCCTACCATGAAAGACGCTCCCCCAATCAATAATATTTTCACAAATTTCCTTCGGCCTTCATTCAATTCAGACTTCTCCATTTATTGGAATTTTAACGAGACTTTAATTCCTCTTTGGTTTTTTTCACTTCTTTTTCCACCTCTTCTTTACCTTTTTTAAATTCCCCCGTAAATCTGCCCAACCCCCTTCCGACTTCGGATAATTTGTCTCCACCAAAGAACAGAAGAAAGACCACTATCAGGATAACTGCTATTTCTGGAAGTCCTAGTCCAAACATATCTTTGTATCTGATTTTTATTAATTCGACCTTTACGTTACCATCCCTCCAATATATTTCCTTGTTTTTTCTACTTTACCTTGTTTTTGGATTCTTTGTAGACAAAATAAAGGATTGCCGCCACGAGGACAATGATTATTATTTCTGGAATTCCTATGCCAAACATATTATTGTTACGTTTAATTTTCTAATAATCCGACTCCTTCAATCAGTTTCCTATTTCATCTTATTTCTGGATTTTCTGTAAATAAAATACAGAATTGCCGCCACGAGAACAATGATTATTATTTCTGGAATTTCTAAGCCAAACATATTATCGTTGTGTTTAATTTTCTAATAATCCGACCTTTCCATGTGATCACGCGCCCGCGCTAAACTTTTTAGCAAAAAAACATCCTGCAAAATAAATCCCTATGAGAGGAATGAACAACGCAATCATAGCGATCACATCCGGAGTTATTATAGCAGACAAGATCAAAAAGAACATGACCGCAAATCGCCACTTTTTTATCCAAAAATCAGCTTTTATGATCCCCAGAAAACTCAGTAAAATCACGAACAAAGGCAATAAAAACATCAGTCCGACACCGATCATCAAACCAAAAACATACTGGATAAATTTATCCATTGCAAAAAACGGAACTACGCCCATGCTCGTGGCGAACGGATAAAGGATTTTAAAGGTTTCTGGAATCAGAAGAAAATAAGAAAACGCGCAACCGGAAAAAAACAAAAGAATAAAAAGCGGTAAAGACCATAGAACCACCTTCTTTTCACGAGGAAGGAGCGCGGGGTTAAGATATGTAATAATTTTATAAATAAGCAACGGGGTAGTTAGTAAAAACCCAAGTAAAAGTGACAAAGATATTTGCGACGAGAAAGCGCTCGTTGGGCTGGTAACGATTAATTGAACATTCGGCGGAAGAAGATTTTCCCTGATTCTGTTAAAAACTTGAACCGAAAAAGAATTTTCGGAGAGTAGCGGCAAATATAAGCTTCTTCCGAAAAGCAGAGAAAAAGAGTTTTCAGACGGAAGCGGTAAATACAGACTTCTTCCGAAAATCATCACATCTTTCGAACCAAAAATAAAAAAGAATAGAGAGAAACCGACAAAAAAATAAATCCAATAAAGAATATTACTTACAAATATTTTGAATTCCGCAAGAAAATTCATTGAGACATTTTATTATTGTCCCTCATCAAACTCAAATATCGGATCACCCGTGGTGTCATACATAACTGTCGTCGACGCGTCGACTTGTTCAAGTTTGAATTTATTATCAAAAATAACCGAGTTTTCCACTATTATATTTCCCTCGCCCGGCGGGGTGTCCACGCCGCAGCTGCCGCCAGAACACACCCACAGGTTTTCATTTTGCATCCTAAAGTTTCCGCCAGGTGAAGAAAGTTGAACATCGCCGGTGGGGTCAACGTAAAATTCGGCGGGAGGAGAACTTGGTTGGCTTAGATTTAATTGAGCGTTAACACCGGACACGTTTAGCGTCGACGAAGCAAAGACATTGCCCGCTGAATCTACGGAAAATAGATTATTACCGGCTGAATCTTGTATTTGAAAAATATTCGCTATTTGGCCAAAGAAGGCCTGCAATGAAAGCGCCGGAGTGGTTGGCGATGTTGCTTGAACGGAAACAACAGCTGTGCCGAGTGGTGTTGTTGTGCCAAATGTAGATTGTCCTGTTCCCCTGACGGCGCCTGATACTTGCGCGAAAGCGGAAGAGGTAACGGACTGACGCGGCGATAGTGTTTCAAAGCTACTTCCATTCAATGACACCTCTACCTGAAGATAAATCGTCGAGGAACTGAAATTATAGTTGAGTGCGTCCGGGTAACCGTTGGCTGTGTCACCGATGTTTACATTGAAAACACCCTGCTTGACCGTCACGGCAGTCGCGCTTGGAGCATATGATGGCCAAAGTCGTGTGCCCGAACCGACTACCGAGCTGTCCCACAGAGAAAATTTGAAATAATACGTCGTGCCCGAACCGCCCAAAAGATTTCCTGATACATCGGTCAACCGCCCTTGATAGCTTAGTATCGTCGGCACCCCAGCCGCGTTCGCGATAAGGGGTGAGACAAAGATTAAGAAACCTAAAAGTATCACGGAGAAAAAACAGAGAATCTTTTCTCCATATAAATGTTTATATACAGGAGAGATGTGTGCCATTATGTTTTGTGTATACAAGACCGCGTTTCTCTACAGGAATCATCGACTATTCTAGCATACGCACGACTAAAAGTGGGAACGACCGTAAATTGAGGGGGAAACTCTAGATTTTAAACTCAACAACGTCGCCGTCCTTGACGACATACTCTTTTCCTTCCGTTTTAACTAGGCCTTTTTCACGAGCGGCGGCATAAGAACCGGCTTTTAAAAGCTTGTCCCACTCGACGACTTCGGCTTTGACAAATTTGTCCTTGAAATCTCCGTGAATGGCCGTGCCCGCCATGGGCGCGGTCCAGCCGCTTGGAATTGTCCAGCCACGAGTTTCGTCTTCGCCGGTAGTGAAAAAAGTAATGAGTCCTAAAAGTTTGTAGGCGGCGGCGATAAGTCCGTCCATCCCCGTTCCGAATATCGGGTCAACAACCACGAACTCTCCGGGAACCTTGCCTTTTACTTCTTCCAGAGCGTTTTTCGTCGCCGCCGAAGAATTCAAAACATAAAGGATTTTTTTCGCCGTAATGAGATGAAGACTTTTCAAAATATTTTTTTCTTCTTCGTGAAGCGAGAGCGCCGAAACGAGTTTGCCTTCTTCCAAAGTTTTTTTGACTTTTTCGAGGAGCGCCGACTCGGCTATGGCTTCTTTTTTTCCGCCTTTAACTTCTTTCAAAATATTTCCCGCGCGTTTCGTCACGGTCTCGAGGTCGGCGAGGACGAGTTCCAAGTTTATGACATCGATGTCTTTGAGCGGATTTACTCTGTTGTCCACGTGAATGATGCTGTCATCTTCGAAAATACGCACGACTTCCGCTATAGCGTCCGTCTCGCGAATATTGCTTAAAAATTTATTGCCGAGGCCTTCGCCCACCGATGCGCCTTTGACAAGTCCGGCAATGTCAACAAACTCGACCGCCGCAGGCACGGTCTTTGCCGATTTTGAAAACTCCGAAAGTTTCCAAAGCCGCTCGTCCGGCACGGCGACGACGCCGACCGACGGATCAATCGTGGCGAAAGGATAATTCGCCACCAGGACACTTTTCTTCGTAAGCGCGTTGAATAGCGTGGACTTCCCCACGTTCGGCAATCCGACGATTCCGATTGATAAAGACATAGAGTTACAACTTACCGCAAAGCGCCGACTATGACAAATAAAAAAGTCCGCCACCTATGCGGTTTTGGACTTGCGCGTGAAATATTTCCCGACGAAAGCGAATCCTTTGAGTATTTCACAAGCGAAACTGCCGATTAGAGCGCTCACGGAAACGAGCAACGCGCCGCGAGGATCTGCGATTATATTCTGCCAGGACGTTTGGAGCAAGCGAAACGTCACGACAAGAACAATAATCACGAACCCGATTATAGAAAAAATGTCGCGGATTTCGGCGAGTCGGGATTGACCGCGCTCTTGGGAAGTCGGTTTGTTTGCATTCATAGTTTAAACAACAGGTCTTGCCGTCACTCTAAACCTATTTCCCTTTCCTGCCAAGCCGTTCGACTTTTGCAAGCAGACGTTTTATTTTTTCCGGAGACGGCTTGTTCATTCCGTGAAACCAAGTTTTGTGAACGGGCGCGAAGCCGGAGAATCGGAGGACTCCGCGGACCCAATTATTTATATTGCCTCCGAAAAGAAACCAAAGAATAAAAGGGCTCTGGTCGCTCGTAACGATGACGCGCGCGCTTCTGCCTTTTAGACGACGATACCAGCCGGGAATAATTCCCTTTCTCATATTGAAAGCAAAACCTGGCATCCAAACGCGATCAACTAGACCTTTCATAAGAGCCGGCATATCCGACCACCAGATAGGATAAATCGAAACGAAATGTTCGCACCATTTGACGTCTTCCTGAAATTTTGAAATATCCGGCTCGTAAGCTTGGACAACTTTGTAGCCTTTGTGGAGAATCGGGTCGAATTTCATGTCGGCAATCCGCGTCAGGCGCACGTCATGTCCCGCCGCTTTGGCGCCTTTGGCGTAAGCGTCGGCCAAAGCGGCGGAGAAAGAATCGTTGTCAGGATTTCCCACGAAGATAAATATTTTTTTCATTTGATTTAGTATATTTCGAGTTTGGCTTTTTTCAAACGCGGCAAAACGGTGTCCACAAATTTCCAAGCGGCGAATATTTCTTTGCCACCGACGAAAAGCTCCCGCCTGTCTTCCGCAGCCGCTTCGAGGATGCGCCCGTAAGCTTCTCCTTCAACCGGAATATCGAGCGTTTCCCCGTTTTTGAATTCGATTTCAATCGAAGCTTCGCGTTTTGCCAGTTTTTTTCCCGACTGAAGAGTTACCGGAACGCCTTTCAGCTTGCCCTTGTTGAAATACGATTCGATTGAGAAGAAAGTTTCAGTCTTGGAATCTTTCGCCACATTTTTCTCGTCCGTATAACCCCTGTATTGGCCGCGATAAATTTTTATTTTTTTCGTCTCGAGAGATTCCACGACATTGGCGCGGGCGCTGTGCCACGCCGTAGCGGACAAAGTCCGCGGAGGCGTGAGAGCCACGGCCGAGAGCATTTGCAAAATATGATTTTGTCCGACGTCCCGGAAAGCACCCACACCATCGTAAGACGTGCCTCGGTCTTTCACGCCGAAATCTTCGGAAATCCACACGCTTATCGATTCTACGGTTTTGTTCGAAACGATATCCGAAAAGGTTCTCGATTTCTCGTGGATTTCGGTAAGCGCGCGAAGCGCGCTTTTGCCGAGATAGTGGTCCACGCGATAGATTTGCTTGTGTTCGAGAAAAGAAGTGGCGAGAGCGTTTAGCTTTTTCGCCGATTTCAAATCGAGACCGAAAGGCTTTTCGATGAGAATCTTGGGGTCGCCGACTTCGAGAAGGCGATTTTTTTTCATACAGCGAAGCGCCGTCTCGTAGAGAGTCGGCGCCACAGATACATAAAAAATAAACTTGGCATTGCCGAAAGTTTTAAGGAATTTTTTCAGTTCCGGCGAGCCGAGACACGAATCGAAGAAAACCGTCTTATAAAAAACTCGCGAGAGAAATTCTTTGCCGTATTTTTCTCGGCCGAGGAAGTCCCTGAAGTCATCGTCCGACCAAGGACGACGGGAAACGGCGACGACGGAAAAATTCTGATTCTGGAGCGCGTAGTCGGAGCGAAGCGCACAAGCGACAGAATCAGAGTTTTTCCGGTGGAGCTCGGCCAGTGCCGGAAATATTTTCCCCGTGGACAAATCTCCCGTCGCACCCAAGATAACGAAAACGATTTTTTTATTCTTTCGCACCTCTGGAGTATATCAAATCGTATATCCTGTATAATAGAAAAATATCAGATTAATCAAAGACATATGACAAAAAAGTGGCTCTTGTGGACAGGCCTTGTTCTTTTTCTCGGAGGAATCGTATCTTTCATACCCAATCCCGTTTTCGGCGCGTCTTCCTTTTTCCAATTTACTATGTTATCCGCCGTAGTGAGCATACTTGTCGGCGGCTATTTCATCTACGCGGCCTACGACCACAACGAAAAACACAACAAGCTTTTCAAAGTTTGGAGTGTGATATTTCTCGTTCTCGCGATTGTCGGTTTTCTCTTTGGTTTTTCTCTCAATGCTCCCGACTCTTGGCTCTGTCTCATAGTCGGGGTCGCCTTCACTTGGCTTTCGGAAAAAACAAAAACTGTGATATAAATTCACGCACGGGGTGTAGTATAGTGGTAGTATACACGTTTCGGGTACGTGAGGCGGGAGTTCGATTCTCCCCTCCCCGACATGAGCAAACGAGGACGATTAGCTCAGCTGGTTAGAGCGCGCGATTCACATTCGCGAGGTCACTGGTTCGAACCCAGTATCGTCCACTGGGCCTATAGTCTAGTGGTACGACGCGTCATTCGCATTGACGAGGCACCGGTCCGATTCCGGTTAGGTCCACCGAATTATAAAATTAAATAATTCAAAAAATATTATGGAAGACCATATCAAACAAAAAATTTTAGTTCTTGCCGTGTTGGTCGTCATTGTGTTTGTCGGTTTCTGGATATACGACTCTCAAGGGCCAAAACCCGCGCAGTCACAGACTGATTCCGAGCACGCTTGCGCCGTAAATTTCTTGAGCACATTCCTCAACAACGCGACCACCACGAACAAACAAGTGATAGCCAAAACGCTTTTGAGTCAACTGCTTTCCGCTTACGAACAAATACCAAACTGCCCAGCTCTCGACTTGAGCGATTATGCTATTACCTCCGTCAGTAACATAAAAAACGTTCAGGGAGATTTCACCGCGGACGCGGTATTCAACGTTCTGCCGATTTCGAAAAGCCAGACCGCTTGGACGACCGCGAGCACCACTTGGAACGGAAACTGGATAGACGGAAGATATATGCACTTGGGAATTCACGCCACGGTCGGCGCCACTTCCACGTCGTATTGGCTCGTCGTGCCGGTAAATCTATAATTGTGGACCTAAGGGGAATCGAACCCCTACCTCATCCATGCCATGGATGCGTAATACCATTTTACTATAGGCCCTTGAGAGAAAAATCTTACATTATTTTTCTCTTTTTGGAAAATTAAAAACTTTCGGGCTGCCGGGAGTCGAACCCGGACCGCACCCACCCCATGGGCGTATACTACCGCTATACTACAGCCCGTCGTGCATTTGAGCTTAACATTTCTAAAACGGTTGGGAAATAATTTTCTGTTCCAGAGTCGGAATGTCGACGTAAGCGGAAAGTTTCGGTTCTCTCTCCGCCAAATATATGAGAAGCCGAATCGTGGATTTTTCCGTCGGATGAGACCCGTCGTAGAGCTCGCTGTCCGACGAACCGATTAGCGAAATATCGCGCAAGTCGTAAAAGCCGTAACCGTATTTTGAAAATAGCGAGTTTAAAACATTCGGCACTTCCCTATACGTGGCGCCATGAATGTCATTCAACGACTCTAGCTTCTCGTAAACCTCCAGAGCGTAGGGAGACAAATATCCTATGACGTATATGTTTCTGGATTTGCACAGCGACAAAAATTCCTCGACGCGAGCGAGGTTTGCCTCCAATATGGAAGTCTCGTACTCCGTCGAACCCTGTATGTCCGACACGGTCTCCGCTATTTCGCTCGGAATGGTTTTTTGCACCTCTTGTATTTCGGCCGGCGTACCCCTGTCGAGACTGCCGTCGGCTCTATATCCGTGTCCAGATATAACGGCGTTGAGACCTATGTTGTCGTCGCTTTTCCTGCCCGCGAGAAATTTTTCAAGAGAAAAATAGCCGCTGAAATAATCCACGTAAAAGTCGCGCCATCCTGTTGTTATGAAGTAAGTAAACGGATTGTAAGTAAAAGAGTTTTCCGAAGCCAAATTGGTGCTCGTTAAATAGCTGGAAGCGTCGAAGAGTATGATTTTCGGGTCGCTGCCACTGGGCAGAGCGTTTATGTACTGCGATAAATCATCGGCGTTGAGAGTGTAGTCAGCGGTATAACCGGCGTTGTAGAAAGTGCCGGCCTTGAAAAAATCGGAATCGAACGTCAATGTTCTGGATGTTCCCACCACAATAACGTCCGATTTATGCGAAATCGTCCCGGCTAATTTGTACGGCTTGTCGGTAAAGGACGTGGCGCTCGAAAGATAGAGCACGTCGGGATTTTTTTCTTGAATGTTCACCACTTGTGACATTGGCATATATTCCCCGCTCATGACAAATATCACAAGCGGCGGCACGAAGAACAGAGATATCGGAATAACAAACAAGAGAGATTTGATAATGAAATTTTTCATGACATTTCTAAAACGGTTGGGAAATAATTTTCTGTTCCAGAGTCGGAATGTCGACGTAAGCGGAAAGTTTCGGCTCTCTCTCCGCCAAATATATGAGAAGCCGAATCGTGGATTTTTCCGTCGGATGTTCCGAATCATACAATTCTGAATCGGAAGACCCTATGGCAGTTAAATTTCTCACGTCATAAAAATCGTACTTGTATTTCATGAAAAGCGGTTGGATGACGGATGGAGCATTTCTATATGTTTCGCCGTAGGAATTTTGCTCCGATTCCAAAGCGTCATACATTTCAACGGCGTAGGGAGATAGGTATCCTATGACATAAATATTTTTTGACTTGCAAAGAGCCAATAATTTATCTATCCCGGCAAGATTGCTTTCCGAAAGGGACGCGCCGTAATCCAGAGAGGATTCTTGTCCCGCCTTGATGATCGACGTGTAATAAGATATTTCCGACGGAATGCCTTCCTGCATGGTTTGTATTTCTTCCGTTGTCCCCCTGTCCAAACTGCCGTCTTTTCTGAAGCCGGCTCGATGCAGGATGGCGTCAAGTCCTATGTTTTGATTATCTTTTTCCCCGCTGGCTTGGATCAAAGCGCCAATAGAAAATCGTCCATTTAGATAATCGGTATATATGTCGTGCCAACCGGACGTCAAAAAAAATGTGAGCGGATTATAAGATGTGACAATATCCGTTCCCAGCGCGTCAGGACTGTCTATTTTCAAATAACCGGACAAATCAAGAAGTATCAACTTGAGTTTGCTATCCGAAGACAAATCTTTCACGTACTCGTACATATCGTTTGCGTTAAGAGTCACCCCTCCGGAATTGTAGAAAACTGTCGGGTCTTTAAAGAAACCGGACTGAAAGGTTACCGACCTGGACGTCCCGAGCACGATTATTTCCGGGTCTTCCCGCTTGGCCGAAATGAGTTTGTAAAGCCATTCGGAATCCTTGGGAGACTCCGGCAGATAAAGAATATTGCTCTGACTTTGTTGCTGGCGATTTATGATGGTTGATAAGGGAAGATATTCTCTGTCGAGAAAAAATACCCCGAAAAATAAAAGAAAAAACAAGGCAATCGGGATACCGAACAAGAGACATTTGACTATAAAACTTTTCATTTTTTCAGAATTTAAAATAGATGAACGGCTCGGCACCCAGATAGCCGACTACAAGTATGCTAAAGACGAGTCCATAATACGCGCTCCATCGCACTAGACGGCTTTTGTTTTCCAGAATAAATCTCGTGCCTTTTTTCGCCTGAAGATATTGGACGAATTCCATAAATATTATTGCGACTATTATAATGAGAAAGAATTTCGTCGTGATACCAAGACTGCTATAGCTGAAGATACTCGCGCGAGACGCGTATTCTTCAACCGGATGAGCTATCGCGTACCACGCCTTTCCGAAAACTTGAAAAGCCTGCGGCATGTCTGCCGCCCGGAAAAAAACAAGACTCACGGTAAAGAGAAAAAAAGTCACGCCGGTCTGCCATATTTGCCGCAAAGCTTTATGGTTGACCAGACGAGCGGCGCGCGAAATAAAATTTCGCGCGCTCGCCGTCCAGGAAGAAAAAATCATGTAGACGCCTTGGAGGGTTCCAAAGATTACGTATGTCCAGTTGGCTCCGTGCCAAAGACCTATCAAAACGAAGGTTATGAAAATACTCAAATATATGCGCGCCTTAGTTATTTTTTTTCCGGCAAATGCCAATGGATAATAGAGATAATCTTTGAGCCAGCTCGATAGCGATATATGCCATCTCTGCCAAAGTTCCGCGATGGAACGAGACGCGTACGGGCGTTCAAAGTTGTTGACCAAATCGTAACCGAAAACCAAAGCCGTACCAACGGCAATGTCGGAATAACCGGAAAAATCGCAGTAAATCTGGTAGGCGAAGAATACGGCGGCGATTATGACGCTCACGCCGTTTGTGCCGCTTATATTTGAATATATGTGGTCCACCAGAAGTCCTATTCTGTCCGCGATAACCAGTTTTTTGAAAAAACCCCAGAGCATGAGTTCGAAACCCCTTCGGATTTTCGCGTAATCGAAAGAGTGCGATTCATGGAACTGGTGTAACAGCTGTTGTGGCCGCTCGATCGGACCGGCGACGAGCTGAGGAAAAAACATCACGTACAAAGCGTATATTCCGTAGTGCCGCTCCGGCTCCTGTTTGCCTTTGTAAACCTCAATGACGTAACTAAGACTTTGAAACACGTGAAATGAAAGTCCGAGGGGCAAAGCTATGTCCAAAAGAACCAAAGGATAATTCCAGTGGATGAGCTGGGCTATGACCGCCACGTTTTCGTTGAAGAAATTAAAATACTTGAAAAAAAACAAAGTGCCGAGATTGGCGATGATACTCATCACGAGAAAAATTTTTCTCCTGTGTCCGGTGGCTTTGGATATTTGGATTCCCAGGACATAGTCGACGGTTATGAGAAAAAACAGAATCAGAATAAATTTCGGAATGTAGGCCATGTAAAAATAACAGCTGCCTAAAAGCAAAAGAAGCCAGCGGTAACGGTCTGGCACGACGGAATAATACAAAAAAAACATCACCACGAAGAAGACGAGGAATTGTAATGAATCGAATGACATAATGTATGTTTAGGGTAACGAAATTATTTTATATTCAACTCAGGAGCGACAAATATTAGGAAATCGGCTTCTTTTCCAACGTTTGAACAAAGGAGTGATACCGCCTCAGCCACGTCCGAGGCATCGGCCAATTTATTGTTCGGACTTTTCTTCATCGCCATTTCAATAAAGGCCTTCGGAATTGAACTGTTCATTCCTCCAGACATAAATCCCGGAGCGACAGCGTGTACGCGGACGCCATATGGAGCCAACTCTTCCCTAAAAATCGAAAGAGTCTCTTGAATCGCCGATTTGGCCGGAGCGTATGCTCCGAGACCTTGTGCCAAAGAAGCGGAAGCAAGCGCGGCAGTCGTTATGCCCACCATGACTCCAGCTCCGTGTATTTTTTGAGCTCTCGCGCACACCGAGAGAAAATTGAAACATCCGAAGAAATTTACTTCGAATTGTTTCCTCGCTTCTTCGGCGGAAGAAAGATAAAGACGTTTTCGGTCAGGGCCCGTGCCGGCGGCACAGATAGAAACATAAATTGGACCCATGTCTTTCTCGATAGCGGCAATAGTTTTATCGACTTCCTCGGCAGAACAAATGTCGCATATATATGTCTTATGACCGGAACCGGGAAGCGTCGTCAAGAAATCACCTATAACGGACTTTGAGAATCCGTGTATGAGGGCCGCGACGCGGAAACCATCAGCGGCAAGCTTCTCTATAATCGCCTTCCCGACATAACCGCTCGCGCCGGCGACGACTGCGACTCTTTTTTTTGAATCGGTTTTTGACATTTTATGACGGTTATAAAACCTGAACCAGAGCGTTACCGGAGAGAACCTCCTTATTATCCACCAACACCGATATTTCCACCTCAAGTGTCTTGGTGGAAATGCTCTTCGAAACGACCTTGCCCGTGACAACCATTCTGTCGCCTATGAATACGGGATTTCTAAAAACCAAATCTTGCTTTAGATAAAGACATCTCTTCCCCGGCAAATACATTCCCACCACGCGCGAACACAGCGAACCAACCAGCATGCCGTGGACGAGTCTGCGCTTAAACTTGGTTTTCTCCGCGTACACATCGTCTAGATGAAGCGGATTCTCGTCTCCCGAAAGTTTGGCGAAATCCGTTACATCGCTTTCGGTAAAAGTCCGTTCGAAGGAAATTGAATCGCCGATTTTGATATCGTCGATTGATAAATCTCTGGCTTTCATATTTTTATACCCTTAGCTCGAAGCATTTTCTTTACGTCGCCTATGGAACCGGCGTGAATGACCTCGTCCATGCCCAGAGAAACGTCAAACTCCCTCTCCAATTCGGCGATAAAAAGCAAATAATTCATCGAATCCCAATCGGGAATGTGTTTCGAGGTCATGTCGTCGCGGATGTCGGCTTCTTTGACCTTGAACATCTTGGAAACTATCTCGTTGAATTTATTCATAAATTGTCTTTATCCACGAAGGCGAATGTGGTGATTTATTTATTTTTGTTTCCTTGTTTTTGAAATTTTTCTCGACAAATTCTTTTGCCGGAGCGTTTTTCGGCGTTTCTTCGAAAGCAATGGAGATTTTCGAGATTTTTTCTTTCAAAGCCTGCTTGCGTATGACCGCGAAAAAAGCATCTTCCACGCCCCTGACAAATGCTCTGCAGCTGAGTAGCATGGAAGAAATCCGCCAAGAATCTTTTGATTTGTCCGTCAGAGCGAAAGCGATGATTCCGTAATCTCCGAATTTGTCGGACAACTTTCCGAAAAACACGTGATGATCCGGACTTTCAATATAGCGCCTCAAGTCTCCTTCCGTCAAAGGTTTTTTCATCGTGTTGAATTGGTTGGTTTTTTCCGTGAGCTGCGAGAGGCGCGGCAAGCACGAATCATCGTCGCAAAAAACTTCAAGCTCCAAAGAAAGACTTTTTAAAAAATCTTCTTTAGAAACGAATTTTTTCTCTTCTTCTTTTCTCAAACGTTCCGTGACGTAGAGATTGCCGCGCATTTTGTCTTCGTCGGTGATGAAACTGGAATCAAAAACGCCCAAAGAATTTAAAAACCTGGCATACTCCGCCGGGTCTTTCGGCAAATCGGGCGTGAGAACTTCCGGAAGCATGGCGCGGACCGCCGCGCGGTTCGTCTCGTCGTCGTCGAGAAAGACCATGGAGTCGAGACCAATATTTAATTCTCTCGCCAATTCTTTTAGGTTGTCAACTTTGTCGTTCCAGTTGATGCGCGCGGCGGCGAAATGTTTTTCCCTCAAAATCATGTTCGGATGCGTGCGGATGACCTGCCACGCGTCGTCGGGGTTGTTGCGGCTGTTAATCGCCAGAATTACTCCGCGGTCAAAATGGTCCATTATCGCCTGCTGAAAAGCCAGAAAACCGTTGCCTGGCGGTTGAAGAGACAAAGCCAAGTTTTCCATGCCGTCTTCGCCGACAACTCCTCCCCAGAGCGTATTATCAAGGTCTAGTACTAAGCATTTTTTCATATATTTAGGCGACGGCAACGGCGACGGCGAATTTTCCGGCATGAGTTATGGAAATGTCCACGGGCAATTTTTTATTGCTTTTCCAGACTTCGGGTTTGCCGTTTTTGGCGCGGCGGATTTCGAGCGACACGAAGGGAAACTTGTCTGTGCCCAAAGCTTTGCTCGCCGCCTCCTTGGCGGCGAAAGTTCCAGCCAAATGCTCTTCCGGACGTTTGTAACCGAAGCAATAAACTATTTCTTTTTTCGTAAACAATTTATTCAACAAACGCGATTGAGACTTGCTTTTGAGTCCGCGAAATTTCGCGACTTCCGTCATGTCCACGCCGATGACGTATTTTTTCGACATATGTGGACTCATCATATAGAAGTTTGAACCGTTTGAAAACCTACCTAATGCGAATGCTACAAAAACAAAATGCCTGACATTTTTCGCGCCAAGCATTTTATTTTTCCCCGTAGTCTATCGAGAAATTATTTATTCTGGTCTGATCTTCGAACGTATATCCACCAAACGACAACCGCCGCCACGAGGATAAGCAGTATCCACCACAACCAAGAGTAACTCGAAGCGCCTGCTCCGGCCACGGCCGCTACTTGGGTAATCGGTGCGGATTGCGTCACTTGCGTAGGCGTATTCGTCGCTACTTGAACTACCGGTGCCGTTGTCTTTGGCGTAACAGCGGCCGCGGCGGATACAACAAATGTCGTTCCGTTTCCGTTGACAACATTTTGGCTGTTGGCTTCAAATGCCAGCGAACTATTCCCTATCTTGATAGCTCCATTTCCGGAATTTTTTGCGTAGAAAGTGATGGTTCCAAATGTTGTGGCTCCTGAAAATCCATCTGGATATCCGGCGGTTTTCACGAGTATGCCATTAGTATTATTTGTCAAATCATAGCCTGTTTGCGTTAGTGCCATCCAATTGCTTCCCAAAGTGAAAGCCGTCACCTCAAATTATTGGCCGGAAAATCAACCTCCAACTTTTCCGCGTAGTTACTCACGCCTTGAGGATCCACGGCGACTGTGACAGTGAACGATTTTCCCGCAACAACGCTAACATTCGTCGGAGAAAGTGACGCCGTCGTCGCGGCCAATGCCGGTATCGCTAAAGCGAAGACTCCGATGATTGCCACCGCTATACCCACTATTGATGTGTATTTTTTCATGTTTTTTATTTAGCCCAGTTGGTCATTAACCATACGAAGTCTTGAATACCGACAACCGCGTCACCGCTAAAGTCAGCGGCATTTCCGATTCCCGTCTGACCCCAATTAGCCATTAGGAGCACGAAATCCGAGATACCGACATTGGTCGCGGCAACATTGGAAGATCCGCCGCCACTACTGTAAAAGTGAACAGTGTTAACGGGGCTTGCCGGAGTTGGAACCGGTGTCTCTGTGTAAGTTACGAATGTCGAGAAGTGCTTCGTCCAGACGATGAGGTCGCTTCCTGAATCGATTTTACAAGACGCGCCTGCGGCAAGAGAGGCATTCTCTGTCGTTTGGTCGTTTGCCGCGCACGTGTCCGTAATTTCAGTGAACACGTTCGCGTTGTTATACCAGCCAGCAAGCGTTCCTGCCTGACCTGCGAAGGTGAGCTCTACGGCATTGTTGAAGGTGAGATCGCTCTCGCTTGAGCCGACGGTGGCTGCGGACGTCACTGTCGTGTCAAAGCCCGGAACCACAACGGTCGGTGTCGTTGCCGGCGGAGTCGGTGCAGAGATAACACCATCCCACGTTGCATTGCCGGTTGCCGTCGTCCCGGAAGGAATGACCGCCGTAATGTTGATATTTGTATTTGCAGTACTCGTGCCGATTAGTGTCGTGATACTCGGAAGCGTCGCTGTCTGGTTGCCATTACTGTCCGGTGTCGTAGAGCTCTGAAGCGTCGTCATTCCTGCGTCGGTGTACCAGGGCGAGACGTTGATGGCGCCACCGCCGGGACTTGCAGTGAACGAGAACGGGTTCGTGGTACTAGTGTTCCAATAGTTGGATGAGGCATCGATATTCGTTGGCAGGCTCGAGGTGACCCCATCTTGCATGGATGAACTGTCGAAGGAGTTGTGATTGAGGCTGACCGATGCCGAATCAGGATTTGAATCGAAGTTGACTGCCGTAGCGTAGCCACCCAAAGCGGTAAAGTTGCTGAAAGAGTTGTTCTGAACAACCGCGTTCGGCGTGTCCCCCTCGAGTCCGAGTCCATGGGCGTAATAGCCCGAAAGATCAGTCACTGAGTTACCTGTAATCTGCGCAGCAGCTATTGAACCACCGACTTTTGCACCGTAATTAAGGAGGATGCCGTAAGCAATCTTGCCTGTAGGCCACGTCGACGTGTTGTCAGAAACATTCGAGATAGTGTTGTTGCTGATAACCAAGCCCGACAGGATGCCGGTAGCGTTGGAATCTCCAATGCCGATCGCACCATTCGAATTCTCCAAGTTAGCGGTGTCACCAACGCCGTTGATGGTGTTGTTGCTGATGGTAACACCAGAAACGCTGCCAGTCGTGTGACCCTGGAAGTAAATGCCGTAGGCATTGTTCGGAATCAGAGGGTTCGTAGCAGCGAGGGTCGTACCGATGTCAGTAACCGAGTTGTTGGTAACCGATACGTTGCCGACACCGTTGATGAGGATTCCGAAACCGCCGCTTGGATTCGTGACCGTGAATCCCGAAAGATTAGTCGACGCAGCATTGATTTGGACTTCGCCATTGATTGTCGTGTCGGTAGCGCCTGCGCCCTTGAGTGTGATCCCCGTCGGAATCGTTATGTTTTCGTCATAGGTCCCCGCGCTGACAACAATCGTGTCGCCAGAAGAGGCAGCATTAACCGCAGCTTGAATAGTTGCAAATGGACAGGTCTCAGAGCCATTGTTCGAATCGTTACCACTTGTTGATGATACGAAAACAGAAGTACCAACAGTGCCAGTGCAAGAAGTAGGAGTCGAAGTGGTAGGAATCGTAACGGTATTGGCATCGAGCGTCACTTGAGTTTGTGCCAATGCTCTACCATTCAGTACTGCACCAGTTTGCATTACAATCTCTGTTTGATCTAGAATATTTCCTACAAACGTGGATGTCGTTTGAAGTGTCGTCGCGCCAGCTACTGCCCAGAAGACGTTTGCAGATACTGCGCCACCGGTTAGAAGAACACTCGTGGCGGAGCTTATATTGAGAGTTCCCGGTACGATGAATATCCACACATCGGTTGGACCACCATTGAGGGTGACATTACCTGTTATTTTCACATTGCCGGGACCAGAAAACGTATAGACACCGGGAGAGAGTGTAAGTCCGGTAAGGTCGCAAGTGCCAGCAACACATTGAGCCGGCGCGGCGACCGAAAGATTTGTTTCATTGACCGATCGGCCAGTGGCATCAGTGTATGCCGCCGCCATATCGGATACAGCCGTACCCAATGTGGTCGGAGTGGGAGTCGTGTAGTCGGCCGCGTACAACTTTCCAACTACGTAGATCGATGTTGAAAATTGATTCGAGCCATCCATTGTTTCTGAAAATCCTGTTAGGGCGGTGTGGTCAATCGGACTTACCCCAATATCTCCGGTAATCAAAGTGGTCCCGGAGGTTGAGATCCCCGATTTTGATAAAATCGCGAAGTTGCCCGATGTCCCAAGATCGACTGGTGCTGGACTTGCGAACGCGAATGCATTTCCCGCAAACGCGAAAAGGGCGAACGCGACAATACCGCTTACGACGGCCAGCTTGTAGGCTGACGTTATTGAATATTTCATATTTTTATGAGTTAGCTGTTGCATCTCGCTGCCGTTCATGCAGCTACTTTATTACAACTTATAATAAACATATACCGCTGGACTAATAGTTTTATTGCCAACTCGGACACTATGGTACTTCCCCATCAAAATGTCAACGAGTCAAAGGGGGTAACTGGTGGACAAAAAGTGGATAAACAAAAAGACAGCTGTGGACCCGAGCGGACTTGAACCGCTTGCCTCCTCATTGCAAATGAGGCGCTCTACCAGATGAGCTACGGGCCCAGCCAAAAAATACTAGCTTTATTTTTCCGTTTATCGCAATTGTGATGACATGGTCGAGAAATTCCGGAAGCGACGAGCCGACGGCGCGGATGGCTTTCGGGATTAGAGATTCTTTGGTATGCCCCGGCAAAGTGTTCACTTCCAGAAAATAAATCCCGCGTTTCGGATGGACGATAAAATCGGAGCGCGAATAATGCGACAAGCCGAGGGTTTTGTGAATTTCTATTGCCAGTCGCGCGAGCTCTTTTTTAATATCGTCGGGAAAATTGCTCGGGCAAATTTCTTGCGAACCGCCGCCGTATTTCGCCTGATACGAGAAAAAATCGGAGGGCGGAGGAATTATCTCTATGGCGGGCAGTGCGTAAATATCTTCGCCGCGGAATTTTTCCACGACGCCGACTGTCGCTTCTCTGCCCTCTATATATTCTTCAATCATAATGACGTCGGCTACGGCGAAGGCCGCGGCGAGGGCGGCGGGCAAATCGAAAAAAGTTCTGACGATGGAAACGCCGACCGACGAGCCGGAAGCGGCGGGTTTTACCACCGACGGATTAGAAATGATTTTGAAAAGTTCGCTTGGGTTTGAAACCAAAGCGTCGCCTTTTTTAAAAACTTTGTGACCGGCAAGCTTTACATCCACTTCGGCGAGAGCTTTTTTCGTGGCGACTTTGTCCATGGAAAGCGCCGAGGCGGCGACGCCGGAGCCGGTGTAAGACACGCCTATATCTTCCAGAATCTCTTGGACTTTTCCGTCCTCGCCATACTGTCCGTGAAGAGCATTCCAGACTACATGAACGCCGAGAAGCGCGGTTTCCGGTTTCTTCGGAACGCCGCCCAAATGCCAGAGACCGTCTTTGTTTATAAAAATATCCACCGGTTCGTATTTTTCTTTGTCTAGAGACGAGAGCACGGACTCGCCGGTATTTAGCGAGACTTCATATTCGGAGGATGGTCCGCCGCGGAGCACCGCGACTTTTGTCTTTGTCATATGCTTTTAGTATAACCCAAAGAAAATCAGAAGAGGTTCCTAATGCCCGCGCCGCGAAGCTTCCTGTGATACGCAATGGCGAATCTGTGAGCTTCGGCGTTGGCGAGCAAAATAGATTTTTCCAAATTTTTGTCCGCGTTTTTCATTCCGAGAATAGCGCGAGCTTTGTGGCGGTCGTCTTTTACAACGGAAACAATGGTCGGCAACGGCGAGAGACGGGCATTTTCTCGCTTGTGCGCTTCGGTCGGACTTAGCGCGCTCGAAAATGCTCCGTCTCTCCGCTAGCCGTTATTGCCTTGCGAGCGACATTCAGTTGTCCTTTTCCGCCATCAATGACAATCAATTCGGGCATTCCCCATTCCGGATGATTGGCGCGGCGGCGCAAGATTTCGGCGAGACTTTTCGTGTCATTGTTGCCGATATTTTTGTCCAAACGGAATTTTCGATACTCACTAAACGCCCTTGCGCCGTCTATGATGACGGTCATTACGCCAACGCTTTCCTTTCCCGACGTGTGTGCGACGTCGTAAGCTTCGATACGCAGTTGCGGCGCGCCCAAAGGGCGCGCCGCCTCATCCTCTTTTATAAGTGCGATGTCCTGAATGTGCTCAAGAGCGAAAATTTTCCTCTTTATTTCACCGGCTTTTTCGAATTCGCGGGCTTTGGCGAAAGCTTTCATTTCTTTTTGGAGCGATTTTATGACCGCGCCCTTTTTTCCTTGGAAGAAGAGCCGGATGTGGCGGATATTTTTCAAATATTCCTTTCGCGACTCTTCGCTCGCCGTCTCCGGAGAAAGTCCAATCTGACGATAAAACGGCGACTGTCTTTTTTGATACGAACGCTCGTCGAGAAACGGAAACATTTTCCGAATAATGCGAAGCGATTCTCTCAAAGCACCGCCGGATGTGAATGGTCCGAAAGAATCCTGTATTTTGTACGGCGTCGACGCAAGATTTCTTTCCCTCACGACCACAATTCTCGGAAATTTTTCCTTCGTAATCAAAACGAAATTGAAACTCTTGTCGTCTTTTTCCTGAACGTTGTAATAAGGCTGAAGTTTCTTTATAAGATTGGCTTCGAGAATGACGGCTTCCAGCACGCTATCAGTCTCTTGCCATTTTATCGTCGCGGATTTCGTCACCATATCGACGATTCTCGGCCCGCGTGTGACGATAATATCCGCAGAAAAATAACTCCGCACGCGGTCCTTAAGCGATGTCGCTCGGCCGACATACAGAGTCTTTTTCCCTTGTTTCCAGAAATAGACTCCTGGGCCATCAGGGATTTTGAGTTTTATTAAATCTCGAATTTTCATTTTTTATCCCTGTCCAAAACTTTTTTCAAATATTTCCCCGTGTAGGATTTCGAATTCCCCGCGACGTTTTCCGGCGTGCCTTTGGCGACGAGAAGTCCCCCGCCGTTTCCGCCTTCCGGTCCCATATCGATGACCCAATCGCAGGATTTGATGAGGTCGAGATTGTGCTCGATGATGACGACTGTGTTGCCGTGATTTACCAGGCTTTGCAAAATTTCAATAAGTTTTCGCACGTCTTCGTAATGAAGCCCGACTGTCGGCTCATCGAGAAGATAAATAGTTTTCTGCGTGTGCGGACGATAAAGTTCCGAAGAAATTTTCACGCGCTGGGCTTCGCCGCCGGAAAGCGTCGTCGCCGACTGGCCGATTTCCAGATATTCGAGACCGACTTCCGACAAAGTCTTGAACCTATCGGCAATCGACGGAATGTCCTCGAAAAATTTGAGGCCTTCCTCGACGGTCATTTGGAGGACGTCCCAAATATTTTTTCCTTTGAACGTTACTTCGAGCGTATCCTTGGTAAATCGTTTTCCGCCACAGACTTCGCACGGCACGTAAACCGTGGGCAAGAAATGCATTTCGACGGCAATTTCTCCGTTGCCTTCGCAGGCTTCGCATCTGCCACCTTTGACGTTGAATGAAAAACGATTCGACTTCCAACCGCGAGCACGGGCTTCGGAAGTTTCCGCGAACAAATCGCGAATATGCGTCCACGCTCCCGTATATGTCGCGGGATTTGTTCGCGGCGTGCTCCAATCGGCGACTGGTCGATGAGAACCGCGCGGCCGGCGTATTCCGTGCCAGTAAAAGATTTGCAATTGTAGGCTTCGACGGCTTTTCTTCCTCGTTCGTATCTCGACTGCAAATTTTTATACAGAATTTCGTAAAGCAAAGAAGATTTTCCCGAGCCTGAGACGCCGGTGACGGCGACGAATTTGCCGAGCGGAATATCGACATCCAGATTTTTGATATTGAAAATATTTCCTCCGCGAATCATAATTTTTCCTTTGTCCTGCTCGCGTCTTTCGTCCGGCATTTCTATTTTTTTGTCGCCGCGGAGATATTCAAGCGTCAGTGAGCCCGATTTATTCGTCTTCGCCGTGAGTAATTCATCGAGCCAGCCGGAAACGACGACTTTGCCGCCGTGGACGCCGGCTCCCGGACCGATATCGATGATGTAATCGCTCGCAAAAATCGTGTCTTCATCGTGTTCGACGACGAGGATTGTGTTTCCGAGATTTCGCAAATCAAGAAGTGTTTTGATAAGTCTGTCATTGTCTCTTTGATGAAGTCCTATCGTCGGCTCGTCGAGAACGTAGAGAGCGCCGACGAGGCCGGAGCCGAGCTGGGACGCGAGACGGATGCGTTGAGCTTCGCCGCCCGAAAGCGTGTAGGCTTTTCGGTCGAGCGTGAGGTAATCGATGCCGACGTCGAGCATAAAGTGAAGCCGGGACTCGATTTCTTTGAGCACAACCTTGGAAATATTTTTCTCCGTTTCGGTCAGTTTGAGGTCGCTGAAAAATTCCGCCGCCTGTTCGATCGACATACTCGTGACATCGACGATATTTTTCTCGTTAATCAAAACGTGCAAAGCTTCCTCGCGCAAGCGTTTGCCTCCGCAAGTCTCGCACGGCTCTTCGCTCCAAATATTTTTCGTTCCGAGACCGTTACAGGCGCTACAGGCGCCATAGGGCGAGTTGAACGAGAAAAGTCTCGGCTCGACTTCCGGATACGAATATCCGTCGTACGGGCACATAAATTTCACCGACATCAGTCGCTCTTCTTTGTTGGCTTCAACTTTGAGAAGTCCATCAGACGCCTTGATTGCGTGTTCGCACGCTTCTGAAAGTCTTTCTCGCGCGTCTTTTGGCTTGGTCTTGAATTCGCTGACGTAAATTTCGTCAATCAAAATATCAATTGTGTGATGTTTGTTCTTGTCGAGCTCGATACGTTCGCGGAGTCTCTGCATTTTGCCGTCGACTTTCGCCCATTCGTAACCTTTGCCGAGGAAATCATAGAGCATCTGATAGTATTCGCCCTTCCTACCGACGACGACGGGAGAAAATATTTTTATTTTCTCGGTGCTCGTCGAAACGCCCATGACTTTTTTCTCCGATTTCGAAACATCGCTCGTCGTGACCGTCTTCAAAATCGTTTCAATGATTTCTTCGTGCGAAAGCTTCTTTATTTCCCTGTTACAGACGAGACAATGCGGTCGGCCGATGCGCGCGTAGAGGACGCGGAGATAATCGTAAATTTCCGTGATGGTGGCGACAGTTGAACGAGGATTGTTGGACCGGCTCTTCTGGTCGATAGAAATCGCCGGCGAAAGACCGCTGATTTCGTCGACGTCGGGCTTCGACATCTGCCTCAAAAATTGTCTCGCATACGACGAAAGCGACTCGACGTAGCGGCGCTGACCTTCGGCGAATATGGTATCGAATGCGAGCGAGGATTTGCCCGAGCCGGAAAGTCCGGTAAATACGACCATCTTGTTTCTCGGCATTTCGACCGTGATGTCCTTCAAGTTGTGCGTACGCGCGCCTTTCACCACAAGCTTGCCCGCGTGCTCGTCAAATCCCGTTTTGGTTGTTTCTTTCCCAGTAGTGATTTTTTTATTCGTCAAATTTTTCATTGAAGTATTCTTTTAACCTTAGTTTCATCATTCGCCTACCTTGCGTCGTTTTTAGATAACCTTCGCGACGTTTCGCGTCCTGTTCGTTTAAACATGCTTCGTAATAAATAAGTTTCCATGGCGCGTATCTTTTCGTAGAAAAATTTGACTTCTGATTATGTTCTTTAAAGCGCCGCTTGAGATCCGCCGTATATCCAAAATACAGCTCGGTTGGATACTTTTTGCTTTGTAAACAATATACGTAGAACATAATCAAATGAAAAAAACTACTACTGGGTTTGTTATATCCATAGCAACTTGCCCCAGCGTTTGCCGCTAGGGTGATAGTGGGAGTCTATCACAATGGATATTTTTAGGAAAACGAAAACCGCACGAATGCGGTTTTAGAAAGTATTTAGCCAGACTTTCAGTTAACTGGTAGGCGTAAAGCTCTACTTCCTGAAGCATTTGAAGTCTGACTTTATCTGGTAGGCCACAGATGACTGCGAGTATGGATAGCGGCCACGGACTATCATTCCTCGCTTCGAAAGAGATTCCATGAGCGGGGCGAAAAAATTCCCGGGCACTTCTCTCTCTGTGTCAGACATCACCTTACAAATGAGGCCTCCGATTTCCGCGACACTCGAACGTCTGCCATCGATTGCCTTTACAGCAACCTCAATTGTGACGTCCGGGGGATAAAGACCTGGGCCAAGAACCAATCCCGTGTAGGACGAATTCGCCTTGAGAAAAGAAGCCAGCGCTTCTCTGAGTTCTGGCATGATGGCCTCGACAGCCCGTTCCGCGGCCTTAAAATCAATGCCAGCCCAACGACCCTTACCAGTGGACATATTCATAGTAAAAAGAAAATCATTGAGATTAAAACATGCGCAACCGCGCGCTTTATGTGAGAGGATCTCACATAATAAGCTTGTTTTAAATCTCTAGACTCCGCCGTGTATTATATATGGTGTGGATTATTTGTCAAATCTATTTTCTTATATCCCTCAATTTCCTCACAAATCTTTATACGCGCTGTCTCGTTTCATAACGAGAAGCACGTAAATCAAATCTCCGGAAACTTGAAAAATAATTCTCATATCCCCTATTCGAAAACGATATGCGTCATAGCCGACGAGTGGTTTCGCGTGCGCCAAAGGATCAGCCAAAGAAGCGAACCAGCGCATTTTTAATGCGATTCTTTTTTGAACAGTTTTTGACAGAGCTTCAAACTGTTTCTCCGCCGCCGCGGTATAAAATATTTTCATAGTTTACAGACCGAGACGCTTGAAAAGTTTTTCTTGTGAGATAATCCTACCCGCTTTAACGTCCGTTCTCGCTTCCGTTAATCCGCGTTCAAAAGCGCCAACCTGAAGATTGCCTTGAACAAAAGACTGCGCGGCAAGATTGAGCACAGCGCTTAACGAAAGACCCTGCGCACGGGCTTTTTTCATCGCGGCTTTCTTAAGCGACATATCCATATTAAAAATGGTTTTTGTTGTCATAGAAATAGTATATACCCTATATATACGCTGTCAATTATATTACCTTCGTATATCCCAAAATATTTACAAAAATACCCCAGCGTCGGTCGCTAGGGTGATAGTGGGAGTCTATCATAATGGATATTTTTAGGAAAATAAAAAGACTATAAGTGATAGAATGAAACGGATGAAAGAGATATATCGCATGTGGAAACTAATTTGTTTTTTCAAGGGGAAACAATTGTTTCTAGCTGAGCCCGATCCAATTGACCAATCAATAATTGCGAGTAAAAAAATGCCTGAACTCATGGTCAGATCAATTTCTGTTTTAGTTCATAAAAATGACCCAAGAGTTAGAAGGGATAAACTGATGGCATTTTTTACTTCCTATTATTTTTCTGAATACGCAGGAGAAGGTAGGGTGTCATTGTGAATCAACATCCTAATCATCCAGAGCATTTAGCGGAATCAAAATCAATTATAAATAGTTGTGTTACGAATGGTTTTTTGGCGGAAGATGGAGATGAATTGGTTTATATAACAGGAGAAGGAAAAAAGTTTGCTGATATGGGAGGGTTGATTAGAGAATGGGCAATATACTCACAACCTATAAGAGTCTTAATAGGCGTTGGTATTGTTACTTTAATTGCCGATATAGTAGCTATAATTATCTGGATAATAAGGCTATTTTTTTGAAGTTAAGCGTCTGTCAATGGTGCTACAATGTGAATATCTAAAATTAAAAGTTAAGAAGAAATAAACTTATGTGGAAAAACTGGTATGTTTATGTCATAGGAGTAATTATCGGAGCAGTTCTTGTCGCTCTTAATCTTAGTTTTATATGGTTTGTCGTTGTCATAGTTGTGGCATAACTGATTGGTACCCAAATAGATGGTACAAGAACAGATGTTAGGGTTGATGAATTGGAAAAAAGAATTGGGGACTTAGAGAATCAAACCCGTCATCTTCGTAAAAGAGCTTCAGAGCAGTATGATGAATATGAAAGGATAGACCCTTCAATGCCTTAGGGTAACGTTGTATATAGTTCCCTTAAAATATTTCCTTATATCCCTCAATTTCCTCACCCTCGTTAATTTTTCTTCCGCCGTTTTGATTTTCTTTTCGGCTTTTTGGATTTTGCCGAATTTCATTTCGAGAGTAGCTATTTCGTCACGAAGAATCGCCGCCGTTTCGAAGTCGAGGTCTTTCGCCGCATCGTTCATTTGTTTTTCTTTCTGCTTTATCAAAGCTTGCGGATTGTCGGCAAACATTTTCTCGTCGAGAGCGAGCAGGCCTTTCACCGTTTTCTGATGGTCGCTTTGCATATGCTCGGTGATATCTTTTATGCCCTTGATGATGGTCGTCGGCGTGATGCCGTGTGTCGTATTGTATGCGATTTGAATACCGCGGCGGCGATTGGTCTCCGCCATAGCTCTCTCTATCGAGCCGGTGATGTGGTCGGCGTAAATGATGACACGGCCTAGACTATTTCTCGCGGCGCGGCCGATGATTTGGATAAGAGACGTCTCGGAACGCAAGAAACCTTCCTTGTCGGCGTCGAGAATGCCGATGAGCGTCACTTCCGGCAAGTCGAGTCCTTCGCGCAGGAGGTTTACGCCGACGAGAATATCGAATTTGCCGCGGCGAAACTCGGTGAGTATCGTGATGCGGTCTATGGTTTTGATATCGCTATGCAAATATTCGGCTTTTATTTTTTTCCCCTCCTCATCGGCGGGCAGGCCTTTGAGATAGTCAGCCAAATCTTCCGCCATCTTTTTCGTCAGCGTTGTGGCGATGACACGGTGACCGTCTTTGACCGATTTTTCCGCCTGAGCGATAAAATCAAAAATCTGTCCCTTGTAATTCCCTTTTTCCGAGACACCGCGCACTTCTATTTCCGGGTCAAGAAGTCCCGTCGGGCGGATGACTTGCTCGACGATTTGTGTACGATGACTTGCCTCTCATAATCCGCCGGCGTCGCTGACGTGTAGACGACTTGGCCGACGCGTTTGTCGAATTCTTCGAATTTGAGCGGTCTATTGTCTCTCGCCGACGGCAAGCGAAAGCCGTGCTCGACGAGCGTTTGCTTTTCGGCTCTGGTCGCCCGCATACATACCGCGAATTTGGGATACGGTGACGTGGCTTTCGTCGATGACGGTAAGGAAATCCGGCGTGCCGTCGGCTTTGTGCGGAAAATACGCAAGCAGTGAATCCGGCGGTTCGCCTTCTTTTTTGCCCGAAAAATGTCTCGAATAGTTTTCAATGCCGTTTGTG
This sequence comes from uncultured bacterium, assembly GCA_963841935.1. Taxonomy (GTDB): domain Bacteria; phylum Patescibacteriota; class Minisyncoccia; order Phycocordibacterales; family UBA6065; genus DATKHE01. The sequence continues at coordinate 264,574 of CAWJEP010000005.1, forward strand.
TATCCGATTTCGCGAATCATTGCGAGGTCGTATGTCGTGCGGCGTTTCAATCGTTCCGCCTCCAAATTTTTGCCGGCTTTTTTGAGTTCTGCGAGGCGTTCATCAAGCTCGAGCTTTATCGACTCGACCGCGCGCTTCACATCGTCGTCGGCGGTAATGAAATGTTTCGCCGGAAAGAGAAAGAAAACTTTTTCTTGCTGTATCAGTCGTCGCGTCGTCGGATCTATTTTTTCAATTGATGCTATAACGTCGCCTTCTATGGAAACGCGGTAAATCATTTTCTCCGACGTCGGCATAATTTCGATTTTATTGGCAATGGCGCGAAAATTTCCCGGTGAAAGGTCGGCGTTCGTGCGTTCGAAATGAATATCAACTAGTCGGTGGATGAAATCCGTACGGGAAATTTTCGCGCCGACTTCGAGCTTCATATTTTCCTTTTCGTATTCGGCGGGAGAACCCAAGCCGTAAATGCAGGAGACCGACGCGACGATTATGACATCTTTGCGCGTAAGCAAAGCTTGCGTCGAAGCGTGGCGCAGTCGGTCTATTTCTTCGTTTATCATCGCTTCCTTCTCTATATATGTATCGGTCACCGGCATATAGGCTTCGGGCTGATAGTAGTCGTAATACGAAACGAAATAATGCACGGCGTTCTCGGGGAAAAATTCCGCGTACTCCTGCGCGAGCTGGGCGGCGAGAGTTTTGTTGTGGGCAATGACGAGTGTCGGCTTACCTATTTGTTGTATGACATTCGCCATCGTAAACGTCTTGCCCGAGCCCGTGACGCCGAGAAGCGTCTGGTGCCTGTCGCCCTCTTTGAGGCCTTTGACAAGCGCCTCGATGGCTTTCGGTTGGTCGCCGGCAGGCTTGTAATCACTATGAAGTTTGAAAACTGACATAAAGGCAAATATACATTGAATATCGGAAATAAAAAAGCCGACCTCGGGAGGTCGGCTTGATTTCTTACACTGACCTTGCGCGAGCGCGGAAGTCCTGAAGCGAACGGCAGCCGAGGAAAGCAATGAGAGGAGGGAGAGCGACATTGAATCTGCCGCTGAGCCTTCCATTGCGCCCCACCTGCCGCCCACGCGGAGTTTCGCGCTTCTTTGTGGCGGTTGTGGTTTTCATGTTTCTCCTAGAAGAACATTATCTTTTTCGTCCTAAAACGAAACAAGCTCTCGATCTGGTCGAGAGCTTGTTTTTAGTATCGTGTGAAATTTTATTTAGTTTCCCCTTTTGTTCACAATGCCAAAAATAAGCCCTCGACTTATTAGTCGCGAGGACCCACTTCGTAATAAACTGTGAACAATATCTTGGCATTGCGCTATTAATCATATACCCGTCGTTTTTACCTTGCAACTACTTATAAACAGAGAGAAATTCCCTCTTGAAATCGGCAAATGTATCGTCGAGAATCGTCTCCCTCATTTTTTTCACCAAGTTCACGATGAAATAGAGATTGTGAATCGAACAAAGCGTCGGACCGAGCATTTCGCGGGATTTATGGAGATGGGCGATGTAGGCGCGAGTGTAATTTTTGCAGGCGTAACATTCACAACCGATATCGAGAGGCTTTAGGTCGTTTTGAAATTCCTCATTGCCGATGTGAATCTTACCATGCTTGGTATAAACCGTGCCGTGGCGGCCGAGACGTGTCGGCGAAACGCAGTCGAACATATCGCAGCCGTTCTCGACGCCAAGAAACAAATCTTCCGGCTCGCCGATGCCGAGCAAATGGCGCGGCTTATTTTCCGGCAAGACTTCGTTGACCCATTTGACCGCCGTGTGTAAATCTTCTTTGTCGAAAGAGCCGCCGATGCCGAAGCCGTCGAAATCCATAGCCCCGATGGCGGCCGCGCTTTCTTTTCTCAAATCTTCGAAGCGGCCGCCTTGGACGATCCCAAAAAGCGCCTGCTTTTTGGAAATCGGTTTTGCGCGGTGATAATCCAAACTCCTCTTTGCCCATCTGTGCGTGCGCTCCAAAGCTTCGCGCTGGTAACTTTTCGATTCCGTCGGCGAAGTGCATTCGTCGAAAGCGAAAATAATATCGGCGCCTATCGTGTGCTGGATTTCTATCGAGCGCTCCGGCGTGATGTAATGAATCGAGCCGTCTAAGGGTGACTTGAAAGCGGCGCCGTCCTGATCTATTTCCACGAGTTTCGGTTTCATCGCTTCTTCGTCCCGCTCTTTCAAAAGCGGGACTTTCGCCAAATCTTTCAGAATTTTGGAAATATTACTTCCGTAGCCGGCGCCGAGCGAGAAAACTTGAAAACCGCCGGAATCCGTCATCGTCGGTCCGTTCCAATTCATCATTTTGTGAAGCCCGCCCATTTCTCTGACGAGTTTTTCTCCCGGCTGCATATAGAGATGATAAGTGTTCGCGAGCACGGCTTCGACGCCGGCGTCGCGGAGCATTTCGACGGTAAGACCCCGCACGGCCGCCTTTGTGCCGACGGCGATAAAAGCCGGCGTTTTTATAACGCCATGAGGCGTCGTGAGCGTGCCCGCTCGGGCGAGCGTTTTTGTTTTCTTTTCTATTCTAAATTCCACGGAAGATTATTGAGCGGAGGGTGCGGAAGCCGGTGCCACCGATAGAAGTTGAATGGTAAATACCAAAGTCGAGTTCGGAGGAATCGGACCAACCTGATTTCCTCCGTAGCCGAGGTCCGGAGAAATCACGAGTTCACGCGTGCCGCCGACTTTCATTCCCGCAACTCCTTCATCCCAGCCCTTGATAACTTGACCGGCGCCAAGCGTAAAAGTAAACGGCTGTCCGTGCGATTGAGAGCTGTCGAAAACCGTGCCGTCGGAAAGCGTGCCGACATAATTGACCGTCACCTGCTCGCCGGCGACAGCCGGAGTGCCGGTACCGACAGCGGTGTCATAAGCCATAAGCCCCGGAATCGTTGAAATATTTTGCATATTTGTTGTTTGTGAAGTGGAAGTCGCCGTCGAAGCGTTGAGCGCGGCGGAAGTGGCTTGGTTTTGGGCTTCCGGAGAAGCATTTGAAGGAAAGAATAGCGAGCCGAACCACGACGGAAAAACAAAAATAGAAATGACCACGAGAGCGGCGACAACGGCAATCCATTCAATGAATGTTAATTTTCTCATCGGCAATTTTAAATTATTTATACGCTTTGCATTTTACTACAATAGACCAAAAGAGCAAAGCGCGATAAAATAAGCATTATGTGGAAAAAGAAATCTAATGAAGCCGAGGCGGAGGAAGAGCCGGTAAAGGAAATAAGTCACGCCGCGGAAAAAAGAATCTCGACGATTTTAAAGGAAGTCCGCGCCGCTTTCACCCTCCTCCACCGCTATCCGAGGCTCGTGACTTTTTTCGGTTCGTCGCGCGCGACGGAAGACGATAAATATTATCAAGCGGCGCGGCACCTCGCCCACCGCGTAGCCGAGGAACTCGGCTACGCGGTCATTACCGGCGGCGGCCCCGGTATTATGGAAGCCGCGAACCGCGGAGCCTTTGAAGCCGGCGGCGAAAGCATCGGAATGCAGATCGTCCTGCCTCACGCCCAAATTCTCAACAAATTCCTGACCGATCATCTGACTTTTTATTTTCTTTTCGTCCGCCGGCTCTCGCTTTCGTTCACGGCGGAAACTTACGTATTCTTCCCCGGCGGCTACGGCACACTCGACGAATTCTTCGAAGTCATCGAGCTCATTCAAACGCGCAAAATCCATCCTTTGCCCGTGATTCTCTGGGGCAAAGAATATTGGGAGCCACTCGATGCTTTCATCAAAGAGCATCTGCTCGGCAAATTTAAAATGATAGACACCGAAGACTGCGATATTTACACCATCACGGAAAACGAAGACGAAATTCTCGCCATCATCAAAAAAGCTCCGCTAAGAAAAGAGTAAACCATATCGTCTTTTACTTCA
>CAWJEP010000006.1:0-12976 GCA_963841935.1 uncultured bacterium
AAAGTGACCTGACTGCCGTCTACGGGCAAGAAATCAGGCGGTGCAAAGTTATTATTTGAATCAAAAGCCGAAATCAGACTACCGCTAGCCACCAGACTGAATTGTATGACTTGCCCGTTAAGAGAGCTGTTCGCGTCGGGAGGCACGGTGGCAAAAACAATAAACTGTGCTGGTTCATTAGCAGGTAGAACAATATTAAGATTGCTAAACGAAACTACAGGATTTCCTTGGGTTGGACCACATTGTTTGCTCGTACAAGCATTACCAAAAGAAGATATCGTGGCTTGATATGTATGACCGTCACCCGCTTTCATTGTGATGCCGCCAAATAAACGAGACAAAACTGCTTGGCTAGGACTGGTGGTTCCAGCATTCATAACAAGGCTCAATGAATGAAGCGTCGAGGTGCCATTCTGGGATTTAAGATCGAAAGAACCGATTGGAAAATCCGTAGAAGTGGCTGAAGAAATCGTAATATTCTCAACTGCAGGAATTCCGCCTCTTGAATTATCGAGGGACGCGGAAATGATGTTATAAGAAGAGGTTGTTAATGTCGCAGTTGGTGTTTGAGCGGCGGGACTTGATACCGCATTATTTCTCGAATAAAAATAAATCCCGCCGGCAATCACTAGAATCGCGATTATCACAATCGTCCAGACAACCGCCGAACCTTTTTGGTTTTTCATATTTTTATTGAGAAGTGACCGTAAACGTCACGCCATTACTAATTTCTTTGAAATAAGTATTCTCGTAGTAAATGGTATACGTGCCTGGAGACATTGTGTTTTGCACGGGAAAAACGGCGGTATCGTTGGCCGGCATATCTTCCACAACGGATTTTTGACCGGCAGAATTTTCTATGACTACTTCCGTAGAATCTTCCGGTCCTCCCCACTCGCCATCGGTGAAATTTCCTTTGAGAGTTACCTCGGTCCCGACAGGACCTGAAGCAGGAGAAATGGAATATATTTTGATAACGCCGTTACTCTGCACATCCGATGGAACAGAAATGATAAAACTGTTTTGATTCCTTGCGTCTTGCGGATTTGAGAAGATAAATTTATATATCCAGCCATTACTCTCAAAACCAATCAATTCGGAACCAGGATGATGGGCGCCGGAACTTCGGAATACAATGCCGGTATGTTCGACAAAGTATCTTGGTCAAATACCGAGTAGTTGCCTTTGTTCACTTGCGACGCATCGCTTGAAGCATCGATACCTAAAACCTGTTGAACAGTCATAGATGGGTAAACCGAGGCTTTTTGGCACGAGGCGGAAAGAAGAGAATAATTCGTGACCGGGTCCTCTCCGACAGTCAGCCAAGACTCCGACGCCGCACTGCTGCTTCCTACATTTACTGGCTGATCAACTTTTACGGTTACATTGAGACCACATTGCAGCAATGAATAGACATTCGAGTTTGGAGATTGGCTTTGAGGATTTAGATTTACCGAAACAGTCGGAACCGGAGTTCCAGTAGTTACTGTTGTTTGAGCCGGAGAAACCGGCACAGAAGGATTTTTCGAATAAAAATAAATCCCGCCGGCGACCACAGATCGCGATTATCACAATCGTCCAAGCAACCACCGAACCTTTTTGGTTTTTCATATTTTTATTGAGTATATACGCTACTTGGAGTGCTCGGCGTCGTCTTGTTCACGTCGCCCGGATTGGCCTGTATGTAGCTATTGTAGCAACTTTGCGTGATGGCCGACAGTCTCTCTTTCTCTGCTGGCGGACCGGTCGTGCCATCGGTCGGATAAGTCAGCGGCGCGCAGTTGTACGGCGGCTGCTGGAGCATAGTGTCGAGCTGGTTGTCGAGTTCGTGCAATATGATCGACTCGCCCGTGTACAAAGGATCAGTCGATGTCCACCAAGAAATGTCCACGGGCATCGAGGATTGCGGACGCTGTATGCCGCCTTTCAAAATACCGTACGGTGCGCCGTACGTAGAGCCTCCTTCCAAAGGATGCGCGCCATTCAAGTCAAAGAAAAACATATATCCATCGGCGATGGGCAGACTCGATACGAAATTAGGATCAAGCTGTGCCGCGGCCAAGTCGACGCAACCTTGAGGTTCAAAGGTGCCGTAATAATTGCAGTCATATTTTGCGAATGTGTGAGGAGTGTTCGATGAGGCGACGGTGTAGACGATATTGAATCTCGAATTCGCGGCGATGAATGCGGCGGCCTGCGCGAGCTGGTTGGTGATGTCGGCGCTGACATTGATGCCATCGAGAGCGACGGCGTAGAGATTGAAATTGATCCTCGATGTCGTGTCGTTCACCAGTACTGACTGCACTGTCTGTACTGGTGCCGGTGTTGCGGCCACAGTCGAAGTATTTGCAACCGTTATCGGCAATCCGACGGCTGCTTCAGCCTGCGCGACTTTGTCAGCAGGAATAATGCCGAGAGAAATGAAAAGCGAGACAAGCTGCTGGATGCTGAAACCCTGCGCATCCGCTGTGCGGACAGCGACCAGACCGACCCCGACGATCATCGTGAGAGTCAAAGCCGCCGAAATGATTTTCTTTTTCATATACCTCAAATGATACCCCCCCCCCGACATTTTGACAATTATTATCTGTTGAAAAGCGAGACGATGATGAATATGACGACGATAGTAAGCAAGTCTTGACCGGCAGTGATAGCGAGAAGCTTCCAGGATTTCTTGCAGAAAAGTACGTCGTTCAGTTTCGTCGCAAGAACGAATGCGACCCAGACGGAAAGAGCGATGATGAATACTTGCGAGAAGCTCGTGATGAAAAGAGAATGGATGAGCGATGCCGCGACGATGGCCATCAGGAATTCACCAACAAGAACCGCGCCGAAAGATTTTGCCGTGCCGTATTTTGGGCCGCCTTTCATGTCTCCCTCCGTGAAGCCCGTTTCTTTGCTATACGTCTTCCCAAAAAGCCAAGGCGAATAGTAAAGCCAGCCGGCAATGAAAGCGACGACGGTGGCGACGACTATTGAAACCCAAGAAAGTCCGGTAAAAAACATAATGTTAAAAGTGAATTGTAATGACTGAATTGTAATATAGGCGCAGTCGGCTTACAATTGACGCATATGAAACCGCCATTTGCCGAACGCTCACACAAAGAAATGAAAGACGTGCTGATGACACCGCGTGCCGACGGGCCGAAAGTTCACTATTATATGATTCGCGGCGGCAAAGGCAAAAAAAATATCACCGTCTGGGAATCGGGTACGGTCGGTGGCGAATACATAAAATCCTACGGCCATTATCATGTCGGCGATTTGAGCGAGACATACGAAGTCCTCGCTGGAGAAGGATATGTTTTGTTACAGCGCCGCCGAGAGCAAGTCGGTTCCGAGCGCGTAAGTCTTAGCGAAGCGCACAAGCGAGGAAACGGCTTGCTTGAGGCGGAGCCACTCGATGATGAAATCGTAGAATTCCGCGCGGTCAAAGTAAAAGAGGGTGACAAAGTTTTCATCCCTGCCGGCTATGGACATCTCGCCATAAATACCGGAAAAAGCTGGCTCGTAACGAGCGATGACTCCCCTGTTGATTTCGGAGAAAAAAAAGCGATTTCAATGCCGGGCCATGCCGACTACGCTCCATTTAAGAAACTTCACGGCGCGGCGTATTATTGCATCGAAGAAAACGGTCAGCCAAAATTCGTCAAAAATCCGAATTACAAAACAGTCCCGCCGATAGAATTTAAATAATCACGCTCCCCTCTGCTCCGGCTGGCCGCCGCGCATCGCGGAATATTTGTCTTTGTATTTTTGAATCGTCGCTTCGACTTCGTCGTGCGGGATTTCCACGCGCAGAAGGTCGATGGCGTTTACCGTGTCGTAAATGTCGAGTTTGTTTTCCAATTTGAAAATGGCGTCGCGCCAGAGAATGGCTTTTTCATATTCGCCCTTTTTCGTCGCTTCGTGCTCCAATTTTTTCATCATATCGATAAATGCGTGATAGACGCCTTTTTCATCGCCGCCTTTTCCGATAGTCCGGTCTTTGAAAGGAATCCTCGTGACAGACTGCTGTTCGCGCATCATTTCGCGGATTTTCCCCGTTCTCTGCCAATTGAAAGCTGTCGAGACGATTTTTTCGTACAAGTCAGACGCCCGAGCGACTGTTTCTTTGTCGATATCCGGCACCATTCGTATCGTGTCGAGCAGTCGGTATGCCCCGTCTTCAATCATTTCGACCGACCACCAAGGCTTTGCGGAGGCCCACCAGAAATGGTCGCTTGCCGTCGCTATGTCCATTCTTTTCTCGACGTCGGCAAAACGCGGGTGCTTCTTGTCCATACTTCGCGCCGCGTGCTCGGTGAGCTTGAAAAGTTCCCACTGCCAATGATGAATGGCGTTTTCCGGATCGCTCCACGATAGAAACTGAATGTTTTTGTCTATGTCTTCCTTGCTCGAAGCCCAAGTCGAAGAAACGGGCGAAACTTCCAGTGTCTCCTTGAAAAATTTCGGAATGTCGGAAATTTGAATGAGTTCGAAATCCGGGGAAGTGAAAATATCGAAAAGCATTTTCTCGAGTCCCGGCCGATGATGTCCGAAAGTTTCGCCGTCCATGGCCGTGATGAGATAGCGCGGAGATTCCATGTCGTCTTTCATCGCTTCGCGTAAAGTTTCCGGCGAACGGACGACGGCGCTCATTATGAGATTGCTCATCCGCCTCTCGCGGAAGAAAACTTGGAGCTTCGAATTTTTTATCTGATAGACTTTCGTATAATCAACTTTGCCGACCTCACCGCTTTCCGCTATTTCGTCGAGGATGAGCCACTCGAAACCGAGTTTCTCTATAATGGGAACAAGTTTCGGAGCGTAAGCCATTTCCGGCGGAAAGAAACCTTTCGGAACGCATTTTTTTCCGAAATAAAACTGTAAGGTTTCGGTGTTGATTTTTATCTGACGGATTATGTCTTCTTCTCCGAGAAGAGGAAGAAAAGCGTGATATTTCGCCGAACCGGTGAGTTCTATTCTGCCTTCGTCGAGAGCCGTCTTGATGTGGTCAATCAAATCCCGATAGCCGTATTTGTCGAAAAGTTCCAGAAGGGCGCCGTTAATATTGAGCGTCAATCTGACTTTCTTGTTCGTCGCGATGTGAGAAAGAATCGGACGATAGCTTTGAGCGACAATCGCTTCGAGAATGTCTGGCTGCTGGTCGGCCGGCTGATATATGTGTAAAAAATTCGCCCAACGCATATTTTATTTCGCTTTTCGCGCTAAAGCCTCGTTAAAAAACTTCACATATTTGCTCGCGGACACATCCCAAGAGAAATCTTTTTGGAGAGCCCTGATTATCATTTTCGCCCAAGCTTTTTTGTCGCGGAAAGTTTCGTAAGCTCGCACCACGGCGATGAGAAAAGACATCGAATCGAATTTTTCGAAGACAAATCCCGTGCCGGCTTCTTTCGACGGGTCGTAATCTTCCACGGAGTCCGCGAGACCGCCGGTTTTTCTGACAATCGGAATCGCGCCCATACGCATGGCTTCCATTTGGGTCAGTCCGCACGGCTCAAACCTTGACGGCATGATGAGGGCGTCGGCGCCGGCGAAAACGGGGTGAGGCAAGACCGAATCAAACTGCAAATGCGCCGCCACGCGACCGTGATGTTTTGCCGCTAAGTCTTGAAAATATCCCATTAAATCGCTTTCGCCGTCGCCGACGACGACGAGTTGTATCGGAAGCTCGCGGAGAAGGGTGTCCAAAACATTCGGCAGAAGGTCAAAGCCTTTTTGTTTCGTCAGGCGCGAGACGATGGCGAGAATGAAAGCGTTTTTGTCTTCCGTGAGACTGAATCTTTCTTGGAGAGCGGCCTTGTTTTTCGCCCGTTCCAAAACATGTTCGGCGTCGTATTTGGCTGCGATGGCGCCGTCGGTCGCCGGATTCCAAACTTCATAATCAATGCCGTTTAGGATTCCGGAAAGCACGCTCCTGCGTTCGCGGAGCAAATCGTCGAGGAGCTCGCCGTAATCTTTCGTCAGAATTTCTTTGGCGTAATTCGGCGAGACAGTGTTCACGGCGTCGGCGTGCATGATGCCGCGACGCATCGGATTGATTTTTATCATCCGGCCGTCGCCGACAATGGGCGGAATCGGACTCTTGCCGTCGTCGTTGTCCATTTCGGAAACAAACCTGTGGTCGAACATCGCCTGAAAATATAGATTGTGTATGGAAAAAACGGAAACGATTTTCGAAATCACCGGGTCGTCTTTGTACAAAGTCTTCATATAATTTGGCACGAGTCCCGTCTGCCAGTCGGACGAGACGATGATGTCCGGCTTCCACTCGCTCCAATAACTTATGTACTCGAGGACGCCGCGAGAAAGCAGCGCCCAACGTATGGTGTCGTCGCTGTAGCCGTAGACGTTGGTTCGGAGTTCGAAATATTCCTGGTTCTCCAAAAAATACGTCGTGACCGGACTCTTCGGGTCTTTTTTATTCTCGTCGCGACGCTTTACGTTGCAGATTAGGTGTTTGGGGTCGGCGTTTTCGCTTCCCGTGGGAACTTGTAGCCCTCTTTTTTCCATTTTGATTTCGTTTTTCGAGTCGTCAATGAAAACATAACGCGGCATAAAGACGCGCGCGTCGTGGCCGAGACGGCTTAGGGCTTTGGGCAAGGAATACATAACCGAGGCCAAGCCCCCGACGGAGGCAAAGGGCGCGGCCTCGGCGGCAACGAAAAGGATTTTTAGCTTGCGCGCGGGACTCTTCCCGAAAAGATTCATTGGATTTTAATTATATCACAAAAAGACTTTAGAATAGATACATTTTGGCGCGGTAATCGGAGAGCATTCTGTCCGTGCCGAAACTTTTCTCCACTATGGAAACGGTTTTTTTCATTCTAGAAGCCCAGGATTGCGCCGCGGCGAAGGTGCCGCGGCGCAAAAATTCCGGAGCGATTTCCCTTTCCAAAAAATCGTAAAGCGCCTCGGCCGTGCCGGCATCCGGCAAAATCCAGCCCGCGCCCGTCCAATCTACTTCGTCCATCCAACCGTCAGAAACGGAGCACATTAGCGCGCCGTTGAGCGCGGCTTTCATACCGCTCGTACCGCAAGCTTCCTTGCCTCGTTCCGGAGTGTTCACCCATACATCGGCGCCGCTGACCAGAAAGCCTGCGATTTCCAAAGAATAATCGGGCACGAAGGCAAGCTTGCCTTTTAATTCTCCGGCCGCGAGCGCGCGAATCGTTTCGACCGTTTTTTGACCTTCTTCGTCCGACGGGTGCGCTTTACCCGATAGAATTATCTGGGTCGGACATTTTTCGTCAAAGAGAATCTTTTTTAATCTAGGAATATCGGAAAAAAGAATTTCCGGCCTCTTGTACGCCGCGAAGCGGCGCGCCCAAACAAGCGTGAGAGCTTTCTGATCCAAAACCACGCCAGTCTTTTCGGCGACAAATTCGAAAAGTTCGTTTCTTCCCGCGGATTTTTCCTTGGCGCCCTTTAGGGTCCAGCGGTCCTTGAAGATTCCGTTCGTAACGAAAGTAAAATCGCTTGATGGATGGATTATTTTCTCCTGTTCCATGTGAAGCCGGCTGACGGCGTTTCGGCGAACGGACATTTTTATGCCGAATTTCGTCGTGGAAAACAAATCTTCGTCTTTTTCGTATTTTCCGATGTCAAAAATTTCTTTGGGGTCAAGCATGTGGGCGGAGCAAAAACGCGAAATGAAATCGAAAAACTCGTTCGAAGGAATGTAGAGACCGGCATCGGAAAAAATCGTATGTTTCGTAAAAACGATTTTTTTACGCGCTTCTTCGACGGCTTTGGAAGCGAACCGGCCTTTTTCGTCTCGATGGCGACGACTCCCAAGGCGGTCAGACTCGTGTGACCTTCGTTTAAGTGATAAATCTTTGGGGAGATTCCCAAGAGAGAGAGGATTTCCGGTCCGGCGCAACCCAAAACGAGTTGTTGTTTTATTCTCATATAAAGACCCGAATCATAAAGCGTCTTGCAAATATTCCGGTCTTCTGGATAGTTTCCCTCAATATCGGTGTCTAGCAAAATCGCCGCCGTTTTTGGACCGAAAAATTTTACCCACGCGCAAACCGCGATTTCCCTCTTCTCTTATCGGCACCGAGACGACCAGTTTTTCTCCGGAAGAGCTCGCGACTTCGGCGTAGCCGTCTTTCAATGCGTCGAAGCCTTCATAACGCAAACTGACCATAATAAACGGAAAATTTTCTTTCGCCGCTTCGAGAAGATAATCGCCGGCAAGGACGCCGAGTCCGCCAGCGTAAGTCGGCGCAAGAGATGTGAGCGCGTATTCGGCGACGAAATATGTGATGGGCGATTTTGGAAAGTCATTTTTCATTTTTTAAAATCCTGAAATTATTTTTCTTGTTTCGTCCGGTCCGGAAGACGCGACGATTTCCACGCCGGTATTTTTGACGGCGCTGTCGTTGCCGCCGTCAAAAAGCGCGTCGCCGACGAAAATCGCTTCCTGCGGAGCATTTTTTTGTACGCCAGAAACTGCTTACCCCAAAAGCCTTGTCTACGCCTTTTTTCGTCGCGTCAACGGAAGTTTTGCCGCCGATACGAAAGAAAAATCGGGGAATTGCGGCGTGATTTTACGGATAAAATCGCGCCGCTTTTTTTCGTCCGGGTCATACGCGTTTTTCTTTTCCATCGGCGCGGAGAGACCCAAAGCCGAGTAAGTCACTTGCCCGCCGCGGTCCTCTATAAAATCTGCAACGCGAGCTTGCTCAATGCCAGCGAGCGCCGCGACGGCGGCAATGATTTTTTTCTCGCCGCGGCGGAAATAATTTCCGAATGGACTTTGGACCATTCGCCGCCCTTAAAGTTCCACAGCTCTCCTCCGGATGTCGGCAGGATAAAAAGTCTTTCGAATTTATCCTCGCAAGAAAGTCTCGAGATTAATTGTTTCTGAAATTCCGAAAAAGATTCTCCTGAAATAGCGGCAACGGAAGATTTTTCCAAAAGGCGACAAAGGAGCCCCGCCGACTCTTTTCCACGGGGATCCGGCTCTCCGTAAGTGTGTTGTCCAAGTCGAAAATATAAAGTTTTTTGCCGCGCATTTTTATTTATTTGTAGCCACAATACAGTTAGCGTAAGTCGTCGTGCCGTTTTCCGTAACGAAAGCGCCGTTGCCTTTCGTCCAGAAAACGAATGATTCATCGCTATTTGTGTATCGGCCGCCGTCAGCCGAGACGGCGTGCGAAAGATTTTCTGTTCTACCGTCGGAAAGTGTGACTTCCGCGCCAGTAGTCAAAAATACGGCTCGTATCGATTTGCCGCCGTCACAGAAAAAGCCGGCGGAGGCGACCACGGAGCTTGTCGGCGGCGCCCACTGCGTGGGCGCCGCCTCTCGCGATTCGGATTTCTCCCCGAAATAAAACCCGAGACAAAAGACCGCGACGAAAATTATTATGGCGATGATTTGCGAATACCACGTGACTTTTTTCCATTCGATTTTCATTTTCGAAATTATTATTTAGTGAAAGTAAAACTGTCCACGACCTGTTCTAGCGCCGCCTCGGCGATGTTTTGAACAAAAGGCGCCGAGCGAGGGGCGAAAGATTTCCAGATTCGTGCCAAAGAATATAGGGTTGAAAGTGAAACAAATATTGTGGCGAACTGCGCGGTAGCTTACGGTGTTGCTGAAATGGTCATCGCCGCGTCCTGTTCCGTGCCGACGTAAAATCCCACGCCGTTTATCGAGTGGGTGGACACGGTCACGCCTTGCGGAAATTTGTTGCAAGCTTTGACTTGAGCGGAGTCGTCGGAAACGCCGATGCGAAGCTCGGACGACAAAACATCGTTGCTACCCGGATATTCTATGGCCACGACTTGGTCGCCGGAACCTTCCGGCGCGTATATGTTCCAATACGTCGGTAAAAGATACGACGAAGCAAACGTGGACGTCGCTATGAGTCCCGGCGGATAGCTTATGGAGAAACCGTCAGTCGTGTCCGTGTATGTGGAGAGAGTGTTACTCGTGCCGGAAGCTATGGAATTTTCCAGAGCCGTCGCGTAGCGTTCGTTTTGGTATCGAGCGTAGAAAAAAATCCCCAATAAGAGCGCGGAAACGACGATTATCCAAAATGTGTTAGAAGGTTTTTTCACTTTTTATTTTCGTTGAATTCAAGACAGACGGAGTTTAGGCAATATCTCTTTCCGGTTTTCGTTGGTCCGTCGTCAAACACGTGGCCGAGGTGGCTGCCGCAATTCGCGCAGGTTATTTCCGTGCGATGCATTCCCATAGAGTCGTCCGATTTTTCTATTATAGCATTGGGCAAAGCTTGGTCGAAACTCGGCCAGCCGGTGCCAGACTCGAATTTCGCCGACGATGGGAAAAGCGCCGCGCCGCACGCGGCACAGCGAAACATGCCATCGTGGTCTTCGTGAAGGAGTTTGCCGGAAAACGGCGCTTCCGTTCCCTTCTCGCGCAATATTTTGTATTGCTCGGGTGTAAGCTTTTGTTTCCAATCTTTTTCGGTTTGAGGCATATCTTTCATATTGTATTCAATAGTTTAGCAAAATCCCTCTTAACATGCTCGAGCTTGGGATTTATAACGATTTCACAATACGGATTTCCCGGATGATTTTTGAAATAGTCATGATGGTAATTTTCCGCTTCGTAAAATTTAGCGAGAGGCAAAACTTCGGTGACGATAGGTTTGCCATTTTTATTTGAAGCGTTTATCTTTTTTATGAATTTCTCTATCTCCGTTTTCTGTTCGGGCGTCGTGTAGAAAATGACCGAGCGATACTGCGTGCCGACATCATTCCCCTGCCGGTTAAGCGTCGTCGGATCGTGCGAACCGAAAAATACCGTGAGTAAGTCGCGAAATTTCACTAGCGACGGATCGTATATAACTTGAGCGCATTGCGCGTGCCCTGTTTTTCCAGTTTCAATTTGCTCATATGTCGGATTCGGCACGATGCCGCCGGAATATCCAGGCAAGACCGAGGAGACACCTTTAAGCATTTTGAAAACCGCCTCTGTGCACCAGAAACATCCTCCGCCAAAGACAATGGTTTCTTCTTTGTTTTCCATTATTTAAGCAATACTCCTATGATAAATCCGGGAGAGCGGCGAGAAAACCGATGAAAAGGATCTGGAATCCCGATTTCGTTTTCGACCGGCCGGTGCTCTGACCGGCTTTGGCTCCAAGAATGAAAAGGGCGACGGCGGAAAGGACGAGCGAAATGGTTACGGCCGTAATTCCGGTAACAAAAAAGAACGGCGCGATCGGGATTATGGCGCCGATGAGAGCGGCGACGCCGACAATGACGGCGTCGCCGAAAAACATTTTCTCGCCTTCGGTTTCGATGCGGACTTTGTCGGCTCTCGCCGCGGTGTAAGCCACGGCGCCCATCGAAGTGGCCTCCGAAAACGCGGCGGCGAGTCCGGCGATGATGATAGTGTGTTCGGATGTCGCCGCGACCGAAAGTCCAAGAATAATTCCTAAAACATTTACTAGCCCATCCTGCCCGCCAAGTATGAGGTCGCGAGGAGCGATTTTCATTCGTAAATTATATCAAATCTGCTATAGTGTGCTTCTATGCAGCCGCAAGATCTCGAAGGTCCAATAGCCGTCAGCCAGAAAGGCGTCGGCTTTTTTGACGACGGAAAATCCAAAGAATCCATAGAAATCCAGCCGGCAAATCTCAAAGGCGCGCTCCATCGCGACACGGTGAAAATAAAAGTTTTGCCTCATCCGCGTTTCAATCGCCGACAGGGTGAAGTCACGGAAATCGTTCATCGTTCAAAGTCGGCATTTGTCGGCGTAGCAAAAAAAATCGGCGACAATCTTGAACTCGTGCCGGATGATAAGCGATGCTATCTACCAATCATAATAAAAAAAGAAGCCTCTGCGGAAGTGCTTATCGGTTCGCTTGTGCGCTCCGCAGACTCCGCTAACACGACGTGCTCACCGCTAGGCACTTCCGCTCCGGCTTACGAAGGTAAAAAAGTTTTCGTAAAGATTTCAAAATGGTTTAGCGACCACGCCGAAGGCGAGCTTGCCGAAATCATCGGCGAGCCGGGAATTCACGAGACGGAGATCGCCATCGTCCTCGACGGGGGTTCGCGTACGAATATCCCGTTGAAGTCGTCCGCGAAGCGGAAGAAATAGCCGAAAACGCGGCGACTATCCAAGCCGAAGGCGCCGACAAACGCCGCGATATGGCGATGTGCCGAGTGCACCATTACCGGGAGAGCGAAAGATTTTGATGACGCTTTTCATCAGAAAACTTCGAAAGGTCATTATAAGTTGATGTTCTATTGCCGATGTGTCTCATTTCGTCCGCGAAGCCACGCGCCCGATAAAGAAGCTCGCGAACGTGGTTTCTCCGTTTACCTCCTCGATGACATTCCCATGTGCCGGAAGTTCTCTACAACAACCTCTCATCTAAATCCCAACGAAGACAAATGCGCTTTTTCGGCCGTATTCGAAATGGACGAAAAAGCCAAAATATATTCGCGGTGGTTCGGCAAAACTTTCATCCGCTCGATAAAAAGATTTACATATGAGACAGCCCAGGAAACATTAAATGAAGCGGAAAAGACGGCTGGCGGCGAGCGCGTAGTCGGAGCGAAGCGCACAAGCGAGCCGCCAGCCGTCTTTTCGCGGAGTTATTAATGATGAACAAGATGGCGAAAATAATGCGCAAGGAAAAAGAAAGAAACGGCGCCATCGACTTCGAAAAAGACGAATCAAATTCGTCCTCGATGAAAAAGGCGTCCCGATAAAAGTCGTGAAAGAAATCGCGCGGCTACTCGCACAAACTCGTCGAAGAAATTCAGGCTGCTCCGGCAAACAGAGAAGTCGCCGAATTTATGTGGAAAGCAATGGAGAAAAAAGGCGGAGCGTTTTTCTATCGCATTCACGATGTGCCGGATATGGAACGCATCGAGAACCTTTCGATTTTCGCTCGCGCTCTCGGACACGAACTTCCGATTTCGAAAAAAGGCGTCGCGGTCAAAGATTTGCAGGCATTGATGCGAAGCGTCGAGGGT